>CAYTDM010000006.1:0-83961 GCA_964436635.1 uncultured Sphingobacteriaceae bacterium
TGTCCGCCGTAGTGATTAATTCAAGTGCCTTGCCTCGACCTACGAGTTGAGTTAAACGTTGGGTTCCTCCATATCCAGGTATTAAACCTAATGTAACTTCCGGCAAGCCCATTTTTGCAGTGCTGGCTGCGACTCGAATATGGCAGGCAAGCGCTAATTCTAATCCTCCTCCTAATGCAAAGCCATTAATCGCAGCAATGTAGGGCTTCCCAGCATGGTGAATCTTATCAAAAACCTTGGCCTGACCGATGCGCGCCAATTCTTCTCCTTCTTTAGCCGAATACGATGAAAATTCAGAAATATCCGCTCCGGCCACAAAAGCCTTTTCACCTGCGCCCATTAACACCACCACCCGAATGTTCGAATCTTTTTCTGTCTGTTGAATGACCTCCTCGAGTTCACGAATGGTGGCCCTATTTAAGGCATTCAATTTACTTTCTCTATTAATCGTTATGTAGCGGATGGACCCCGAATCTTCCACTAAAATGTTTACGTAATTCATATGAAATGTGACTAATAAGTTTGTTTTTATCTATTGGTTTTTATCTATTGGTTTTTCGGTCGCGCTCGCGCAAAATTTCACGACTGCTCAAATTACGCAGATTTTATTGCCCGAATCTTTTTACCCGGATCTTTTTACCCGGATTTTATTGCCCGAAAATTATTACCCGGATTAAAATCCCACCCGGATACTAAATCGAACCCCTTCTTTTCTAGTGCCCGGATGATTAAGGTACGACAATCTTCTTACATATTCAACCCGAAGAAATTTAAAAATATTTTCCAAACCAACGTTTGCTTCCATGTAAGGTCGATTTCCAAATGCAAAAATTATTTGATCGCCCGCAGCATTTTGTGGAAACTTATATAAATCTTGCTGATAGTTCGGATTGTTTTCTTTGCGCAGCCTACCCAAATACATTTTAAATCCTACCACCTCCCTGATTTTCGCTTTCTTCAAATACGGAATCTTATTCATGAAAAAGCCTTGGAATCGATGTTGAAAATCAAACTTCAAATATTGATCGCTCACAAATTCCATGTCCCTCATTAAACTAAAAGCATCCGGCGCTAACAAATAACTTTGATCCGCTTTGGGAATATCCAAGAGCAAAAACGGCAAGGAACCATGAATGTACCCAGCACCCATGGAGAAATCTGTAAAGCCTATTAAGGTATAATAAAATCGTTGTTGATAATCAATTCGGAAAGATTGAAACGCATGTTCGCCTCCGGCAAAAGATTTCAAACCTATATGATACCTGAAATCGATGACGGGATGAGGGGTAGAAATCGTCGTTCTGTTTAAATTTGTTTGAAAATATTCTTCATATGGCGCCCAGCGAAGATCGACACCCAACGAAGAAGTGCGAATGGAATTCTTCAAAAATCCATCTCGCGCACGCTCGAATTTTAACATTCCGGCCGCTTCCATTTTATGCGAAGTAAAGGATGTTTGAACGCGGAAGTTTTTTCCAAATTCATACACATGCATGGCTTTAAATAATGAGTGGTAAATCCACATGTCTTGGATCGATTTCTTGAAAGACCTTAATAAATCGTCTCCATTGAGAAACCCCAATCGCTGCCCAGGTTCTCGGACATCGTGCTGGTAACCAATACTTAAATAATTGACTGGAAAATCCCCAATTTTTTTATCCGTTAAGGACAGGGCTGCCTGTCCATAATACTTATAGCGCTGGTCTCGAAAACCGTAAGCCGCATAAAACTCTCCATAAAACCGATTAGAAAAGGAGGCATTCGTCCGTCCGCCAATGCGCACCCGAGCTCCTTCTTGATTATTATATGAAAATGCATTTTCTAAAGGGCCGAGCTCTAAAGGGCCGACAAACTTATACCCTTTTGTGATGAAATACATCCATTCTAAGGTTTTTGCAAACCCTTTGTTCTCCTTTAATTCATCCATATTTTTATACAGATTTTCTTCGACCATGGATAAAGAAATCGGACGTCTAACATGCAAAAAATTCGGTGGAGTTGCTTTTGTAGAGTCTTTCCAACTCACTTCCTTTCCTTCAAAATTTTCTGGAGCAATGGAGTCGAGCGAGTACTGATCAAAACGGCGCACCCAATGACTAAACATTCCTTGGTTCGATCCATATATCCCAAAATTCACCATGGATGTGATGGATCTTGGCAAATATTTCCCTGATTTTTGTAATTGATAGTCAAATTGAATCTTTAGATCATTGATAAAATTAATATTGGCCTTTTTACCGATTTGGATTTCGGCTTCCTTAACAGCATAATTCCCATCATTTGACACCAATAACACCCCTGAAAACAATCGTTCTTCCTCATTTCTTGGAACAAATGCTAAGCGAATAAACGATGCGTTTGCTACCTGTATGGTGTCCTGAATTTGATAACGGTAAAAGAGCGGTGCCCCTTGCGCAATGGGACTCATAAACGGTCGGTTAAATAGCACCAGCGTATTATCATATAAATCAATCTCATGATGTAGGTACGACACTACTGCTTGGATATTATTATTGTTCACATAGCGTTCATCCAATTCTGTACGCAATAATTGATTGATGATGGTTTTTTTGGCTGCAGGTTGTTTGCGGCGCAATTCTTCTGTAATTTTTTCTTCCAAATAGATCGGCAAGAGCTTCCGTCCAGGAGATAACAGCGTATCTACATTCTCAAAAATGAATTTATAATTTCTAAACAGCGGATTTTTATGAACGGATGAAGGTAAACCACTTATTGCCATCATAATTTTCTCATACGCTTTATAACGCATGAAGGGTTCCGAACTGCTTCGATTCTTCGCCCTATTTTGGGTGATTTTTCTGGCCAACTCAGTCGCAGGGTGCTGTTGGTTTCGATCGTTAATTGGATGATTGATTATAACTTCCTCGATCATCAGCATATTTTTATCCATGGCAAATCGCGCGTCTGCTCCATTTTCTATCCATAGGGTATCCAAGCGATGATAGCCCATGGCCTGCACCTGAATTCTATAGGCCGTATCTGTTGGTTGCGGCGGTTGCGTCCAGATTAAGTGAAATTCACCATCAAAATCAGTGGAAGTAGCAATGCCCTTGTCCAGCCAAGACACGGTCGCCCCCTGCAAAGGCTTTCCAGTCTCTTTTTCGACAACGAACCCTCGCAAAAGCATTTGTGCGGTCGCACCATAATATCCTGCCAAGAACAAGATACAACCCACTAGAAATATCTTTGCAATTTGCCTCCTCATTCGTTACGTTTTATTCGACAAGATACAATTTGTTGTTGGATTTTGGCCTCATTTACTTAAATTTGCTTAAGATGGAATTCATAGACGCCACTTTAAGCAATTACCTCGATCGGCATTGCGATGCTGAGTCCGCTTTATTAGCTCGAATTAATCGGGAGACCCATGTGATGCAAACACAAGCGCACATGTTATCTGGGCATTATCAGGGCAGGCTGCTCTCCATGTTAAGTCGGTTTCTAGCACCAAAAAGGATTTTAGAAATCGGAACCTTTACAGGCTATGCCACCCTTTGTTTGGCCGAAGGGTTGCCGGCTGACGGATTGATTTTCACGATCGACGTAAATGAAGAGTTAGAAGATCGTGTAAAGGGGTATTTTGAGGAGTCGGATGTCGCTGCGCAAATTCGTTATCATATTGGTGACGCTGCGCAAGTTATTCCCACACTGAATGAATCCTTTGATTTGGTTTTTATCGATGCGGACAAAAAAAACAATGTGCTTTATGTGGATTTAGTCTTAGAACAAATGCCTGCAGGAGGGGTGATCTTAATCGATAATGTGCTTTGGAAAGGGAGAGTTTTTGCGGAGCAAACCGACAAACAAACTCAACAAATCATCCAAATGAACGAACAAATCGCCTCGGATCCCAGGGTCGAAAAATTAATTCTGCCTGTACGTGACGGGGTTTTTGTTTTAAGGAAAAAATAAATAGAAAAATTAAATAGAACGAATGAGGCCTCTTTTTCTAATTATTGGGTTGTTCATGCTGTTAATTTCTTCCTGTGCTCCGAAAAAAGCCTTGGTCTCTACAGGGTCAAATGTGCGGGCTGATAGGTCTTCAAATGCATCAAATGACGGTAAAACGGAGCGCGCCCGCGAGACCAGTCCTACGAATTCTACAAATAATTCCCCTTATAATACGGCGATAAAACCAGGAACCTCGGCCATTGGCTGGGCATATATAGAGCGCTATAAATGGATCGCTGTAGAAGAAATGGAAAAACACGGCATTCCTGCAAGCATTAAACTTGCACAAGGAATTTTGGAATCTGGAAATGGTACAAGCCGTTTGGCCACCACCGCGAATAACCACTTTGGAATTAAGTGCACAGGAGATTGGGGAGGAGGGAAAACTTATCATAATGATGATGAAGACAATGAGTGTTTTCGGGTGTATGAAGCTCCGGAAGAATCCTTTAGAGATCATTCTCAATTCCTGTTAAGAAGAAGGTATGAAAAGCTGTTTACTTTAAATAAAAACGACTATAAAAGTTGGGCAAAAGGCTTAAATGAGGCTGGATATGCTACCAATCCTCGTTATGCTGAATTATTAATAGATTTAATAGAGCGGTACGATTTGCATCAGTTGGATCGCTTAAGCAAAAACGATGTGCGTCGTCCTTCATCGGAAGCGTTTGCGCGAGCAACTTCCATCGAACCTGCTCCTTCTGTCAGCAACAGCAACAATCCTACGCAAAACTCTCAAACCCAACAAAATCAACAAACCCAACAAACCCAACAAAATCAAGCGGATGACAAGTCAAGCATCCAGAAAAATCCCAAAGGAAAAATGCTGATTCACGAAGTGAAGGATGGGGAGACAGCAGGATCTATCGCTACTAAATACGGGCTCTCGATCCCTGAATTTAAACGGGCTGAAATCCCAGGATGTAAGCGTCGGTCAACTTTTGTTAGTGTCGAAATAAGGGGTTGCTGGAAAAGAGGGCAAAATGTAAAATCGTGTTAAAAATTTTTTCACAAACTAAGGAAAGCTTAGATTTACAAACGTGAAGCATGTGTGGAAAGTTTTTTGTTTTGCCTGCAGTCTTTTTAGCTGCATGAATTTGTATGCACAAAAGCATGCGCAGGGGATTGTGTTGGATCTTGAGACCAAACAGCGAATTGCACGTGTCTACATCTACAATGCGAACAACGATGCCGGCGATTACAACAACACGAAAGGTGAGTTTAGCATAGTAGGTAAACCGGGCGATGTGCTCATTGCGGCGGTAGAGGGTTATTTTCCAGATACGCTGACCGTTGTGGAAAATCGCACCCATATTTTCCAATTAAAACGTTCCAGTATCCGCATTCAGGAAGTGTCTATCGTCGTTCGCAGAAGTCCTGAAGAATTATTAAAAGAGCGGCAACGGGAATACAGCACGGCCTACTCAAAAGGCGAAAGAGGCCCTCTACTAACCTCTGGAACAAATGGTTCTGGCTTAAGCATCGATGCGCTCTATCGATTAATTAGTCGGGAAGGCAAAAATGCAAGACGATTACAAGAAATCATTGAACGCGATTATCGGGAATCAGTGATTGACTATCGTTTTACTCCAGAACTTGTGAGCAGAACGACGGGATTAACTGGGGAAAAATTGGCTGATTTTATGTTCCAATATCGGCCGAATTATTATTTTGTTTTGGGGTCCAATGACTATAATTTGGTGTTTTATATCCGAACCAGTTATGCCAAATATCTTCAAAATCCTCATGCGAATCGGCTCCCTACGCTTCCTTCAGTAAATCAATGAGAAAGCAGGTTTTTTGATAATATTTTTGTCATTTTACTGTGATTCTTTAAAAAATAGAAAAGAATCTTTGAAATAACATAAATTGTAATGATATTTGTGGTGGTCGACTTCCTTTTTGAAGGGCAGTCATAGCAAAAAATGAACACAAAAAACTACATACAAATTGTCAATAGGCGTGGTTTCCAAAACTATGTCGCTGGCTTTTTTTGTGAATTTATCCATCTGGAACGTCCAATTCTACAATTCCGACGACCGATATTGCCCCGAGCTTAATTCGCGGGCAATCCCACAACCCTTCGCACATAATCGTTTTTCGTGCGAATTACCGTATTAAATAACTGTATTTTTTATTCGAAAAGCGCCGTAAAATCGGTTTGCTTTTATTTAGTGGGTTATTACGACCAAATGAACACTTCAGATTTTTTAATTCTACCTGCGACTGAAAAGCATATTCATTATGCTCAACAGATCTGCGACGAAATGTTTGAATCCGCAAAAGCGAGAGGAACGGGTATTGCAAAGAGATCACCTGAATACGTAGCCAATAAAATGAAGGAAGGGAAAGCGGTGATCGCTCTTCATAAAGACGGCACGTGGGCAGGTTTTTGCTATATTGAAACTTGGAGCCATGGAGAATATGTAGCGAATTCAGGCTTAATAGTGAATCCAATATACCGTAAATTTGGATTGGCTAAAGCCATCAAAAAGCGTATATTTGACTTGTCGAGAGAGAAATATCCAAAGGCTAAAATATTTGGATTAACCACTGGATTGGCCGTCATGAAAATCAATTCTGATTTGGGGTACGAACCCGTTACCTATTCAGAATTGACACAAGATGAAGAGTTTTGGAAAGGGTGCCAATCTTGTGTGAATTTCGATATTCTTAAAATGAAGGAGCGCAAAAACTGCATGTGCACTGCCATGCTTTGGGATCCTGTAGAAAAAGAAAAAGAATTGCGCGCAAAAATCGAAATGAAGGCAAAAGCACGCGAAAGATTGTCTACCATGACCAAAAAATCATCCTTATTAAAACGGATTGAAGCGAAATTGTGGAAGTCAACAAAAAAATTCGTGAGCGCCGCGCTTCAAGTAAAAAACTTACGCGGCATGGAGGATGGTACTCCCGCTCATTAACAGGAAGGCACCCCACTCGTTAATAGGATGAAACCTCCACTCAATAAGGGTATGGTAATTCCAATCATTAATGGGGTTGAATAGCAGATTAAACCTGCGCATCGGTTAAAATGCGCGCATTACATTGAAATAAAAAAAGAAACAAGATAGATGGAAAAAGTAGTTTTAGCATTTAGTGGAGGTTTAGACACCTCGTTTTGTTGCATATACCTAACCAAAGATTTAGGCATGGAAGTGCATTCCGTGATTGTAAATACGGGGGGATTTTCGGAAGATGAATTAAAAACCATCGAAAAAAGGGCCTATGAACTTGGTGTAAAATCGCACACAACCATTGATGACACGCAAAACTACTACGATGAAACCATCAAGTATTTGATCTTTGGAAACGTACTGAAAAACGCTACTTATCCCCTGTCCGTTTCGGCAGAGCGGGTTTGTCAAGCCACAGCGATCGCAAATTATGCAAAGAAAATTGGCGCATCCGCGGTAGCACACGGTTCCACTGGAGCAGGGAATGACCAGGTGCGTTTTGACATGATATTTAACACCTTGATTCCGGGGGTAAAAATTATCACGCCGATTCGGGATTTGAAATTAAGTCGTGAAGCAGAAATCGAGTACTTAAGCAAACATGGTGTGGAATATTCAGCAGAAAAAGCGAAATATTCCATTAATAAAGGGCTTTGGGGGACTTCAGTAGGTGGGGCTGAGACGTTGACTTCTCACCAATACCTTCCTGAATCAGCTTGGCCTACGCCAGTCACGAAGACCGAGCCAGTACAAATCAGCATTGCGTTTGAAAAAGGCGAGCCGGTTGCATTAAACGGAGAAAAATTAGGCCCTGTACGTGTGATTCAAGCTTTACAAGAGCTTGCTCAACCTTACGGAATCGGTCGCGACATCCACGTTGGAGACACCATTATCGGAATTAAAGGACGCGTTGGATTCGAGGCAGCAGCACCTTTAATTTTAGTGAAAGCGCACCATCAATTAGAAAAGCACACCTTAACAAAGTGGCAATTATCTTGGAAAGATCAGTTGGCAGCATTTTATGGAAACTGGATGCACGAAGGCCATATGCACGATCCTGTTATGCGTGATATAGAAGCGTTCTTAAGCAATACGCAAGATACAGTAAACGGTGAAGTTTTAGTCGAATTGCACCCGCACCGCTTTGTGATTTTAGGTATTCATTCAAAGAACGATTTGATGAATAACGAGTTTGGAAGTTACGGAGAGATGAATGCCGGATATACAGGTGATGATGTGAAAGGTTTTTCGAAAATATTTGGTAATCAAACATTAATTTGGCACAAAGTCAATAAAAAAGAATCATAATTAATGAGTACAAGCCCAATAAATCGCGTTCGAGCAGGTATAGTCGGGTCCGCCGGCTATACTGGAGGAGAGTTATTAAGAATTTTAATTTTCCATCCAGGTGTGGAGCTGGTATTCGCGCATTCGGGATCGAATGCTGGGAAAAAAGTGCATGCCGTACACCAAGATTTATTTGGGGATACCGAATTGAGTTTTTCCTCTGAACTTTCTAACGAGATCGATGTCCTATTTCTTTGTATGGGCCATGGGGATTCTCGTAAATTTTTGGAGGAAACTCCCATTGATTCAAACATTAAAATCATCGATCTTTCGCAAGATTACCGTCTGAAAGACCAAAATACCCATGCAGGAATTCGCTTTGTTTACGGGTTGCCTGAGTTAAATCGTGAAGTGATTCGAACTGCTCAATATGTAGCAAATCCAGGCTGTTTTGCCACCAATATTCAACTCGCTTTATTGCCCTTGGCAAAGGCAGGATTATTGCCGGAGCAAATCCATATTCAAGCGACGACAGGTTCTACAGGAGCGGGACAAAAGCCAGGTCCAACTACGCATTTTTCTTGGAGAAATAATAATTTATCCGCTTATAAAGCGTTTGAACACCAACATTTGCAGGAAATCTCTGAATCATTGGATCAACTACAAGCAGGGTTTTTGCGAAGCGCGACGGAATCAAGCGACACCTTGTTAAGCCGTGCAGCCGAAAAAATTAACTTTATTCCACAACGCGGTGACTTTACAAGAGGCATTTTTGCTTCCATGTACTTGGATTGTGCGTTGACGGAGGAAGAAGCGTTCTCGTGTTACGAAAACTATTACGCCACCCACCCTTTCACCCATGTGAGTCGTCAAAATGTGGACCTCAAACAAGTCGTGAATACGAATAAAAGCATTATGCAGGTGCAAAAACATGGTAACAAATTATTCATTTTAAATGCGACTGATAATTTGGTCAAAGGCGCTTCGGGTCAAGCCGTGCAAAACATGAATTTAATGTTCAATTTGCCCGAAACAATGGGACTACAATTAAAAAGTGTAGGATTTTAACCCTATCTTTACCTCATGGAACGCCAAACGCTAAACCATGAACATTTAGCTGGTCTCGCTGCAAAACTGCAGGGTAGATTTTATTTTGACAACAGCGCTGCACATCAAGCAGTTATCATAGCATATGCCACAGACGCATCGGTCTATCAACAGAAACCGACTGCAGTGGCGATCCCTAAAAACGAGAAAGATTTACAGCATTTAATCGCATTTGCATCGGTTTATGGAATCACATTAATCCCGAGAACAGCCGGTACATCCTTAGCAGGCCAAGTCGTTGGGTCCGGCATCGTGGTCGATGTTTCCGAGTATTTTAATGAAATCTTAGAAGTGAATGTACAAGAACGTTGGGTTCGAGTACAGCCGGGTGTGATTCGAGATGATCTGAATGCTTATTTAAAGCCGTATGGACTGATGTTTGGCCCTGAAACGTCTACGGCCAGCCGTGCGATGATCGGCGGCATGATCGGAAACAATTCTTCAGGTCTTCATTCCATTGTGTGGGGAGACACCCGAAGTCAATTGCGCTCCGCAAAAGTACTTTTAGACGATGGCAGCGATGTAGAATTTAAAGAACTCACCGCCCTTGAACTGGAAGAAAAGAAGAAACAAACGAATCGAGAAGGCCAAATTTATGCAGGCATTTCTGCCCTATTAAATAAAGAAGAGCATGCGAAAACCATCGCCACCTCGTATCCGAAAAAAAGCATTACACGCCGTAACACTGGATATGCCCTGGATTTAATGCTCGATCAAGGCCCCGAAGCCTTCAATTTTTGCACCCTATTGGCCGGATCTGAAGGAACCTTAGGCATTATCACGGAAGCCACATTAAACTTAATTCCATTGCCCCCTAAAGAAGTGGGCCTGCTTTGTGTGCATTGTCATTCCGTGTTGGAATCCACCAAAGCCAATATCATCGCGCTTCAACATGCTCCTGAATCTTCCGAACTCGTCGATAAATACATTCTGGATTTCACCAAAGGGCATCCTACGTATAAACACAATCGGTTTTTTATAGAAGGCGATCCAGGCGCCTTGTTAATGGTGGAATTTCGTGACCATGAACTGGATGAAATCCATCAAAAAGCGAATGCCTTAATTCAGGCGTTGCAAACAGCCGGTTTAGGGTATGCCTACCCCTTAATTACAGGGCCGAAAACTACGCTGGTTTGGGATGTTCGAAAAGCAGGACTGGGTTTAATTCGAAATTTACCTGGTGACACCCAGCCGGTTAACCTCATTGAAGATTGTGCTGTATCACCAGAGGATTTGCCTGCTTACGTGGAAGGTGTAGAAGAAATTTTAAATAAATATAATCTCCAAGCCTCCTATTACGCGCATGCTGGAGCAGGTGAATTACATATAGAGCCCCTGATTAATCTTAAATCTGAACAAGGACGGCTCGCGTTCCGTCAAGTTTTAGCAGAAACGGCTGTATTGGTTCGGCGTTTTAATGGCTCTTTAAGCGGGGAGCACGGAGATGGACGGTTGCGGGGCGAATTTATTCCGGAGGTTTTGGGGCCAAAAGCGTACGCCTTATTGAAAGAGGTGAAGCAAATTTTTGACCCTCACCGCATTTTTAATGACGGCAAAATTGTGGATACCCCGCCCATGGACGAAGCCCTGCGGTACGAGGTAGCAGGGGGTCCTCTGGATATTCCGACCATCTTCAATTTCAAAAGAGAAGAAAGTATTTTGCGATTAGCAGAAAAATGTTCTGGATCGGGAGATTGTAGAAAATCACACATTACAGGTGGAACCATGTGCCCTTCCTTCATGGCCACTCGCGAGGAAAAGGATACGACTCGCGCTCGCGCAAATCTATTGCGTCAGTTTTTAACCCAATCCAATCAAACGAATCGCTTTGCGCACGCTGAAATTAAAGAGGCGATGGACTTGTGTTTAAGTTGCAAAGCGTGTAAATCAGAATGCCCTTCGGGTGTAGACATTGCAAAAATGAAGGCCGAATTCCTGCAGCATTATTACGATGCGCATGGAACGCCTTTCAGGACCTGGACCATTGCTAACTTTACAAAATCACAAAAATTAGCGTCATGGGTTCCTGGTTTGTATAATTATATCATTGAACAACCGCAACTTTCGAATGCGGTGAAAGGGGTGTTAGGCTTTGCGAAAGCGCGTTCCCTTCCGAAAGTGGGTAAAACCACCTTCCGATCTTGGGTGAAGCGTCAAAAAAAGCCCGCATCCGTCGCTTTGAATGCTCGAAAAATTTTCTTATTTTGTGATGAATTCACGAATTATAACGATGTAGAAATCGGTCAAAAAGCGTACTTATTATTGCGTGAATTAGGGTATGACGTTCAAATAATAGCGCACGAAGAAAGTGGCCGCACCTATTTATCGAAGGGCTTATTGCGAGAAGCAAAGAAAATTGCATCGCGGAACGTTCAACGATTTAAGGATTTGATTAATGAATCGCATCCTTTAATAGGGATTGAACCGTCTGCGATTTTAACGTTTAGGGATGAATATCCGGATTTAGTGGAGGACGCTTTGGTAGAAGATGCTAAAAGGATTGGAAAACACGCTTTGTTAATTGACGAGTTTTTAGCAAACGAAATCGAGGAAGGCCGCATTACAGCTGCGCAATTTACGCAGGAGCCAAAGAAAATCAAGTTGCATGGACATTGCTACCAAAAATCCTTTCATTTGGTCGGCGCGACCGAAAAAATATTGGCGCTTCCAACAGGATTTTCAGTAGAAACGATTCCTTCAGGTTGTTGTGGAATGGCGGGTTCCTTTGGCTACGAAAAAGAACATTTTGAGGTATCTCAAAAAGTAAGCGAATTAGTGTTAATGCCTGCTGTGCGATCGAGTTCTGCTGACACCCTCATCGCAGCGCCGGGGACCAGTTGTCGCCACCAAATTAAAGATGGGGCAGACCGCAAAGCGTATCATCCGGTTGAAATTCTCTATGAAGCATTAATTAGATCATAATAAAGCGATGGAAATAACCTTAAAAAAAGTAAACGACGCGGTTCATTTTGAAGGAACAGGTGTCGTGCCAAATGTCAAAGTACATATTGATGGAACGCCAGAAATTGGCGGTCAAAATTTGGGTGCACGTCCTATGGAGTTAGTCTTGATGGCGCTGGGCTCCTGTGCGTCTTTAGATTTTGTCACCATCCTTCAGAAACAACGACAGGTCATTGAAGATTTCTCAGTCACCGTAACAGGAACAAGACGAGATGAAGCGCCTCGAATTTTCACCGCCATTCATATACATTTTGAAATGGCAGGCGAAATCAATGCCGAAAAAGCAGCGAAAGCAGCCGAATTAGCTGTGAAGAAATATTGCTCTGTGCACGATATGTTGGCTGCTGGCGGCATTGAAATAACTTACGATTTTAACATTCGATAATCCATAATAGAGAAATGGTCGAAAACCAAGAAACGACAGTAGCAAATCATATTGAACAAGGGCAAGTAGAGGTATTTGGGGCACGTGTACACAACCTCAAAAATATTGATGTGTCGTTTCCTCGCAACCAGTTAGTGGTCATTACTGGTTTGAGCGGGAGTGGAAAATCTTCTTTGGCTTTCGACACCATCTATGCAGAGGGACAGCGCCGATATATGGAAACATTCAGTGCGTACAGCCGCCAATTTATGGGCGGGTTGGAGCGTCCGGATGTGGATAAAATAAACGGTCTGAGCCCAGTAATCGCGATCGAGCAAAAGACCACCAGTAAAAACCCGCGCTCCACCGTGGGCACCATTACGGAAGTGTATGATTTCCTTCGCTTGTTATTTGCGCGAGCGGGAGATGCCTATTCCTATGTGTCCGGTCGTAAAATGGAAAGGATGACGGATGAGCAAATCGTAGAACGCATACTCAACCAATTCGAAGGACGTGCGATTAATCTGTTAGCGCCGGTGGTGAAAGGCCGGAAAGGCCATTATCGTGAATTATTTGAACAGATTCGTAAGCAGGGGTATTCCAAAGTTCGTGTGGATGGTGAGATTTTAGATTTGGAGGCCAAAATGCAGGTGGATCGGTATAAGATTCACGACATTGAAATGGTGATCGACCGATTAATCGTTCAACAAAAAGATCAGAAAAGGCTTTTTGACTCCGTTTTACAGGCCATGAAAGCCGCGCGAGGCATTATTAAAATAAGCGACGAGGAAAATAAGGAATATTTCTTTAGTCGTTATTTAATGGATGTAGAATCGGGGATTTCCTACGATGAACCGCAACCGAACTCCTTTTCTTTTAATTCTCCTTATGGTGCGTGCAGCGAATGCAATGGGTTGGGATTTGTATTTCAAGCCGATCGTGCAGCCGTTATTCCAAACCCAAGCCTCAGCATTCAAAAAGGTGGATTGGCGCCTTTGGGCGAGTATAAGGAAAATTGGGTGTTCCAAATCCTAAAGACTTTACTAAAACGCCATGGGATGGCCATGAATGATTCCATCGAAAAGTTTCCTGAAGCTTTATTAGATGAACTATTCAACGGGTTGGATGAACCCCTGGATGTTCCGTCCTTGTATAGCGCTTGGGGGGGCAAAACACATGCCACCACCTTTAATGGCCTTTTTAATTTTTTGGAGGAACAATATGAAAAATTAGGTTTAAACAGCCAAAATTTGGATGATTATCGCCAAAAAATCACCTGTCCTACCTGCGAAGGAGCCCGCTTGAAAAAAGAATCCTTGCATTTTAAACTCGCAGGAAAAAATATCTACGAGCTCAGTTGCATGGACATTCGCGCGTTGAAAACCTGGTTCGATGAGTTAGACGAACACTTAAATGAGCGCCAAAATCGCATTGCAGAAGAGATTTTAAAAGAAATTCGCGCCCGATTAGGCTTTTTACTGGACGTAGGCTTAACCTATTTAACCTTAGATCGCCCTTCCGGATCCTTATCTGGAGGAGAATCTCAGCGCATTCGTTTAGCTACGCAAATCGGCTCCCAGCTCGTAAATGTCTTATATATTTTAGATGAGCCCAGCATCGGCTTACATCAACGGGATAACGACCGCTTAATCAAATCCTTGAAAAACTTACGAGATATCGGGAATTCGGTACTCGTAGTAGAGCACGACAAGGACATGATCTTGCATGCGGACCATGTCATCGATATGGGACCTGCTGCAGGAAAGCATGGAGGAGAAGTCGTCGCCCAAGGCACGCCAGCGACTATTTTAAAAGCGCATTCCTTGACCGCCCAGTATTTAAACGGAGAAAAAAGCATACCAGTTCCTGCAATCCGAAGACCCGGCAATGGTCAATTCCTGGAATTAGAAGGCGCGACCGGTCACAACCTTAAAAATGTGAATGTGAAAATTCCTTTAGGTGGACTGGTTTTAGTGTCAGGTGTTTCTGGCAGTGGAAAATCTTCCCTCATTACAGAGACGCTTTATCCGATTTTAAATCATCATTTTTTCCGTGCCAAAAAGAAACCTTTACCTTATAAAAGCATTAAAGGTTTACAGTATATTGACAAGGTCATCGAAATCGACCAAAGTCCGATCGGACGTACGCCTCGGTCGAATCCAGCCACTTATACGACCGTGTTTTCCGATATTAGAAGCTTATTTGTTCAGTTACCGGAGGCAAAAATTCGTGGCTACAAACCTGGAAGATTTTCCTTCAACGTGAAAGGTGGCCGTTGTGAAACCTGCCAAGGTGGCGGCATGAAAGTCATAGAAATGAACTTCCTCCCGGATGTGCAGGTGCCTTGTGAAACGTGCCATGGCAAGCGCTATAACCGAGAAACCTTAGAAGTGCGGTACCGTGGAAAATCCATTAGTGACGTCTTAGACATGAGCATTGACGAAGCGGTAGAATTTTTCGAGCACATCCCATCCATTTATAGAAAAATAAAAACGTTGCAAGACGTGGGATTGGGGTACATCACGCTGGGACAGTCTTCCGTGACCCTATCGGGCGGAGAGGCACAACGGGTAAAATTGGCCACTGAATTATCTAAAAAAGACACTGGAAACACGTTCTATATCTTGGATGAACCGACGACAGGCTTGCACTTTGAAGACGTGCGAGTACTTTTAGGCGTGTTAAATCGCTTAGTCGATCGTGGGAATACAGTCCTCGTCATCGAGCACAATTTAGATGTCATTAAAGTCGCTGATTGGGTCATTGATTTGGGCCCCGAAGGTGGATCTGGCGGTGGAGAAATATTATTCAGTGGGGTTCCGGAAGAGTTGATTAAAAATAAAAGAAGTGAGACGGCTCGCTTTTTAGCGATGGAAATGAAGTCGTAAAAGTCGCGTAAAATCAGCTTAATACCCGTACTTATTTTTCCATTGCTGGCGCAATTTTTCCCGCAGTTTTTCTTCCGCAGGGTTTTTACCTGGATCGTATAATAAAGTGCCACTAATTTGGTCGGGCATAAATTCCTGTTCCACAAAATTACCCGGATAGGCATGCGCGTATTTATATGCCTTTCCATAGTCCATATCCTTCATTAATTTCGTAGGCGCGTTGCGCAAATGCAAAGGGACGGATAAATCTCCGGTTTGCTTAACTAAAGCCTGCGCTTTATTAATCGCTTCATAAGCCGCATTGCTCTTTGGAGAGGAGGCCAAATAGGTAACGGTTTGGGACAAAATAATCCGCGACTCCGGCCAACCAATCACATTCACGGATTGAAAGCAGGTATTCGCTAATAATAATGCATTGGGATTCGCGTTTCCGATGTCTTCCGACGCCAAAATCAACAAACGGCGTGCTATAAAGGAAGGATCCTCCCCTCCTTCGATCATTCGCGCTAACCAATACACAGCTGCATTGGGATCCGAACCTCGGATGGATTTAATAAAAGCAGAAATAATATCGTAATGCTGTTCTCCTGTCTTGTCGTAACGCGCCATCTGTTGTTGGACTTGTTGCAAGACAAAATCATTGGTGATTTCAAATACAGGTTCAGCTGCATCGGATGAGTTTGCGTTCAGCGCAGCCACAGCAGCCTGCACCACCAATTCGAATACATTTAACAGCTTCCTGGCGTCACCAGAGGAGAGCCGTAATAATGCTTCATGTTCCTTAATGCGGATTTGATCGCCTGGTAAGAGGGGATCGGTAGCCAAGGATTTGTGCAACAAACCGACCAGATCTTCTTCCGATAACGACTCCAGCACATACACTTGACAGCGGCTTAATAGTGCTGAAATTACCTCAAAAGACGGGTTTTCGGTGGTCGCTCCGATGAGGGTAATGACCCCGCGTTCGACTGCGCCCAGTAAAGAATCTTGTTGGGATTTTGAAAATCGATGGATCTCGTCTATAAATAAAATGGGTTGCTTTTGCTCGAATTGCAGGAGCTTTTCTGCCTTTTCAATGACTTCTCGAATGTCCTTTACGCCTGAGTTGATAGCGCTCAATATAAAAAATGGACGTTCTAAAAGTTCCGAAATGAGGAGGGCGAGCGTGGTTTTTCCGACACCGGGAGGCCCCCAAAAGATCATGGACGGAATTTGATCCCGGCTGATGGCTAATCGCAGCACTGCCCCTGGCCCAACCAAATGCTGTTGTCCCACATAATCGTCCAATTTTTTCGGACGCATGCGTTCAGCCAAAGGGGCATTGCTATTCATTTTATTTAAATTTTAAGATTCAAATACGATTGCTAATGCTTCAAAGATAACATTTTTCACTTCATCCAATACTGCTTCTGTGTGGCTATCCGAAACGAAACCAACTTCATAGCCGGATGGACCTAAGTAAACTCCGCGATTTAATAATTCTCTATGGAAGACCTTATAGTGCTCCATGCTGGCATGATCAATGTGCGCTGCTGCGCGAATCGCATCCTTGTTTGAGAAAGCAAACCAAAAAATAGATCCTACGCTTAATATTTGCATTGGGTAACCCTGTGCAGAAATATGCTGTTGAATGGCGCTTACAAATTTAGCCGTTTTCTCTTTTAAGCCATCGTAAAAACCCTCCTTGCTTAACTCAGTGAGTTGGGCGATACCCGCAGCCATGGCCACTGGATTACCAGATAAAGTGCCGGCTTGATACACATTTCCATCTGGAGAAATGTGTTGCATGATCTCTGCAGAAGCCCCGTATGCGCCTACTGGCATACCACCACCGATGATTTTTCCATAAGTGATGATGTCTGGTTGGACGTCATAATAAGCCGCTGCACCCTCAAAGCCCAAACGGAAACCCGTGATCACTTCATCAAAAATTAATAAAGCACCGTGTTTTTTCGTGATTGCGCGCAGGTAGTCAATGTATTCTTTGCGTTGAATTAACAAGCCATTGTTCGCTGGAATGCCTTCTATGATCACGCAAGCGATTTCGTTTGGATACGTGTTAAACGCTTCTTCTAAGGCTTTTTCATCGTCTAAGGGCAAGACCAGGGTTTGCTCCGCAAAAGAAGTTGGAACGCCCGCTGAAGAGGTTTCTCCAAACGTGACTAAGCCAGATCCTGCTTTTACTAAAAGGGCATCGGAATGGCCATGATAACAGCCATCAAACTTGATGATTTTGTCTCTTTTCGTGTAGCCTCTCGCTAATCGAATGGCGGACATGACGGCTTCGGTTCCTGAAGAAACGAAACGCAGTTTTTCTAAGAATCGATTTCCACTAAGAATCAGCTCAGCCAATTCGTTTTCTAATGCGGTTGGTGCACCAAAACTTAACCCATTATCCAAGGTTTTGACGACTTTCTCGCGAATGCTTGGGTGATTATGTCCTAAGATTAATGGCCCCCAAGAACAACAGAAGTCGATAAACTGGTTGCCGTCTGCATCCCATAAATAACAGCCGTCTCCTTTTTCTATAAATAAAGGGACGCCGTGTACAGATTTAAATGCGCGTACAGGAGAGTTCACTCCGCCTGGGAAATATTGCTTTGCTTTTTCGTATAGTTTGGCCGATTTGGTCCTGCTAATCTCTGGATATGATTTTTTTTCTTGCGACATGTTGCTCCTCCTATAACCACTTATTGGCTAACACTTCTTTTGCGTGATACGTTAAAATAGCCGTTGCGCCAGCGCGACGAATGCTTGTTAATACTTCCATGGTGGCTCGCTGTTCATCTAACCAACCATTTTTTGCGGCAGCCTTCAGCATCGCATATTCTCCGCTAACATTGTAGCAAGCGATCGGCAAATCAAATTGATCGTGTAAAAGCTTGACCACATCTAAATAAGGTAAACCTGGTTTTACCATAAGAAAATCTGCACCTTCCATCGCGTCTAATTCTGCTTCGATCAATGCTTCGCGTTGATTGGCAGGATTCATCTGATAGGTTTTTTTATCGCCGTGCTTAGGAGCGGACTCCAATGCATCACGGAAGGGGCCATAAAACGCCGAGGCATACTTCGCGGTATAGGACATTAACGACACCTGGGTAAATCCTGCATCGTCCAATACAGTTCGGATGTACCCAATGCGGCCATCCATCATGTCTGAAGGAGCGATGATGTCCGCGCCTGCATGAGCATGCGCGAGTGCCATTTTACCTAAAATTTCGAGGGTAGGATCGTTTAAAATCTCGCCATTTTCAACTAAGCCGTCGTGTCCATCACTGCTGTATGGATCCATGGCTACATCCGTAATCACGCAGGCTTCAGGAAAGTTTTTCTTTACTGCTTCAATGGCTCTCAGGTATAAATTTCCATCACGGTAACTCTCCGTGGCGTATTTGTCTTTTAATGATTCTTCGATATTTGGGAATAAATCGAATGCTTTCAACCCAAGATTCATGCAACTTTCGACCTCTTTTAATAATTGATCGATCGAAAAGCGATAAATCCCAGGCATAGAAGATACTTCTACTTTTTGATTCGTTCCTTCAACAATAAACAAAGGAAAAATGAGGTTGGATGCGGTCACCTGGGTTTCTTGAATCATGTCCCGAATGACTGCAGACTTTCTATTCCTTCTTGGCCTTTGTAACATCATAGTTTAAACGTTTAGTAAACGATTTTTAATCGCTCGAATATATAGAATTAAGGGAAGCGGTGCAAGGTTTACACGCGCTCTTCCTTTGAAAACATACCAAAAACAGCCTCTGACAAGCCCACTTCGTCCGGGGTGGCAGGCAATACATACGGAACGCCAAACGACTCCAATGCCTTAGCCGTAGCATAGCCAATGCTTATAACACGTTGGTCAGCGGATAAGGTATGCGACTCAAAGTATGCGTAGACATTGCTCGGGCTCGTAAAGATCATGATTTCTTCATTGCGAAGCGGAACTACTGGAATGGCGGAAGTTTTATAAACTGCCACATCCAAGACCTCTGCGTGTTTTTCGATTGCTTTTTTCATGGTGCCTAAGGTGTCTTCCGCACGAGGAATTAAGACTACTTGACCTTTTGCGATGAGCGCAAACGCATCCCCTACCGCATCCATATCGATGCCAAAGTCAGCGCCTGAAAAGGATGGCGCGTAACCGTATTTTCTAAGTTGCTCTTCCGATCCTCGGCCGATGATTCCGAAACGAACATCTTCGCGAAGATTTGGTTGTTGTTCAAAAAAATGAATGACGCTGTTCTTACTGGTGAAAAACACCCAGTTTGCACGTTGCACCTCTGTCTTGTTTATTGAACCTGGGATTCCCACCACTTCTATAAAAGATTGTCCAACCACAGAGAGATCGTGCTTCTGGAATGCACGCTTCAAAAATGAATCTGCACCCAATTCACGTGTTATGAAAACCCCTTTCGGTGGAAGTACCTGTTGGTTGAAATGATGGGCTATTAAATTTGCTAAACCGGTGGTACTGGTCGCCTTAATGAAATATCGGTCGGGAAATTCAGTGGATGTTTCGGCCTTTGAAGTCCACACTTCGAAGCCCGCTTCACTGCGACGACAATAAGCGCCTAATGGTGCGTGACAACCTGCTTCAAAAAGCTGTAAAACTCGCCTTTCGACCTCAATTTCTTCGGCAGTTTCCTTGTCGTGAATGGCCTGCAATAGCTGGATAAGCTCCTGATCGGACTCCCTCGTTTGCAACGCCAACACGCCTTGGGCCGGTGCTGGAATTAATTCTGTAGGCGGAATTTCCACCACATGAAACTCCTCCAAATCCATTTCTATACGGGTAATACCCGCTTTTGCTAATAAAATAGCATCGTATTGTCCTTGACGTAATTTGTCTACTCGAGTAATGACGTTTCCTCGTAAATCCGCGAAAGATAAATCTGGACGAAATGCCAATAACTGAGCCTTGCGACGATTCGAAGAGGTCCCGACTAATGCATCCTTTTTTAAAGCATACCGCTGGGTTTGATCCAAGGACTCTTTTCGAATGATTAATAATTCAGCAGGATTTTCTCGCTCTGAAACGGCCGCGATCACCAAACCAGCTGGGTGTTGGGTAGGCAAGTCTTTATGCGAGTGTACAGCTAAATCGATGTCCCCTCTTAACAACTCTTCTTCTAACTCCTTAGTAAAGAATCCTTTCCCTTCTAATTTATCTAACCGAAGGTGTAAGACAATATCTCCTTGAGTTTTGATTATTTTTATTTCGCACGGTACGCCAATCGCTTCTAAGCGCGCCTTTACATGATTGGCCTGCCACAAAGCAAGTTTACTGCCTCTTGTGCCAATTATTATAGTACGTGTAGTGTTAATCATCGATGTGTTGATTGACGAGAATTTCTTTAGCCATGACCATGGGAACTTTGATGTATTTCTTCTCCATATAACTCATCACCTTTTCCAAAACTTGTCTGGATTCTTCATCTAAGGCATTGACTTCGCGTGCGAACACCTCATTTAAAGCGAAAGATTTGATCTCCTTTACTTTCTGAGGAACTTCCTGCATCGCGATTTCCACCTTACGTTGTCTTAAAATAGGCATGAAAGCCTGAATATTCTCTTCGATTATTTTATCAGCATGTTCGATTTCAGCGTAGCGGTCTTGAATATTTTGCTCCGCAACCGCTTGCAAGCTGCTTACTTCAATGTATTGAATAGGGAATTTGGCTAATACCGCTGTGTTCAAATCATTTGGGATAGCTAAATCCATCACCACTTTTCTATCAGTCTCGCCATTAATCAGAGAAGTGTAAAGTGGAACATCAATAATCGCATTTGTTGCCCCTGTACAAGTTATTAATACATCAAAACCATCTTTAAAATTTGGCAACTCGCTTAAAGGATAGGCCATTGCGCCCAAATCATTTGCTAATAACTCAGCCTTTTCAAGGGTGCGATTAAAGATGGTAAAATTTGAAAGCTTATGCTTGCTTAGGTATTTAGAAACGTTTTGATTTGTTTCGCCTGCACCAATGATGATAATGCGTGGATTTTCTGGCAATTTAAATTCCTTCAGTTTGCGGTAAGCTAAGGAAACCACTGAAATCGGCTTTCTAGAAATGTGTGTATACGTGTAAACTTCCTTTGCGGTGCGGACTAAATTATCCATCATTAAACGAATAAAATCGCCTGTAAAACCACTTCGTTTACACCTTTCGTACGATCGTCGAACTTGCGCTAAAATTTCTTTTTCACCGACCACTAAACTCTCCATGGAACAAGACATCCTAAATAAATGCCTTAATGCATCGATTCCTTCGTATTTATCCGCCTTCGCAAGTAAAGATTCGATTTGATCGTCCGGCATTTGAAAAGACAAACCGGATAAAAATGTCCGCATAAATTCATCGGTCAACTTATGAGCGCTGTAAAAAACGAACTCGACCCGGTTGCAGGTGCCTATGTAAAATAGCTCTGGAATATCGAAACGCTCTTTGAGCATCCTTAAACGCTCATCCAACTGCTCATCATCAATGACGAGGTTCCCCAAATCTTTTAAATCTAATTGCTTGTGGGTAAAAGCTATGACCTTAAGATGTTTCAATTCAAAATCCTCACTAATATTAGCTAGCAAAAGTACAACAAATCAATGCTCATTTGTGTCAGAAATGTGTCAAACACAGATATTTAGAATGTTTATAAATTACACTCCTTTAAGTTTAAACTGTTTTGACAAATCGCTCCTCATAGTTCTCAATATCAACGATGTACTTGTTGTTGACTAAGAAATCAAACAGGGGTTTTGCCTCCTCCGACACAGGCATATTGGCGGAAGTGATGATTTGCTGATTGGATTTATCCAAGTATGGGTACGCATATAGTTTCACATTCTTACTAAACATGCCGCTTACATAAGACAACAATTCGTTTGTATAATGATCCTTATTGAAGTGATCAGAATTAAAAATATGCTTAAGGTTTGCAATGTTAGTAGATATTCCAACATTTTTCGGTTTAAATTCAGCTAAAAATTCAGCGAGATGATTACTTCTTCTGAAATTCGTGACGATGATGTGGTTCTCTGTAGAGCACAAATAGTCCGCTCGCTGCGCAAAGTAGGTTAAATCTTCAGAGCTAATTTCCGACTGGTCATCCAACCCATTACTCATAGGTACTTCGATCATCACCACTAATTGTTCATCATCGGTGACTCCAATATTACGCTTAAACTGCTCGACTGCACGATTAAAGAGATCAAAATTAGGATTCGACTTTTGGCGATATTTTGTACGCAAAATCATGACATGTTTCTTATACAAGAAATCTTTACTTTGGTACACGTCACCGGAAGGATTAAAGATGGCTGCTTTTGAGAATCCTTTTGCAATTAAATACAAGTTGATTAATCGCTCATTCACTCCTTCAAATGCTGGCCCATCTAATTTCACCAAATCAATCTCCACTGCGCCTGGAGACAGATTGTCCGCCAAGGACTCAATCATGGTTTGCACATCCGACAAATAATAATAAGCAGCATATACAAGATTCACACCCAAGGTGCCTAACACCTTTTGCTGCAAAGAATTATCACTGTCCAATAATTTTACGTGAAACACGATCTCACTCGGAGCTGCACCCAGTTCGTGCTGAAAGCGAATGCCGATCCATCCATGAGGATCGTTCGTTTTATTGAAGTTAAGGGCTGCTACGGTATCCGCAAACGCAAACAACTTTTTATCTTTGTATTTATCACCTGTTAAGCGTTCTGTCAACAAAGAATATTCATGATTTAACATCTTTCTTAACCGCGATTGGCTAACATATCGACCTGAATCTTCCACCCCATAAATGGCATCACTAAAAGTCATGTCATAAGCAGACATGGTTTTTGCGATGGTTCCTGAGGCGGCTCCTGCATTGAAAAAGTTTCGCGCGACCTCTTGCCCCGCCCCTATTTCCGCAAAGGTGCCATAAATTTCTGATGCTAAGTTGATTCGTAATGCTTTACGTTTGGTTTCGTAGATTTCCCTGACCATGATCGCAAAGATAAGAAATTTCCTATCTTAATCTTGCAAAATGGCATTCATCATACGATCTATTTTAGCTTCTAAGTTCGCATTTACTTGCTCGTAATCTTCTTTTTTTGTCAAGGGTTCACGCACACTGCAATAAAATTTGATTTTTGGCTCCGTTCCTGAAGGTCGGACCGATATCACATCCCCTTCGATCGTGACATATTGCAACACATCCGATTTCGGCAGTTCAATCTTATTGACTGCTTTCGTCCTTACATCTAATGCTTCTTGCCGCCAATAATCATTCTGCCTAACAACTTGAATTCCTCCCAGACTTTGAATGGGTTGGTTTCTTAATTTTTCCATCATATTTTTGATGGCATCCGCGCCGGCTTTGCCCTTTTTAGTGATCGAAATCAAGCGCTCTTTATAGAAACCGTGTTTGATATACAAGTCGATCAATGCGTCTTTCACAGTTTTGCCTTGGCTATGATGATATGCGACCATCTCTGCGATAAAAGCACAAGATATCACCGCATCCTTATCGCGCACCAAATCTCCCACCAAGTACCCAAAACTTTCTTCTCCCCCCACCAAGAACCGCATTTCTCCTGCCTTCTGGGTCATTAATTCTCCAATATACTTAAAGCCTGTCAATACTTCCGGACAGGGTACGTTATAGTCGTTAGCGATCGCAGCGATTAAATCTGTTGTCACAATGGTTTTAACCACATAATCATTCGGGCGCAGCATTCCCTTTTCGTGATAAGAGGAAAGCACATAATCCACGAGCAAAGATCCAATCTGATTTCCATTTAGAAGCTCAAAATCACCGTGTTCATCCTGTATCGCCATACCTACTCGATCGGCATCGGGGTCGGTGGCCAAAACCAAGTCTGCCTGTACGTTTTTAGCTTCGGCTATAGCTAATTTCATGGCCTCTTCCTCTTCAGGATTTGGATAAACGACCGTTGGAAAATTCCCATCCGGAATGGATTGGGCTTCTACCACGTGGACTTTATGAAAACCCCATCTTTGAAGCAAGGTTGGCACCAAGGTCACCCCTGTACCGTGTATAGGCGAGTAAACAACTTTAAAACGCTGCTCATTTTTTGCCACTTCAGGCCGAATTGACAAGGCTAAAGCCGCATGAAAGTAAGCTTCGTCCATATCCCTTCCTAATGTGTGGAAACGTTCGTGTTGATCCATGACCGCCAAATCTTCCTCGCTTGGAAAGTGCACCTCGCTCGGATTTTGAATGGAATTTACGCAATCCATCACACCTTTGTCGTGCGGATGAACCAGTTGGCCGCCATCCGACCAATAAGCCTTATATCCATTATACTCTTTTGGGTTATGGGAGGCAGTCACCATCACACCCGCGTGACATTCTAATTGACGAATCGCAAATGAAAGTTGAGGGGTTGGACGCAATGCATCAAAAATATACACATCTATCTCATTTTTAATAAAGATGGCTGCGATCAGGCGAGCAAACACATCCGACTTATTTCTGCTATCGTAAGAAATCGCCACTCGAATGGGTTGTTCAGGAAACTGCTTTTTCAAATAATTTGCCAAGCCTTGAGTGGCTTTCCCAACCGTATATGTATTCATTCGATTGGTTCCAACGCCCAAAACACCTCTTAATCCCCCAGTACCAAAGGCTAAGTCCTTATAAAAAGCATCTAACAAGTCGGCAGTATTGGCTTGCTTTACCCATGCTTCGACAGCATTTCGGGTATCGATGTCATACGGTTCTTGAAGCCAATTCTCCACCCGTTCCTTTACTTCCACAGGAAGCTCTAATCCTTGGATTAAATGATGCATTCCACTTTCATTCATACTCATCGCCACCTCTGCTTATTTTTTTTGCGTCAAATTATCGATAATGGATTTTAAAATTGATCGGGTAGAAGGTGCCCACCATTGTATCAAGATGGCTTCTATATCGGTGGTGTGATCCTCATTAAATCGCTGGATTAACCCTCTCCGTAAATTCAATTTACTCTTTCTCCATGTATTTGGTTCTAATTGGGTGTATTTTTTCACCCGTTTATCTGCTGTCGACATCAAGCGGTCCCCCTCCACCAATTCATCCACCAGTCCGATGTTCAGCGCTTCTTCAGGACTAATTAATTTGCCCTCCATTAAGTTTCTATACGCATGGGCCTGGCCAATCCAGAAACTATACAAATGAAAAATGGCTTCTGGAACAACGATCCCCACAGGCAATTCATTTAATCCAATAATGTATTCACCCTTTGCCATCACGCGGTAATCGCAACAGATGGCTAACACACATCCACCTGCCGGACTATGTCCACTAATCGCCGCCACACTGGGTTTACTAAATGAAATAAAACGGCGAATCAAAGCGATGAAATTTACCCAAAAATCCCTCACCTCTTGCTCGTTATATTGATAAAGTTCGATCAAATCCAAGCCCGCACTAAAAAACCCTTCCTTTCCGTGAAGAACCAATCCCGCGATCGCTTCATCCTGATCCAACTGGTCGATTAACTCATGCAGCTCAGCGATTAATTTTCCATTCATCGCATTTGACTTCCCCCGATTCAATCGCACATGTGCGATTCGATCTTCGATCACTATGTCTAAAAATTCCATCTTGTCTTTCTTATAATTTCAAATATAGGTAAATCAGGATATATTTTCGTTTCCACAGATGGACTGCCATCGTTTTTTTTTATGTTTGTAGTATGAATGTGTTACTATTAGGATCCGGAGGTCGTGAATCGGCCTTTGCTTGGAAATTGAGCCAAAGCGAGAAACTTACTCAACTTTATATCGCTCCAGGAAACGCTGGAACGCATCTTTATGGAAAAAATGTGACCCTAATGCCGACTGATTTTGATGAAGTTGCCAAATTCTGTCTATCGCATGCGATCGAAATGGTCGTTGTCGGCCCAGAAGAACCCTTAGTGAAAGGTATACACGATTATTTCTTAGCGAACGATGATTTGAAAAACATTCCTGTTATTGGCCCCCAAAAATTAGCGGCCCAATTAGAGGGAAGCAAGGATTTTTCTAAGCAATTCATGCAACGTCATTCCATCCCTACTGCGGCATACCGTTCCTTTAACCAAGCTACGCTGGAAGAAGGCTTGGCCTATTTAGATACCCAAAAAGCCCCAATTGTATTAAAAGCAGACGGTTTAGCGGCAGGCAAAGGCGTATTAATTTGCCAGTCCATTGAAGAGGCGAAAACGGAATTAACTGCGATGATCGCTGACGCAAAATTTGGTGCTGCGAGCAATACGGTCGTGATCGAAGAATTCTTATCGGGCATTGAACTTTCAGTGTTTGTATTAACGGACGGTCAATCCTATAAATTATTACCCTCTGCGAAAGATTACAAAAGAATCGGAGAAAAAGACACCGGCTTAAATACGGGCGGTATGGGCTCTGTTTCTCCAGTGCCTTTTGCGGATAAAGATTTTCTTCAAAAAGTAGAAGAACGCATTGTGAAACCGACCATTCATGGATTAAAAGCAGATGGCATTCCTTACAAAGGGTTTATTTTCATAGGACTGATGAACATGAATAATGAACCTTATGTCATCGAATACAACGTACGCATGGGGGATCCGGAAACACAAAGTGTATTGCCAAGAATCGAAGGGGATTTATTAGACTTACTTCAAGGCGTAGCAGAAGAAAATTTGGCTGAGCGTTCATTTTCTGTCTCCAATAAAACCGCTGCCACCATTGTGATTGTGTCCGGTGGCTATCCAGGTGATTACGAATCCGGAAAAGAAATCGCAAACCTGAACAACGTGAAAGACACCCTCGTTTTCCACGCTGGGACCAAGCAAGTTGGGGATGAAATTGTGACTGCGGGTGGGCGAGTTCTGGCTGTCACGGCGATTAAAGACACCTTGTTCGATGCTTTACAGCAAGCCACAGCAGATGCGGGTCGTATTTATTTTGAGGGCAAATATTATCGTAGAGATATTGGATTCGATTTGATCGACTAAGTCCTTAAAAAACACTTATAACCTTATAAAAACACCCCATGCTTTTTGGATGAGCATGGGGTGTTTTATTATATATAAGATTTAAACGTGCATCTATATGACCTAAACTTTAAAAAGCTTAAATCTCAAGATGCGCTTATTTCTTTTGTACCGTACCAGTAGTAGAAGCCGATCTTCCTTCTTGATCTTCTACAATTAACTCAACATTATAATCCCCTGCAGGCGCGTCATCAATGTGCGCATGCTCATGGAAATGAACGGCTGTTTGGTCCTTAGTTCTGGGTTGATCGTAAATAAATTCCTTCTCCCAAGCAGCACCTTTGACGATTAAGACCACTCTTTTTATTTTTTTCGGAGCTACAATGTTTGCCGCCAAATGCAAATCATCGCCCTTTTGGTTTAGGCCCACTTCTAATTCATCCACATACGGCAGGGAACTATCTACGTGAATATTAAAGGTGCGTTGCTCCTTCATAACTGACCCATTATTCCCTTTAACATCTAAAACCAACACATAAGATCCTGCTTCCGTTCCACTTGGGAAAATAAATTCCTCTTCTAATTTGAAAGCGTTTTGTCCCGCATATCGTGGAGTTAAATCCATGCTAAAAGTGGAAGAGCCGTCCAAAGACTCCATTCCTAATTCTATAGATTCTAATTGTTCATCACCAAGTTGTATGTTGGCTTTGACTGGCATATTAGCTCCCAAATATCCTTCGCCCTTATTATTCTGCCCGACTTCAAGGTCGTGAATTCCTTTTCCTTTATCCGCGCAGGACACTAAAAACAGGGTTGCGAACGCAAAAATCACAAAACTTTTTCCAAGGCTAAGAAATTTCATCGTTGATTTTGTGTGTGACTTCATATGGTGAAATTTAAATAAACAAAAAACAAAGATAACAAACTTAGAGGACATCTCATTTATCTGTATTTTTGTGCCCAAACGAATACGTCATGGGAAAAGATAAACTTAGGAAATTTGCGGAAATCGCTACTTTTTCAAATGTCAAGCAATTGGAAGACGGCTTGGCACTCAAGGGGCAGTGGGCGGCGCAACAATTTGGGAATACCCATCCAGTGATATTAGAATTGGCATGTGGGAAAGGGGAATACACGGTAAATTTAGCCCGAAAATTTCCGAACATCAACTTTATTGGAGTCGACTTTAAAGGCAATAGAATTTGGAGAGGGGCCAAAACAGCCATCGAAGAAAACATACCTAATGTCGCCTTCCTGCGCATTCAGATTGAGAATATTTTATCCTATTTTGAAGCAGGAGAAATCTCAGAAATTTGGATTACTTTTCCCGACCCCCAGCCTCAAAAGAGCCGCATCAAAAAACGCTTAACTGCTCCCGCTTTCTTAGAAAAATACAAAGTTATCCTGCAGGAAAACGGCGTAATGCATTTAAAAACGGATAGTGACTTATTGCACGCCTTTACGCAAGAAACCTTGGACGAGCTGGGGTATACTGTCCTTGCAAATACCACAGATGTCTATCATTCGGAATGGTTGGACGATGTATTGAAGATTAAAACCTATTACGAGCAAAAGTATTTGGCACAAAATAAAAACATCAATTATATCCGTTGGAACTTTTCGAAACGGTCATAAAAAAGTATCTTTACTTTTAATCAACTGAGGAATTATCGTGATCAAGCAAGAAGTCGTCGAAAAAATTTTGGATACCGCACGCATTGAGGATGTCGTGGGTGCATTCGTTGACTTAAAAAAAAGAGGCGCATCTTTAATCGGATTGTGTCCTTTTCATAATGAAAAAACCCCTTCTTTTAATGTATCCATTAGTAAAGGGATTTATAAATGCTTTGGTTGCGGTGCTGGGGGAGATTCGGTCAAGTTCATCATGGAGCATGAGCGTTATAGCTACCCAGAGGCCTTGCGTTATCTGGCCAATAAGTATCAGATTGAGATCGAAGAATCCCAATCGACTCCTGAAGAACTTTTGCATAGGGATCACCGAGAAAGTTTGATGGTAGTGACGAATTGGGCCGCAGAATTCTTTAAACGCCAACTTTGGGATACCGAAGAAGGACAAGGCATCGGCTTAAATTATTTTAAAGAGCGTGGATTTCGGGAGGATATCATTCAAAAGTTTGGGTTGGGCTATTCGCCAGAAGCCTGGAGCGCATTAGCTGATGAAGCGAAAGCGCAAGGGCATGTAGATGAATACCTGGCAGAAACCGGACTAGTGGTAGTTAAAGAGGATGGTCGCACCTATGATCGATTTCGGGGTCGAGTCATGTACCCCATTCATAATTTAAGTGGTCGCGTCGTTGGTTTTGGAGGAAGAACTCTTAAGACGGATAAACAAGTCCCCAAATACGTCAATTCCCCTGAAAGTGAGATTTACCATAAATCCAATGTGCTTTATGGGCTTTATTATGCAAAAAAAGCGATCAGTCATGCAGATCAATGTCTTTTGGTGGAAGGGTATATGGATGTCATTGCCTTGCACCAAGCGGGGATTGAATATTCTGTCGCCTCTTCAGGGACTTCTTTAACCAGTGGCCAAATTCGGTTGATCTCGAGATACACGAAGAACGTCACCTTGTTGTTTGATGGAGATGCGGCTGGAATTAAAGCCGCCCTTCGGGGAATGGACATGCTCTTAGAAGAAGGGTTAAATGTTAAAGTGCTGCTCGTGCCCGATGGCGATGATCCAGATTCCTATTTAAAGAAACATGGTTCAGAGGCTTTTAAATCCTATTTAAGCCAATATCAAGAAGATTTTATTTCATTTAAAACGAAAGTTTTATTGGCAGATGCCGGCAATGATCCAATCAAACGCGCGAACACCATTCGCGAGGTGGTGGAAAGCATTGCCTTGATTCCCGATCAAATTAAGGCTTCGGTTTTTATTCAAGTTTGCAGCACTTTACTGGAAATTGAAGAACGGGTGTTACTGCACGAGCTAAATAAAATCCGAGTTGCGAATGCTCGCAAAAAACCGAAAGAAGAAGGGAAAATTGAACGTCCTGCCAGAACCCAGGAAAGTTTGGATCCTCTTTTGGCCCCCATTCAAATAGATCTTCCAAAAAAAACCCCGGAAAAATCTGCTATTTCGCCTTCTGTTTTACAAGAAAGAGAGTTTATCCGAGTGTTATTAAACTTTGGAAAGGAAATCGCACATTGGGAGAACGCGGCAAATTTACCCGTCGCTCCACTTCTCATTAACTCGATCCAAGACATCCCGTTTGAGGACCCGATTTGTAATCGAATTTTAAAAATTTATGAGGAATATGTAAATAAGCAAGAGTTACCCGAAGACCGTGTCTTTATTTCAAATACCGACGCAGCGATTTCTGAATTGGCCATCACACTCTTATCGCCAAAGTATGAAATCAGTCCAAACTGGAACGACGATAAGAGAAAAATTTACGTCCCTCAAGAAAAAGAACACCTTCAAGAGTTGGTTTACACCACCGTATTCCGAATGAAAAAACGTTGGGTGGAAGCCCAAATGTTAGCCTTGAGGGAATCCCTAAAAACTACCAAAGACGAAACTCAGACCGAGGTATTGCTCCAAAAATATCAAGCCATGAAAGATGCGCTTAAAATAATTGGAGAGCGGCTCGGTACGATCATTTTAAAATAGTAAGGCATGGCGAAACACTTGGAGACCGGTGCTCAAGGTGAACAACTCGCGAAAGAGCACTTATTAAAGAAGGGGTATGTATTGCTCGCGCAAAACTGGAGGCATCAACACTTAGAAATCGACCTGATTATGCAAGATGATGACACCCTGGTTTTTGTAGAAGTAAAAACGAGAAAAAACGACCACTTTGGCGCTCCTTATGAACATGTTCTTCAAGACAAAATTCGGAAATTAGCTCGTGCAGCAAACGAATTTTTGGCAAGCAGGAAATATGGCGGAGAAATCCGTTTTGACATTGTTTCTGTAATCTACTCGGGAGCTGCTCAGCCCACAATGAATCCGGATCATGTTCAGATAGAACACATTGAAGACGCATTTTGGCCAGAATAAACCAAATCGGACCTTGACCTATACTCCTCGAAATTAATTTCCCGAAAAATTAGTTAATAAAGAAAAAATGATAAGTTTGTATAGGTATACAAAATCAATAAAAATGAATAAACGACTTTTTTTCTCCTTCATTTTTCTGTCTTTTATCGGCCTAACAAGTTGTGAAACAAAAAAACAAGCCGCGCAAATACAATTCGATGTACCTAAAGCAGGCAGCATCGTTCGAAGTGGAGAAGATTTCACAGTAAAATTAGCCATTCCAAACCAGGCGAGTGATATTGATTCTATTGTTTATCTAATCGATGGCGCTGTACACGTAAAAGAAACGCACACAGATTCTATTCGTGTACAAACGCATACATTATCTTATGGAAACCGAGTAATCACAGCAAAAGTATACAAACAAGGGAAAGAAACGACGATTCAAAGTAATATTGTGTATTTGCCCACGCCTGCCAATCAATACGGCTTCAAAGTCATCAACGAATATCCACACGATCCAGAAGGATTCACGCAAGGACTGGAATACCACCAAGGGGTCCTGTATGAAAGTACTGGGCAATATGAAGGAAAATCTTCCTTGAGAAAAGTCGCATTAGAAAGCGGAAAGATTTTGCAAAAGATAAATTTAGATGCCCAATATTTCGGCGAGGGCATGACCATCGTTGATAACCGCATCATTCAATTAACTTGGATGGAGGGCAAAGGCTTTATATACAATAAAAACACCTTTGAAAAAATTGGCGAGTTCCCTTATGGAAGTTACCGTGAAGGATGGGGCTTGTGTTACGACGGGAATCGATTAATCCTGTCCGATGGCACGAACAAGTTGTATTTTCTAAACAAAGATACGTACCAAGAAGAAGGTTCTATCGCTGTCTACAATCACCAAGGCCCCGTAAAATTCCTGAACGAATTAGAGTACATAGATGGTAAAGTGTATGCAAACGTGTATCAAAAGGACATTATAGTTGTCATCGACCCGAATACAGGAGCGATCGAAAAGGAAATAAATTTATCCGGAATTTACCCTGAAAAAAACACCATCCCATACGACAATGAATTGAATGGCATCGCCTACGACCCAGCAAACAAACGCCTTTTTGTGACCGGCAAAAACTGGTCGAAACTTTTTGAAATCGAGCTGATCGCCCGATGAAAACCCATTAGGAAATGAATTTACAAAGCATCAAATATTTTGTTCGTCACCGTCAGGACATCATCGACAACGTCGCATTATATTTATGTTTATTCACATCCCTAATTACCATCATTCATTTAGGGTTTACTCCATCCCCTAAAACCGAAAAATTATTTAGCCAAGGGATTGTAATCGCCTTTTATGTCCTATTCATTGGGAATTTTATTCGTACTGCGCTATCCATTTGGGCCGGAAAAATGTTCCATGCTAAACATTACGCAGGAATCCTAGTTTTCGCAGTTTTTTTAATCATCGCGATAACCCGCCTCATTGACCCAAAAGAAACTTATTTCTTTGCGAAAGATGAATGGATTTATTTGGGAATTTTTTCCTTGACCCTAGCAGAAATCTCTCGCAGTTCACTTTTCTTAGATAAATTATATTTTAATCCTACCTTGCTCTTTGTCATCAGTTTTATTGGATTAGTCCTTTTAGGAGCGTTCTTATTAATGTTACCTAACAGCATACAACACGGACCACCACTCAGCTTTATCGATGCGCTTTTTATGGCCACTAGCGCCGTTTGCATCACCGGATTATCGGTCGTCGATGTTGGGCATACCTTTTCCTTTTTTGGGCAAAGCATTTTGTTAGTCCTAATTCAGTTAGGCGGATTAGGAATCATGACCTTTACGGGCTTTTTTGGTTACTTTTTTTCAGGCGGCTTCTCATTTAAAAATCAATTAATGTATGGCGAGATATTAGGCCAAAACAAAGTCGGGGCTGTCATTAACACCTTATTAAAAATCATCTCCGTCACCCTATTATTAGAGTTGATTGGCGCGATACTTATCTTTTTTTCGGTTCCCAAATCCCAATTCAACACCTTTTCCGATCACGTATTTTTTTCAGTTTTTCATGCGGTTTCTGCCTTCTGCAACGCCGGCTTCACCATCGTTGAAAACGGGTTCAGCGGAACAAATTTGAAATTTAACTACGAATTCCAACTGGTATTAGTATCCTTATTTATCCTTGGCGGCTTAGGTTTTATCATTGTCTTCAATGGATACACGTATTTTAAACGTTTATTTAACAACGTATATCATCGCTTGATTCATGGACGCTCCTTTATTCACAAAGCCTGGATAATTAGTTTCAATGCACGTTTAATGGCCTGGTCATCATTCGTACTGATTGTATTGTCTACACTCATTTTTTTAATCGGCGAATATCACCACAGTTTGCAAGAACATCAAGGATTTTTGAACAAGTTCATTGCAGCACTTTTTATGGGAAATACCTCCAGAACATCTGGATTCTCCTTAATAGAACTGAACGAATTGTCCATGCCCATCATCATGTCTATCATGATACTTATGTGGATCGGTGCATCTCCTGGCTCTACTGGTGGGGGTATAAAAAACACGACTTTTGCCATTTCGCTACTGAACATTATCAGTTTAGCAAGAGGAAAAGATCAACTAGAAATTTTTAAACGGAGAATCTCACAAGACTCCATTAATAAGGCGTTTGCTATTATTATGTTATCTGTGTTAGCCATGGCTATCGCATTGATCGGCTTAACGATCACAGATGATGACAAAGCATTTCGTTCCTTGGTCTTCGAGGTTATTTCTGCTTACGCAACCTGCGGTCTAAGTTTAGGCATTACACCCGAATTATCAGATTCGGGCAAAATGATCATAACGGCTACTATGTTTATTGGCCGGGTAGGCTTCTTAACCTTATTAGTTGCCATCATTAAAAATTATAAAAACAAGAGTTATACCTATCCAGAAGAAAAGGTACTCTTTTAATAAAAGACAAATAGAAACTCCAAACGATCAAATAATATGAAATACATCATTCTTGGGCTTGGAAATTTTGGCCGTTCTTTAGCGATTCAATTAACTGAAAGAGGGCACGAAGTAATTGGAATTGATAACAGCATGAGCCGTGTCGAAATGCTGAAAGAAAAAATCACGCATACGATTTGTATGGATAGCACGGATGCAGACGCGATGAGTTCTTTACCACTGAAAGATGTGGACGCCGTGATCGTGGCCATCGGAGAAGATGAGGGCGCTTCCCTTTTAACCACTGCCTTATTAAAAAACCTAAAAGTAAAGCGAATCATTGGACGAATAGTTTCTGATTTGCAACGCACGGTATTAGAAGCGATGCAAATCGATGAATACATTATGCCTGAGGAAGACGCTGCAGGTCGCCTTGCCTTGCGATTAGATAATAAGGAAATTGTGGACTCCTTTAAAATATCAGAAAAGTACAGCATCATAGAGACCAAAGTTCCCCGAAATTGCATTGGAAAAACACTAAAAGAAGCAGACCTGACGAATAAATATCAAGTCATCGTTTTGTCCACCCTAAAAAGCAGTTCCTATGAAAGGGAAGGCAAAACAGTCATTCAAAAGGAAGCCACTGGAATTGCCACCTCGGACACCTTATTGGAAGAAGGGGACGTGCTCGTTTTATTTGGGGAACACCGGAATATAAACGAATTAATCCGCAGAAACGATTAAAAACGTGCCTGCGGATCAAACGCTTAAGGGGTATGAAAAAAATGGTTATATTAAATTAGTAATCACACTTGGGAAAACCCCAATGGCTAAAATGCATAATACAGCGAGTATAAATACAAATTGAAAATTTCCTGGATATGCCACGACTTCCCGTTCTGAAGATTTAAAGTATATAGCGACAATGACTCGGAAATAATAGTAAATTGAAATCGCTGCATTGACCACCGCCAACACCACTAACAATACTTGATACTTCTCGATCGCTCCCGCAAACAAAATAAATTTGCCCACAAATCCAGCTGTTAAAGGAATACCTGCCAACGATAACATTGCGATAGTAATCACCAACGCTAAGTTTGGATTGCGTTTAGCTAATCCGTTAAATGATTCGAAATCGTCGCTTCCACTGGCGCGCTTAATCAAAATCAATGACCCAAATGCAATCACTGTAGCGAAAGAATATGCAGTCGCATATAACAAGACAGATCCTGCTGAATTTGCGCCAATCGCAATGATACCAAACATTAAGTAACCCGCATGCGAAATACTTGAGTAAGCCAACATCCGTTTAAAGCTATGCTGTACCAAGGCGGTGATGTTTCCAATGAACAAGGTGATAATGGTGATACCGACTAAAACTGGAATCCAAAACTCTTGAAGCGGTTCGAAACAGAATAAAAACAAGCGTAAAAAGCCTGCAAATGCGGCCGTTTTCACCACGGTACTCATGAAGGTGGTAATTAAAATTGGAGAGCCTTCATACACATCTGGTGTCCAGAAATGGAAAGGTGCTGCACCCACTTTAAACGCTAAGCCCACGATTAATAATAAAATTCCCGCATACAACATGACCGGAACATTGGTTGGATGATCCACTACATATTGGCGGATTTCAGCAAGGTCAAAGGAGCCCGTAGTTCCGTATAACAATGCAATTCCGAATAATAAAAAACCTGTAGAGAATGCTCCCATCAAAAAGTATTTCAGTGCGGCTTCATTCGAACCAAAATCACGTTTACGTATGCCGGCTAAAATATAAAGCGCCACGGACATGATTTCAATCCCAATAAACATCATGGATAGATTGTGGAAGGAAGTCACCAAAATCGCCCCGGTTAAGGAGAATATAATGAGCGCATAATACTCCGCCACATTGGCGCTAATTTTATCAAAGTAATCTTTCGACAGCAGCAAAACAAGTCCAGTGACCAGAATACACAGTACCGAGAACACAATGGCATAACGATCAAATAATATCATTCCGGAATAAAGCGGCTCTGCATTGGCATTCCAATCCATTAATAACAGCCCTGCAGACCCCAATAAACCCGCCATTGTAACCGGCAATAATGCGCCTTTTGCTTTATATAGGCCAAGGTACAAAACTAAAATAGCCAGTAATGATAATGTAATGATCGCACCCATGTTATTCTATATATTCTTTTAAATTGCTACCAAAAATAATTCGTCTATCATTTATTTAGTAAGGCTGCCTATATGCCCTACCATGTTTGTAATAGTATGTTCAGAAATATCCAATAAAAACTGTGGATATACCCCAATGAACAAAATCAATGCACAAACAATCGCCAATACTGCGTGCTCATGCCATGCTAATGGACTAAAATTCGAGGTCTTGTCGTTACTAGCCCCTAACATAATTTGTTGGTAGGCGCGCAATAGATACACGGCCCCAAATATAATGGTTAAACCCGCGATGGCTGCGAACCAAATACTGTATTGATATACCCCCATCAACATTAAAAATTCACCAATAAATCCATTCGTTAATGGTAAGCCTACCGCTCCCATCACGATGATTAAAAAATAAATCGCCAAGGTCGGTGCCGCTTTCGCAATCCCACCCATTTTGCTCATTTCATGCGTTTCTAAACGTCTACCAATGACTTCTACGATCAAGAATAATCCAATCACTGAAATACCGTGGTTGATCATCTGAATCATCGCACCTTGCAAACTTTGTACATTCCATACAAAAACGGCCGCCGCGATTAACCCCACGTGCGCAATAGATGAATATGCGATTAAACGCTTAATATTTGTTTGTTTGAATGCAATTAAAGATGCGTATACCACCCCTATAACCCCTAATAAGACCGCCAACCAACCATACGCTTCGAAAGCCAATGGAGTCACCGGAATTAACCAACGAATCAATCCGAAAATCCCCATTTTCAACATAATCCCTGCTAAAAGCATGGTGCCCGCAGTGGGAGCTGAAGTATAGGTGTCCGGTTGCCAAGTGTGGAAAGGGAATAAAGGAATTTTAATTGCGAAAGCAATGAAAAATGCCCAGAAAATCCAGCGCTGAGTCGTTTCGTCCAAACTTAAGTTATAAAACGAAGCCAAAGCGAAATCTTGCGTAGGAGTTTGCAGATGCAAATAAATAATCGCAATCAGCATTAACAAACTTCCGAAGAAGGTGTAGATGAAAAACTTCAGGTTCACCCGAATGCGATCCTCCCCGCCCCATAAAGCACAGATAAAGTAAATCGGTATTAAAGCTACTTCCCAGCCCACATAGAAGGTAAAGGCGTCTAAAGCGGTAAACACCAGCAGTAAACCCGCTTGCATGGCCAATACCAAAGCATAGAAGTTGCCTTTATGTTGGTTCCCAAATGAAGATAAAATAATTAACGGGACTAAGGTATTCGTTAATAATACCAAAGGCAGACTGACTCCATCCAAGCCAATGTGAAAATCAATTCCTAAAGCTGGAATCCAGGCAAATTGTTGTTGAAATTGCACACCAGCAGCGGAATTAAATTGGCTCCAAAAAGGGAGAGTTAAGCCCAGTGTAATTGCTGAAATTACTAAAGCGGCTTGTTTTGCAGAAGCTGATGTCTTAACGAATGCTAACGCAAACGCACCAACTAAAGGGAACAGTAAAAGTATTAACAAATTATCCATGTATCCTGAGTTCTCTATATTCTACTTTATCCTTAAAACTTTGTCATTCCATAAATCACCAACGCGATGATTCCGATTACCATCATAAACAGGTAAAATCCAACGTTACCATTTTGAAGTAAACGCAAGTATCTACCGGACTCATTGGTCGCTTTTCCAACGCCATTCACAAAACCATCGATCATCATGCGATCCACGACTTTATGGAAAAACACCGATAGATTATCCAATGGTTTGGTCACCATTCCGTGGTAAATTTCATCTATATAAAACTTGTTGTATGACCATTTTGTTAAGGTATTTAATTTCGTTCCTTCTGCAGCAGGTACCACCGCATTTTTCACATATTTATTGTAGGCAAATATAGCCATGGCAACGGCAGCTAAAGCTGAAACAGCCATTAACACATATTCTGTACTGTGATCTAAGTGGAATGCACCTGTGTGCGAAGTGGAATCCGCGAAAACTGGAGATAAGAAGTCTCCAAGCGCATGACCACCGCCTAAAGCAGCGGGAATGTTAATGAATCCACCTACCGCAGACAACACCGCCAATACAATTAATGGAAGAGTCATGGTCCATGGAGATTCGTGCAGGTGCTCCGCCTGATGTGCAGTGCCTCTGAATTTTCCAAAGAAGGTTAAGAATAACATTCTAAACATATAGAATGCGGTAAAGAACGCGGCTAACAATCCCAATGACCATAATACTGGATTTTCAACAAAAGCATGTGCTAAAATCTCATCTTTAGAGAAAAATCCAGAAAGAGGTGGAATCCCTGCAATCGCGATCGTTCCAATTAACATAGTTGCATATGTAATCGGCAAGTGCTTTTTCAAGCCGCCCATTCGGCGCATATCTTGTTCATCGCTCATCGCGTGAATCACCGATCCCGCTCCTAAAAATAATAAGGCTTTAAAAAACGCGTGAGTCAACACGTGAAAGAACGCGCCTGTAAACGCACCGACTCCTAAGCCTAAGAACATATACCCTAATTGGGAAACAGTAGAATAAGCAAGTACTTTTTTAATATCATTTTGCGTGAGCGCAATGGCCGCCGCGATTAATGCCGTTGCAAGCCCCACCACCGCGATCACATTCATCGTGACTGGAGAAAGGGTAAATAAAATATTAGAACGGGCGATCATATAAATACCTGCCGTCACCATGGTCGCAGCGTGGATTAATGCTGATACAGGAGTAGGACCCGCCATCGCATCCGGTAACCAAGTGAATAAAGGCAATTGGGCTGACTTACCCGTGGCAGCAACAAATAATAACAAGGTAATTAACATTAACATGCCATCACCGGATACCATCGTAGCCGCTTTAGGGAAAATGCCTGCATATTCCAGGGTACCAAAAGTGGTGAAAATTAAGAATACAGCTAATAAAAACCCTAAATCCCCAATACGGTTCATCACAAATGCTTTTTTCGCAGCACTCGCGTAGCTGATATTTTTGTACCAAAAACCGATCAATAGGTAAGAACATAAACCGACTCCTTCCCAACCAATAAACATAATCAGGTAGTTAGATCCCAATACCAACAACAACATAAAGAAGACGAATAGATTCAAGTATGCAAAGAATTTACCGAAACCTTCATCTTTATGCATGTAGCCAATCGAGTATAAGTGGATTAAAAACCCAATTCCTGTAACGATTAATAACATGATGGCACTTAATGGGTCGACTAAAAACGAAAGTGAAATGGATAAATTACCCGCCTTAAACCATTCAAAAATAGAAATGGTAAAAGACGCAGCTTCGCCTGCTTGGCGCGCCGCGTAGACATCCGCAAAAATCATAATGCTGACGACAAAGGACGCCAAAACTACCCCACTACCAATCGTGCCAATCAAAGATTTAGACAATACATTCCTTCCCAAACCCAGGATCATAAAACCAAGCAAAGGCAACAAAGGAACTAACCAAATTAAGTCTATCATATTATTGTATTACTACGTTGTGCTACTAGTTATTTTCTTTTAAAAAGGATTAAACTCCTTTATGCATTACCATTTTAAGCGATTCAATGAATTAATATCCAGTGATCGAGTGTTTCTGTACACCATGACGATGATCGCTAAACCCACCGCGACTTCCGCTGCTGCCAATGCCATAATAAAGAAGACAAAAACTTGCCCTGCTGGATCGCCGCTATAAGCTGAAAATGCTGCTAATAATAAGTTTACTGAATTCAACATCAATTCAATGGACATCATGATAATGATCGCATTTCTACGAATCAATACGCCGATTACCCCAATCGAGAAAATGATGGTACAAAACAGGATGTAATGGTTCAGGGGCACTCCCTGCATGCTATTAATAATTCCGTCCATTTCTTTTTTTCAGTTTATATATTTTCTGGTTAAGACTGGGCTTTTTTAGGGTCGTTCTTAGCCAAAAGAACAGCGCCTACCATTGCGGTTAGCAATAAAATAGAAGACAATTCAAAGGGCAATAAAAACTCATCAAACAATACTTTACCTAAGTTTTGAACCAATCCAATATCTGGATTTTTCAACATCATAGGATTTGAAGTTTCCAAAAGATTCAATGAACCAATAATCGTAGTTAAAAAACACAAACCGGCCAAAGTACCCATTATTTTAACTAAATTAGACTTCATCGGCTCCGTTTCCTTATTCAAATTGAGTAACATCAATACAAATAGGAACAGCACCATAATGGCGCCTAAGTACACGATAAAGTTCACGACCGCTAAGAATTGCGCATTTAACAATATATAATGAACTGTAAACGTAAAAAACGTTATAACTAAATACAATACACTATGTACTGGATTCTTTGTAAAGATGGTCATCAATGCAAAGAATATGGATAAAAAGGCGACAAAATAAAACACCATCATAGGGATAAAATTTAGGCTAAGGGTTTTTCTGAACGTTTAAAATCAAACTTTGGCTCTACCAATTTATCTTTTCCAAAAATTAAGTCTTTTCTTAAGTAATCAGCGGTCGCATGCGGACCATCCAGATAAATGGCTTCCTTCGGACAAGCTTCTTCGCAAAGTCCACAGAAAATACACCTTAACATGTTAATTTCGTAAACTGCTGCATATTTCTCTTCGCGGTATAAATGCTCTTCTCCTTTTTTACGCTCTGCAGCGACCATGCTAATGGCCTCCGCAGGACAAGACAAAGCACAAAGTCCGCAAGCGGTGCAGCGTTCTCTTCCTTCCTCATCGCGTTTCAAAGAATGTAATCCTCTGAAATTTTTCGAATATGGACGGGTTTCTTCAGGATATTTATAGGATACTTTTGGTTTGAAAAAATACCGGATGGTGATACCCAACCCTTTTAGAATAGAAGGGATGTACATGCGTTCCCAGAAATTCATTGGTTTCTGCTCCAGTACTTTTTTCCTATTACTGATCGATTGCATAGTTTCTTAATTAAAAATAGGTGTCCTTGACCACAATTCCGATTCCTGTTAACACAATATTTGCGATAGCTAATGGAATTAAAACCTTCCATCCTAAATTCATCAGTTGATCGTAACGGAAACGCGGAACGGTCCAACGAATCCACATAAAGAAAAAGATGAATCCAAATATTTTAGCAAAGAAAACAAGGACGCCAATGATGGTAATCCAGTTTTGAGAGAGCCCGACTTCGTGCTGCAGGTAGCCCATGAATGGGAAGTTGTACCCACCAAAATATAAGGTAGCCATTAATGCCGAAGACACAAACATATTGATGTATTCAGCGAACATGTAAAAAGCTAACTTCATAGAAGAATACTCCACGTTATAACCACCCACTAATTCGGTTTCACATTCTGGTAAGTCAAAAGGTACGCGATTACACTCTGCAAACGCACAAACTAAAAAGATTAAAAACCCTAACGGCTGTACCCAGATATTCCAGTTGACGAAGCCTTCTTGTTGTTCCACAATCTCTTTCAAGGAAAGTGAGCCCGATACCATCAATAAAGCGATGATGGATAAACCCATTCCGATTTCGTAGCTAATGCTTTGCGAAGCGGCACGAACAGTTCCCATCAAAGAGAACTTATTGTTGGATGCCCAGCCTCCGATCATCACCCCATATACACCTAAAGCGATCACACCAAACATGTAAAGAATGCCCACATTGATGTCTGCCACTTGTAAACTAATGGTTTTTCCGCCGATCTCCAGTTCTTGACCCCATGGAATGACCGCGCTACTAATTAAGGAAGTAATGATGGCAATGGTCGGTCCTGCTATAAATAAGGCTCTGTGAGCGCCTGCAGGGATGATTTCTTCTTTAAAAAAGAATTTCCCACCGTCTGCCAAGGGTTGTAAAATACCTGCGGGACCTGCACGATCGGGACCGTAACGGCTTTGCATAAACCCAGCTACTTTACGTTCAGCTAAGGTGGAATAAGCCGCGATCGCCAACGTGATGACGAATACCACCAAAACTAACACCGATTTCTCTAATACTAATTCTAATTCCATATTATGGCAGTAATTTATCTACACGATTTAATTGTTCTTTATTTGCTTCTTGCAAAGCTAAATTCGTTTTCACCACAGCAGGCGGATTTGGATTTTCGTAGTGATTTAATGAAATAACTGAGGTTTTTGCGACTTTTTTCGGTCCCTCAATCACCCAATCACTCGTTGCTTTTTTATCGAAACGACAAGTATTACAAATGAAGTCTTTCACTTCTCCGAACTCATCTTTTCTTCCCGTTACCCTTAATACCTCTTCTCCTTTGTACCACATGGTTACTTTACCACTGCAGCTTGGGCAATCGCGGTGCGCGTCTACAGGTTTGGTAAACCAAACGCGGCTCTTAAAGCGAAACGTTTTATCAGTTAAGGCGCCTACAGGACACACATCGATCATGTTTCCAGAGAATTCATTATCCACAGCTTTTTGGATATAGGTGGAAATCTCCGCGCGGTCACCACGATGCAAAATTCCATGCACACGTTCTGGAGTCAATTGGTTGGCCACAAAAACACAACGGAAACACATGATACAACGGTTCATGTGCAGTTGAATCTTGTCTCCAATGTCAATGCGTTCAAAGGTTCTGCGCTCAAATTCATAACGCGTTTGATCCACCCCGTGCTCGTATGAAAGGTCTTGGAGGTGACATTCTCCTGCTTGATCACATACTGGACAATCCAATGGATGATTAATCAATAGAAATTCAACCACGCCTTTACGAGCTTCGATCACTTCTGGAGAGGTGATGTTCTGAACCTCCATGCCGTCCATGACCGTCGTTCTACAGGATGCCACTAATTTTGGCATAGGACGAGGATCTTTTTCAGAACCTTTGCTCACTTTTACTAAGCAAGTTCTGCATTTCCCGCCCGAACCTTGTAGTGAACTATAATAACACATAGCGGGTGGAGCAACTTCTCCTCCGATCTGACGTGCTGCGTTCATAATGGTAGTTCCTGGAGCTACATCCACTGGAATCCCATCAATAGTTACTTTAAATTTTACTTCTCCTTCAGCCATTTCCAAGCTTTATTTCTATGATTACGAAGCTGTTATTTCCAAAGGATCAGCATAATGTGCTAATCCGTAATTTCTTGATTGCGCTTCAGATGCGTTTGTAATATGCCATTCAAATTCATCCCTAAAGTGACGGATCGCGCTTGCTACTGGCCAAGCGGCCGCGTCCCCTAATGGACAAATCGTATTTCCTTCAATGTTTTTAGCCACATTCACTAATAAATCGATGTCGCTTTGTGATCCGTGCCCGTGTTCAATGTTATGCAAGACCTTCTCCATCCATCCTGTTCCTTCACGACATGGTGAACATTGGCCACAGCTTTCATGATGATAAAAACGAGCGAAATTCCAGGTGTTACGAACGATGCATTGATCCTCATCAAACACCACAAATCCACCTGAACCTAACATAGTTCCTGATTGGAATCCGCCATCTGCCAGGGACTCGTAGGTCATCAAACGAGATGCACCATTGATGGTTTTTAAAATTAAATTCGCAGGCAAAATAGGCACCGATGAACCCCCGGCGACGACGGCTTTTAAACGTTTGCCATTCGCAATTCCACCACAATATTCATCCGAATAGATAAATTCTTCTACTGGCAAGCCTAATTCAATTTCATACACTCCTGGCTTATTAATGTTTCCAGAAGCAGAAATTAATTTAGTGCCGGAACTGCGCTCAATACCGATTTTCGCATACTCCTCCCCACCATCGTTGATGATCGGAACAGTGGCCGCGATAGATTCCACGTTATTTACCACAGTTGGGCAGCCATAAAGTCCAGAAACCGCAGGGAATGGAGGTTTAATCCTTGGATTCCCACGCTTTCCTTCTAAAGATTCTAACAAGGCCGTTTCCTCTCCACAGATGTAGGCGCCACCTCCTGGTTGAACGTATAATTCTAAATCGTATCCGGTTCCTAAAATATTTTTTCCTAAAAAGCCAGCATTTTTTGCTTCCGCAATGGCTTTTTCTAAAATGCGAATCTGCGGCATCATCTCACCACGCACATAGATATAAGAAACTTTTGCTCCGAGCGCATAACTCGACACAATCATTCCTTCTATTAAAGCATGCGGGATGTGCGTCATTAAATATCGGTCTTTGAATGTACCCGGCTCCGATTCGTCACCGTTACATACTAAATAACGTGGCACGCCTTCTGGTTTTGCCAAAAAGCTCCACTTCATCCCTGTTGGGAAACCTGCTCCACCACGTCCTCTCAAGCCCGATTTTTTCACTTCTTCTACCACATCGTCTGGAGACATGGTTTTCAGCGCCTTTTCCACTGCTCGATATCCTCCTTTTTGGCGATAAACCTCAAAAGTGTTAATTCCAGGAACATCGATATGGTTTAATAATAACTTACGTGCCATAGGATTATGCTTTTTGCCTCAATTCCTCGATCAATTTGTCGACTTTCTCCTCAGTAAGGTTTTCATAGAATGTGTATTCTGGACCAATTTGTAACACCGGACCTCCACCACAAGCGGCTAAACATTCTACGCCTCTCCAACTAAACAATCCATCTGGAGTGACCTCTCCCTCCTGAATGCCTAATTTTTCTGTTAGGTGTTTCATAATGCGCTCAGCACCTACTAAACAGCAAGGGCCTGTGCGACAAACCTCCAAGGCGTATTTACCTTGCGGGCGCAAAAAATACATGGTGTAAAAAGTGGCTACCTCATACACTTCGATCGGTTGAATCTGAAGGTAGGCTGCTACTTTATCCATCGCGGGAACACTTAACCAACCATACACCGCTTGCACTTCGTGCAAAATCGGCAATAAAGCAGATTTTTGGCGTCCTTCTGGATACCTCGCCACGATTTCTGCGAACTTATTTAACAGCTCAGCTGAAAAATCGACTTCTTCGTTATACTTGACACTAAGCATCTAATTCTCCTGCTATAATGTTTAAACTACTCATATTAATAATCGCATCCGATAACAACATGCCTGCTGACATTGGGGCAAACATCTGATAATTAATGAAGGATGGTCTTCTAAAATGCAAGCGATATGGAGCACGTCCACCATCACTGATTAAATAAAAGCCTAATTCCCCATTCGCACCTTCCACCGAATGATATACTTCATTTTTTGGAGGATTGATCTCGCCCATCACGATTTTAAAGTGATAAATTAATGCCTCCATGTTGTTATATACTTGCTCTTTTGGAGGTAAATAGAAATCTGGTACATCAGCATGAAAAATGCCTTTTGGCTCATTTGCTATTTTCTCCATGGCTTGCTTGATCAACTTCACGCTTTCCCACATCTCATTATTTCTCACCATGTAGCGATCATACACGTCTCCTCTTGTTCCCACAGCGACTTCAAAATCAAATTCATCGTAAGAACAATATGGTTCTACTGCACGCACGTCGTAATCCACCCCTGTTGAACGTAAGTTCGGCCCTGTCCAGCTGTAACTCATCGCCGTCTCCGGGCTTACAGCAGCGACTCCAGAAGTACGCTCTATAAAAATTCTATTTCTATCCAATAAGGTTTGGAATTCTGTTAAAATTGGAGGGAATTCAGTCAAAAATTGATTGATTTTTGCGATCGCAACATCATTAAAATCCCTTTCAAAGCCACCGATTCTTCCTATATTAGTGGTCAGGCGCGCTCCGCAAATTTCTTCGAAAATCTCATAAATGAATTCACGCTTCACCATCATTGGGATAAAACCCGCGAAGGTTCCCGTGTCCACCCCCAAAATCCCATTACATATAATGTGGTCGGCAATACGCGCTAATTCCATTACTACGATGCGCATGTATTGTACGCGCTTTGGAATTTCAACACCCAATAACTTTTCCACCGTCATGTGATAGCCCATGTTATTGATCGGCGCCGAACAATAATTTAAGCGATCCGTTAAGGTAGTAAGTTGATAATATGCACGGTGTTCGGCTATTTTTTCAAATGCTCGGTGAATGTACCCAATCGTCGACACACCGCTTACGATGCGCTCTCCATCCATTTGGACCACATTTTGGAACACACCATGCGTCGCTGGGTGGGTAGGCCCAATATTTACCGTCATCAACTCATCCTGTGGGTCGTTATCTACAAACACAGGTTGATTCGGGGATATTTTACTAATGTTCTCCTTCATTTTCGTTTTATTACCTTCCGAAGAAATAATCTTTTTTATCCACGCGGTTCGGATCTTCCAATGGGAATTCTTTTCTCATTGGGAAAGCCTCCATATCGTCCACATTCAATATTCTTCTTAAATCCGGGTGGCCGGTAAAGCGAACCCCATAAAAGTCGTAGGTTTCCCTTTCCATCCAATTTGCTCCATCCCAAAGCGCTGTAGCACTCGCAATAGTCGGTTGTTTTCCGTCTAAAAACGATTTAACACGAATCCGTACACGGTTCGTCCAGCTATGCAAATGATAGACTACGCAAAATGGTCGATCCATTTCAGGATAATGCACCGCAGTAATATCAGTCAAAAAACCAAAAGATAAAGCCGGGTCTTCTTTTAAAAAGCCTAATACGGTTAGAATATCTTCTGGTTTAACCTGAATGGTTAAAAGTCCGTGCGGTTCCCCTTCAATTTTAACTTGCTCCGCAAATTTAGATTGAAGACTTGCTACGATGGTTGTATTCTCAAGTTTATCCATTGAAATGAAATCCGTATTTTTCTAACAACGCTTGGTATTCTGGCGTTTGTCTTCTGTTTAATGATTCGTTCTTCACAATATCTTGCAGGCGCATCACCCCATCTAAAATCGCTTCAGGACGAGGAGGGCAGCCTGGAACATACACATCTACTGGTATAATTTCATCAATCCCTTGCAACACGGAATACGTATCAAAGATTCCTCCACTGGACGCACAAGCTCCCACAGCGATGACCCAACGAGGTTCTGCCATTTGGGAATAAACTTGTCGAACGACTGGAGCCATTTTCTTTGCGATCGTTCCCATGACCATCATCATGTCAGCTTGACGAGGAGAAAAACTATTTCTTTCCATGCCAAATCGACCTGCATCATAAGTTGCGGCCATCGTTGCCATAAATTCAATACCACAACAAGAAGTAGCAAAAGGCAAAGGCCACAACGAATTTGCGCGGGCTAAACCAATTACTTCATCCAACTTTGTGGCAAAAAAACCTGCTCCTTCTACACCTTGTGGCGCTGGAGCAATTGTGATTTCACTCATGATAGATCTATTTTCAACAAAAAACTCATCCTTAACCTAATAAAGATGAGTACAAATTTACAATATTCAAGCGCTTTACGTCTTTAGTCTGTATATTTAGAATGATTCTAATTACTCATCCCAGTTTAATGCTTTCTTCTTGATCACATAAATAAATCCAAGAAGCAAGATTCCCATAAATACAAACATTTGAAGCAATCCTTCCATTCCAAATTCGCGGAAATTCACGGCCCAAGGGTACATAAACACGACTTCGATATCGAAAATCACAAATAATATTGCGACCAGGAAATATTTAATGGAAAAAGGTTGACGTGCATTTCCGATGACCTCTACTCCGGATTCAAAAGATCCTAACTTCGTTTCAGTTTTGACTTTTGGTCCGATAAAGTGCGTTAACACAATGGTTCCCACACCAAAGGCAATGGCCAATCCAATTTGAAACAAAATTGGAATATAGTCGATCGGCATGCTACTTGCTACTTCTTCTGTCATCTCTTATTGATTTTAATTATTACAAATCTAAGGATTTTGGGAAATAAAACAACATTTTATACAAAAAGAAAAGGTGGCAACTGAAAAGTTACCACCTTTAACTCTATAATTTTGAACCCGTTTTAAAAGATTCTACTTGTTTCGATTAACGACTTGAAGCATTGTAAGCGATCACTTGCTCGATGTATGCTAATACTTGTTGTGCATATTCGTTTGCAGGATCTAACTTCATGGTTTCAGTCAATAACTCTTTGGCCTTTTCAAAGTTCTCAACTTGAACAAATTGATACGCCATCGTGTTATAAATCTCGATTAAAGCAGCTTTGTTTTTCTCTATTTCTTCAGGACCTTTGCTTTTTACAATTTCAATGTATTTTTCGTAATGAGCTGTAGCGTATCCTTTAAAGTTATCCGCTTCCTCTTTTAAAGACAAGTTACGAGCACGGTATAAGTAAGGATCTAACAAATCTGGTGCTTTTTCAATCACATACTCAAATGCTTTGTCCGCTTTTTCTAAAAGTACTAAGTCTTTTGGCTCGCCTTTGTTTACGTTATTTGCGTTCGCAAAGTAAGACGCTAATCCAAAATAATACGTATCAGTTACTTGGTTTCTTGAACCTTCAGTACCAGAAGAAATTTCAAATACTTTCGCAGATTCCAAGAATTTATTTGCCGCTAAAAATTCACGACCGGTAACGTTCAAATCGTCCGCACTGGTAGAATCCACTTCTACTGCTTTACGAATGTTTGCAATACCGCTATCGAATGCAGCAGTATTTGTGGTAGCCGTAGTGGTTGAGTTTTTCAGTTTAGCTAAACCTAAGTACAAGTAATCCCTAGAAATTACACGCTCAGCTTCCATGCGAGACATCATTTTTGTCAATGCATCTTCAGCTTGTTGGTAGTCTTTCTTGTGGTATGAAGCGTGCCCTAAATAACGTAAGATTTTTGGATTGATATCTTCATACTGAGACAATTCTTGTGCTTGCTTCATTAACTCATCGTAATCACGAGCAAATACTAAGAAGTCAGCATAACGAATTCTAGATTCTACTGAATAATCAGTTAAATCCATGTATTGTTTGTAATACTTCACAGCGGTTTCATTGCGCTCACGATATACAGTGGTATCGGTAGCGAAAAAAGCCCAAGCATTATATGTTTCTGCTAATTCGCGGTATGTTGGTGCATAATTAGGTTTCTTAGCAATAATCGCCTCGAAATCTGTAATCGCTTCATTCCAAGCTCTTGATCCACGGATAATCACCGCCATTTGAACTTCAGCACGTGTTAAATTCGGATTTAAAGCAATCGCATCGCGGTAGCTTGAGTAAGCAGGGCTACGTTGATCTGTTCCAAAATAAGCATCTCCTAATGCTAAGTGAATCAAAGGATCTGGTTTTTTACCCGCACGTTGTAATGATTGAGTTAAATACTGCATTGCACGACCATAATCAGGCTCAGGTGCATCCACATAAGCACGACCGATTTGGTACAACTCTACGTAATCTTTCTTTTTTACTTTAGCTGCAACATCTGTAAAATATTTTTCAGCTGCTGATTGGTTTCCAGAAAATAATTCTACGATCCCCAAACCAACGGCATTTAATTGATTTTTTGCATCCGCTACCTGGCCTTTTTCAAAAACCATTTTTGCAGAGTCCAAATAATCATTTTTCAGGTAAATCTGACCAAGATAGAAATAGTTTTCTCCCTTCTTGGGCTGCTTCTGAATCAAATTTTCAAGTATACCTTTCGCTCTGGAATACTGCTCCTCGTCAATAGCCTTTCTTGCATCATCTAGACTTTGTGCTTTTAAGCCAGTCAACATGAAAACAATGGAAGCTCCCAGCAAAATTGCTTTTTTCATCATTTCAAATTAATTTATTGTTTCAACTATTTACTATATTTCTATCTTAATCGAATGCCCACACCAAATTAAAATTTCTTACGAATAATAATTTGCCTTGGAGACAAACTATCTGGCATTAGGCCAGACTTTAAAACAATGCGTTGGCCGCGTTCGCCATATAGAAATGCTGCAAAACCCATGCCCAAACCATATCTTGGTTCAGCATTTAACAGGTAAACAGGTCTTTCTAACGCATAAAGATCTAACGCCAAGTTACTCTGGGAAGGCAGATAAAAGTCATCATCGCCTAAATTCCCTGGTAAATTTTTCAGCAACATGGTGCGTATCGTAGGCAAATATTTCCTACTTGCTGAATCCGGCTTTAACATCCAGTTTAATCCTATCACACCGACTGTTCCTGGATGGTCATGCACATAGGCGATGACCTCACTATGCGAAGACAAAGCAAATACTTTATCTTCAGGAAATTGATCTATGCCAGCCAACTCCTTCAAATAACGTACTGTACCGGAATTTGGATTGTCAAAGATCAACGTTCTACCGTTTCCTTCTCCCCTTAGTGTACTCAACACTTCCTCTAAAGTTATGGTAGAATCTCCTTTTGATGCGTTCGTTACAAAGGTAACGGCATCGGTGGCAAACTGAGATATTCTCGGTTTAAACCCTCTTTTTTCAAAGAACTTAAGTTCTTCTGGACGAAGCAATCTTGTTAAAATCGCTACCTCAGCTGAGTCATTAATTAAATCATTAACAACTCCATTTTCTGGCTTTATCACCAATTCAATCTCTGCATTTTTATAAGAATGCAGAAATACTTCCACTTGTTCTTTTACGATTGGTTCAAGGCTTTCATCCACCAAGACTTTTATCTTCCCTGTCAATATGGACTGTTTTTCCTTAGTGGGAGCGTCCTGACAGCTTGATAAACAAAGCAATCCGGCAATAACCAAAGGCAATAATAAAAAAAATTTTCTCATGATAGAAAAATCATTCGCTTTTATTTTAAACTTTATCGGTTCTGCCAAAGTCGAACAAAACGGAAAAACGAATAAACGATTAATAATGCGCCGAACATCACTCGATACGTATTATCAATTTCTAACGGAATATCTTCCCAAAAAATGATCAGTACGCCTAACACGAAATAGAAGGCGAACATGAATAGCCCTAAAATGGACAGAAATCGTCGGGTGGACGATTTCTGTCTATTTGAAAATGACATTTTCTCTTTTGAATCCATTCGATTATGATTGGGTATTCAAACGAAGCGGTAATGTGTATTGTACTCTTACCGGACGACCGTTCTGAACACCTGGTTGCCATTTTTTCGCTGTTCTTAATAAGCGAACTAATTCTTCACCAGTTCCAAATTTCAAATCCCTACGGATTACTAAATCTGTCAAAGATCCGTCTTTCTCAATAACGAAAGACACTTCAATTAATCCAACTACCCCAGCGTCAATCGCTGCTTGTGGGTAATTATAGTTTTTACCAATCCAAGCACGGAATGCATCAATGCTACCTTCAGCTGGTTTTGGTGGAATCTCAACTGCTTGGAAATCCAACACCCCGTCAGAAGGGGCTTCAGTAACTTCCGCATCTAATTTACCTTCCCCTACAGGAAGATCGATACGTAATGCAGCATTTGGATCCCCTGCAATCGTTTTAGATCCTGGATCTGCTAATTTTAACATTTCCACGGTTGGTGGCTCTTCGTCTTGTACCAATTCAGCCGGTACAACCGCCATCTCTGGCATACGAACTTGATCCGTTCTTGGTGGAGGTGGCTCAACTGGAGGAGGAACTTGTTCCTCTTCTTCATCTACCGGAGGAGGTTCAGTCAGCGTAACTTCATGTTCAACGAAGAGCTCCTCAACTTCCTCTTTGGTATCCAATCCTAACCATTTAGGAATACTTGGAGCTACCAACAAAAGGAGGAATGCTGCTGTAGCAACTACCAACCCAGTGTTGGTCGCTTTAGGAGCAAGTTTACGAAGTACGTATGCACCGTATTGTTTATTACGGCCTTCGAAAACAACCTCCATCCACTCCTTCTTAAAAATATCTAATTTCGGTCCTATCATTGTTTTTAATTTTTATGTTGGAGCCCCTATTTAATTACTTAATAAGTTATGTTCTCTCAAGAACGCATTTTCGATCTCCAAGATGGTACCCAAAGAATACTTTTGAGCGTCTACAATCTTTAATTCATCCAAGATGTCTACCAAGTTTTTGTGGGTAGCATCATCACTTGGACGAACCACTAAGATTAAGTCTTCGCCAGTTCTTTGTGGAACTTCCACTAACTTGCGCATCAAAACTTTACGTATCCCTTCTGCTCCATAATCCACAGTTTCTGGTCCTTCAATCGGATTATCAAATAAACCAGAGTACCATACAATTTTGTTATTACCAGCCAATAGGATGGTAGTCGTACGGTCATCAGCTACTTCTAGCCTATCCTCTAAATTTTCTTCGTTTTTGTCCGGAACCGTTACGTCCATGGCATTTGGCTTATTCAAAGAGGTGGTTAACATAAAGAAAGTAATTAATAAGAACGCTAAGTCAACCATTGCGGTTAAGTCTACGCGACCTCCTTGTTTTTTACTTCTAACTTTACCGCCCTTTTTGCCTCCGCCACTATCCTGATTTAATTCAGCCATATTTTATGCTTTTATAATTAACATATAATTATCTCGTTCCTTATTCCTGCTCTTCGCCAGAAACACCTTCGACTCCAGCTTTAAGTTTGGTAATCAAACTAAAACGATTCAAGTTCTGAGCTTGCAAGATATTAATCACTTTCTTAATATCTGGATACTTTTCATTTGCATCCCCTTTAATCGAAACGCGCATTTGCTCGTTATATAAAGCTGCAGTTGCAGTACGTGCTGAGTGAATCCAATGGTACATTTCGTTCGATAAGTTCGTGGTGGTATCGTTCGGAATACCTGGCTGTAAACCTGGTTTAGACCGTTGCTCCATGTCCATCGCGATTAACTGCTTTAAGTTACCCATTGGAACGCCGAACTCTTCCATCAAAGAAAATCTTACTTTTTCTTCTTGAGAGAACGTGATATTATATTTTTCGCCCATCGTCTCCAACATTTTGGTGCGGATCTGAGGACCTTTTACTCCAAAAAACAATTTACCACCATCCCCTACAGTAACCATTCCCAGTTTATCATCAGGAATTTTAACTTGCGTTACTGAAGCAGGAGTATCTACTGCCAAAGCTTCTGGTTGACGAGCCGTAGCGGTCAAAACGAAGAAGGTTAGTAGAAGGAATGACACGTCGCACATGGCCGTCATGTCAATCGTGGTACTTGCTCTTTTTACTTTTGCCTTAGCCATAACTACACTATTTTAAAGATTTTTAAATTCAATCCACTAATAAGATGCAATATTGCCGGGGATTCCATAAATCTTTTCCGGCAATATTCAATTATTTCTTATTTATGTGATGCAGCGTAAGTTTGGACGATCGAGAAACCTGCCTCATCGATAGAGTAAGTTAACGTATCGATCTTAGAAGTAAAGATGTTATAGAAAATAATTGCAATGGTTGAAGTCGCAATACCAGTAGCTGTATTGATAAGTGCCTCAGAGATACCGTTTGCAAGAGCTGCTGAATCTGGAGCACCTCCAGTTGCTAACGCCGCAAACGCACGGATCATACCTGTTACTGTTCCTAATAGACCAGTTAACGTACCGATAGATACTAAAGTAGCCATGATCGTTAAATTTTTCTCTAACATTGGCATTTCCAATGCAGTTGCTTCTTCAATTTCTTTTTGAATAGCCAATACAGACTGCTCAGTATCCAAATTAGGATTTGCAGAAACGTCTTTATATTTCAACAAACCAGATTTGATTACGTTTGCAACTGAACCTTGTTGCTTGTCGCATTCTGCGATAGCAGCATCTAAGTTACCAACACCAATTAATGATTGGATTTTGCGTACAAAGTTACCTACATTACCTTTTCCTGAAGCACGTGAGATAACGATGAAACGCTCTACCGCGAATACCCATACCATAAGGAATAATCCTAATAACACAGGCACAACTGCTCCTGCTTTATAAACCATTCCGTAGTAGTTACCTGGCTTAGGTTGGTTTTCGATGTTATCATCGATAAAGTTGGTGGGATCACCAAAGATGTAAAGGTAAACCAATGCTCCGACTACGAAACAAATTACGATTGCCAGACTTGCAAATACGTTAGAACTTGAATTGCCCTTTTCTTGCTTTGCATTACTTGTTTTTGGTGCGTTTGCCATTTTTCTGAATTTTAGATTTTACGTTGTTAAATATGATTTTTTAATTTACTTGTGCTAATTAACATAAACTGCCAGTAATTCTGGCGCAATAAAAACAATTTTTCTTAAAATAACTAAATGTTTTTGTCAAATAATTGTTTAGTGTCCTTCCTTCGACTTTTAATTTGGCGTGCAGCAGCAGCATCTTTTACCAACCTTGTCACAAACGATTGATTTATGACAATAATCGAAGTAATTTTTTACAATGAAAACTAATTTTTTTTGTATTTGCAAATAAAAGCGAAAAATTAATGTGAATCCTCTCATATTTCATTTCAATTATTGACAAAATAATATTTTGAAATACAGCCTCAATGAAAATTATTTCTTCATTAAATAAGGAATATTGCAAAACGAAGTTTTGAATAACAAGATTGACAGCCTAAAGTGTCGGTTTTCATCATCCCAAGATTTTTACATTGTAACCGATCGCCGATAAAACTTCTTGAATTCTTTTGCGGAAATCTCCTTGAAGAATCACCTCCCCATCCTTTACACTTCCGCCCACCGCACATTTTTGCTTAAGCAATTTTCCGAGCGCATTTAAATCGTCTTCTGTCCCTACGAAGCCTTTAACCAAAGTCACCATTTTTCCTTTTCTAGCTTTTTTATCTAGCTGCGCAATCAATTTTTGCTTCGCTGGGGGGAGGGTTTCCACCACCTGATCCTCCGCATCCATCTGATATTCGAAATCTTGGTCAGTGGAATAGACAATTCCCGTATACACTTGTTTTTTGGATTTAGCCATGTTTTATTATTTGTCTTGCAAATGTAAAGTTAGGCTTAAGTTTTGAAAAAAATAGAAAGTATTGTACCTTTGCCGCACAAAAGGTGGATTGATTTGTACATGTGATTTCTGAATCGCATCAGATTGCAACCACGTAAAAAAAGTGCTAAAAAGAACCTTCTGTTTGATTTTCATTTTTTTTACGGTATTTAATATTTATTAATAAACATGCATTATGCCGTATTTATTTACTTCTGAATCCGTATCTGAAGGGCATCCAGACAAGTTAGCGGATCAAATTTCAGACACCCTTATTGATCACTTCTTAGCGTTTGACAAAGATTCAAGAGTGGCCATTGAAACCTTGGTCACCACGGGTCAAGTGGTGCTCGCAGGCGAAGTGAAATCGAGCATTTATTTAGATGTTCAAAAAATAACCCGTGAAGTCATAAAAAAAGTGGGCTATACAAAGTCCGACTACATGTTTGAGGCGAATTCTTGTGGAATTTTATCGGCCATTCACGAACAATCCCCGGACATCAGCCGTGGGGTAGATCGAGGCAATCCAGAAGACCAAGGCGCTGGCGATCAGGGCATCATGTTTGGTTACGCAACCGACGAAACGGAAAACTACATGCCGTTAGCATTGGATCTTTCGCATCGTTTGCTTTATGAGCTCGCACAAATCCGTAAGGAAGGGAAACTCATTTCTTATTTGCGTCCCGACTCAAAAGCTCAGGTTACCCTTGAATACAACGACCAACACCAGCCTGTTCGAATTGATTCTATTGTAATTTCCACTCAACACGACGATTTTCATGAAGACGAACAAGTCATGTTGAATCAAATCGCGCAGGACATTAAAGAAATATTGATCCCACGAGTGAAAGCACAGTTAAAACCTGAATTGCAATCCTTGTTTACAACGGACATTAAATACTATATTAATCCCACAGGTAAATTCGTGATTGGTGGACCGCATGGAGACACCGGATTAACAGGAAGAAAAATCATTGTGGATACTTATGGAGGTAAAGGTGGTCACGGTGGTGGGGCATTTTCTGGGAAAGATCCTTCAAAAGTAGACCGTTCAGCTGCCTATGCGGCTCGTCATATTGCTAAAAACTTAGTGGCTGCAGGCGTGGCTTCTGAGTTATTGGTTCAATTATCCTATGCAATCGGCGTAAAACACCCTATGGGCGTGTATGTAAATAGTTATGGTACGGCTTCGAATGGTTTGTCAGATGCCCAAATTGCAGATAAGATCGCTGAAATTTTTGATCTGACTCCTTATGGAATTGAGACGCGATTAAAGCTTAGAAATCCTATTTATGCGGAGACCGCCGCATATGGACACATGGGGCGCACGCCAAAGATAGTGACCAAAACCTTCGAAAGCAGCAATGGGAAAACCAGTTCCCAAGAAGTAGAGCTGTTTACTTGGGAAAAATTAGATTATATAGATGCTATAAAAAAAGCCTTCGAATAATTCGAAGGCTTTTTTCTTTATTTGGACTCAAGATCTCACTTTATTCGGGTTTCTGTTTTCTCTTCATTCGAATTCATAATTCCGCTTTTTTCGGGTTTCCAAATTACTTTATTCGATTTTAAAACCCGATGTTGAGTATTCTTGAACTATTAATTATTCTTGAATTGTTGAGTATTCTTGAACAATTGATTATTCTTCAATTTTTGCGGAAGCCACACTGACTTCACGACTTATTTTACGCACCAAGCCTTGTAAGACATTTCCTGGACCAACTTCGATGAAGTTTGTCGCGCCATCTTGGATCATGTTGCTTATGGTTTGCGTCCAGCGTACCGCGCCTGTTAATTGGGCGATTAAGTTTTCCTTAATTTTTGCGGGGTCTGAATAAGGATTTGCGTCGATGTTTTGGTAAACCGGACAAGATGGAACATTAAATTCCGTTTCTTCAATGGCTTTTTGTAGCTCTACGCGTGCAGATTCCATTAACGGAGAGTGAAAAGCTCCACCTACGTTCAGTTTCAAAGCACGTTTGGCGCCCGCTGCTAATAAGAGTTCACAAGCTTTATCAATGCCTTCCACGGAGCCTGAAATCACCAATTGGCCTGGGCAGTTATAGTTCGCTGGCACGACGACTTCGTCCACGCGTTGGCAAATATCTTCTACAGTGAAATCGTCCAATCCTAAGACCGCTGCCATGGCAGAAGGTTGAATTTCTGTAGCTTTTTGCATGGCGTTTGCGCGAGCGGCAACCAATCGCAATCCATCTTCAAATTTCATAGCGCCTACGGAAACCAAGGCTGAAAACTCACCCAAAGAGTGCCCTGCGACCATTTGAGGCTTGAAATTATCCCCTAAAGCTTTCGCCAAAATGACCGAATGTAAGAAAATAGCCGGTTGTGTGACTTTCGTTTCTTTTAAGGCCTCGTCAGTGCCATTAAACATCACATCGGTAATGCGGAATCCAAGGATTTCATTCGCCAATTCGAATAACTCTCTGGGTGCTGCGTGCTGATCGTATAGATCTTTACCCATTCCGATAAATTGTGCCCCTTGGCCCGGAAATACATATGCGCTTTTCATATTTTACTCGTTTTTACGTACAATTTTAACGTACAAATATACACCTTGACGCTATAATTCAAAGGTATTTTAATGCAAATCGCTTTTCAGCTCGACTACTCAGGCAGAAATGTGAGGGTAAAAAACTGTTCAGGATCGAGCACTTGATTCGCTGTTTCCAATAAAGATTCCGCCGTCAGCGCATCAATTTTGCTGAAAATTTCGCTGAGGGTTTGGATGCGATCGTGGTCCAAGAGCGATTTTGCTTGCGCGATAATTAGAGAAAGTCGGTTTTCTTCTCCAAGGGCGATTTGTCCTTTGTATTTCTTTTTAGCCTGCTGTAAGGTACTACTGCTAATTTTTTGGTCACGTAATTTTTTAAACTCTTTTTGAATCAGTTTGCGAGCTTTTTCGTATTTGTCTTCGTCCGTTCCAAAATAGACTGAAAACAGCCCTGTGTCGGCAAATGGATGATAGTTTGACTCTATCGTATACGCGATGCCATGTTGCTCCCGAACCACCAGGTTTAAACGAGAACTCATGCCCATTCCACCTAACATATTATTTAGTAATAATAGATTAAATTTTTCGTCTGCATGAATGGAAAAGGTGCGTGTGCCCAATACTTGATGAACTTGATTAATTGGCAAACGAACGGTTTTCTCAATCGGAACTGCACGAGGGGGCGTCAGGATTTTTGACTGGGTGGAGGCTTCGGAAAAAGTCCAATGACCAAAGTATTTCTCGACGACTCGGATTACTTCCTTTAAAGAATAAGGGCCGCTGGTGCCAATGACTAATTGGCGTCCTACATATTGCTTTTTAATAAATCGTAGGATATCTTCTTGGGTCATGTCCAAGAGATCCTTTTCAACTCCTAAAATATTATGACCCAGACCGTGGCCCTCAAAAATAAGGTCCTCAAAATCATCCATAATCGCATCTTCTGGGCTATCGCGATACGAGGCGATTTCGTCCATAATGATGCCCTTTTCTTTCACCAATTCATCCGCTGGAAATTCGGAATGGAATAATAAATCTTCAAATAAATCCAGCGTTCTACCCAGATAAGGTTTTAAAAAAGAAGCATGAATACAGGTGTATTCTTTCGTAGTATAGGCGTTTAAATCTGCACCCACGGATTCCAAACGATTTAATATTTGGGCTGTTGATCTTTTCTCTGTTTTCTTAAATAACAAGTGCTCGATAAAATGTGCAAGACCAAATTTTGTAGGCTCCTCATCCCTTGAGCCCGCTTCAATTAAAATGCAAGCATGCGCAATGGGTGATTGGATGGGTTGATGCACTAATCGAATGCCGTTAGCAAGCCGGGCAATTTCAAATTCCATGTACAATAATACGAAAAAGGGTGTCCATTGGATTGGACACCCTTAAAATTCTTAACGAATCGAGTTAATTATTTTTTGATTTCAACACGACGGTTGATCACGCGACCTTCTTCAGTTGCATTTGAAGCGATTGGTCTGTCCTCACCGTAACCTACAGTATTGATTTTATTTGCAGCAACACCAGAGTTAACTAAGTAAGTTTTTACTGAGTTAGCACGGTCTTGTGATAATGTTACGTTGTATGAATCACTACCTTCCGCAGAAGCATGTCCTTCTAATGTAATAGAAGCACCGCTTGCACGTAAATCATTTGATAATCTATCTAAGATAGAGTATGATTCAGTTTTTAATACAGAGCTATCGAACTCGAATTGAATGTTCGGGTAGCTTACAGCTGCAGCTTCTTGAACGATAACTGGCTCAGGGAAATTGATTGGGCAACCAGCACCATCAACTACTGTACCTGCAGGTGTACCTGGGCATTTGTCATAACGATCAGAAACACCATCACCGTCTTCGTCACGGTTTAATAAATCAACAGTTCCTTCTAAAGTAGAAACGCGTTGTTTCAATGCTTCTAATTCGTTTCTTAAAGACTCATCTTTCAAGTCATCGTACATCATAGCTACAGGGTTGTGCCAAGTTAAATCAGCTTTGTCTTTAGAACCTAAAGAGAATTCTAAACCACCGTAGAATGCAGAATAGTTGTTGTTTTTGCTTGTAGGTGTACCGTACAATTCGTTGCTTGACATGAAGTACATAGTGTGACCTAAGTTCAAGGCAACGCGATCAGATAATTTGAATTTGAAACCAAGTCCAACTGGTACGAAGATATCGCAATCTTTGTGCTCAGTTTTACCATTGGTAGCCACTGCAGTACCAGAACCATCGTTACTTGCGTATTGGGTAGTTACGATTTCGTTGTAACCCAAACCGATAGTAGCGAAAAAGTTAACTGCATTTTCTCTTCTTAAGTAATCAAATGTTAATAAGTTGAAAACACCGTTTAAGCTTGCTGCATAATCAATGTCAGCTACTGCTGATTGGAAAGCAGAGTTCGGGTTATTAATTTTGTTATGGCCAATAATACGACCTTTGTTTACATCTGCTTGTAATCCGAATAAGTGAGAGAATTGCTTACGAACATTGATTCCGTAAAATTCACGAACTTTATAATCCCATGGATCGTTTACACCATTGTGTAATGGGGTACCACCTGGTCCGAACACTGTACTTGCTACGTGCACACCGCCATTTACACCCACACTCCATGTTCTGTATTGTGACCTACCGCCAAATACAGTCGGTTGTTGAGCTTGAGCAACTTCAGCAAATCCAAATACTGAAAGAAGCAAACAAACTGCTACCGTTTTAAATGTAGAAAACTTCATACTTTTTTTTTTAATGGTTAAAAAATTTTTATTGCCTAATTTTTATACAAAATTAATTAATACTTTGAATTAATCAATGCTTGCATCGAATTAATCCGTATTATTCAATATATAGAGGAAATATCAAATACTATTCCAAAATTTATCTAAACGAATAATTTCTAAAAAAAGTTTGTTTAAACGTGTTAAAATTAGAATATATAATGAATAACCACGAAAGAAAGTCCTGCTAATAAAGCCGAAACCGGAATGGTTAACACCCAAGCCCACAATAGACTAATGGTAACACCCCAACGCACTGCAGACACTCTTTTCACCACACCGACACCGATAATCGAACCAGTAATAGTATGCGTCGTTGATACCGGAATCCCAAAATGTTCTGTAATCCCTAAGGTAATCGCACCCGCAGTCTCTGCCCCCACACCCTCTAATGCATTTACTTTGGTAATTTTCGTGCCCATGGTTTTTACGATCTTCCAACCTCCAGACATGGTTCCCAATGCAATCGCTGAATAACATACTAAAGGTATCCATTCAGGCATAGGATCTCCGGACTCTAAATATCCGCCAGCCACCATGGCTACAAATATAATCCCCATGACTTTTTGAGCATCGTTACCACCGTGCGCAAAACTTAAGGCCGCAGATGACACCAACTGTAGTTTTTTAAACCACCATTCGGCGACAGAGGGCTTCGCCTTCTTCGCAATATTAATAATGATTAAAGTCAATATAACGGCGATGACCATCCCGATCAGCGGCGCAAACACAATAAAAGAAACGATTTTTAGTGTTGCTGCCACGTTAATAGCCCCCCATACATTATCACCCATAATCATTGCGTTTGTCATTCCGGCTCCCGCAAATCCTCCAATCAGGGTGTGTGAAGAACTGGATGGAATTCCATAATACCAAGTAAATAAGTTCCATCCTATGGCTGCAATTAGTCCTGCAAAGATCACCTCTAAAGTGATGTATTCTTCTAAAACTGTTTTCGCAACGGTATTCGCAACTTTGTGGTCGGTAAAATAAAAATATGCAGCAAAATTAAAGACCGCAGCCCATAATACTGCTTGAAAGGGAGTTAACACTTTGGTTGAAACAATCGTAGCAATGGAGTTGGCTGCGTCGTGAAAACCATTGATATAGTCAAATGCAATCGCTAAAATAATTACAATGACAAGCAGTGTAGTTACCATGTTTATGCGTTTTTAACTAAAATACTTTCTAATACATTCGCTACGTCCTCACAACGATCCGTTGCTGTTTCCATTGCAGAAAGAACTTCTTTGTATTTAATTAATTCTATTGCGTTGGTTTCAAATTCAAATAAATGTCCGACAGCTGTATCGAAAATATAATCCGCTTTGTTTTCTGCACTATTAATGCGAACACAAGAATCGGTAATGTTACGAATGTTTTTCAAGTTACGTAATTCGTGTACCGCTTTAGCTACGTCAATGGTTGCTAAATGAATCAACTCCGCTAACTCACGAATTGGATCAGTGATTTTGACGACCTTATACAATTGCATGCGGTTGGATGCGCCATGAATAAAATCAGCGACATCGTCCAATGAACTAATTAAAGTGTGAATGTCCTCGCGATCAAAAGGCGTGATAAAGTTTTTACCCAATTCCAAGTGTACTTGGTGAGTTATTTCATCGCATTTGTGCTCCATATCTTCGATGGAACGATACAATTTTGCCCTGGCTTCTAAGTCATCGGTATCGACTGCTTCTACCAAAATTTTACTCATTTGAACCAAGTTATTGCTCATTTGCTCAAACAAAGGAAAAAACTTTTTATCCTTTGGAACGAAATACTGAAAAATACTATTCAGAGACATATTACATGTATTAAATTTGGACAAAGGTATAACCTTAATGTTAAGTTAATGTTAAATTAGCATTTATTCACAAGAAAAAATTTTGGTAAGTTATTCATGCTTACCTCTTTCTAATGTAAAGGCAAAGGTAGTCCCCACGCCTTCCGTACTACGCACATGAATAGTTTGTTCATGGGCTTCAATAATGTGTTTTACAATTGATAAGCCTAATCCACTGCCCCCAATTTTGCGGGAGCGACTCTTTTCAGCTCTAAAAAAGCGTTCAAATACTCGATTCAAGTATTTTTCTTCTATGCCGATGCCGTCGTCTGTAATCTCTATTAAGACTTGTTCAAACATTTCATAAACGCGTATATACGTATGTCCACCTTTATTGCCATATTTAAAGGAATTATCGATGAGATTTACTAAGACTTGTCTAATTTTTTCGCGGTCAGCCCGAACATAAGGGGCGTCTTTTTGATACTTTTCTTTGTAGATCAATTCAATTTCGTGCAATTTAGCGCGATCTTCACAGGCATCCACCACTTCATTTAATAATTTATTCAAGTTAAAAGTGGTATAATTAATCGGTATGCCACCGGATTCAAGTTTGGAGATTTCGTCTAAATCTTGAATCAAATAATTTAAACGATCTAAATTCTTCGACGCTTTATCTAAAAACAAGCGGGCTTGTTCGGGGTCTTCTTCTAACAACCCGTCTTGAAGCGCATCAATGTAGCCTTGCAGGGAAAACAAAGGGGTTTTGAATTCGTGAGATATGTTCGCTAAGAATTCCCTTCTAAATTTTTCTTGTTCTTTGAGGGTGTCGATTTCAATCTTCTTTGATTTTGCCCAATCGATCACTTCTTTTTCTACTTCGTTGATCGGGTCGTCGCTTAACTTTGCGCCGAGCGCGCCTTTTAAGTCTTTACCTAATTTTAGATGGCGAATTAATTTGTAGATGACCCGAATTTTATCGAGGATATATCGTTCGAAAAATACTTGGAATAAGACAAAGCTAAACAGCAGGGCACTTATAAACACCAAGAAAGTGATCCCCCAATTCGGTTGATAGTAGAAACTTAATGCAGAAAATGCAATTGAAACAATCAATGCATTTAAAAAAACGAGTGCTCTGAAATTCATTTCAGCAAGTTCTAATTAGACTGCCGACTACCCTAACCGTGCAATTTCTGTAATGCCCCCTTTCACCACATCCCCTACTTGCACGCGGATTTCGGTATCTAAAGGTAAAAATAAATCTACGCGGGAACCAAATTTTATAAATCCGAATTCCTCGCCTTGGGTGACCGAATCCTCTTCTTTTACGTACCAAACAATTCTTCTGGCCAAGGCCCCCGCAATCTGACGCATCAAAATTTGCTGGCCGGTACTTGATTCCAATACAATAGTCGTTCTTTCATTTAATGTAGAAGACTTTGGGTGCCACGCTACCAAAAACTTGCCTGGGTGATATCGAAAAAAACGCACGACGCCGCTGATCGGGTTTCTATTAATATGTACGTTAATGGGAGACATGAATATAGATACTTGTAAACGTTTTCCCTTAAAGTATTCTGGTTCTTCCGCTTCTTCGACGATGACGACTTTCCCATCCGCAGGACATAAGACGATAGCGTCTTTTTGTTGGATGTTTCGACGTGGGCTTCTGAAGAATTGTAAGATGGTCAGGAGTAAGAAAATCGAAATGGCAGCTACGACCCAGGTTAAAATCTGGCTGTTAGGGGCGAAATAACAGACCGCACCATTGGCCACGACCATAAACAACAGGGTCAAAAACAAACTCGGATATCCTTCTTTATGGAATTTCATGTGTAAAAACTATTCGTTTAGATTCTTTTCTAATTTCAAGATTCAAAGTAAGCAAACTTTTCTGTGATTGCCATGCGCTTATTTGTTATTCCTAAAGCTTTATCCAGCATTCCTAAAACTTTTTCCAGCATTCCTGAAGCTTCATTTGTTATTTCTTTGAATTTTTGCGTCAAAAAATCGAAAGGTTTGTCCGACTTGATCCGGGAAAATATCAAAGCTTAAGCTGAGCGTATCATCCACATACGCACCGTCTTGATAAGTTGGAAACCAAAAATCCACGGTTTGCAAAGCGGATTTAACCCGCCTCAAAAAGTCCAAAGCCAGCCATTCCCCCTGTTCTTGTATGCCTAATAATTTTCCATCTTTACTGACTTTTAACTCGAACTCTACCCGCACAGGTTGAAATTCCTGCAAATAATATCCTGCAAATAAACCCTCCAAATACAAGGTTAAGTACTCTGTAAAACCCGTATATTCATCAATGCTGCAACCTTTCGCAATCATTTCTTCTGCTCGCGCAAACCAAGGAATCGGAGACAAATACACTAAACTTGCTCCAGAAGGAATCAGAGAAAGAGAAGATTCAGGATCCGCCACTAAGGTGCCATTACGATATACTTGTCCGCCCACATGTTCGGTTTGTCCACCATCGTACACCATATACAGGTTCCAAATTCCTTGCTGCTTTCCATCCTTAATCCGTCCCTTTCGGACGATGTATTGGGCGCCATACGGACTGTAACCGTCGATTTCTATTTTAACTTCATAGGAACCTTGGCCCATTTCTACACGCTGTTTACCTTTTTGATCCCAATAATCCTGTATTAAAGTACCTTCCTCGGTGGCCTTGGTGGTTAACATGGGCCTGCCGTCTGGATAATAGTATTTCCACTCGCCATTTACTTCCCCTTGATCAAAATTAACTTCCCATTTGAGATGGCCATTCCCATGATAGGCTTTGAAATCTCCATGTTTCAATCCATCCTGATAGGCCCCTTCTAAAATCAATTGGCCATAATTATTATAGTCCCGAAAGGCGCCAACAAAAACGTGATTCGAATGATCGAAGGTGCCAATGCGTTCAACCGCTCTAAATTCACAGTCTCTGTCTGCTAAAAAATAGCGGTCATCGAAGTAAAATCGAGTCATGCCCTGACTGGCTGTTTCAAAAAAGACCGGGTCCGTAGGCCGGGTCTGCTGCGCAAAAGCCTTGGGTAAGCCGGCGATGTGAGCAAGCAATAGGACTGCGACGCAAATTCGGTATATCCTCGTAGTTTGTTTCATTTTTTATACGTTTTAATGCGCTTCCAGCCAATTATCCCCTTCTCCTATTTCAACCAAAATAGGCACGGAAATTTCCAAGGCACTTTTCATGTTGCGTTCTATTAATTCTTTAAATATCGACACTTCCTGTTTTGGCACATCGAATACCAACTCATCGTGCACCTGCATAGTCATGCGGCCAGTTAGTCCTTTTTCGTAAATTTCTTTGTGGATTCCGATCATCGCGACCTTAATCATGTCCGCCGCGGAACCTTGAATAGGGGCGTTAATGGCATTTCGCTCCGCAAACCCTCGCACAGTTTGATTCGCAGAAGTGATGTCTCTTAAGTACCTTCTTCGTTTTAGCAAAGTCTCCACATATCCGTTTTCTTGAGCAAAATGAATGGTGTCATTCATGTATTGTTTAATTCCAGGATATTGTTTGAAATATTGCTCGATCATGTCCGCAGCTTCCTTTCTGGAAATGCCCAGATTTTGCGATAGCCCAAAGGCGGTCTGCCCATAAATAATCCCAAAATTCACCGCTTTCGCATTCCGGCGTTGCTCCGAAGTAACTTCCTCAAGCGGCACATTATAGACTCGAGCCGCAGTCGCCCGGTGGATGTCTTGATTTTGGCTAAAAGCTTCCAGCATGCCTGGATCTTGACTAATTTCCGCAACTAAACGCAATTCAATTTGGGAATAATCGGCCGCCAATAACACATGGTTTTCATCTCTCGCAATAAATGCCTTCCGAATTTCTCTGCCTCGGGTCGTCCGAATCGGAATGTTTTGTAAGTTCGGGTTAGTAGAACTTAATCGTCCGGTAGCAGCCACGGCCTGGTTATAGGAGGTGTGAACACGTCCTGTATACGGGTTAATCAATTCTGGAAGGGCGTCCACATAAGTGGATTTTAGCTTTTGCAACTGGCGATAGGTTAAAATGTCTTGAACGATGTCGCTTTTATGTGCCAAAGCAGTTAGCACATCTTCACCAGTTTTATATTGACCTGTTTTCGTTTTTTTTGCCCTTGGATCGAGCTGAAGTTTATCAAATAAGACTTCACCTAATTGTTTTGGAGAGGCAATATTAAATTTAACGCCTGCTTTATCGTGAATGGACTTTTCTAATTCTTGGATGTTTTCTTCTAAGGTTTGGGAAATGCCTTTAAGCATCTCTACATCAATTCGCACCCCGGTTCTTTCCATGTCTGCTAACACCTGGATCAATGGAAATTCAACCGTGTTTGCCAAGGCAAGAATACCTACCTCCTTTAACATGGGTTCAAAAACGCGTGCTAACTGTAAGGTGATGTCGGCGTCTTCACAGGCATAATCGGTGATTTGTTCCGGTGCCAAATCCCCCATATTTCCTTGCTTTATGCCTTTTGGTCCTATTAAGTCTGAAATGGGGATGGTGCGGTAACTTAAATAATTCTCCGCCAATAAGTCCATGCCATGGCGCCCATCCGGATCAATTAAATAATGAGCCAACATGGTGTCAAATAATGGCCCTTGTACCTGCACATCATAACGTGCGAGCAACAGCAAGTCATATTTCAAATTCTGCCCGATTTTTTGAATGGATGTATGGGTGAAAAAAGGTGAAAAAATCGACAAAAGTGCCTTTGCCTCTTGGAAATCTTTGGGCAATGCCACATACCAAGCCTCGTGCGGCTCGAAAGAAAAGGACATCCCCACGATGTCTGCTGTATTTGGATCCGTTCCTGTGGATTCGGTGTCAAAAGAACAGGCAGTTTGCTTGATTAATAGCTGAACCAATTCTTTCATTTCCACTTCCGTTCTTATCAAATGATACGTATGTGGGGTATTATCTAAAGAAGAGTAAGTGCGCTCTTCAGGACTTTCGTAGGTGCTTCCTGCTGTATTCTGAGCGTTCGAAGACGAAGTTGGGGTTGAATTCGAGGTTTTTTGTCCCGTTGGCTGGCCAAAAAGGTCCATTTGTTGACCATCAGCAGAAGCGGAGGACAGCACTTGAAAGCCTTCCCCAAAAATGCGCTTGCCAAGTGTCCTAAATTCCAACTCCGCAAAAAGTGGCTCTAAAATTTCTTTATTCGGTTCTTCAACGAGTAGGGCTTCTTCATCAAATGCGATCGGCACATCCAATTGGATGGTGGCCAGTTTTTTAGACAGCAAGCCCTGCTCTTGGAAGGTCACCAAGTTTTCTTTTAGCTTTCCTTTTAATTCATCCACATGGGCAAAAATACCTTCCATGGATCCATAGGTTTGGATCAGTTTTTTTGCTGTTTTTTCGCCGACTCCAGGGATGCCAGGAATGTTGTCCACCGCATCTCCCCATAATCCCAAAATATCAATAACTTGGTCGACCGATTGAATTTCCCATTTATCGAGTATCTCTGGAACGCCAAGTATTTCGGCTCCGTCGCCCATACGTGCCGGCTTATAGATATAAATATGATCAGAAACTAATTGCCCAAAATCCTTATCAGGCGTCATGCAATACACTTGAAAACCTAATTGCTCGCCTTTTTTAGCCAAGGTTCCGATGATATCATCCGCTTCATAGCCATCTAAGGTAATGACAGGAATGTTAAAACCTTCTGCTAATTTAAATACATAGGGAATCGAAGCTGCCAAATCTTCTGGAATAGCTTGGCGATTTGCTTTATAACTTTCAAATTCTTCGTGTCTATTGGTGGGAGCTGCCGTGTCAAATACAACGGCAATATGGGTGGGTTGCTGATTTTTTAACACTTCTAATAAAGTGTTCGTAAAGCCCATAATGGCGGAGGTATTTAATCCTGTGGCGGTAAATCGAGGGTTTTTGCTAAGCGCAAAATACGCCCTATAAATTAAGGCCATCCCGTCCAATAAGAATAATTTTTTCACGTTTTACTGCTTATCTGGATTCGACATTGAACCCCTTTCCTACAAATGTAGAAAAATTGCGATTATTTTTTCCGATTATTGCAGGTAAACAGGGATAAAGAAAGGTTCGGCTATATATATGAAAGGATTGGTCACGAAATCTACGGGAAGTTGGTACCAGGTGCACGTCACGGGTACGGGTGATTTCCAATGCCGCATTCAGGGGAAATTTCGGACCAAAGGCAGTAGAAGCACGAATCCAGTAGCGGTAGGAGATTGGGTGACGATTCAGCCCGAGCCGGGATTAAATACGGCCGTGATCACGGAATTACATGAACGGAAGAACCACATCATTCGCAAATCGGTTAATCTTTCTAAGCATGCGCAAGTGATCGCAGCAAACATCGATCAAGCTTTTTTAGTCGTCACATTGGCTTCGCCTCCCACATCCTTGGGGTTTATCGATCGATTTTTGGTCACTGCAGAAGCGTACAGTATACCTGCCATGCTTGTTTTTAATAAATTAGATCTGTTTTCAGAGGAAGGTTTAGACATCTTAGCTGAATATAAGGTTATTTATGAAGATATCGGGTACACTTGCTTTCAAGTGTCGGCCTTAGAAGGAACGAACATTGCTGATTTAAAAAACCAATTATACAAGAAGACAACCCTGATTTCTGGTCACTCGGGTGTCGGTAAATCCACCCTAATTAATCGCTTATGTCCAGGGCATGATTTAAAAACTGGCACTATTTCTGGTTGGTCTGATAAGGGAAAACATACGACCACGTTTGCGGAAATGATTCCTTTACCGGGTGGAGGTTACATAATTGACACGCCTGGTATACAAGAATTTGGAATAGTGGACATGAAAAAGGAGGAATTAGGGCATTATTTCCCAGAGATGCGTGCCTTATTAAACCAATGCAAATTTCATAATTGCCACCACGTTAATGAACCGAATTGTGTGGTTCGAGAAGCAGTCGAAGCGGGTAAAATTTCGGAGAGCCGATACGAGAGTTATCTGAGCATATATCACAACAACGAGACAAGAAATTAATTGTTTATCTAATTTTTTGATTTATGAAGCCAGTTTGGAAATGGACCATTGGCATCGTGCTGGGCATCCTGCTTTTAGCTTTGGGCGCCTCTTGGTATTTGTCAAGACACTGGAAACCCCTGTTTGACCAACGAATTAAAGAAGCGGTTATTCAAGGGACAGACAGCCTGTACCGAGTGGAGTACGAAGATATCAACCTAAACTTGGTGACAGGTAAAGTTACCCTCTCTCATTTTAAATTAATCGCGGATACCTCGGTGTACAAATCATTAGAAAGCATCGAAAAAGCACCAGACAATCGAATCGACATAGAAGTTGCGCAGCTGAAAATCAATGGCTTCCAATGGTACAAAGCGGCCCTTTCAAAAGAACTGATTTTAAAATCTATTCAAATCGACAGCCCGACGGTCGTAATGACCAATACTTACCACCTGTATAATGATACTCTGGTTACGGATTCGGCGAAAAAGGATTCGGCGAAAAAGGACTTTTTTTTAAGTGGCCTGAACAAAATTTTTATAGATAAAATAGGATTAATAGGGGTTAATTTCATCTACGAAAAGGTAAACGATGAAGGGATAAAACGAAATGAGTTTAAAAATGTTAAAGTTCGCCTGGACGATCTGTTGATCGATTCGACTTCGATCTTCGATCCAACGCGGTTTTACTATACAAAAGCGATAAGCATTGATATGGGTGCCTATCAATTTAAGATTCCTGATTCCTATTACGACCTGAAGTTAGACAGCCTTTATATACGAACGAAGGATAAAAAATTGGTGATCGAGGGTTTAAGTTATGCTCCACGAGTGAGTAAGCAGCAGTTTTATGAAGAATTAGGCTATGCTAAAGACATCACGGCCTTAAATATTGAAGAATTGACGATCCAAGAGCTGGATTTAGGGAGATTTATGCGTTCTCAGCGAATTCGGGCAGGAAAACTCTTTGTCACCAATGGAGTTATCGATGTTTCAAACGACATTCGCTATCCAAAAAGGCCTGTAAATAAAATTGGGAAATCGCCGCACCAACAATTAATGAAGCTTAATTTTCCGTTAAAAATCGATACGATCTTCATTGACAATACGAACATTAGTTACGCAGAGATTAGTGAAAAATACCATAAAGAAGGGAAAATTACATTTGAGCGGACCGAAGGTTGGATATCGAATGTGACCAATGATTCCATTTCTTTAAGAGGAAACCATCTGATGGAGGCTAACTTAACGACCTATGTGATGAACGAGGGTGAATTAAATGCTCAGTTTTCTTTCGACCTTCTCGATCCGAAAGGCGCGTATACCTATAAAGGGACCCTCGCCCCAATGAACGGAAAATTATTTAACCGCATCCTCACTCCATTATTAAGCGTGGAAGTTGAAAGTGCACGCATAAAAGGATTAAGTTTTGATATGCAGGGAAATGACCATAGAAATTGGGGAACGGTAAATTTTGATTACGACGAAATGAAAGTGGCTATTTTAAACACGAGTGACGATGGCAGTACCAGCAAGAAGAAGGTGGTGTCATTTTTGGCAAACGAATTATTAATTAACTCGGCCAACCCAAATGCAAATGGGGATTATATTATTGGCAAAGTGAATTATCAGCGACCGCCTACCTTTTCATTCTTTAAAACGCTTTGGAAAAGCCTGTTTGATGGGATAAAACAAACGGCCGGCATAAGCAAAGAGCGCGAAGTACGTTTAATGAACACCGCCGAAGCTGCAGTCACCATTAAAGAAAAAGCAGAAAGTGTCTTTCAATCGATCTTTAAAAAAAGAAGCACAAATCCAGAAGATAAAAAAGAATAAACAAGCAAATCTTTGTTTACTGTTTACTTCGAATTTGCCAATTCTAACACAATGGGGCAATGATCTGAGTGCACTGCATTAGGCAAAATTCCTGCGCCTACGATTTGAGGACTTAGTGCTTCGCTGACCATGTGATAATCGATGCGCCAACCTAAGTTTTTTGCGCGAGCACCTGCCCGATAACTCCACCAAGTGTAATGATGAGGGTCGGGATTTAGTGACCTGAACGAGTCAGTGAATCCAGATTGAATGAAATTTTCCATCCATTCCCGCTCTTCCGGCAAGAAGCCCGATGTGTTTGCGTTAGATTTAGGGTTATGAATATCGATGGCGCGGTGGCAAATGTTATAGTCCCCGCTGATGACTAACTTTGGTGTATAGGTGGTTATTTCTTTTGCGTGTATATGAAAATCATCCAGGAAGCGGTATTTAAAGGACTGCCGTATATCTCCAGTGGTCCCAGAAGGGAAGTACACACTCATTACCGAGAAATCATCAAAATCTGCTCGAATGATTCTGCCTTCGTCGTCGTAGGCTGATTCTCCGCAGCCATAGGTTACTTTATTCGGTGAAATCTTAGTCAAAATGGCTGTTCCACTGTATCCTTTTTTTTGCGCAGGATACCAGTAGTGCTCGTAGCCTAAAGCTTCGATGCTGGCTATTTCAAAGAGAAACTGATCCGGAGTGGCTTTAATTTCTTGTAAGCAAATGATGTCTGGATTTTCAGATTGAACCCAATGCAACCAATCTTTTCGCATGGCTGCACGAATTCCATTTACATTGTAACTAATGATTTTCACGAAGACGATTAAGGAAGTTTAACTTCTTTTGATTTGAACAAGTCGAAGAAACGGATAAAAATGTCGTTTTTAGGTTTTTGTCCTCTTAGTTGACGCTCGACATTAATGCTTTCTCTTCGGTTTAAGAGAAAAAGTTGCATTTTTTCATCCACTAAAGGACGGTCGCTTGCGTCGGTTTCCACCGCAGCGATGGCATCAATTAATTCGAGGCCTTGCACCATTTCTCCGTAAACGGTATAATTTTGATCCAAGTGAGGGACGCCTCCAAGCTGCTCATAAACGGCACGATGAGCTGCAGGAATTTTTCTGCCTCCTAAGCGCAGTGTTTCTAAACTGTCTAGACCCGCACTCGAAAATTTGCGTCCTTGGGTTAAATAAAATTGTGTGGAGCTGGAGGCCTTCTCTGGATTATTATCCCGAGCGGCAGCGAGTACACCCTTTTTATGAAATAAGTCTGGATGGAATTCAGCGGGCACACGATAATCCAATCCTCCGCTTCCTAAACGTTGGCCAGGTGTCGCATCTTTTGAATTGGGATCACCGCCTTGAATCATGAAGTGTTCTATAACACGGTGAAACAGCAAGTCTTGATAAAAACCCTCTTTGACTAATTTCACGAAATTATCTCTATGTTGAGGTGTTTCGTTATACATTTTAATCACACCTTCCCCCTTATTTGTGACAATTTTCACATAATAATGCTGTGGTTTTTGGGCAAATGCGCTCGCAAAAAACAAAGAGAATACAGTTAATAAAAGTGCCTTTTTCATGACAAGGAATCACAATTAGAGTTCGGAGAAATTACGGCGTACTTACAAATCCGTGATCTTCAAAATAATGAACAATCAATGACTTCATGAGCATTTCTTGTTCTAATAAGGTATAATTGGGAATTGGCTTAACCAATTCCCAATGAGGCCATCCATCCTGATCTAATCCTTTCAGTTCGTAGAATCCCATCTCACTAAACAATCTACAAGTCGCAATGTGCATTAATTCTTCTTTTTCTCGTTTGCTGAACTTCTGTGGACCTTTGCCCAATTCTTGAACTCCAATGAGAAAAAGCAATACTTTAATGTCGGGTTTTTCGGTGTCAAATTGATCGACTACCCACGCTTGCAACTGACCCCACATACGATTTACCTGACCAGGCTGCATAAATTATCGAATCACTTTGATTTCAACACGACGGTTCAAAGAACGTCCGCTTTCTGTATCATTCGAAGCAATTGGTTCAGTAGCACCTTTACCAACTACAGTCAAATTATTAGGATTCACTCCTGAGTTTACTAAATAAATTTTAACAGCATTTGCACGATCCACAGAAAGCTTCTGATTGTATTCTGCACTTCCTTCGATCGAAGCGTGACCCACCACATTAAACTTAACGTTGGCGTCTTTTCTCATCTCTCTGTAAATTTGATCCAAAATAGCGTATGATTCTGTTCTCAACACATAAGAGTCAAGCTCAAATTGAATGTTTCTGAAATTGTAATTTGGAGCCTCCTCTCTGGCAGTTTGAGTAGGGGTTTGTTGGACCACTTCTGGTTGTTTTTCCTCCACCACTGGTTTAGGGTCTTCTTGTTTAACTTCCACTGAAGGATTGACCAATACTTTTTTAGGCTTGCAGGAAAACTGTAAAGTTCCGAATCCCAATAAAGCAACTACTAGCGCAATACCATTGATTCTTTTCATTTTCGGATTGAATTTTAAAGATTAAGATTAATTATTTTTTTCGTAAATCCCGTAAATATAAAGAATATTCAATAATTAACATTAGATATCTGAAATTTTTCGTAATTTTATGTGACTTTAAGAGGAATATGGCGAAAGAAAAGCAAAAACTGTTTGACACAGCGATCAAACCAGAAAAAGCAGTGTTGGTGGGTATCATCTTACCACAAGATTCTGAAGAAAAAGAAATGGAATACTTAGAGGAACTGGAGTTCCTTGTAGATACTGCTGGGGGGATTACCGTCAAAAAATTTACACAAAAATTATCCTTTCCGGATAAAGCGACCTTTGTCGGGAGTGGAAAACTGGACGAAATAAAAGACTTTGTAAAAGCAGAGGAAATTGATTTGGTCGTGTTTGACGACGAATTATCACCCTCACAATTACGAAATATTGAGAAAGAGTTAGAAGTGAAAATCCTGGATAGAAGCAATTTAATTCTGGATATATTTGCGCGTCGCGCAAAAACTGCTCAAGCGAAAACTCAGGTTGAATTGGCGCAGCTTCAATACTTATTACCCCGTTTAACACGTATGTGGACGCACTTAGAAAGGCAACGAGGGGGAATTGGAATGAGGGGACCTGGTGAAAGCCAAATCGAAAGTGACCGACGAATGATTTTAAACAAAATCTCTTTGTTAAAAGATCGATTGAAACACATCGACAAACAAAATGAGACCCAAAGGAAGAATCGCGCGCAGATGATTCGAGTCGCCTTAGTTGGATATACGAATGTGGGCAAATCAACGATTATGAACATGATTTCAAAATCAGAAGTGTTTGCCGAGAACAAATTATTCGCCACCCTGGACACGACCGTGCGAAAAGTAGTGATCGATAATTTGCCTTTTCTCTTATCGGACACTGTAGGATTCATTCGGAAATTACCGCACCACTTGGTAGAATGCTTCAAATCCACCTTGGACGAAGTTCGAGAAGCCGATATTTTAGTCCACGTAGTTGACATTTCTCACCCAAGTTTTGAAGATCACATTCGAGCCGTTAACGAGACCCTAAAGGATTTAGGAGCCTTAGATAAGCCGACCATCATGGTCTTTAACAAAATTGATGCGTATAAAACTCCGGATTTAGACGAAGACTCAAGCATGGATCCGGAAAGCAACGAAGATTCAGAAGGGAAAAACACCTTGGCGGACTTTGAAAATAGCTGGATGAGCAAAAACAACAGTCCGGCCATCTTTATATCTGCTACAGAGAAAACTAACGTGGATGCCTTTAGAAAATTATTGTATGACAAAATTGTCAAGTTGCATACCGAACGCTACCCATATGATAATTTATTGTATTAAGTAAAAGCATTAATTTTGTAGCCGTTTGCAGAGCACGTCATGAATAAAAAAGTACGATTACAAGATTGGGGTAAATTGGATTATCAGGAAGCCTGGGATCGACAAGAGGCGTTGTTTAGTGAGATTGTTTCACAAAAAACAAAGAATAGGACGCTCAGTGAACCCATTCCCACAGATAATTATTTAGTGTTTACGGAACACCCTCATGTATACACATTAGGAAAAAGTGGCAAATCCGAGAACCTCTTATTAGACGATGAAGGCCTCCGAGAAAAAGATGCTTCATATCATCACATTAATCGTGGCGGGGACATCACTTATCATGGGCCGGGTCAAATCGTCGGATATCCTATATTAGATTTGGATAATTTTTTCACAGATATTCATCGCTACCTACGTACTTTAGAAGAAGTCATTATTCTTACATTAAAAGATTATGGCTTAACTGGGGCAAGGTACCCTGGTTTTACGGGCGTCTGGTTAGATCCCGAAGAACCATTTAAAGCAAGAAAAATCTGTGCAATGGGTGTGCGGGCAAGCCGTTGGGTCACTATGCATGGTTTTGCCCTGAACGTAAATACGGATTTAAGTTATTTTGGAAATATCGTTCCATGCGGAATCGATGACAAAGGAGTGACTTCCTTGGAAAAAGAATTGGGTCATCCTTTAGATCTTGATGAAGTCAAAAAAGTCATCACAAAACATTTAGCGGATCAATTCAAAATGGAAATCATATAAAAAACACCCCATTCACGGTGATGAATGGGGTGTTTTTTTAAGCTTATAAACCTGCTTTTTTACACTTGTAATGATTCTTGTAATTATTGCAATTTCAATGAAGGGCGGCCTTTTAACATTTCTGTCACGTCAAGTGGTCGAGGGTGCGTCAAATCGCGATTAAACGACTCTAATTCATTTACACGCATTTCTTCCTTAGCCAAAGCCCTTGTACTCATTTTCAATCCGTATAATGCTTGCATGCTTGGGTCTATGATAGATAAAGCCTTCCCAACCAAAGGATCTTCAAAAGAACCCATTGGCGCAAAAGGAAAACCTTCTCTAACCTCGTATAAAGGCGTTAATCCATTCACGAATTCACCTATACCATCCCTATTTGTATACTTTAACACAATGGGCTGAATACCCCAGTCTTTATCCCCTGAGAAAGCCTTATGTGAGTTTGAAATGGTGATGGATGCATCGTCTTTACCGCGGGTTTTCTGACCAATATGAATCACATTATTATCGCCCATAAAAGGTCGTAAATTATTAATCAATAATTCACTTGCGGAAGCAGAACTTCCCGTAGCTAAAATAAAGACACGATCTAAGCCCAAGTTCAAAGAAGTTACCACTCCTTGATTGGCAACTCCAAAAACTTGTCCATAGGTGTATGAAAATTGACCTAAACCGGAATTAAACTTATATTGAATAAACGGACTGTTTATACTAAATCCCTTATGAATCAATGCAGACAATAAGCCCGCAACACTTACCGAACCTCCGCTATTATAGCGCTCATCAATAATTAATTCGTCGATTCCTGCCGACTTAAATTTTGAAAAAACATTTACCAATTGTTGAGCCTGATTTTGTAAAAATCGGTTATAAAAAATATAACCCACTTTTTTGCCCATAGGCGTCGTGATAATCGTGTCCATATGAATAGCAGACTCTTGAAAATTTTCAACTGGTGCTAACGAAACCTTATCTGCAGGGCGAATCACGCTATTTTCAAGCACGCCTTTTGTAACAGTATGGGGATCGCTTCCGCTTAAAATAGAAGCATTGGTAACTATTCCATTTGCTACGTTAAAGGGTTGGTCGTTCACTTGAAGAAGAATATCCCCCCGTTTTAATCCGGCGAGCTCTGCTGGAGAATTTTTGTGCACATAACGAATTGCAGCATACGCTGTAGGCGAATTCGAAAATTGGTAATAGGCTACCGATATTCCTGTAGTCTTGATCACACCGGATAATTGATTGCGTAATTCTTCGTTGTTTTGAATCCACGAAAACCGGTCTTCGGGCCGTTTTAATAAAGATTCAAAAAAATCCTCCGGATCTTGATTCAAATTAACAGTCTGCGGAATCGTCGAATTCCAATAATACCAATACCTCATGCTGTCGAGTACCCATTTGTTAATGTCTGCATTCGTGATTTCGCTATCTGAATCCACATTAGGTTCTACCACTGGTTTTTTGGCACAAGAACTCACGCCAAAAACCCCTGCTAGTAAAATGACAAAAGCAGCAAGCCGTAGTTGCTGAGGATTTAATTTTAATTTCATGGCGATGTATGTCTTTTTGTTCACAAATTATTAGCGCACCGTATTGAAATAAACCTATAGACCCCAAGTAGGATCTATAGATTCAAATTTATAAAAGAAAATTAATCTTCAAAATAACTTTCTACTGGTTCGCAAGTACAAATCAAGTTCCGATCACCAACCGAATTGTTTACACGATTCACAGCTGGCCAGAATTTATTTTCCAAGACATATGGCAACGGGAAGCATGCTTGTTTTCTTGAGTACGCTTTATCCCATTCTTCGTCGGCCAAATCTGCTTGGGTATGCGGTGCGTTTTTCAATGGATTATTTTCTTTATCCAAGGTGCTGTTTTCAATTTGATGCAATTCTTCACGGATCGCAGCTAATGCATCGCAGAAACGATCCAATTCACCTTGATCCTCACTCTCAGTAGGCTCCACCATAATCGTACCAGGAACCGGGAAACTCAAGGTAGGTGGGTGAAAATTAAAGTCTAGCATGCGCTTCGCAACGTCTTCTGCCTCCACACCAATCTTTTTAAATGCCCTTAAATCCACGATAAATTCGTGTGCACAAGTATTATTGATGCCTGAATAAAGAATATCAAAGGATTCGCTGATTCTTTTCTTCATGTAATTCGCATTCAAGATGGCGTATTTGGTGGCCAAAGACAAGCCCTCTGCGCCCATCATACGAATGTAACCATACGAAGCCAACATAATGTACGCCGATCCATAAGGTGCTGAAGAAACCAAGTAATCGTATTCCTTAGTTTTTACATTTCCACCAGGTAAAAACGGTACAAGGTGTTTTGCGACGCAAATAGGACCTACGCCTGGACCGCCTCCTCCGTGAGGAATCGCAAAGGTTTTATGTAAATTCAAATGGCACACATCCGCTCCTAAATATCCCGGAGAAGTTAAGCCAATTTGAGCATTTAGGTTCGCTCCATCCATGTATACTTGTCCGCCTTTTTCGTGAACAATGCGAATGATTTCCTTCACGGTTTCTTCATAAATCCCGTAGGTAGAAGGATAAGTCACCATCACTCCTCCTAATTGATCTGCGTATTGATCAGCCTTCGCTTTCAAATCATCCAAATCAATGTTTCCGTTAGGAAGCGCCAACACAGGCATCACTTTATATCCTGCCATGACAGCAGAAGCTGGATTCGTCCCGTGTGCAGAAACAGGAATTAACATGATGTTTCTGTGGCCTTCTCCAATGCTTTGGTGGTATTTACGAATGGTCAATAATCCTGCATATTCGCCTTGTGCGCCACTATTTGGGTGGATGGTCGCTCCAGACATCCCAGTAATCACGCTTAAATACGCTTCGATCTCTTCGATGACTTGTAGGTATCCAGCCGCTTGATCTTGCGGTGCAAACGGATGAATGCTCGCCCAATTTGGTGTGCTTAATGGAATCAGCTCACTGGCAGCGTTTAATTTCATGGTACAACTGCCCAAGGTAATCATACTGGTATTTAAACTTAAATCGCGGTTCTCTAATTTTTTTAGGTACCGCATCATTTTCGTTTCACTGTGGTAAGTGTTAAATACAGGATGCTCTAAGAAAGTAGAAGTTCTTTTCAACTCAGCTGTAATGCCTGCTTGGGACGCGGACTGAACAGATGATTGGCCCGTGAAGATTTCCACTAATAATGAAATATCTTCGTCCAGCGTGGTTTCGTCGATGGAAATTCCAATTTCAGTAGCAGAAATGTATCGCAAGTTCACTTCATTTGCGATCGCGCGCTCATGAATGGCTGCTAACTGATCCGTTTTCACCACGATGGTGTCGAAAAATGTAGCATTTAAAATTTCGAAGCCAGCATTCTTTAAGGAATTATGCAGTTGTTGGGTTTTTCCATGGATGGTTTCCGCAATGTGAACCAATCCTTTCGGTCCATGATATACTGCATACATGGCCGCCATATTAGCCAATAAAGCTTGTGCGGTACAGATATTTGAGGTCGCTTTCTCCCGTTTAATGTGTTGTTCACGTGTTTGTAACGCTAATCGCAAAGCACGATTACCTTTAGCATCCACACTAATTCCTACCATACGACCTGGAATTAAACGCTTAAATTCTTCAGTAGTCGTAAAATAAGCAGCATGTGGCCCGCCGAATCCCATTGGAACACCAAAACGTTGGGTATTACCAAAAACCGCATCCGCGCCCATTTCTCCTGGCGCCTTCAATAAGGTCAATGCTAATAAATCCGCAGCAAATGCGATGTACCCTCCTACTGCGTGGACTTGCTCCGCAAATGCGGTATAATCGTGTAAGTCTCCTACATTGTTTGGATACTGAACTAAAGCTCCAAAATAGGTTTCATCTAATTGAGCTGTTTTAAAATCTCCAAATACCAGTTCTACTCCTATAGGTTCAGAACGCGTTTCAAGCAGACCAATGGTTTGTGGAAACACGTGTTGATCGACGAAAAACTTCACTTTTTCACCTGCATTCTTGCCTTTGCTAACGGTGTTGAAAAACATCGCCATGGCTTCAGCAGCTGCCGTTCCTTCATCTAATAAAGATGCATTCGCAATCGGCAAACCCGTTAAGTCACTGGCCATGGTTTGGAAATTTAACAAGCTCTCTAAACGACCTTGAGAAATTTCTGCTTGGTATGGGGTGTATTGGGTGTACCAACCCGGATTCTCAAACAAATTTCGTTGGATGACACTCGGAGTCAATGTGCCGTAATAACCTTGGCCAATAAAGTTCTTCCAAACTTTATTTTTTAATGACAACGCATTGATGTGCGCCAAGTATTCTCTTTCAGTCATTGCCGCTGGCAACTCCAAATTGTTTCGGTCACGGATCGGCTCAGGCACGACGTGATCCACTAACTCTTCTAAGCTTTCATAACCCACAAAGGCCAACATGGCTTTGGTTTCAGCTGAATCTGGACCCAAATGCCTCCTGCTAAATTTATTAAAATTCATTATGATTATTTATTATAAATACCAGAAAAATAAGATCATGTAAATGTCTGCAAAGGTACAAAAAATCAATGGGTATTTATCCAAGAAATGATTTTCTGAAACACATCTAGCATCACTAAATCCGAGAAGCCGTGGCGCTCTCCAGGATACACGACTAATTTGGATGGAATTCCCAATGCATCAAGGCGTTGGTGCAGCTTCGTCGCTTGACTAACAACCACTAAATCATCGTCTTGTCCATGAAAAGTCAGCGTGGGAACTTGGGTCTGATCTTGTAGATAATAAATAGGGCTTGCGGATACCGCGATCGGATCTAAATGATCGGGAGTGCCTAAAAAATTGGTAATGATTTTATCCGCGTCGCTGCCGTCCGGCCTGGCGGTTTTATCCGATAAATCTGTGGGACCAAAAAGATTGATTACGGAACCTATTTGATTTTTTTTATCAAATCCATAGGCATACAACATAGCCAAGTGCGCGCCAGCACTGCCTCCCATTAGGATCATATTTTCTTGCTGATAACCGTGTTTGTCGGAGTGCTTCGACAAAAATTCAATGGCTCGCTCTACATCCTCCAACTGGGCTGGATATCGATCTTTGCCGTCTTTCACCAGGCGATAATTAATGCTGGCAACGGCAAAGTTTTGTCTCGCCGCCAATTCTTGAATTAGCAGTTCAGGAAGCTGGCTTTTAGAACCTTGGACCCAGGAGCCTCCATGAATAAAAATGAGTAAACGCGTTTGTGCATTAGGCTGATTCGGCACATACAAGTCTAAGACATGTTTTGGGTGAGCTTCCTCGCCATATGCTAAATCGAGGTGCGCTTGGAAAGGAGTTGTAGCGGAAGACGAGGTGGAAGACGAGGCAAGAGTCGAAGCTGGACTTGTTTGTGCCAACGAAACCGCTGTTCCGACCCACATCAAGGGGATTAACCACAAAAACCCTATATAAACTATTCTTTTAATCACTGGGAATCGAATAAGTTGTCGATAAATTTATTAAACGCTCACGCAATATAAAAAAAATAATTATTTTAGAGCCATCAGAAAACCAGAACTTTCTGTAAAATATTTGACCTATTAATTTAATCCATTCAATCATGTATAAGAAGCTACTTTTCTTATTGTTCTTAGGGGTGTCAAGTGTTGCATTCGCCCAGAATTCGAGCCAATTAACCGTTGAAAAAATCATGCGGGATCCAAAGTGGATCGGCACCGCGCCAGAAGGCATCTTTTGGGATTTAGAAGGAAAACACATTTACTTTAATTGGAACCCCGAAGGAGCTGATTTGCCGAGTTTGTATAGAACGAGCACAAATGGTCAACCTGAAAAAGTTTCGATCGAATCGCAAAAAGGGTTGATTCGTCAATATCAATATGACAGTAAAAAACAGCAAATCGTCTTTGCCAAAAATGGAGACATTTATTTGAAGAACGTAAAGACAGGCGCTGAAAAAAGAATCACCAATACTTCAGCGAATGAAAGTAACCCTCGTTTTGCAGCTGGAGACCAAAAAATTGTGTTCCAACAAGGGGATAATTTCTTTTCTGTGTCCTTACAAGAAAACGAATGGGTACAGTTAACCAACTTTGCCCGTGGTGGTGGAAATAGTGCCGCTGCAGGAGCAGGCATGGGTGCTGGAGCTCGTGGGGGCATGGGCGCAGGTGCGTTTAGTATTGCAGGAGGAAATGCACAAGGAGGTGCACAAGGGGGAGCGCAAGGACCGCGCAATCAACATCCACAAAATCCTTGGTTGAGAACGGATCAATTGGCCCTATTTGATGTGTTAAAAGAAAATAAACACATGGATTCGGTCCGCCGAGTGCAACGCAATGAATTAGCCGTCGCTCCAGAATTAAGAACGATTAACATTTCTGAAGGCATGCTTACTGGACAAAGTATCAGCCCAGATTTAAGATATGTGTATTATCGGGTGATGTTTCTTGCAACAGGGAATACCAACACCATCGTTCCGAACTACGTAACCGAATCGGGTTATACGGAAGACATTCCTGCCCGTACGAAAGTTGGAAATGTGTTATCCACCTCAAAAAGTTATTTGTTTGACCGTGAAAAAAACGCCATCATCCCGATTAAAACCAGCGATATCCCGGGCATTAAAGACTTACCAGATTTTTGGAACGATTATCCTAAAGAAAAAGAGGCGTTATTAAAGAAAAATGAAGATCGAAACGTCACTGTTTCTGCGCCAAATTGGAATGCTTCAGGTACGGCAGCATTTGTGACGATTACAGCTTCTGATAATAAGGATCGTTGGATTATGCGTTTAAATCCTTCGGACGGTTCGCTTTCTTTGATCGATCGTCAACGCGATGAGGCGTGGATCGGTGGTCCGGGCATTAGTGGTTTTGGCGGGGGCAACATCGGCTGGATCGATGAGCAAACCATTTACTTCCAAAGTGAAGCCAGCGGGTATTCACATGTATATACCGCAAACATCCAAACAGGCGATAAAAAACAATTGACTTCAGGAAAATGGGAAGTGCAAACGCTTCAGTTATCTGCAGATAACAAGCACTTCTATTTGAAAGGGAATAAAGAGCATCCGGGCATCACACATTTTTACAAGCTACCCGTGCAAGGTGGTGAATTGGTGCAAATCACCAGCATGAAAGGTGGAAATGAAGTGACCATGTCGCCAGATGAAAAATGGTTGGCGATTCGCTATTCGTATTCGACTAAACCTTGGGAGCTGTATATTCAGGAAAATAAGCCAGGTGCTAAGGCGAGACAAATTACGGAATCCGTAACAGAAGAATTTAAGTCCTATGCTTGGAAAGACCCAGAGGTGATTTCCTTTAAAAATCGTCATGGAGACGATGTGTATGCCAGGGTTTACCAGCCTAAGACGGCTAAAAAAGGAAATCCAGCGGTCATTTTCGTGCACGGAGCGGGCTATTTACAGAACGTGCATTACTGGTGGAGCCAATATTTTAGGGAATATATGTTCCATAACTTGTTAGTGGATTTGGGATACACCGTATTGGATATTGACTTTACTGCAAGTTCTGGTTACGGCAGAGATCATCGTACGGGAATTTATCGTCATATGGGCGGCAAAGACTTAAGCGATCAAGTGGATGGCGCAAAATTATTGGTTGAAAAATATGGGGTAAATCCTAAGAATATTGGTTTATACGGAGGTTCTTATGGTGGATTTATCACGCTAATGGCGTTGTTTAATGAGCCAGAGGTCTTTGCGGCGGGTGCGGCTTTGCGTTCTGTGACGGATTGGGCTCATTATAACCATGGCTACACGGCGAATATTTTGAACGAGCCATTTACCGATCCGATTGCATACCGTCAATCTTCTCCAATTTATTTTGCAGAAGGATTGAAAGGGCACCTATTAATGGCCCACGGCATGGTAGATGTGAATGTTCATTTTCAGGATATCGTTCGCTTATCGCAACGTCTTATTGAGTTAGGCAAAGACAATTGGGAGCTCGCTGTTTATCCAGTAGAGGATCACGGCTTTGTCACTCCGAGTTCTTGGACCGATGAGTACAAACGCATTCTCAAATTGTTTGAGGAGCGTTTGACGAATGAATAAATTTCATAAGAAATTTATTCATGAGAATGATAGTCTCTTGAAGTGATCACTCGTTCAGGGGATGAGTTCTTGAAGTGATCACTCGTTCAGAGGATGGTCTCTTGAGGAGATCACTCGTTCAGGGGATGAGTTCTTGAGGAGATCACTCGTTCAG
>CAYTDM010000006.1:84061-99480 GCA_964436635.1 uncultured Sphingobacteriaceae bacterium
GATCACTCGTTCAGAGGATGGTCTCTTGAGGAGATCACTCGTTCAGGGGATGAGTTCTTAGTGAGAGGATTTTAAGGAAGCGCGGAAGGGGCGAAATTATGATAAAATCGCCCCTTCCGCGCTTCCTTTTTACTCCATCCAAGCACTTAAGCTCGAACTTCTCCATTGAATGGCTTCTGCCACATGATTCACTTCTATTTGAGTAGAACCTGCTAAATCAGCGATGGTTCTAGCCACTTTTAAAATTTTGAAATACCCCCTTGCAGAAATATGCAAGCGTTCCATGGCCGTTTTCAATAATGCTAAGGCATCGGCTTGAACAGAAGCATGCTCTTCCAAGAGCGCCCCTTCCATTTGAGCATTGCACGTCGCAGGTTCGCTCCCTCCTTGGAAACGCGCTCGTTGAATCTCACGGGCAGCAACCACCCTGGCACGTATGGCAGCACTGGACTCACTCGCTCTCCCCGTCACCAAATCCTCAAAAGGAATGGGCGCCACCTGAATATAAATATCAATCCTATCCAATAATGGCCCAGAAATCTTTCTAAGATACTGCCGAATTTCACGTGCTTTACAAGAACAACTCTTCGTAAGATGACCTGCATACCCACAAGGACAAGGGTTCATGGATGCAATTAATAAAAAATTAGCTGGAAATCTTGCGGTAATTTTCCCTCTGGAAACGATCATTTCTCTCATCTCAATGGGTTGCCTAAGCACTTCCAAAGCGGCCCTTTTAAATTCTGGCAACTCATCTAAAAACAACACGCCATGATGGGCTAAAGAAATTTCCCCAGGCATGGGATGTTGGCCGCCACCGACTAAGGTGACTGGGGTTACTGTGTGATGCGGCGAACGAAAGGGCCTAGCCTCCTGCAATTGTTTCAATTCGAGGAGTTTTCCCGCTATCGAGTAAATTTGAGCGGCCGCTAAACATTCCGCTGGGGTCATCGGTGGCAAAATCCCTGCAAATGCCTTTGCCAACATGGTTTTACCTGCTCCTGGCGGACCAAATAATAAAACATTATGATGGCCCGCAGCTGCGATTTCTAAAGCACGTTTCGCAGCAGCTTGGCCTTGAATCAAGGAGAAATCATCGGGTGCATTCGACGGAACGAGGTCTTTCTTGCCTTCAAGCTGAACTTCAATTTCAGGCCTTTTGTCCCCTTTTAGTAATCGCACGACTTCTCTTAGCCCGTTTACTGGAACCAAATCCAGTCTTTGTGTATCCGGGGTTTGTCCATGGATGGCTTGTTTAAAAATCCTGGTTTCTGCCTGGTGATGAACTGGAATATAGGCTTCTTTAAAATGGAATTCTGCAGCCATTAATAATACGGGCAACAAACCTTTGACTGCCAAAATTTCGCCTGCTAAGGAAAGCTCTCCAAAGAAAATGCGATCTGCCAATGTTTCTGGAGGCAATTGTTTAGAAGCCGCCAAAATTCCCATCGCAATGGGTAAATCAAAGGCAGAACCCTCTTTCCTTAAATAGGCGGGCGATAAGTTCACCACGATTTTTTGCCTTGGCATTTTAAAACCCGCGGAGAGCAGGGCTTGTTCGATTCGCTGCAAACTTTCTTTAACTGCCACATCGGGCATGCCCACAATGTGATAGCGCACTCCTCTTGAGACCTGTACTTCTATGGTGATTAAATGTGCGCGCTCTCCATAGATGGCTCCTCCATACGTCTTCACTAACATCCTACACTTGCTTTATTAGCAAATATAAGAAATATTTTTAATTAAAACTATATGATTGTTTTTGAAACAACATAAAGCCGTCTAAATTGTGGCGCAATGCAATCCAGAACTGGTCCAAGGTCGTTCCCTGTTTTGCGCTAGCTACTAATTAATAACAAATAGAAAATAGGTGTAACAGAATGGTGCTGACAGCAATAAACCGTCGAAACGGTCCAGCAAACCTCCGTGCCCTGGAAGTAAATTGCCGGAATCTTTCACCTGAAGCGTCCTTTTTAGAGAAGACTCTACTAGATCCCCCAAGGTGCCGATCACGGAAATCAGCGAGGCAAAAACGAGCCAATGTGTCATATGCAAGGTGCCTGGAAATTGGTTATACAGGATGATGCTGACCAGCAACGCGGATAACCAGCCTCCGAAAAATCCTTCCCAAGTTTTATTTGGGGATACCCGTTCGAATAGTTTGTGCTTACCAAATGCGCGGCCGATTAAGTACGCTCCGGTATCGTTGGACCATAACAGGAGTAAAAATCCAAGCGGCAATAGGTATTGGTATGTGCCAAAGTGAAATCCTAATTTATAGAAGCAATAAAAGGGTACAATGACGTAAAAAAAGCCCAAAGCCGTGTTTGAAATGCGTATAAACGGTTGTTTGTCGGCACGGAATAATTGGATTAAGAACAAGCAAGGCAAGATTAATACCAATGACCAAGCCCATTTTTCAGTCAAAACTTGTTGGTTCACGGCCATGAGTACGGCTAATAATATGGTTCCAAAAAGAGTCCCTGCTTGCAGCAAAGGTTGCGTGTGCTGTGGAATGGTCCCTTGCTTTTCTGCTAAGGTTAAAAGTTTTTGGTACTCAAAAAGACTGGCGGTGGCTAAAACTAAGACAAAACCTGCAAACACCCATTGCCCCAAAAATAAGGACCCTAACATGATTAACACAAAGAAAAAACCAGTAATCGCTCTTGTCTTCATCAACTAATAATTATGGTGTATCCAGATCACGCTCGTCATTCTTCGCATCGCCTTCGTTCTTCGTAAACTCGTCATTCTTCGCAGGATCCTCGCCGGACACATCTTGAATGGCTAATAATAAACGGGCTTCTGCTTCTTTTGATTCGTGGACAAACAATTCGATTTGCCCAAAGCGATAGGAAGAATCTTGCTTATTAATCAGTACAGCAGGAATGTCGTGCTCTTCAAGCATTTGTTTAGTAATCTCGAGTTCTATGGAATTCGAGCCTACGATTAATTTTACCCAGTTTTTTTCCATATTATTTCGAAATAATTGGATCCAACTGCTCCTGAAGAAGTGGCGATTTGGTCTGAATTCGAAATGCCCAAATGGCATAGGCGAAAACAATGACACTTCCTACGTACAGGTACACAGGTATTTCTTGATCCAAGGTTAAGGAACTCAATTCATTTCCCTGAAGCTGATAGACGTACGCGTTAACCAAAACGGTCCCATTGTTTACAAAGTGCGCCAATATCGGGATCCAAATGTTACCACTCCAATAAAACAAGTATCCAAACAAAACACCTAAGGCTAATCGAGGTAGAAATCCATAAAATTGCATATGAATCGCGCTAAATATGATGGCGACCACCCAAATGGCGACATGTGGATTTTTAAACCAACGAATAAAGATGGGTTGAAGGCAGCCTCTAAACAATAATTCTTCGCCGACTGCTGCAATAACCGCAATGACGATTAAGTTCAGCACAAAGCCCCCAAAACTCATGTTTGACAACAAAAGCAAGGTAATTTGCTCCATCTGTTGCTCCATCTCCTTCATCCAAGCCTCCAAGGCGCTCCATTGTTCAGGAAGAACCAACAGCTGGTTGATTTTTCCCAACCATTCGGCAATGGGGCCAAATGACAGGGTCATCAGAAAGGTCAAGAACAAAAGCCGAAACGAAAGTTTGCCCCGGCGCTCCACGTAATAGAACGCGTCCCGATGTTGAAATAAGCCCAATGCAAATGGAGGCAAGACAAACATGCCTATACTCGAAAATCCTTGAATGATCAACAACATGCTGGGATCATTGGTTTGATTTTCCAAGACAGCTAATATTTGCCCCAAATCATAGTTGCCTGTAATAAGCACTGCAGCCACTAATCCAATGACACTGCCCAGCACAGCCCCCACCAGCACAAAAACAAGGAGCATAAAAAGCAGGTTCAATGTCTTCAAATGAATAGTCGGCATATATTTCAATTATTGCTTTAAATTGAATTTAGAGGCTTTAAGACTTTTTGATTGAAATAAAATCAGCCATCACTTTAAGACTTTCATCTTTTATAAAATCAAAGTCAATTTTTGGTTGCGGCTCGCCTTCATTCCATGCTGGCAAACCACGAATCTTCAAAGCCTGATTAATTCGATCTCTATTTTTTTGCTGATTTTCATCGCGCTGTTTCTTTAAAATCCCTTCATTTAATGCCACACTGACTTCCTTTTCACGCACTTTAGCCGCTTCAATATCTTCTAACAAAAATTTATATTCCAAGGAATTCACCATGCGTCTTACGTGACTTTTTTCCAGCTGTTGAATCGTTTCTGACAAATCTTCTACTACATCGAAACGAGTAGGATTTATTTGATCCCATGGTAAAGCAGAGGCTTGTGAACTTTCACCGTATTTATCGCCATCATAAATGGATGGGAACACAATGTCAGGCATCACGCCTTTATGTTGAGTACTGCTGCCCGTGATGCGGTAAAATTTAGCCATGGTGATGTTAATCTGCCCAAATTGTGGCGCACCAGAAGGAAGAACGTCTTTTCCACTTTCATCGCTCTTTGCTTTTAATAACAAGCGATCTGTCGGGCTAATTACACGCTCCATATCGATCGCTGATTGGACCGTTCCTTTACCATACGACTGGGTTCCCAAAATTAAGCCGCGGCCGTAATCTTGAATTGCGCCAGCGAAAATTTCAGATGCAGACGCACTGAAACGGTTAATCATGACTGCTAATGGACCGTCCCAAACCACCCCGGCTTCTTCGTCGTGATTGACTTCGACTCGATTCCGAGTGTCTCGCACCTGAACCACCGGACCTTTATCAATAAACAAGCCTGTTAATTCAATGGATTCGATTAAAGAACCGCCTCCATTAAAGCGAAGATCGATGATGATTCCATCCACTTGCTCTTGCTTAAGAGTGTCAATAATCATGCGCACATCGCGCGTGGTGCTTTTATAGTTTGGATCGCCGCGGCGATAATCTTCAAATGCCAAGTAAAATTTAGGAATGCTAATCACACCGACTTTGTAGGTTTTACCATCATCCCCTTTAATCGTTTTAATTTCTTTTTTTGCCGATTCTTCTTCTAAAATAATTTTATCCCTTGTTAAGGACACGATTCTTGGAGTCGCCGTTAAATCTTGACCTGCCGGAATGACTTTTAAACGAACGATGGTTCCTTTAGGTCCTTTAATTTTCGCAACAGCATTATCTAAGCGCCATCCAATAATGTCTTCAAATTCGCCTTCTTCCCCTTGTGCAACCCCAATGATTCGGTCATCGATTTCCAAGGCCTTTTCTTTAAAGACTGGGCCGCCAGCAATGACCTCAGCGACTTTCACCACTTCGTTTTCCATGGTCAAACGTGCGCCAATCCCTTCAAATGTATTCGAAATACCTTCATTAAATTGCTGCGCAAAGTACGGGTTAAAATAAGAAGTATGCGGGTCGATGGCATCAGTTAAGGCCGCCATGATCACTTGGAATGCTTCGTTATTATCCGTTTTCTTCGCTTGGGAAATTAATTGGTTATAGCGGTTTTTAAGCGTTTCTACCTGTTTTGCGGAAGCGCTATCCGAACGATCCGTACTGCTTAATCTTAAATTTAATAAGTCATATTTTACGCGTTTTCTCCATTGCTCATCGGCTTCTTCTTGAGAAGCAAACCAATTCAGGTCCTTTCTGAAATACACATAATCTTCCTCGGTTTCAAAGTCATGGGCTTGTTCGATGGCTTGCAAAGCAAAGTCCATACGCTCTAAGTAACGGGTAATATAGGTGTTAAAAACTTGGTAAGCCGCACTTAAATCACCCTTTTTAAAGTCTTTAGCTAACAAATAACGATAGGATTCGAACTGATCAATGTCAGATTGCATTAAATAGTTCTTACCTTCGTCTAAGGAGTTTAGCAAGTTTGCATAAATAATCGATGAAATAGAATCCCCTAAAGGAACTTTTTTATAACTGTAATTTTCAAAAAGCCCTACCACATCTTTTGCAATCACGGAGTGCTGCGCTGTGGGAACGATCTTCATAGGATTGTTGGCCAAATCCACACGAGGTTTCGAACCACAAGCAACAATGGCTGTTACCAACAGCACAAATAGAATTCTCTTCAACATAGTTAATGATCTAAACTTTAATCAAGTTGTTAAATTTAATGAAAATTTTGCAAGAATTTGCGGAGCAATAAAAAAACCCTGCAAATTCTATCCTTAGACGATTTGCAGGGCAATAAGTTAATGTATTTATTCGGCTTTTATCCTTATGGTCTTCCTTGGCCTCCGCCCATGCTGCCCATGCCACCCATTCTACCTGGTCCGCCCATGCCGCCGTGACCGCCTTGGTTACCAGAATTAAAGTCCATGTTTCCGCCAGCGAATTTTTGGAAGCGGTACGATAGGGTCAACATAAAGTATTGGCCTAAGCGATTTGTACGAGAATCATTAATCAAGTTTTCTGAAACGCTTCTTGAAATATTCGTTTGCTCATTTAATAAGTCAAATGCGTGGAAACGAATGGCGCCATTTCTGCCTTTTAAGAATTGTTTCTCAACATATGCGTTAATGATGAATGGGTTCGCACCAATGGTGTTATTATAACCGTTATTTGAGGTTTTAATTAAGTCGCCACCAAAAATTAGGGTTGGTGTGATGTTGATGTTCGTGTTTAATGAATATGACCAAGAGTTTACTTTGTTATTCACGCTACCACGGCTATTGTTTCCACTAGTGGTATAGTTGTAGGTATAACGTACACCTGGGTTGAACTCGATTTTTTCACTTGGATTATAGCGGAAATTCACGCCTTGTGAAGCCGTCCAGTTTTTACCGATCCCCTTCACATCATCTGCGAATGAAATGTTGTTATTGTAAGATGTAAATCCATTAAATGACATGACGTAAGTACGCTCTTTAAATGGAATCGAATAGTTATAATGTGCTCTTAAATTATAGAAACCATCTGTGTTTAAGTAGGTCGTTTTTTGAACCACACCTAAAGCTGGATCTACGACGATCGAGCGGTTAGAAACAATTTTATCTTCAGTAACCGATCCGCTGATGGATGCAAACCAAGATTGGCCTGAACCTACATTGAAATTGTTAAAGCTAAAGCGCAAGTCGTGCACAAACTCCGCGTCTAAGTTTGGATTACCTGTTACGATGTTTGTACGGTTTGAAGCATCTGTAAATGGTTGTAATTGGGAGAAACTTGGTTCATTAGAACGACCATTGTATCGAATATTAAAGGATTTCGTTCTCGACATTTTATATTCGAAACGAGCGATCGGCGCAAAGTTTAATCCTTTTCTGTTAATACTAAATACATCATTATTTACGGTCGCGTCTCCCTGCAAATGATTTGGTTGAACGCTTGCTCCTAATGAGTAGATAAACTTATCCGAACGATAACGGTAGTTTGCTCCTACACGGTGTGTAATGAATGAATAGTCAAAAATACGATTTCCTATAAAGATTTCGTCGTCGATAATTTGTTGACCAGATGCATCCACAGCATTGTCAAAACGACGGTTGTCGTAATTTCTAAAGTTATAATCGTAGTTGAATTCAAAACTCGCTTTATCCGAAACAGGTTCTGTATAGGAAACTGAAGCACCACCATTTAAGCTTTGATTTCTTAAATCAGCAATGGTACGCACATACGTTTCCATATCTGTTTCTCCGAAGATGACACTTTCTTCTATGCGTTGTTGATCTTGTTCAGTGGTCGATGTGTTCAAAGAGAAGTTCACAAAGAAATTTCTTCCTTTATCATTTAATCTTCTGTTATATAAACCACTTACTCCATAAGATGGTGCGCTGTTTTCAGAAATATTTTGGGTGTTTAAGCGGTTAATCAAATCCGTATTCAAGCTGTTATTTGAGATTTGATTGCTTAATGCATCTGAATTACTTAAGCTTAAGGTTGGGGATAATTTGAAGTAATCCACATCAGTAGGCTTATATTCTACGTTCCAATCAAAACGGTGTCTGCTTGTTTTTGTTCCGCTGGTGTTATCACGAATTTCTAATAATTTTTCATTAAAGAAATCGTTCACATTTAATGACAATGTTTTGTTGTCGTCGTATCCAAAGCTATAGTTTCCATACATGGTAAATGCAGGGCTAAAGTCTTGGCGATAGTTCAATCCGATGGAATTCGTGTTGGTCAAGCCGTTTGCGCCGCCACCAAAGTTTCCACCGCCGCCCATGCCGCCGCCCATACCTCCGCCGCCACCGCCACGACGAGCACCACCGCCACGAATGTTAAAGTCAAACAAGGATGCATTCACATTATTCAAGTTCCCCAATCCCATCACTTGCAAACCTTGTTGCATGTAACCTAACATGGCAGTCGCTTGATAACGTTCTTCTGATCCACCTCCTACACGGAAGTTACCCATAGAACCTTTATTTCTGCTTTCGTCGATTACGATGTTCAAAATTCTTTCAGGGTCTCCGGTACGGTTTCCTGTAATGTTTGCCATATCACCATAATCATCGATGATTTGCATTTTTTCAATAATGTCTGCTGGTAAATTACGGGTAGCTGCTTTTACATCTCCTCCAAAGAAATCTTTACCATTGATTCGGATTCTGGTCACCGACTCGCCTTGAGCAGTCACGTTTCCGTCTTTATCCACTTCTACCCCATCCAATTTTTTAAGAGCATCCTCTGCCAAAGCACCTTGTCTCAATTTAAGATCCTTCGTGTTGTATTCAAGGGTGTCCTCTTTAACGATAATGTCTAATTTTGCCGTTACGCTTACTTCTTGAAGCAAGTTCAATGACTCTTCCATCACTAATTGAGGAAGCAACATTTGTGCGCGGCTCGCTTCGTATTGGAAATCATGATACAAGGTGTCGTATCCTAAACTGCTTGCTGTCAGTTTAAAATTTACCCCCTGTAAATTTCTAAATGAAAAGAAACCTGCGTTATCACTGCTGGTATAAATGGAATCTTTTTCAGAGACTAATTTGATAGACACCCCTGAAATAGCTACTCCGCCTTTGTTTTTAATGACACCGCTTAGCTGTCTATTCGTTTGCGCTTGCGCATGCACACAAATCAGCAGGAGCGTGGTAAGAAAAAGAACTCCCTTTTTAAGAGTTTTTAACGATTGAAGGTTGTAAATGTGATTCATTCTATTTATGTATAAAGTCTTTTGTCCTAATTTGTTCTATTTTGCCAATTCGAAGGTCGCCCAAACGCTTTGGTTATTTCTCCCTTGCGGAAAACTCCGTGCACCTTGCGGTGCGTTTCTGCCTGGCGCAGTGCTGTTCATTCCGACACTTACCTGATAGGCTATTTTCTTTCCCACTAAGGATTCCTTTTCAGCCAGCAAATGAAGGGGAATTTTAACCTCCATGCACAAGGCGTCTTCTTCGTCCATCTCTACGGCCATCAACAAACCGTACTCATTATTTAAGGAGATTAATCCATTTAATAAATTCCCCATCTGTTGCACCCGTACTCCTCGCACCGCATCTTTTAAGGCTACCCTTAATTCATCCGGTGTAAAGTCGTTATCAACCGACATTAAACTCCGAACCGAGATGCGATCTACGACCGGGAAAACGATGAATGGACCGTCTCTTCGTTTGCCACTAAGGTTAAACATCCACTGCACCCCTTGAGTGAACACCTTTAATTGTTGGACTGGATCTTTCACCCGATAAGCAATGTAAAGATTCGCATCATCATTTCTCATCTCGTATTCAATTCCTTGAACAGCTAAGGTGGTTTTCAATTCGGTTCCCCAATCACTTAATTTTCCATCTACCATTAAACCTTGCGCTTTCAGTAGTGGGTGGTGCGTTGAATTTCGTTGTGCGTTTACCGTACAAGGCGCTATTATGAGTAGCAGGCCGAAAACAATGTTTGCAAAACTATTCATCATTTTAATTTGATTGTGCATTATTGACGCCAAATTTTGCAATAAGTTTAATTGTATAAGAATTATTACAAGTTTCGGTTAAACTTTATGTAATTTGCGATAAAAATGGGTATTTAACCAAATAAGATTTGCTGAATGTTGTTATCGTTTTTTCAAGAGAAATACCTCGAGGTGGGTTGTGATGAAGCTGGAAGGGGTTGTTTAGCGGGCCCTGTGTTTGCGGCAGCTGTCATTTTTGACAAAAAATTCACACATGCAGAACTAAATGATTCGAAAAAGCTCAGCCTGTCAAAAAGGCATGATTTAAGAAAGATGATTGAAGACACTGCCATGGATTTTGCGGTAGCGAAGATAGAGCCTGCGGAGATCGATCAGATTAACATTCATCAAGCTTCGTATAAAGCCATGCATTTAGCGGTCGACCAATTAAAAATTCGTCCCGAGCTGATCCTGGTGGACGGAAATAAATTTATTCCTTATCCTTTTATCGCACACGAATGCATTGTAAAGGGAGATGGTAAATACCTTTCCATCGCGGCAGCCTCTATCCTTGCTAAGACGTATAGGGATGAATACATGAAAAAAATTGCGGATGAGTATCCGCAATATCTTTGGTCTAAAAATAATGGGTATCCGACGATTGAACATCGGAATGCCATTTTAGAGCACGGTTTATCGCCGTATCATCGAGTTTCTTTCCGGGTAACGGCCCCGCGCCAAATGGCGAAGGCAGCTCCTAATACTAAGATGATCGACGCGATTAACGAGATGATCTCGCCTACGTGATACGATGCGGGTTCAAATTTAAACTCGACCGTGTGATTGCCTCCTGGCAATTGCAAACCTCTTAACACGTAGTTCGCGCGGATAATTGGATACTCTTCTCCGTCTACAAAAGCCTTCCATCCTTTGTCATACCAAATCTCTGAGAACACGGCAAATCCATCGGAAGGACTGCTGTATTCATACACCAAGTGATCTGGACGGTAAGACGTCAATTGAATGCTGGCATTTTGTACTGGGCGTAATTTTCTGTTATCCAAATGCTGTTTAAAGCTCTCGTGCACGAAGGCTTCTTTTTTAGGGTCAAAGCTGCTTAAGGCCTTCATTTCGTCGTCGTTCGTGTTGACGTAGTTCACCCGGTCTACAAACCAAGCATTGCCTGCGGCTGATTCTCTGCGTTGAATGCGTTGATTACCGGATTGTCCTTCAGCCACGATGGCATAACGCACATTTAACATGTCCAATACGTCCTCGTTAAAGGCTTGAGAAAGGTGATTTTCTATCAACTCCTGATAACGCATTAATTTCGCCGCATGATATCCTCCAATAGACTTATGGTAGTAAGAAGTTCTTGCGTCTTGAAACGGGTTCGTGGTTAAGTCAAACACGCGGTAGTTCGGGTTTTTATCCATTAAGATTAATTCGTCTACCTGGCGAAGTGCGTTAAATTCTCTGTTTAATTGAAGCGGTTCTACAAACCTCGTTTCATTTAAATAGCGTTTGTCAACAGTCCATAAATCGATTAACACGACTCCTGCGATTAACAAAATGCCTGCTTGATGATTTAATTTGTTTTTAATCATGAACCAAACAAGGCCAAAAGTAATCGTAAGAATGATCAGTGATCTGAATGCATCTGCGCTGGCTAAGGCTGCACGGTCTTTTACTAAAGCGGCTGTCAGTTGCTCCGCAAAAGATCGATCGCCTATTTGCTGTGCCAAGCCTTCTAAGATTTGCGGATAGCTGGAACCTTTAAAGGAAAGCAATAAATCAGGTACAAGCGCGATGATTAAACAAATCGCGGCTAAACTTCCGAAAACGATAAGGACTTTTTTAGGAAGGTCTTTAATTTTATCTCCTGCAGTAATTACTTCGTTCAAGCCCAGGACGGCAAGAATTGGCACTAATAAAGATAAAATAATCAGGGTAGATTCGACCGCCCTAAATTTATTATACATCGGGAAGTAATTAAAAAATAAATCCGAGACGTATGGAAAATGTCGACCAAATGCTAATAATAAAAATAAAAGAGAGCTGCCTGCTAACCACCATTTAAATCGACCTTTTACGAAGATTAGGCCTAAGATAAAGAGGAAGACGATGCCTGCGCCAAAGTACCACGGCCCGGAAGTAAATGGTTTTTCTCCCCAATAGGTCGGTAGGCTTCTTGCTCCCGCAATGGCTTGTTCTTTGCTCGCGCCATTGTTTTGCAACAGTTTAACTAAGTGGCCGTCTTCTTTTACTTGGGTGGTGAACCCGCCACCGTAAGCATTCGGGATTAAGAAGGTAATGGATTCGCCGATGCCTTGGCTCCATTGATAAGCGTATTCTTTATCGACCCCTTGTGTTGGTTTACTTAATGCATTTTGGGCGGTGAGGTTTGATTTGCCCCGCGTAGATAATTGAGAATATTCATAAGTTGGCCACAATAAAGAAGCGTTCACAGCAATGGCTAAAACTAATGTCACGGCCTGCACAGCGATGGCTTTCCCGAAAGTAGGCAGGGTTTTATGCTTGTATGCGTGGTACAATTCGATGGCAATCAGTAGCAAAACGCCTATAAACATGTAATATGGCACTTGAATGTGATTCACGCGAATCTCTAAGGCCATAGAGAAGGCCAAAATGACGGCGCCCCAAACATAATTTCCTCTAAATGTTAGCAAGATCCCTGCTAATATGGGTGCCAAAAATGCAATGGCATAGGCTTTACTGGAGTGCCCCGCTTCTATATAAATGAAGTTATAGGAGGTAAAGGCGAATGCAATCGCTCCCAAAGCCGCCAACCAAGAACGGACGCGCAAGACATTAAACAACAAATATGCCCCTAAAAAGTAGAGTAAAACGACGTCAATCGGGTGAGGAAAGACGGTTTTAAATGCGCGCATGATGTAGGTTCCTACATTGGAAGGAAGGTCGATCAATACTTGGTAGGTCGGCATGCCTCCAAACATAGAGTTCGTCCAAAGTGGCAAGTCTCCATCTCTTTTTTGGATGTCTAAAATTTCTTTTTGCCCTGCTTTGGCTTGAAGCACGTCGTGTTGATATAGTTCTTTTCCTTGCCATGCGGATGGAAAATAAATAAAACACAGGACTGCGAATAGCCCAATGATGGCTAAGTGAATTGCATTTTTGTTGAACCAGGTTTTCATCTTGGTTATAGAGGTTATGTTAAGTTGTTCCAATTAATACAAACGCCAAAAATATAGAATTGAATCGAATTGTAAACTAAAAGTAGGAATAATATTCGAATAAGCTTCCTATTATTCTTTGAAATAGGCTTGTGTTGACGTGTACTTGCGTTTTAAACGGAAGTACATGTTTATCGTACGGATAGATTGAAAAGAACACTGCACATTTGACGAAGTAGTGGGGAAGTGGTAGAGGCGTGGGATGAATATGGTTAAATAATTTAAATAAAAAACGTATGAGCGCATTAAGAAACAGTGTTCGATTAACGGGCTATCTTGGTCAAGACCCCGATGTGTTTACTTTTGGAGAAAACCAAAAAATGATTCGAGTGTCCATGGCCACCCATGAACGCTACAAAAACAAGGAAGATGAATGGAAGACGGATACCCATTGGCATCAGCTAACGTTTTGGGGGAGAATTGCAGGGTTTGCAGAAAAAACGTTAAAAAAGGGCGATCAGGTGATCATAGAGGGTCGGTTAGTGAATAATAATTTTGTAGATAAGGAAGGTGTAGCGAGGCAGTCATCGGAAATTGTAGTGAATGAATTATTACTTATTCGTAGCAAAAGTGAAGAGTTAGAGGCTCAGCTCGAAAAGGGTTATAAGGATGTTAAGGGTGGAAATGATGACAAAAATGGAAGGTATGACGAGGGTGCGGAGGATGAGGAGGATGAGGAAGAAGATGCCGATGAGGAGGGCGATAAGGAGTAATTGGGAGGCGGCGCGGAGGAAGATGGCGGCGAAAACAAGGATTTAGATGATAATGATAAGCTGTAAAGGGTGAAGCTGGATTAATATTGGACAGAAATACCCAAATGTTCATAATTTAACTTAGTTTTGCGTGGGATGTGCAAAATGCGCATCCCTTTTTCAAGAAATCTATGTTATTATGAAGACTACAGCATTGACTGATTTGCACATCTCTTTAGGGGCGAAGATGGTGCCTTTTGCAGGATTTAATATGCCAGTACAATATACAGGCATTAATGTAGAACACGAAGCCGTTCGAACCGGAGTTGGGGTTTTTGATGTTAGCCACATGGGTGAGTTTATTTTGAAAGGACCGAATGCCTTGGATTTGGTTCAAAAAGTCACGTCCAATGATGCCTCAAAATTACACGATGGTAAAATTCAATACGCATATTTACCAAACGAAACCGGTGGGGTCGTCGACGATTTATTAGTGTATCGCATCGATGCTGAAACCTATATGTTAGTGGTAAATGCCAGCAATATTGAAAAAGATTGGGCTTGGATTAGCAAGTACAATACGTACGGAGTAGAAATGAAGGACATTTCTGATCGCACGGCGTTGTTTGCCGTACAAGGTCCTAAAGCTGCTGAAGCTTTACAATCTTTAACAGATATCGATTTGTCATTCATGTCTTACTATACGTTTCAAAAAGGAACATTCGCAGGGGTAGATAATGTGTTGATTTCAGCGACTGGCTACACGGGCGCTGGAGGCTTTGAAATTTATGTAGATAATGAGTCGGCTAGGCAAGTTTGGGATGCAATTTTCGCAGCAGGTGCTGACTTCCAAATACAACCAATCGGGCTTGGGGCGCGCGACACCTTGCGCTTAGAAATGGGCTTTTGTCTTTATGGGCATGAAATTACTGACGAGACTTCCCCATTAGAAGCTGGTTTGGGTTGGGTGACGAAGTTCACAAAGGATTTTGTAAATGCTGAAATGCTGAAAAAGGAAAAAGAGGCGGGACTGAAAAATAAATTAGTAGGCTTTGAAATGATCGATCGCGGAATCGCAAGACAAGACTATGAAATAGTAGATGCAGAGGGTACAGTGATTGGAAAAGTTACCTCTGGTACACAATCCCCTACTTTGAAAAAATCCATCGGGATGGGATTTGTGCCTACTGAGCATGCAGCAGAAGGAAATGAAATCTTTATCCGCATCCGTAACAATGATTTAAAGGCAGTGGTCGTTAAACCTCCGTTTGTTAAATAATTTTTCCTAAGAGAGATAAATGATAGAAAAATAGGTCCTTATGGGACCTATTTTTTTTGGCTCTTTGGTGCTCTAGATTTTAATTCGGGAACTTCTTTCGTTGTAGCCCTTATGTTTCTCAACAAGTTAATTTTTAGATAGGCTAAAAACAACATCAGACCGATGGAAACGGCTAAAATAGTATACTGGCCTGCTGAATACGCTGAAATGGTACTCATAAATAACAACACAATTCCTAAAGTCAACAGGGTATTATAAAAGAATTTTAATTTCATGTTTGTTTAATAAACATTTAGACTTGGGTCAATTTTATCCTTCCAAGCTAAGATGCCTCCTTGTAAATTACTCAAGTTGTTAAATCCTTGCTGTTCTAAATACATCACCGCATTGGCACTTCTTT
>CAYTDM010000007.1:0-12723 GCA_964436635.1 uncultured Sphingobacteriaceae bacterium
GAGCTATTGAGCACACTCCATATTTCGACTATTATTGAAACATGGAAACGATAAAAATTTCAAAAGCTGTCCCTTCCTAAACAAACGCTTACAGAAAATTAAACACCTATACCAGTGCATAGGTATTTCCAGGCATGGTGGAAATATAATTTTTCAATTCCAATTGAAGCAGTAAAATAGACAAAGCAGAGACGTGTTGGCCTGTTAATTGCACCAAATCATCTAAGGACTTTGGCCCCACTTTTTTAATGAATTGAAGCAATTCCAGCTCCTCCACAGAACAATTATGGAAAGGTAACGATTCAGAAAAACTTCCTTTATTAGGGATCGGCCATTGCATAATCTTCGCCAAATCATCCGCACAGGTAATCATGGTCGCCCCATGGGATTGAATCAAATAATTACAGCCTTTAGAAAACTCCTGATTTACATTTCCTGGTATCGCACACACCTCCCGGTGATAATCGTTTGCGCAGCGAGCAGTAATCAACGCTCCCCCCTTCTGCGCAGCCTCCACCACGATCGTCACATCCGAAATCCCAGCAATTATGCGGTTCCTCATCGGAAAATGAAACCGCTCAGGCCGCGTATTCGAAAAATATTCCGTGAGCAAGCCGCCCTTTTCTAACATGGTTTGTGCCAACGAATGATGGGTCTCAGGATAAAGCATATCGATTCCATGTCCCAAAACACCGACCGTAGACAAGCCATTATTCACCGCCTCTTGATGCGCGATCACATCGATTCCGTACGCTAAACCACTCACCACCACAGGATCATACCGTTTCAATTCCCGAATCAACGACTTACAAACTGCACGTCCATAAGCCGTTGCATTCCTGGAACCCACAATACTCACGATCCGCTGTTTATCCAACACAGGTATCCCCTTATAAAACAGCACAATCGGCGCATCTGGACAATTTAAAAGACGACTCGGATAAGTAGGCTGGTTAATGGTTGTCACAAACACCCCCTGCTGTTGGACATACTTCAATTCTTCCTCGCTGCGCAAAAAAATCCGCTGCTTCTTCAAAGCCACATCCGCAAACACCTTGCTAAAAGCATGCGAAGTACTTTGCCCAGGCCCATAAAGAAAAATATTCTCCGCACAACCAAACTCCTCCAACAACTTCCGCGCATTCCGTGGCCCCACACCCTCCACAATGCTTAAAGCAAGCATATAGAATAACTCCACCTCATTAACATTCACGACATCCACTCCTTTAAATTAATTTTTCAGACCATTTATTTCTTCAAATATAATAATATTTTATTTGAACGCAAAATAAGTAAGCAGAATTAATTTATTTTGATGAACCTATCCCACAGATAAATTGTAACTTTGAAAAAATTTGAATCATATGAAAGAACCTTTTGACATTGAACTTTTCGATAAAGTATATGCCGTGTTTCCTGAAGAGGACGATTGTTATACCATTTACAAAGAAGGCATTGAATATTTACATATACAAAAAGATGGCGATGCCGGCTGGTTAAAATTAAACCCAGAAACCGGGTTACCGCTCTTCGGCTTAGACGAAGAAGTGAATTTAATTGGGAAAGAAATCATGAAACAACAACCAGAAGGCTAAAAAACATTTGTTTCTGAGTCGTTGAATACCTACCTTTGCACTTCTCAACCCGGAGAGGTGTCTGAGTGGTTGAAAGAGCAGACCTGGAAAGTCTGTATACGGGATAACCGTATCGAGGGTTCGAATCCCTCTCTCTCCGCAAACGCAAATTCAAAGCCCGACAATAGTCGGGTTTTGTCGTTTCTGGGGGATTTGCCAAAGTCCTTTGAGAAAAACCAACAGAAACGACAAAACGAGCGCAGGAGGGCTCAGCTTTGAATTTGCTTTGAACCTCCCCCCCAAGGGATCGCTGCGAACGAAGTGAGCAGCAATCCCGAACGATGATAACGTCCAACTTAAAACTAAACTTCGTACTGTAACCCTCCCAAAAATTCGGACTGGTTGAAATTCGAAAATTCGTGCCTTTAACCACAGAACGTTGAAAAAGACAAAAATCCTCGAGATCGTTTAAAAATATCATTCAACCCAATCATAATTCTCCTCTCCATCCCCCTTCCCAAACCCCTCCCCATTCAATCAAACAAAAAATCTCCTAAAAACCATAAAAAATTCATATTTTGTACATATTTTTGTACAAAAATCGGTAATCATGGTAGTAACAAACATTTCAGATTTCAGAAAAGACATTAAATCTTACTTTGATAAGGTCTCAAAAAACTTTGAAACCCTGATCATTAATCGTGGAAAAGATTCAGGAATCGTCGTGATGTCACTTGAAGAATATAATTCTTTAATGGCCACGAATTACGAACTATCGAGCCGCAACAATGAAAAAAGGTTAGACGCCGCCATTGATAAACTTAAAAAAGGCGATTCATATACTAAAGACTTAATAGAAGAGTGAGATGAGATACGTGTTTGTGGATGAATCGTGGGAAGATTATCTGTATTGGCAAAGAATTGACAAGAAAAAAGTCGCGAAAATCAATGCACTCTTAAAAGATATTGCAAGGAATCCATTTGAAGGACTTGGCAAACCAGAACCATTGAAACATAAATATGCTGGCTTTTGGTCGCGCAGGATCGACGATGAGCATAGACTTATTTATAGATTTTTAGAAAATGAAATTCAAATCGTAAAATGCAGACACCATTACGATTAAAATTGGCATGGTGCCAATTTGAAACTTCATTTCGCTTCGGTAATTTGAACCGAAAACCCAAACCTGTTAAAACCACGAGATTTATTTAAATTCTCGCGGTTTTTATTCACCTCTTGATTTCTCAAACCACAACCCACTAAAAAGCCTCCAACAATACTGCCAAAATGGATACAAAAAATTACAGGTATTCATATTTCACAAAAACATTTTTAAAATACATTGATATTTAGTAGTTTAGAACCATTGAGTAAAATATTAACTACGTTTGGCCTAAAATTGAACTAAAATCTAACACTCTCTTGTCCTTTGCCGATACTTTTTTTATGAAGCGGGGCTGAACGTCTTCGATTGGGATTTGCGCAAGTTTGAATATTCTATCTTAGATTGAACTTTTGTGCTAAACATCCCAGCCTTTGGCACTACGAAAAACCGTTAGCAGCAATGCAGGACAAACCTGCTGCATAAGATTGAATTAACATGATTTGTACAATTATTAAACAAAAATTCAGATTATGATATTAGACGACAACCCACAAGCAGAACAAAAACAAGCAGAACAAAAAGCAGATGTGATATTTACAGATGAAGAAATTTTCACAAAAATATGGACTTCACCAAGATTAGTATTTAAATACCTCAATAACCATGGACATTAGTGATTTTTGTGATTGGAATATCTGAGGTTCAAAAAATATCGATTGGAAAATCAATTTTAAACATGGTTTTACCAGTTTTGATAATACTTGGTCCAATTTTGTTAATCGCATTAGTTATTAGCCTGACAAGATAATAAAGCACATTCAAGCCAACAAGCGGTATAAAACATTGGGGTTAAGTGGTGATTTAGACATTCTGCCACGCATCAAATTCGGTGTAAAAGGACAGGAAATTAGCCTATCAAAAAATATGAAAGAAAAAAAAAGTAAAACGGACAAGAAGCTTTCACAGCAAGACACGATTCCAAAAGTGACAGGAGTTGGTGGAATTTTCTTTTTCTCTGAAAACCCAGAAAAAACAAAAGAATGGTATTCAGAAAATTTGGGGCTTGAGGTAGATCAATGGGGGTCAAGTTTTGAATTCAGAAACGCACACAGACCTGACGAAATAAATTACTTGCAGTGGAGTCCATTCAAACAGGGAAGTGAATATTTTTCACCATCAAAAAAGGAATTTATGATAAACTATCGTGTTCAAAACATTGAAGGACTTGTGAACAAACTGAAAAACAACGGTGTGACAGTTCTTGACAATATTGAAACGTATGATTATGGAAAGTTTGTACACATTATGGACGCAGAGGGAAATAAGATAGAACTTTGGGAGCCTATTGACTCCGTGTTCACGGCTATGGGCGGGAAAACAACAAAATAGAGCAGATTAACAATAAACTTGACGACCAAAATGAAGAAAAGTCATATTAGCCAAATTGAAATTCAAAAGGGTGAAGACATTAAAGGTCAAGACATCAGAGAAGGTGTTTTCAACTTGATCAAATCTGAACATCCCGACTTTGACATGGACAGCTATATCACGTTATCTGAACTTAATCAATATAGACGACTTTACTTAACATCTTTAATCATTCAAGAAAAAGGAGAATTAGCAATCATCGACAGAGATGTGATGAATGCTATAAAAAATAATGCTATCCTTTCAGAAAACATTCAATACGAAATGGAAGATGAACTCACTTTTGGCCAAAAAATTGCCGACAGAGTTGCAGCATTTGGTGGTAGTTGGATTTTTATTATTACATTCTTTTCGTTCATTGTAATATGGATGATGATTAACATTTGGTTATTGACTTCAAAACCATTTGACCCATATCCATTTATTCTTCTTAACTTGATGCTCTCTTGTTTGGCAGCCATACAAGCTCCAATCATTATGATGAGCCAAAACAGACAAGAACAAAAAGACAGGCAGCGAAATGAACACGATTATAAAATTAATTTAAAAGCAGAACTTGAGATCAAGTTATTAAATGAAAAAATTGACCATTTGCTCGTGCATCAAAACAAAAAATTGTTGGAAATACAGGAAGTGCAGATTGACTATTTGGAAGACTTATTGAAAGAAATTAAGAAAAAATAGCGTGCCACGTAAAATTAACTTAATTGCATTAAATGAATGTTCATACATCAGGCAATAGCGCTGTTCGCCAAGACTATGCATTATTACTTGCGTCAAGTACTTTAATTTTTGGAATCATTTATGATTTATTCCATTTAAAATTACGATTATTAATCAGAAACATTAAGAGAAGTTTCAACAGATCATAACAGCAGGCTTGCGCAAATTGTTAATTTAGAGCTGCCAAAAGTTTTTCTTCACAAAAAAGTTTTATCTTGCCGATAGATCTCGGTTCGCTTTCATCGCAAACTTGCTCAAACCCGCAAAACGTTGTGTGTAATGGCAACCGATGGAACCAACAAAACACCATCAAGATGAAAAATTTCTTTTTACTTATAACTATACTGGCTGTAAACTTGACATTTGCACATTCCAAAACTCCAAACTTCCTGCAAGAAATTTGGAAAATGAAGAACAAAGAAATTTATGAACATTGGGACCAATTAAACACTCAGACTGTAAAAGGATTTTCATACAGTATGGTGAAACAAAACACCAAAGACACAACTACTACAAATCCCAATTACAACAAGACATTAGCTGACAAATTAGGCGGAGATGATTACGGAATGAAAACTTATTATTTAGTAATTCTGAAAACAGGTTCAAGTACCACAACCGACAAGGAACTTATAAGTGAAAGTTTCAAAGGCCATATGACAAACATCAACAAATTAGTTGAAGAAGGAAAACTGATCGTTGCAGGTCCATTAGGCAAAAACGACAAAACTTACAGAGGAATTTTCATTTTCAACAACATCAAGACAATAGAAGAAGTAAAAGAGCTTTTGCAAGAAGACCTTGCTATAAAAAATGGACTTTTAAATTATGATATTTTCACTTGGTATGGTTCGGCAGCATTACCCGAATATTTACCATTTTCCGACAAAATTTGGAAAATAAAACCTTAAAAAATTTGGAAGAAATAAAACCAAACAAACCAGTTGACACCATCCATTACACAAACGATAAATAAATATTATGAAAAACATTCGAATAGAAATTAAGTGGGCAATATATTTTTCAATAATGTCCCTGTTGTGGATGCTTTTGGAAAAATTAACAGGACTGCACGGAAAATTCATTGACTATCATCTATATCTGACCAATCTTTTTGCTATTCCTGCAATTTGGTTTATGGTTTTGGCTTTGAAAGACAAAAAGATAAATTTTTACAACGGAAATATGACCTACAAACAAGGTTTGATTTCGGGAATTATTTTATCTGCATTTATAGCCTTGCTTAGTCCTTTGACACAGTGGATTACTTCTTATGTTATCACGCCCGAATATTTTCCGAACGTAATTAAACGTTCTGTAGAAATAGGTTACTACAAAACGACTGCCGAAGCAGAAGCCAATTTCAATTATAAAAACTATGCAATTAACTCAACCTTATTTGCATTCGTATTTGGAGTAATAACAACCGCAATTGCAATGATTTTCATCAGAACAAAAAAAGAATCTGTGTAAACAATGAATGAGCAAAAAACAGCATACATCAACAAAACTCCAAAAGAGCAAACAAATAAAAAATAAGATTTAGAATGACTGACACAAATGAAAGCAGTAATTTGCACACAATACGGACCGCCTGAAGTTCTTCAAATTCAAAATGTAAATAAGCCGACAGCAAAAGAAAACGAATTACTTATCAAAATATATGCATCTGCCATAAACTCAGGAGATGTAAGGGTAAGAAGTCTTGATGTCAAGGGGTTTATGAAGGTGATTATGCGATTAGTTTTAGGTATTTATAAGCCGAGAAAACCTATTTTGGGGACTGTTTTTTCAGGAGTTGTGGAAAGTATTGGGGACAAAGTATCTAAATTCAAAATTGGGGACAGGGTATTCGGTATGACAGGCTTTAAATTTGGGACTTATGCAGAATACATGGCGGTCAATCAAAACGGGAACGTAATTAAAATGCCTAACAATGCCACATTCGAAGATGCGGCAAGCATCGTTTTTGGCGGGCAAACAGCCATCCACTTTTTGGATAATGCAAAGATAGCCCAGCGACCAAACGCAAAAGTTTTGATTATAGGGGCTACCGGTTCTGTAGGGGTATCAGCTATACAAATAGCGAAACATTATAAGGCTACCATAACCGCTGTTTGTAGTTCTAAAGGAGAGAGCCTTGTTCGTGAATTGGGAGTTACAAACATTGTCCAATACGACAAAGAAGACTTCACCAAACGAATAGACAAGTTTGATATAATCTTCGATGCTGTTGGTAAAACCACTAAAAAGGAATGCAGAAATCTCTTGAACGAAAACGGCGTTTATAAAAGTGTCAGTTTAGGATATGCTTCGGAAACCATACAACAACTACAACTATTAAAAGAACTATTTGAAAAAGGAGAGTTAAAAGCAGTAATTGACAAAACCTTTCAAATGGACGAGGTAGTAGAAGCACATAGATATGTTGACTCTGGGCGAAAAAAGGGCAATGTAGTTCTAAAAATTAACGAATGACAAAAATCTAACCCCATAAAAACCCAACAGACAAACAGACAAGCAGTGGAATTGATATTTCAGCAATCATTGTTCGCAAGATAACAAACGAAAACCCATTGCATGCAATCCTTTTTTATACAACCTATGATCAAGGATCTGGAGATAAAAATTCCTGTATGGATAAAATAACTCACAAAGAGCCAATGCATAAATTTCACCTTTTATAGCGAATATATGAGGCGGTTTGTTCTCTCAACCCTTCACCCCTTGTTTCTAAAAAACAAAAATTGAATATTTGAGAAATCGAATTCAAAAAAACAATATGAAATTAATCCTACTAATCGGGGCCGGAAGTTTTATTGGTGGCGTATTTCGCTATCTGATCTCCCTTACAAAATCGTATCATAACCCGCTTAATTCTAATTAGACACAAACCATTTAACATGCTAAATTCCCCGCTCATCCAAGCAGAAAAATTGCACGCTTTACTCGGCGATAAAAATATCATCATCGTCGACGCAAGTAGTGGGAAACGAAACCAAGACCATCCCCAGTTCATTCAGGGAGCGATTTTCGTCGATCTAGACCAGCACATGGCCGAAATCCCAGAAGATCCTACACAGGGTGGGCGCCATCCCCTACCCGACTTACAAGCATTTGCGAGGACCTTGGGCGAGCTCGGCATCACCCCAAATCATAAAGTCATCATTTACGACGAACAAAGTGGAGCCAATGCCGCAGCCCGACTTTGGTGGATGTTAACGGCTGTGGGTCACCCCGAAGTGTATGTATTGGATGGAGGACTGCAGGCTGCAAAGAAGCATGGACTACCTTTAGCCACTGCGCCTATTTCTCTGCCCCCTACACATCTTTATCCGCTTGCGCAATGGAATTTGCCTTTGGCCACCCTAAAAGACGTGGAAAAGGCCGTATCCGGCAAAAATGCGCAAAACGCTCAGACAGGTCAAAAACAAGAAAACGATGAAATAGCCCAAACAGGCCTGGTCATCGATGTGCGAGATGCTGCCAGGTATCGTGGCGAAGTCGAACCCATTGATTTAGTAGCCGGCCACATTCCAGGAGCGATCAATGTGCCTTTTAAGGAAAATCTAAACCCTGAAACGGGTGAATTTCTATCTCCGGAAGCCCTCCATCAAAAATATTCGGAAGTATTTCATTCGCACACGGCCTCGGAAGTCATTGTGCATTGCGGATCGGGCGTCACCGCTTGCCATACGCTTTTGGCGATTGCCCATGCCGGCCTAGCCATCCCAAAACTTTACGTGGGATCCTGGAGCGAATGGAGCCGAGTGCATTAATAATCGCGATCACTCGAACGAGTTACCGCCCCATTTTTTTCCTTTGCGCGCGCAAATACAAACCGACCGCCAAATACAAGCAGGTGGTCAACAACCCCGCAACAGGTGAAATAAGAAACTTTTTGTCGCTCAAAATTTGCACATGCCCATCGATTAACAAATGATTAATCACCACATCCTCGACCGTATGCAGCACCACCACGGACCAAATAGTATTCGTCAATCTGTACATTTCTACGAATAACACCGACCAGCCGATCATGGAAAAAGTAGCGATGAGCATAAACATCCATGGACTCACAGGTAGAATTTCCCACATCATTTCTTTAGGCAAGAAATGCAAGTAATAAGGCGCGTGCCATAGCCCCCAAATCCCTCCAACTATTAAATAAATCCAGGTATCTGATAGTTTGATATCGATTAGTCTTTGTGCCAAATAGCCCCGCCAAACGGCTTCTTCAAAAATATTCTTGATGAAACTAGGGAGAATAGAGGCCAGCAAAACTTGTGCGTAGGCCGCTCCCCGAAAATTTGAGAAATCCAACCAACCCAAAGCCGCACCAAGCCCCAAAATTATGCAAGTGACAAGTGGAAAAACAAGCACACTGAAGCCATACCATTTGGCCTTTTCTCGCACATTCGGTTTCAGTTTCAGATCCCTCCAACCCTCTTTGCCTATCCAGCGAATCAGTAGCACCGTGATCAATGGCAATACAAGCCAAATGCCCATGCCTAGACTTTCGCCTTCATTGGGTGAAGGAAATTGCTGATCAAATGCCAAACCCAACCACCCACTTAACAATGCTAGCGTACAAAAAACCAATAGATTTCGTTTATAAACCGGATTCATAAGTTTAAAAGATGTTTTGACCTTGCTATATAGACGCTTTCATTGCTAAAATATAACAAGGATGCTGATTTTATTTAATCGATCCGCTCGGCGATCTACACGTAAGAAAACTTTCAAATTGCCTCGGAATTTTAGATAATTATGAGTATATTAGAAAGATACATGCTATTTAGAGGGATTGGAAGAACGATAATGAAGGCTTAATACAAAAACATAAACCTATGAACCTAAGTCAATAATTCACGATTTGGTGACCATGCTAATCAGCCAAAAACTCACACTTTTTTTTACTTTATGGTTTTTGATAATGGGGACAACTGTGGCGGTCACAAAAAGAATCAATTATGACTTATCGAGGTATGCTTGGTGGCTGAGAGCCTTTGTAAATTTAGTCATCTTAAGCCTCTGCCTTTTACTGACTATTTTTATAAATAATACCTTTTCTTAAATATACTAAAAATTCTTTAAATAAAAAAGCCACCCGACCTAGGGTGGCTAAAAAATGGTCTGCAAACACATGAAAAAAATTAGACCTTCTTTTCTATATGAATAAGACGCTTCCAAGGCTAAAAAGTTGCATGTTTTTTTGTTAATTTTTTTCAATCCATTTCCCATGTGTTTCCGTCGGGATATAATCTTGCATTAAATCAAGCAATTGCAAAATTTCCTCATGAACTATTAATAGGTTTTTGTTACTTTCTTTTAGAAATCCATTTGTAATCATTTTATCAAACAAATGAATTAAGTCCGAGTAAAAGCCATTTAAGTTTAATAAACCGATGGGTTTGCCGTGCAATCCTAATTGGGACCATGTCAACATTTCAAACAATTCTTCCAAGGTACCAAACCCGCCTGGTAACGCGATAGCCCCATCCGAATATTCATCCATTAAGGCCTTACGTTGATGCATAGTGTCCACCATAATTAACTCACTCAGTCCATCGTGAAGGATTTCTTTTTTGCTTAGAAAGCGGGGCAAGACTCCGATCACTTCCCCACCAGCTGCTAAAGCGCCATTTGCGACTGCACCCATTAATCCAATTTTAGCTCCTCCATACACCACTCCTATATTTTTTTGTGCCAACAATTTACCTAATTCATAGGCTGTTTCCTCAAAAATTGGCAGGTATCCTGAACTGGATCCACAAAAAATGGTTACTCGATTCAATTGCATTTTATGGTGAATTTTTTTATATTACCTTACTGGTCGACGCTGAATTTTTTCTATTTTATATTGAATGCCAAGGTCTAAAAATGTAGGATTAAAATTCCCTCTCACCCCTTGCATTTGTCCAAAACCTGCCTGCACACTCCAGGCAGAATTTAAAGCGCGTTCGAGGGCAAATTGATATTGGAAAACCAATCCACTTCCTAAATCAATGCCTCCGCCACCTGCTGCCCCACCCAAGGCTTGTAATTTCATATTCCATTTTGGCGCTAAGTTTTTGCGGTAGCCCGCCCCCAATAAACCTTCTGCATAGGCCCCATATGAACCTTGGTAAGCCCAAAACGTAGCCCCGATCACATCCCAATTTTTATGGATGGGTTTGGTAAAGGTGAAACCTAATAAATTAAACATGCGATCGTAGGGACGGCCATTTTTGTCCTCTAATGCAGGAGAAAAATAGGTTCTGTTTAAAATTCCTATTTCAAATAAATGCTTCTTATAGGTTGCTGAGGAAAATGAATAGCCCTGATCTTGGTGTTGTTTTGGCGAGACAAAATCAAAGGATTTAGAAACACCTACTTCTAAAAATGTACCCCCAAAAGAGCCTTGGGGCGTCCAAGTTTGGCCAAGGGCAATTTTTCCATCGTATTCTGCATCAAAAGCTTTCCTTAGCCCCAAAGTGCCTTGTACGATGGCGCCTCCTCCAGTCGCGACACGGCCACCTCCACTGGGACCTGCTACCAATTGGGCATCCCATTTCCAAGTAGACTGTCGGATCGCATCCTCTACACCGACCCCCACCAGGTAACTCATATATCCGTCAATGCCACCTGCCATCGCCCCATGTAGTTTTAAGGTGGCGTACCAATTTTCATTTATAAACTGATCCATTCCTACGCCCAAAAGCATAATTTCACCTTCTTTGGGTGCTGCTGATCCATTGTCATGAGTAGGTTCTCCTGAAAACAACAAATAATTTTGTGCGTTCACAGAGAGCCTGAAAGTTTTTGTGGTCGTTTCTTCTGGATTTGCGCGCTGAACCGGCTTTCGAACAGGTTTTGCGATAGCGCGATAAAAAGGCATGGCGTAACTTAGGCCAAATTGAAACTGATCACTGCCCATCGCCCCGGTCGGGAAATCCAATTTTGACCAACCACCAAATAGGCTGAAATCGGAGATTTGATAATGTAACTGAATGTGTCCACGTGTAATCAATCCTCCTCCATCCGGTGCTCCGCCGCCACCGCCGCCGCCTAAAAACAGGCCTCCATCTAAAGCTAATGGGCTATTAAATAAGGGTTGGTGCCAACCCAAACCGGTGCCAAAGGTGATTAAACCAGGCCGTTGACCCAAGACTGCGGAATACGAATTTAAAGTTAGGTAAAACTGTGGTAGTGTTTTTACAGGAAAATAATCGACACCAATGCCCAGCATGCCTAAATTAGGCTCCCCGGACATTTTTAATTTTTCGAAACTGGTTCTGAAGCGCAGTTTGTTTTGTTCAAAGTAAACAGGGATTGAATCGTTTAATTCCTGTTGTGAAACGTTTAATTCCTGCTGTGAAACGTTTAATTCCTGTTGTGAAACGTTTAATTCGGAATATGAAGTGTTTAATTCAGGTTTAGGATCTGTTGAATTTTGCGCTGAGCCAATAAAGATGAGCAACTCAGCACGGCTTGTTTGCAGACTTCCAACAAAAAGTGTGAGTACCAGAGCAAATAATTTAAAAATCGATCTCATGACGCAGCAGAACTGGTTTTTGGAGCTGATGCTTGGCTTTTGTTTTCTTGAATTAAATACACGCCTCCTAAAATTAAAGCACTTCCTATAGCATGCACCCAACTTAATGACTCACCATCTAAAAGGCCCCAAATGACAGCAACTACAGGCATTAAATAGGTGACAGTAGACGCAAATATAGCGGAAGATAATTGTAATAATTTATAAAACAAAATCATGGCCAATGCCGTACCTATCAAGCCAAGTATTGTAACATATCCCAAACCTTGCCATTGTAATGCTGTCCCTTCAAAATTTTGAAAAAACCCTGTCATGGCTAAAATCAGCAAAGAAGGCCCTAACCAGATGGTAAAAA
>CAYTDM010000007.1:12733-72958 GCA_964436635.1 uncultured Sphingobacteriaceae bacterium
ATGACAACTTAAAGGAAGGGATGCCAGACAAATAACGCGTAAGGATTAAGCCATTCATCGCGTATAGCAAAGTCGCTAATACGATCAGCATGGAATAGAATAAGTTGCTTTGTCCAGATGCGCCGCTGGGATCGTTCATGAGTACTAAAGCACCCACAAAGCCGAGTGTGACGCCGAATATTTGTTTGATGGAGCTCTTAATCTTAAAAAAGAGATAGCCTAAAATGATTATGAATAAAGGCACCAGGGAATCGAGAATTCCTGCAACGGAACTGCTAACCTGTTGTTGTGCGATCGGAAATAAAAACATGGGAATAAAATTTCCCATCGCCCCGCCAACCACGACCCAGGGCATTAATTTTTTAGGGATAACTTTGAAGTTTCGAATCCCAAACCCACATAAGACCAAGCCGGCGACAGTTAATCTTAAAGCGCCTACCTCAAAAGGTGAAAAAGAAACTAAACTTTGTTTTATCAGGATAAATGAGCTTCCCCAAGTTAGCGACAACACCGCTAAAATGACCCATTTTAATGAAGTAGAATGCAATGTATGCGAATTAAATTAGCCTTTACCTAAATATTTCAACTCATTTAAAAGATTTTCTAACATATCTTTTTTCAACGGCTTATGGAGAAAAGAATGGACGCTTTGGTAGCTTTTTGCTTTGATAAGATCTTTTTCATTAATAGAAGATGAAAGCATAGAAATAATATATTGGTCTTTTATTTCAGGTGCCGCATTTTTTTCGAAGGCATCCATAAACTGAAAACCATTCATTAAAGGCATTTGAATATCTAATAGAATAATCGTTCTGGCCGTGGAGTTGCCCCGATTTAAAAGTTCTTTGAGTGCAACTTCCGGATCTAAAAAAACCTCCACAGTCAAAGCAGGTGCACCCAAACTTTGGATGATCTTTTGACCGATGAAGGCATCTAATTGACTGTCTTCAATCAAAATAAAGTGGTATGCATCAGTTTGGTACATATTTATTTTGTTGGAATCGTAATTTTAAATTTCGTTCCCACATCCACAGAAGTCTCCACCTCGATTTTTCCTCCTAATTTTGATAACGCATCCTTCACATTATACAACCCGAAGCCTGAACCCACATTCTGTTTTGTCGCCCTAAAAAACATCTCAAAAATTTCTTCTTTAAATTCAACCGGTATACCTATTCCATTGTCTGAAATTTCAGCATAACACACCCCTTTTTGGACCGTAAAAGACAAATTTACCCATTTATTATCTTCATTCCTACGCTGATATTTAATCGCATTGTTTATCAGATTATTAAAAATTAATCTTAAAACGGTCATATCACTGCGGAATTTCTCAGTTTGCTCTACATGGGTGGTTATCTTTACTTTATTCAATAACGCATCGACATTATGTAGGTGAATAATTTCTTCCACCAAAGTACTAAAATTTATTTCACTAATATTCAAATTTCCTCTTTTTATATTGTAATAGGAATGAATATTTGTAATTAGATCTTTTACTTTTTCAGCAGATTGTTCCATTAACTCGAGCAACTGCTTCATTTCATCCACATCATCTAATGTTTTAAGGATTTGCAAAGCCCCTAAAATACTGACTACCGGCCCTCGAATATCATGCGTCACACTATAAGTAAACTTATCTAACTCCGCATTCGCCTGTTGAAGTTCTTGGATTTTAATATTTAGTAAAGATGACTTAGAATAATATTTAAACCCCTCTTCGATGGCAGAACGAACTTCTTCCTCTCTCCAAGGTTTTGTTAGGTAACGAAACACGTGCCCGTGGTTGATGGCACTGATCACTGATTCAATGTCAATATAACCTGTTATTAACATCCGGATGGGATCTGGATATTTCTGGCTAATCTCTTTAAAAAACTCTACACCAGTTTTTGCCGGCATACGTTGGTCACAAAATACGATTTTAATATCGGAATGTTCTTGTAGAAACTTTTCCCCTTCCTCTGCAGATCCAGCAATTATCACATCGTAGTCTTGACGAAACATGGCTTTAAAACTAATGAGGTTATTTCGCTCATCATCGATGTACAAAACTTTTATTTTAGTTTTTTCTGACACAGTGCTTAATCGTTAGTGTTTGACTGATAAAGTTTTGGCAAGGTAATAATAAATTCTGTACCTTCTCCAATAGAAGATTGAACATCAATACTTCCGTTATGTTTCATAACCGTTTTCCAAGCGATGGACAGACCTAAACCAGTCCCCACTCCCACTTCTTTTGTGGTGAAAAACGGCTCAAATAGCTTCCGTTTCGTTTCTTCAGACATGCCAATACCATTGTCCTTTATGGCTATTTCCACCGAATCCTGCATTTCTCTAGTGCGGATGATTAGTAATCCACCGGATTTTTCTTTCCAGCGTTCCTGAATAGCGTGAATGGCATTGGTCATTATATTTAAAAATACTTGATTAAGTTTGCCAGGAAAACATTCAATCGCCGGTAATTGAGCATATTGCTTCTCAATGACGATGCGATCATTTAACAAATGATTAATAATCGCAACCGTAGAATCCAATCCCTCCTCTAAATTAGCAAATTTTACATCGTCTTCATCCAATCTTGAAAATAGTCTCAATCCTTTTACAATGTCCGATGTTCTTGAGGCTCCCTCACTAATACCCATTAATAAATAATCAATTTCAGAAACCAAATATTCATAATCCAACTCTTCTTTGAGCTCTTGAATTTTTTGACGCTTTTCTTCAAGGCTTAAATCCGTCTCATGCAAAGCCTCGATTTCATTCAATAATTCTTGCATCATCGCAATGTCTCTTTTTAAAGGCGTAACATTGGAAGTGACAAAGTTGATAGGATTATTAATTTCATGGGCGATGCCGGCAGTCAATTGACCCAAAGAAGCCATTTTCTCAGAATCAATCAATTGAACCTGGGTATCCTGTAAATCCTTTAACGTTTTCTCTAAAGTGGCATTTGCGCTGCTCAATTCCTTCGTTCTGGCCTGAACTTCTTGTTCTAACATCTGGTTTTGCTCCCGCACAATCCGCTCATTTTCTTTCACAGCCTCATAGGCTTGATATTGAAATGCATCCTTCTCATCCCTAAGAATATTAATTTTATCCGCTAACGCAATGGACAACAACACTGCTTCGATCGCAGAGCCAATTTGCAAAGCCATATGAGTAAAAGTATTATAAGGTAAAATTCCTACGTCTTTTAATACATATATGATGACGGCCAAAATAAAAACGGACCAGGCTAATAAAAAGAAGCGAGCAGACCTGGATCCTCTTAACAAGCTACCCAGCGCTAAACTGAACACATAAATTCCACTTAATGCAGCTGACATTAGAATTAATTGGTAACCTAAATTACTGTATCCTATAAATGGCAATAAGATCGCAACCCCGTAAACCAAATAAAATAGGTAGGATACTTTTGTTAGCGTTGGGAAATACCTTTTGGTACTTAAAAACGCTTTCGCAAATTCAATAGCAGTTATTCCAATGAGCGCACTCGCGAAATAGATGTTCCAAGTAGCAAAATAAGGATGATCTGAAAATAAAAATCGAAAGGCATACCCTTCCAAGGAAGCTTGCGTATAACCTACGGAAAGCAAATAAAGAATGTATAATAAATAATGCTTATCCCGAAGAGAAAAATATACAAATACATTATAAAGGACCATGACCAAAATCACCCCCAAATACATTCCAAAAAGCAAGTCCATTCTTAACAATGCATCTAATAATTGATTGCGAGCACTCACATAGATGGGTAGCATTAATTGGGCTCCGGACTTTACTCGAATATAAAAAGTATGTGAACCTTGCTGATCCCCCTCAAAAGTATACACATAGGTTTGGTGCTCATTAAGTTGGCGAGAGTGAAATGGATAATGTCCACCAGTATGGTTCACATTTAAAATGGAATCCCCCATCATTTGATAAAAACTGATGAAATCAATCATCGCATACTCTACTTGAACATTCAAATTGGCTGCTTTCGGGTTTTCCACTGTAAATCGCACCCAATAGGCATGATTAGTGATGCCTAAATTTGGAACTTCTGAAGAGGATGGTTGAAATTTATTTGATTTTATGACTTGGTCTATCGTGAGTGTAGAAGTAGAATCGACGAGTATTTCTAAATGTTTTCCAATGAGTGCTCGTTCTCCTTTGTAAATAAAGGCTTCTTGAGCAAAGCCAAAAGAATGTCCAAGGAAAAGAAATAGAAGGATTAGGTATTTGACAAATTTCATAAAAATTTAAAAAATAAGATCGTACTCCACTGTAACTTCTCCCTTAGGACCGACTTCCTGCCTCGTGATTTGAGGTTTCGCTCTTAACTCCATGATTAAATCGCGTTCCTCTGGCAATGCAACGGGTAAATTTGCCGTATCTTTAATGATAATACTGGTTGCAATAAGGTCCAATTTTGGGTAAATAAACGTACCGTTTTTCCCTATAGAGGTTTCGACTTCAAATCCCTTTTCGACACTAATTTTCAAGGTATGTGGAGCACAAAGCGCAAATAGAGATGATAAGTTGATTTGATTTGTCACACTGATGCCTGCTCGCATAAGGTAATAACTACCAATCCCCATTCCGGCTACTGATTTTGAATTCCACAAGCCGCATAACTCTGCCGTTTTCGCTGGGATATAATGTTGAACTAATTCAAAGACGCGTTCATCCACGATAGAAATTGCATCTTCCATGGGAAGTGGCGTGACACCATCTGCTACATGAATTCTCACCCCTCCTACGACTTCTCCTGTTTCGGTATTGTTTGCAATTATCACATATACCGCGGGATTATGAAACCAAGCAGTACTGGATGAGGTCACTTTAGTCACTCCATAATCTAATAGAACTTTTGCGTGTCCAGCCGCAAATTGTTCACACAGTCCTATTTGATCTATCGCACGAAACGCTTTCAGTTTAAACATGAATGGTTAGTTTTTTAACGTAAAAATTTGTTCGGTTGGCAGGCGATGTGTTTTTCCTACTGGAGGCTCCGCAATCGCCAACTTCATCAAAAAGACCTCTGCACGCTGATCAGACAAATCAAAAATCTGTTCATATTTTGCTCTCAATCTGTATAACTCATCTTTCATTCTTGGTGTCATTTCATGATCTGCACCATATTTTAATCGGTTAAAGAAAAATACAGGGGATAACATTGGGTGCACAGATACACCCATTTTATTTGCGTATAGCCAGGCCCTTAAAACCGCGCGACCACCCTGCACAAATTGTTCTTTATTATAAGATGGCATGGTAAATAACACCATGGAAGAAGCGGAGGCAATGCTTTTCTTAGACATTTTTTGAAAAGCACGACCTTTATCCCATTTTTCCAACCACGCGATCGCTTCCCAATCGGTCGCAACTTTAAATCCAGCCTTTTCACTATTTGTTAAATCCACCAGATTCAAATCGATTCCATCTCCAGTTTGGGCGGCTTGTTCAGGGGTCCAACGGATTTCATGAAAAAACTCCTCGTGTCCTAATTTATAAAGCAATCGCTCACGATCACAACCTGATAATACTTCTCCGAGTTCGTCCAAGGGCTCGTTTTCAATAATTTGAATCGCTGCGCCCGGAATGGTTTCCACGATTGCTTGTAATCCTTCGTAAAAACTTGTAGGCAAGGCTTTGCGTTCACCTAATCTGCGATTCGTAATGCGTTGATCCAAATAATTCGACAAATCTAATAGTAACTCATTCGACTGAGCTGTTGACTGCTGAGCTGCTGACTGCTGAGCTGCTGCCTGCTGACCTGCTGCCTGAATCGGTTTGAAGGAGATGATCGCAGTAAAGAAAGGATTATCTTTTTCAGGATATAATTGAACCTGGCTATCGAATCCAAGATTTAAGGCTTTCAAAGAGACATTTTCTATCGCAGCACCTAGGGATCCATGAGATCCAATTTCATCAAAATCTCCCCATGAATAGGAACGATGTTTATCGTGGAATAAAAAGAAATGATTCTTAATCGCTACCCACTTCCATGGTTGATTATTTCCTGCTGAAGGCGCCATGGTAGCCGCATGCATTAAAGCTTGCAAGGTACTTTCATCGATGGGATTCTCATCCACTAAAAACGCCCCAAAGGATGCTTGATGTTTGGCAAAATAATTCGCTGCTATTTCAGAAATATCTTCCAGCTTAAGTGGTTTATATTTATTGTGGCTTCCCGTTTCTACTTCCTTCGTTACCGGTGGCTCGTCCTTTATCAATTCGTCCAGGTCGACATAATAACGGCCTGAAACATGCAGTTGATTTAATAATATTCTACGCGCTACATCGGTCGTTAGCGCGCCCCCTAAGGTGACTGAAGATGCTAATTGTGGCCAAGTATTAATGGATTGTTCCACTTCGATCATCGAAGCTTTTAATCGAGTTGAAAGATCTTCCCCACCGATCATCCGCAAAATATAAGGTACCTTTTGTTCGTTCGTTAAGTCGCGAATGCCTTCCGGATCTAAGCCGTCTGCCAAACCATGTAATATCGGACGGTTTGGTTCCAAATCATAGCGCTCAATATCCAACATTCCACGATCATTCGTATCCATAATCACGGGAACTTGTAAAGATTTTGCCTTAAAACGACTTACAATTTTTACATCCAACCCATCACAAACTTCTACCAGTAAATCAATTTTACCATCCTCATCTACGAAAAATTCATCAATATTTTCTTTGGTTAACCCATCATCAAACAACTTAACTTTAATAAATGGATCGATTTCGGCGATCTCTCGAGCTGCAATGACCGTTTTCTTTACCCCCAAATTATGAACGCCAGTACGGATTCGGTTTAAATTACTTAATTCTGCTAAATCAAAATCTGCTAAACGCAATTCTCCACACACCCGCTCCATGGCTAAAGTCAAAGCAATGGATTGGCCTACTGATAATCCTACGACCCCAATTTTTTGATTCTTAAGAATGCGCTGTTCATCGCGCGTAATTTTATACCTATTACGATTCGTTCGAACTTCTACAAATTCTTCTTCATCCAATAAATGAATCAAACGATTACTCCAAGGATAATACACCCAAACTCCATAATGCTCCATCTCCCTGCCATTTAAATGATCCTGAATCAGAGCTGGATAGTCCTCCGCTTTAATCTTAATAGCTGGGTGGAGGCTTTTTACTAATTCCCGTAATTGGCCTTCTAATTCATCTATGATGGTGATTCCTGGAGTGTTTTTAACAAAATTTTGTAGGTGAAGAATGGACTTTTCATCCATTAGTCGAAAGAAGATAGGCAAATAAGTAGCCGTGTCTTGTAGATTTACATTCTGGTTTTCAAAAACTTTCATGTGTTTAGTTTCGATTTAGATAAAAGCATGTAAACGCTTTGAAATAATTGTGGTTAAATATCGAATAAAACTATCGCTTATACAAAAGTAATCTTTCAATTACATTTTTAAATAGTTATAAAATGATTAACAGAATTCATAAATAAAAGTCTTAATTTCGCCTTCGACGTGGTAACAGAAAAAATAAACATTCTTTACGTGGATGATGAAGTAAATAATTTACTTTCATTCAAGGCTTTATTTCGTTTAAAGTATAAGGTTTTCACAGCGGAACGCGGAAAGGATGCAGTGAAGATTTTGGATAATAACCTGATTCATGTCATCATCACGGACCAGCGCATGCCTGAAATGACAGGGGTAGAATTATTAGAGTCCATTCTTGAAACACACCCTGAACCCATCAGAATTTTATTAACTGGATATGCGGATTTGACTGCTGTGATTGACGCAGTTAATAAAGGCAAAATCTTTCATTACCTAAGCAAACCATGGGATGAAAAGGAATTGGATGATACGATCCAACGCGCCTATGAAATCTACTTAAAACGAAAAGAGGATAAGGAAACAGCCGAAAAACTACTCATTTCTAACGAACAATTCGAGTTCTTACTTCGCCAAAAATTAATTTCGTAATTTTTGCAAACATAGGTATAATTGTTACATTTGAGAATTTATAACATTTAAATAATCAATTAACAATTAACCAATTGCTATAATTATGAAGTATTTCATTAATTACCCTTCTTCAAAGGCATTAATAGGATTAGTAATTTTTTTAATCCTTGGGTATAGCGCCCATCCCCAAACAGCATCCCCTTCTTTTAAAAAATCCGACTTAGAACATTTGATTGGAGATTGGGATGTATGGATTCCTGGAGGCTTTAATAAAACGGTTACAGAAAAGGCTGTATACAATATTTACAACCCAGGTTCCGCCATGAATAAATTAAGCATTAAGGCGGATGGTAAGTATGTTTGGGGGGAGCATGCTGGAGAATTGATTCGAGTAACTCCATGGCATGCAGAACCTACAAAATCCTACTATCAAATTTCAGATAGAAATGGCAATAAATACGATTTCTGGCATAAAGTAGAAACCAATCAACTTATTGTACTGTTTGGTGAAGTAGGAGGACATGCCGCGACAGGATCTCGTTTAACACGCTCTTCAAGTTCTATATTTGACGATCAAACTCAAAACAAACCGCAAGATGATCAGCAGAAGAGTCAAGTTAAAGAACATGCAGATGATAAAAAAAATGACAAATTATCTACGGACAACAAAGTCAATCAGGAGTCAAATTTAAATCCAAATGATGCTGTTGAAATTCATTGGTCTGGACAATGGTATAAAGGCAAAATATTAGAAGTAGCAAATGGACAATATAAGGTTCGATACGACGGCTGGGGCAGTGCCTTTGATGAGTGGGTTTCTTCAGATCGTTTAAAAGCAATAAAAAATGCGAATGGAACACGTGAAACACCTCTTGAAGAAAAAAAGGAAACCCAAAATCAACACCAAAATGAAAAAACTGGAGGATCCACGTTTAAAAAAGGAGATAAAGTAAGCATTTCATGGTCAGGAAGTTGGTATAAAGGAATGATATTGGAAGTAAAAGATGGAAAATACAAGGTTCGATACGAGGGCTGGGGAAGTGCATTTGATGAGTGGGTAGATGCTTCCAGGTTAAAATTAGAGTAGTTTTTAAAATGGGCGAATACATGTGAAATATGCTATAATTTTTATTATTTTAGGCTCCAAATACACCCTTTAAAATATAAGATTATGAGCAATGGTAAAGCCTTAGCGATCGCCCTAAACATTCTGATTTTTCTTTTAAACACCCCATTAGGCTTTGCGCAGCGAACACAAAAACCTCCGTTACATGGGAAAAATTGGATGGCTATTACGGGTAAACCATTAGCGGCAACTGCGGGGGCACAACTATTTCAACAAGGGGGAAATGCGGTGGATGCAGCTTGTGCTATGTTAGCAGCTACCTGTACGATGTGGGATGTATTAAGTTGGGGAGGTGAAACGCAAGCCCTTATTTATCACCCTGAATTAAAGAAAGTGATCGCAATCAATGCCTTGGGGGTAGCACCTACTGGAGCGACGGCTGAGTTTTTTAAATCCAGGGGGTATGAATTCCCTCCTGAATATGGACCGTTAGCTGCCGTGACCCCAGGAACACCTGGTGGAATCTGTTACATGTTAGCTGAGTACGGGACCAAAAGTTTAGCAGAAGTATTGGCACCGTCCATGGAATTAGCCGCAGGTTATCCCATCGACGCGCAAACAGCGAATAGCATAGAAAGAGGGAAAGATCAAATCAGGGAATGGCCTTATAGCAAAAAAGTGTTTTTAGTGCATGAGGGTGAAGAAAGAGAAGCTCCACATGCAGGAGAAATTTTCATACAAGAAGATTTACTAAAAACTTTGATGAAAATGGTGGAAGCGGAGCAAGAAGCCTTAAAAAATGGAGCAAGCCGAGAAGATGCCATCTATGCCGCCATGGATCGATTCTATCGTGGAGACATTGCGAAAGACTTTGTGGCGGGGGTGCAAGAACAAGGAGGATTGATAACTTTAGAAGATCTGGCGAACTGGTATCCTATAGAAGAAGAGCCTTTAATGGTGGAATATAAAGGTGTAAAGGTGTACAAGCTTCAAGAATGGACACAGGGCCCTACCCTTCTACAAAGTTTACAAATCTTGAAAAATTTTGATTTGAAAGCCATGGGGTATAACTCTCCGGAATATATGCATACCCTCTATCAAACCATGAACCTGACCTTCGCGGATCGTGATTTCTATTATGGAGACCCGTATTTTCAGCCTACTTCTCCGATAAAAGGCTTGTTAAGCGAGGCATATGGAAAAGCCAGAGCTCTGGAAATCGATCCCGCGAAAAACAATCCTATCACCGCGCCAGGTGACCCCTATCCTTTCGAGGGTAAAACTAATCCTTATGCTGAATTATTAAAGAAACGTCAGGAATTGTTTGCTCCGCAAAACGAATTAAATGCTGATTTCGTTCCAAAACACGACGCAAATGGCGAATTGGATGAGGAATACATGGATCGTTTGTGGAGAGGCACGACTACTGTGGAAGCAGCCGATGCAGCCGGTTGGATGGTGTCGATTACACCAAGTGGCGGATGGTTACCTGCTACGATTGCGGGAAATACAGGGATTGGATTAAGCCAGCGTATACAAAGTTTCGTGTTAGACTCGATTTTGAATCCATATAACGTCATCGAACCGGGAAAAAGACCGCGCGTGACCCTGACACCTTCTTTGGCACTGAAAAATGATAAACCTTACCTGGCTTTTGCGGTGCAAGGTGGAGACACACAAGATCAAAATTTATTGCAATTCTTCTTAAATATCGTGGAATTTGGCATGACCCCTCAACAAGCGAGTGAAGCGGCCAACATTAACAGTAACCAGTTATGGTTATCATTAGGAGGAACCAAAGTGGACGATCGTAAACCAAGGGCTGGAAGTTTATTAGTAGGAAGAAACACCCCTGAAAAAACAATAGAAGCCTTGAAAAAGATGGGCTATACCGTTCGATTAGGTGATCGTACGAGTGGACCAATTAACGCCATTTTATTTGATCAAATTCACGGCACATTATGGGGAGGAAGCAGTAATAACGGGGAAGATTATGGAATTGGTTGGTAAGTGCCAACCGTCTTTAACCCCATTTTTAACCTTATATTATTCCTTATTCTATAAGGAATCCAACAATTATTTAAAACAAAAATGGCTCATATAGCACCAAGTCCTCAAGAAACGCCTACAGCAGCTTTTGATCGTTTATTAAAAGTTTTGAATACCCTACGTACGGAATGTCCATGGGACAAAAAACAAACCATGGAAAGTTTAAGGCATCTTACCATTGAAGAAATGTATGAATTAGGTGATGCGATCATCGACCAAGATTTGCCAGAAGTGAAAAAAGAACTGGGAGATCTGATGATGCATTTAGTTTTTTATGCGCGGATCGCAGAAGAACAAAACGAATTTAACATCACCGACGTGCTTAACGGGGTTTGCGATAAGCTAATCGCAAGGCATCCTCATATTTATGGAGATGTAGTAGCTGAAAGCGAAGAAGAAGTGAAGAAAAATTGGGAACAGTTAAAATTAAAGGAAGGAAATAAATCCGTGCTCTCGGGCGTTCCCAGATCCTTGCCTTCTATGGTAAAAGCCTTCAGAATTCAAGACAAAGTAAAAGGGGTTGGTTTTGATTGGGAACATTCAGATCAAGTTTGGGCCAAAGTGGAAGAAGAAATTCAAGAATTCAAGCAGGAATCGGATCCAGAAAGAGCGGAAGAAGAATTTGGTGATTTATTATTTGCCCTCATAAATTACGGACGTCATCGCGGCATAAATCCAGAAAATGCATTGGAGCGCACAAATAAAAAGTTCATTAAACGATTCACTTACTTAGAAGAAAAAGCGAATGAATCGGGGAAAATATTAAGAGAGATGAGCTTAGCTGAAATGGATGTTTATTGGGAGGAAGCCAAAAAACTTCAAGGAAAATAAGGCCTAACTTATCGTAAAAATCTGTATTTTCGCAATTAATATGGAAACAGTAGTAAGCGGCATCCGAAGTACAGGAAAATTACACCTTGGAAATTATTATGGAGCATTAAAGAACTTTGTTCAAATGCAAGAAGCATATAATTGCTATTTTTTTATAGCAGATTTGCACTCTTTGACCACCCACCCTACCCCAGAAAACCTGTCTGGTACGGTTCGGCAGGTGATAGTGGAATATTTAGCTGCTGGATTGGATCCAGAAAAGTCTACCATTTATGTGCAATCGGATGTTCCTGAAGTGGCAGAATTGTATTTATATATGAATATGAATGCATATTTGGGTGAGTTAGAACGTTCGACTTCGTTTAAAGATAAGATTCGTGCGAATCCAAATAATGTGAATGCAGGTTTGCTGACGTATCCTGTTTTGATGGCCTCTGATATCTTACTGCATCATGGGACAAAAGTACCGGTAGGCAAAGATCAAGAACAACATTTAGAAATGACAAGAACATTTGCTAACCGTTTTAATCATTTATATAAAGTTGATTATTTCAAAGAAGCATTTGCGTTTAGCTTCTCGAATAATTTAGTAAAAATCCCTGGATTAGACGGACAAGGTAAAATGGGTAAATCAAACGGTGATGCATCCTGTGTGTACTTGTCGGATGAACCGGAGGCTATTCGCAAAAAAGTCATGCGGGCCGTTTCAGATGCAGGACCAACTGAAATGAATCAGGAAAAACCTGAAGCGATTCAAAATTTATTTGACTTAATGAAGGTCGTTTCAAGCCCGGACACCCTTAGCCACTTTGATGATCTATATAACCGATGTGAAATTCGCTATGGAGATTTCAAAAAACAATTAGCAGAAGACATGGTTATCGTGACGGAGCCTGTGCGTGCTCGTATTAAGGAGATATCTGCAGATGAGGAATATATTCGAAAAGTGATTAAATTAGGTGCTGAAAAAGCTGGTGAGTCTGCAAGGAAAACCTTGAAGGAAGTGAGAGAAATTATTGGATTGAAGAAATTTTACTAGAGCAAAACTTAGAGGAGAAAAAAGGAAATGCACATCGCGATTGTTGGAAATATTGGAGCCGGAAAAACAACCTTAACACGTCTGTTAGCGAATCATCTAAAATGGGAACCTCAATTTGAGGCCGTAGACCACAATCCCTATTTAGAAGATTTTTATGGGGACATGAAACGTTGGGCGTTTAACCTCCAAATCTATTTTTTAAATAGTCGTTTTCGACATATTGTGGAGTTGCAAAGTAAAGGCATTAATATTATCCAGGATCGGACAATATATGAAGATGCCTATATTTTTGCTGAAAACCTTTATGACATGGGTTTAATGAGTGAACGCGATTTCAAAAATTACAGTAACATTTTTGAAAGCATCATTTCCTATATAAAAGCTCCTGATTTACTGATCTATTTAAAGGCTTCCGTACCTACTTTAGTGGACAATATCCAATTAAGAGGACGGGAATATGAATCTGGCATTCGCTTGGATTACCTATCTAAATTAAACGAAAAATACGAAAAGTGGATCAACCAATACGATCTTGGCAAAACCTTAATCTTGGACAAGGACAAACTGGACTTTGCGAATAATCCTGAGGATTTAGGCTATGTGATTCAACGGATTGAAGCCGAACTTTTTGGCCTATTTTAATAGTCGTCTACAAATCCTTTTAATTAATCCTGGGCCTTCATAGATAAAGCCCGTATAGAGTTGGACGAGTGCGGCTCCGGCCTGCAACTTTTCGATCGCATCTTCTTCGGAATGAATGCCCCCTACTCCAATAACAGGAAAAGCATGTTCCGACTTGGTGGTCAAATACCGAATCACTTCTGTGGATCGATTTTTTAATGGTTTTCCACTCAATCCGCCGGTTTCACGAATTAATGCAGCGTCGGATCTTAGGTTTTCTCTTGAAATCGTGGTATTCGTCGCGATGACACCGGCAATGCCTGATTGTTTTACAATTTCTATAATGTCGTCCAATTGACCATCGGTCAAATCGGGGGCAATTTTTAATAAAATCGGCTTCGGCGCCTCTTTTTTAGCGTTTTCGCTTTGCAAAGTTTGCAGAATTTCCAGTAAAGGTCCCTTTTCTTGTAAATCCCGTAGACCAGGAGTATTTGGTGAACTGACATTGACTACAAAATAATCGACTACATCAAACAAGGCTCGATAGCAATACCTATAATCTTCTAATGCACGTTCATTTGGGGTGTCTTTATTCTTACCAATATTTCCTCCTACGATCACTCCATTCCGATCTCTAAGGTGTTTCAACCTGGTGGCGGCCACATCTACCCCTTTATTATTAAAACCCATTCGGTTAATGAGAGCTTCATCGTTTTTTAAACGAAACATGCGAGGAGCAACATTGCCTGGCTGTGGACGTGGGGTTAGCGTGCCAACTTCTATAAATCCAAACCCTAAACAGGCCATTTCTTCAATGTATTCCGCATTCTTATCAAAGCCCGCAGCTAAACCAACTGGATTTTTAAACTTTAGACCGAAAACCTCACGCTCTAATCCTGGATGCTCCATACTGAAGCTAGATTTGAACAGCTTTTTCATCCCCCAAATTTTGAGTGTTTTTCTCAACCCATTGGTGACGGTATAATGTGCGGATTCGGGATCTAATTGAAAGAATAATGGTCTAAAGAGTTTATACATGTTTTATTCGTTAATCTTGCGCAAAATTAGCTAAAATTATAGATTAAACACTATCCTCTGCCGCTTCTTCCGCCAGAATCACGACTATTCCCGAAGCCTGCTCCGAATTTTCTTAAATTATAGGTGAAGCTCAACATAAAATACTGTTTTAAGGTATTTGAACTGGTATCAGTAATGTACATCTCATTTACAGTACGATTGATATTCGTGTTTTTATTCAAAATATCATTCACCGAAAAAGTCAACTCCCCCTGTTGTCTGTTAAATAATTTCTTTCCGATAGAAGCGTTCCAAAGGACAAAGGATTGATTGTATCCTTGGGTTAAACCGGTATTATTTAAATAAGATACGCTACTATGCGCACGGATTCCTTTCCAAAACGTATAAGTGGCGTTCCCTGAAATGTTCTGGTTCAGGTAATGGTAAGAAGTGCCTACATTTAAACTCGTATTCGACACCGAGTAATTTGCAGAATAATTGAAGCCAAAAATTATTTTTTCATTAATTCGACTATTTACTCCGATCGTTTGACTAATTCCATACGAGTCGGATTCGGTCAATTGGGTGTTCATAAAACCAATATTATGCGTTAAATGGGCATTGGTTCGTAAGTTCAAATTAATTTTTAAAGGTTTTATTGGAGCACCCCAACTTACATTCCCTGACATAGTATAGTACCCATCTACGTTCACCGGTTTAGTAAATTGACCACCTTTACCTAATAAGATTCCCGGTAATATCAAGGTATCGGCCGCAGCATTAAAGGTAGAATTGACGATTTTATTATTTGAAAAATTAGCCGAAATGCCCACCTGAAAATCGCTTCCGGACATTCTATTCACTGAACTGAAATTCAAATTAAAACGGTGTTGAAATTCTTGCTTTAGATCTGGATTACCAGAAGATATTTGCAAAGGATTCTCATTATTCACGACATCTTGTAATTGATTAATGGATGGCGCATTCGTGCTCGTATTGTATTGGAATCGCAAGTTATGATCTCGGGTAAATTTATAATTAAAGGAAGCATTTGGCAAGTAACTATCAAAAGATCGCGTGGTCACCATTTCTTGTGGGAATACCTTGTTGTTTTTTGAATAGGAATTTTGATAATTTACTCCGAAATCTATATTAAATTTGCTCTGCGTAAACTGATAGGTTAAACCTCCAGAGTGATACAAAAAATCATTATTAAAGGTATTAGAAAGCTGTTCGTTCAATTCTTCAAATTGTCCAGTCTCTGCCAAAGCATTTAGGGTTTCACGATTCGAAAAATTAGCATTGTTTCGGAAACTATAATTCACCTGCATTCTATGATTTTCTGCGAGGGGCTCTGTATAGGTAAAACGTGCGTTAAAGCCGTTTCCAAGCGTTTCAGTATTGTTTAACAAATTCGTGGTATCGACCCTTCCTAAAAGATAATTTTCATAAAATTCGTTAAGGGAAAAGTTTTTGGCGACCCCGGTGGAAGAATTAGAATTGTAACTTAGATTCGTAGAAACCGTTCTTCCTGGTTTATTCAACTTTAGATTATAATTTAAATTTCCTGAAAAATTAAGATTCCGATTCTCAGAATTTTGATCCCGATTCGATGCGTTGATCGGATTGCCTGCATTTTCCTTGGTTTCACTCGTTGAATTCGAAAAATTGTGGGAATTTTGAATATTTAAATTCGGTCTAAAGGTGATACTCTGAAGCGAATCGATATTCCACCGAATATTCATAGAGGTCCGATGGCTTGAATTTTCACGGTCATTCTCTGAGACTGAATGCAAAAATTGATTTGCATTTTGCCCCAATAAAGTTTCACGATCCGTGATATTTCTTACCAAGCTATTTGACGTATTAAAACTGTAATCTGCATTAAATTGCATGGTGTTATCCAAGAAACTCTTATTGTAGTTCGCTGAAATTGTATTGGTCACCGAATTTCCTGGAATGCCCGAATTTCCACCTCCCATAGCGCCACCACCAGAATTTCTACCTCCCGAATTGCCTCTATTTACATTCATCGTTTGGCCTCCACCATCGCTCATACCAAAATTACGTTGATTGATATTATTAGAAATGGCCGAAACCGAAAAACGATCATTTCCAGTAAAGTAAGACATGGTTCCATTAAGCGCATACCGATCCATACTCCCCATCCCAGAATTGATATTCCCAAAATAGCCGGTTCTTTTATCTGGCTTGGTGACGATGTTAATGACTTTATTTCGAGTCCCGTCATCAAAGCCTGTAAAGTTCGCTTGTTCACTCTTTTCATCGATGATTTGAATTTTAGCCACAATATCTGCGGGCAAATTTTTCAAGGCTAATCGAGGATCAGTGGTAAAGAATTCCTTATTATCTACAATGATTTTAGTGACTTGGCTTCCGTGTGCAATCACATTTCCTTCCTCATCAATGGTGACTCCTGGGATTTGTTTAATCAACGCATCCGAATCTGCGTAAGGCTCAGTTTTAAAGTTATCTGCACTAAATTCGGTGGTATCTCCTTTGATTTGCGCTAAAGGCGCGGCAATTATATCCACCACGTCGAGATCAATCGCACTTCTTTCTAATTGCACCTGTAAATTCGAAGTATTTGCAGCTAAGGTTTGCTTCTGAGGCACATAGCCCAGATACGAAATTTGAATAAAGGAAGCTACTTTTGGATTGAAATTTATTTCGAATACGCCTTCTGTATTCGATCTATTTTGTGCCAAAACAGAATCTTTTGCAGTTAGAATCTGAAGGGTTGCACCGTCAATCGCCAAGCCGGTTTGCTTGTCTACGACCTTTCCGGTCAACTTCGTTTGGGCAGAAACCGTAAATGCATTCAAACATAGACTTAAGCCCAAAAACAATAAAAACGTGAGGATGGATCTCATATAATCGTTATTTTAAAATCAATTAACTATATTTTAATTATAAGACCGTAAACCCCCTCAATCGTTTAATTGTATTACGATTATTACAATGAAATTCAACACATAATTAAACGGTTAGAAAAAGTGCACTCAACTATTTTAAATCAAAATTAAACAAGGTGTAGTTTAGATCCTCGGATCGTTGAGTTAAACGTGTTAATGCATGTATAAATTGGCTGGAATCCCGCTCAAAAATGGCAAATATGGATGAGCCAGTTCCTGACAAGGAATAATAAATGGGCTGTTGTTCATTTATGAGTTCGAACAAATGCTGGAATGCTGGATTGCTGCTTGCTAACCCGCTCTGAAAATCATTTACCATAAAGGTGGCCCAATTTTCAACCGATTCTTTACGGATTTTTTCACTCAGGCCTGTTGGTCGGCGATGCATATTTAAATTAGAAAACGCCTCTTGGGTAGATACGTGAATAGGCGGGGTAATCAAAATCATGCAATACTTAGATAAATCTAATGTGATAGGTTCCAACACTTCCCCAATTCCAGTCGCTATACAAGGCGTGTTTTCTATAAAAAACGGACAATCCGCGCCAAGTTTTACCGCATATTCCATGAGCGTTTTCTTTTCCAATCGAAGGCCAAAAAGTTCATTCAAGCCTTTAAGCATAAAAGAAGCATTTGAAGACCCGCCACCTAATCCTGCACCAAACGGAATCACCTTATGCAAATACACCTCCACACTTGGCAAATTAAAATCAGCATGCAATAATCGATACGCCTTCACACACAAATTCTCATCGGAGTTTCCAGGAAACTGCAAGCCAGAACTGTGCAGTTTACAAACACCTTCACTCCCATCATTAGTAGGCATGATTTCCAACACATCCATAACCGGAATCGGATAAAACACCGTTTCTAAGTTGTGATAGCCATCTGGGCGCTTCCCCAACACATTTAAACCCAAATTTATTTTTGCATTCGAAAATAAAATCATGTGTTACTTTTTTCTAAACATACTATGTTGCGACGCTGTATTTAAATTTCTCCAAACACGATTTATAACCGATTGCGTATCCGCGCCCTGCATCCCCGAGTATAAATAAACCGAATGAGCCAGGGCTAAACCTTCTTGGACCATTTGATGCGTACTTGCGCTCACTAATTCCTCCCTTTCTTGGCTTAAATTTGGTGTATTTTCTGCTTCTAAGCAAATTTTCGCATATAATTCCTTGAATTTTTCACTTACTGCTTGCACGTGATTTTTCGCCTGGATCAGTTCACTTGGCAACGCTTCCTTCGTTCTTGCTTCGCAAATCAAGGTCGTTTCATCGATTAAACGCTTAAACATTCCCAAGTAATTGGCTGCCAGGGTGAGCTCCGCAAAGTTTAAAAATGGAAGAGTAAATATAGGATCGTGTAGGGTACGATGTTTTGGAACCAACACAAAAGTTCTTTGGCTATCCACCAAAAGATTTTCCACCTTAAAACTGTGGCTTGCGGTAGCACGTAAGCCCATGGCATTCCAATCCTCAAGGACTTCGATTTCTTCCGGCAAGAAATAAAACGATTTAAAAAGGGGTGCCCCATTCTCATCAAAAACAGGGTTTCCCTGCTCGTAAATAAGACAATTTGCAGTATAGGCCGTGTTATGATACGTGCCCGTAGCATATTTCCAGGTACCGTTCACCAAAAAATTCTTTCCATCCCAATCGGCCACTCCACTGGACATGCCACTGCCGCCCCAACAACTCTTAGGGTCAGCAAACAGATCGTGATGGGAAGCTGGGTCGATAAATCCAATAAAATAGGTGGCTCCTGAGCACAAGGTAACCGTCCAAGCTAAACTCGCATCCCAATAAGCCAAAGTTTCTTGCAATTGCAAAGCTTCTGAAAGAGAGGCACCCAAACCACCTAAAGGTTTTGGCACATATAATTTAAACCATTTTTGTTGATAAATTAATGCAAGTTGGGCAGCGGTGAGTCCATTCTTTTCCTCTGCCAGACCTTCTTGCTGACGAAGCGTGTGGATGATATGTTCTGAAAGAGTTAGGGGTAGATGATTGATAAATAAATCCATGAGTGGGTTAAACTATCTCGCTGCTGGGCCTTGCTCAATTTCCTTTTTCCAATGGAAATAGCCAAAAATAGCCACAATAAATAAAAATAAGGTTAAAAGTGCATACAAGACCAAGCCCTTATATGCTAATAATGGGATGGCAATCAGATTGCTTAAATTTAAAAACAGCCAATTTTCCAGCTTTCTTTTTGACAGCAGCCACATGCCGGCCCAGGCGGTCGCGGTGACCCAAGCATCCATATAAGGCACATTCGAATCGGTGAATCGAATCAACACATAAGATAATAATGGAAAACTAATCGCGATGATGGCAATGCTTTTTTGCCAATCCGAACGGGTGGATTTACTCATTTGTATGGCGGGTTTTTGCGTAGTATTTGTCCACAAATACCATCCATAAATACTCATGATGAGGTAATATAAGTTTAATAAAATCTCCGCATATAAGCCTACTTGCCAGAGCAAAAATAGTGTAATGCTTACGCTGATGATCCCAAAGGGGTATAACCAGACACGATTCGATTTAGCCATTAACACCTGTAATACGCCAAATCCCACTCCGACATATTCCAAAAAAGTGGTGTGTTTTAATTGGTCTAAAAATAGCTTTAAGTACTCTATATCCTTCACAATCGTAAATACAAACACCGAAGTTAGGAAATCATTTGGTTTTTACGGCTGTTTTTGACATTTTTGTACAAACTTGACGATGAATAGCATGAAATTATTGGAAGGAAAAACCGCACTAGTGACTGGTGCATCCAAAGGAATTGGAAGAAAAATCGCTGAAAAATTTGCTGAGCATGGAGCAAATGTAGCTTTTACATATTTGTCTTCTGTAGAAAAGGGTCAAGCCCTGGAGGAAGAATTAAAAGCGTTTGGCACACAAGTAAAAGGGTATCGTTCAGATGCTTCTAAATTCGAAGAAGCGGATAAATTAATTAGCGATGTGGTAGCTGATTTTGGCACCATCGACATCGTGGTAAATAATGCTGGGATCACCAAAGATGGCTTATTAATGCGCATGAGTGAGGCAGATTGGGATGCAGTTTTAGATATTAATTTGAAATCTGTATTCAATGTGACGAAAGCGGTGAGTAAAATCATGATGAAAAATCGCAGCGGATCCATCATCAATATGAGTTCGGTGGTGGGCGTTCAAGGAAACGCAGGACAAGCGAATTACGCGGCTTCTAAGGCGGGTATTATTGGATTCTCAAAATCGATTGCGAAAGAGCTGGGATCCAGAAACATTCGTACGAATGTGATCGCGCCTGGCTTTATCCGTACAGAAATGACGGATGTGTTGGATCCTCAAGTGGTAGCTGGCTGGGAACAGAGCATTCCGTTAAAACGTGCTGGAGAGCCTGAGGATGTAGCAAATGCGTGTTTATTCCTGGCTTCTGACTTGTCAAGTTATGTGAGTGGACAAGTGATTCCCGTTTGCGGAGGGATGTTATAAGAGAATCCCGGTTAGGAGGAAGATTATAAGAAAATCCCAGTTTGCGGAGGGATGTTATAAGAGAACCCCGGTTTGCGGAGGAAGATTATAAGAAAATCCCGGTTTGCGGAGCAAGATTATAAGAGAATCCCGGTTAAGGAGGGGTTTTATAAGATTAGGATGTAAGGTTAATGAATAAGGCCACTTTTGAATAACTTATAATGTATTCAAAAGTGGCCTTATTTATACCCCAAAACGCACTAATACTTATACCCCAAAACGCACTAATACTTATGCCCCATAGCGCACTAATACTTATACCCTAAAGTACACCATAATTTTCACATATAAATGCCCCACATTCAGCCTGAAAAGCAACCCCTTACTTCACTTCAAATTTAATCACCGCTCGACCAAAATTCCCCACGGCATTCATGCCTTCCACGATGACTCTGTAGGTGCCCTTACCATCTGCATTGTAAAACTGCACAGAAGCCTTCCCTTCCTCATCGGTCGTAACCTCAGGATTCCAATAGATGGTCGATCGGAAGTCATTCACCTGCTGTTGCTCCTGCGTTTCATACTTTGGCGTGTAGAAATTATACACCTTCATGTATCCCAATGGAGTTAAATCCACCACATTTGATTTTGGCAACAAACTTTCAATTTCACTTAAAGACATGCGAGGAGGCGCTTCCGCTTTCTTAGTGGTATAGATAGAAACCACTCCATTGTTTTGATATGTACGACTAACCGTCCCTAATTCATCCTTAAAAAAGATTTCAATTCCTTCTACCTCATGCGGCATAATACTATTCAATGAAATCACATCGATGGCCACCCCATTCACAAAAAACTGCACCGGAATTCTTCCTCCTAAATTAAAATCTCTTGTGATATAAAAGCGTTGCGTATTCGAATCATAATTAATGCCAGTCAACATGGTTTGCAAACACATCATGAGGTTATTACATCCTTTTAAACGATCAGGACCTAATTGGTGATCCGGAGTACTTAGGCCTGCAATGCTTGAAAATTCTCTATGGGTCCTTGCCGGTTTGGCCACTACTTCGACCTCTTCGATCAACACATCGGTCCTAAATACCTTACGGCTATTGTCCAAATAGGCACGCATCATGCCATCTAAATTTAATAGACCATCCGACTGGTATTGATTTTTGTCAATGGCAGGATAAGTCGTTTGATCCAAATGGATGACCATGTTTCGATAATTATCGTTCCCACGAGCATTAATGGTAACACGAGAAGAGTCCGTAAAGACTAATCCTGAAAACTTAAATTTACCGTTTGCATCCGTGTACGTATCAGTTCTAAAACCTCGATCCGGAATGCTTAAAAGTAATCCTCCATTATCAACTGGACGACCATTATTTAATCGCAAGGTACCAGTTATTTCAATGCCCCCTTCTGGTAGAAAATGTAGTTCAGGGTAACGGTCCGCTAAAAAGTGTTCATAGTTAAAGCGCTTATAACCTTGCGTCATCAATAAAGCATCCAAAGCTTCATTTCGATTTGCATTCTCTGTATTGAAGTAATAATTCGGTTGTTCCAAATACCCTTTCAAATGCGCATTTAGTAACAAACTACTCAAGATTGAAATTTCCTTGTTCTCAGAAAAAGGCACCTTCTGCTCATCCACCACAGCGACCGAATACGATCCGACAAAAGTGGTATCATTATCGAATGTGTTCAAATCTAACTTCACTAAGCCTTTTGTGGCGTAGCTGTTTTTATCCGTTTTTAACGTGATTTTCACCGGATCCCAAGCTTCGACAAAGACCAAGCGCTCACTTAATGGCACCCCCTGTGGGGAAAATAAAAGCAATTGGGCGATCCCCATGGCGAAGCGATCCTTTGGTAAATCCACAGTCACCCGCTCACTCTTTAAATTTATTTGCGCCGCAAAAGCAACCGCACCTTCAGATTGTACTACAAAACTAAACGTTTGATTTTCGTTTTGCTGCAGAAACTGGGCGTTCGCCAACACCCCGACTTTAATGTGTTGTTCGGTTTCCTCTAATATGGATAAAGAAATGCCAGATTCCTTCACTTCAGGCAAGTCCACTGCCTTAGTTTTGCCATTTTCAAAGGTCAAATGCGCACTATATTTTTCGTTTAGGGAAGGCAAAATGGTAAAAAATCCCATACCAGCATGCAGGTCAGAAAAGTTGGCCACCACTTGCCCGCTTTTATTTTTCACCTCTCCTTTAAGTTTCAAACCTAAACCATCTGTCCCAATGGCTTTAAATGCCACTCGTTTCTCTATACCAGCAATGAATTCGCCGCCTTCAGGAAAAAACTGCACGTCTGCATCCCAAATAGCGGATTGCAATGGAAAATCACCTACCAATAATTCATTGGGATTTCTTGGGTCGGGCACCGATACATTTAAACGTGCACCTGCTAACTTGTCGCGGTCTTTGGCGGCTATATTTAATAAAACATTGCCCATGGCGTCGGATTCTACCCTACCCTTTTCAAGCACTTCAAAATTAGAAACTACCTCCCAATTCACGCGTTTATTTCCGAGAACATTGCCTCCACGATCCATAAATTGAATGCGCGATTGAATGCGTGGGGTTCGAGCCTCCGTTTCATCCACAAATTCAATATTTGTATGCAAAACATTGTTCAAAACATCACCTACCGGTATGATTTTATGGAAAAAATAATCCGGATCAAAATTCCCCATCCATTTAGTGTAGGCACGAATCCGATAATTATTTTTAGTGTACCATTGTTGATCCAACACAATCTGACCCTTGGTCATATTATTCACCATGGGTAATTTAAACGTTTGAATCAAGGAATCTCGCTCAGTCAGTATTTCTACATACATCACCTGACTTGGCATAAATTCTAATAAGTTTGAAGTTAAATATCCTTTGAACCATATAGTATCCCCAACGGCATAAAATGGCTTATCAAAATGCAAATGAACCTTTTCAATGGGATAGTTTTGAAATACGAGCTGACTTTTCTCAACGATGGTATTCACATTTACCAAACTATCCTGACGCGCAAATGCGGTTAAATTTGGCAAGGAAAGGAACAACCATACAATCAAAAAAAGAAATATGCTTTTATTCATCTTCATAACTTTTATTTACAATAAGGGTGCTAATAATCGACAAATAGAATCGATTCCACGTTTCCAACGGGGACGTTCTAACCATTCATCCATATTAATTAAATGACTAGATTTTTTATCCAGTTCGAACTGATCGGCGAGCTTTTTACAAAAATCTGGCTCACTGATTAATGCAGAGGTCTCGAAGTTAATATAAAAACTTCGAGTATCTAAATTTGTTGTGCCTACAAATGATAATTTTCCATCAATTAGGACTGTTTTTGCATGAATAAACCCCTTTTCATAAAGGTATACGGAAACCTTCCTTTTCAATAGTGGCTTCAAAAATGACATGGATGCATGTTGTACGATGTAGGAATCTCCCCGCATTGGCAACATAAGTTCCACCCGAATGCCTGAAGCCGCCGCGATTTGCAAAGCTGTATCTAACTCCTCACTGGGAATATAATACGGTGTGGTTAGGCGTATGCATTCTTCCGCTTCCGAAATCGCTAACAACAAGGCTTCCATACAGAATGGCGCTTCTGACCCAGGATCGCTGGAGGCAAATGAAACCGCCCCATTCCCAATGGCATCCATGGGCGCATTATTCAAATATTGCTCGTCAACTTCAAATGCCCTTCCACCGGCAAAATGCCAATCCATCCAAAAATAGGCCTGTAGCACATTCACAGCATTGCCCCGAATGCATACAGATGTATCTCTCCAATAAACAGCATTTAAATTATTCGGATTATTTAAGTAATGATCCGCAATATTGATCCCACCAATAAATGCAATCTCTCCATCAATAATGGCTAACTTCCTGTGATTTCGATAATTACCATTTGCAAGGGAGGTGAATCCTACAGGCAGAAATATTTCCAAATCGATCCCTTTCGCTTCCCATTTTTTTAATTGATTGGCTAATTGTGAAGAACCAAATGCATCGATCAATACCCGAATTTGCACTCCTTCTTGGGCCTTTTCTACTAAGGCATTTAAAACTTCAAGGCCGATTCCTTTGGGTTCGAAAATGTAATATTCTAAGTGGATGTGATGCTTTGCGGAGCGAATGGCTTCGAGTAAAGCAGGGAACTTTTCTTCTCCATTGATTAAGAGGGTAATATGGTTGTGTAGGATTAAAGGAGAAATTTGTTGATTTGCCAAAAATCGAAAAACTCGGCTCAAAGACCCAATTTCGTGATCCATTTGCGCCAAATTTGCTTCCAAAATGGGGTTAAGCCTCCCCCAACGTTCCATTAATCGTTTATTTTGAACCAAACTGCCTATACGAAGATGTTGAACCTTCCGGAATTTTTGGCCAAACAAGTAGTAAAGCAATATGCCTAAAACAGGCAAAAAAACTATCACCAGAACCCATGCAATGGTCTTCGATGGATTTCTGTTCTCAATGAGAATTGTGAGAATGATGGTTAAATAGATCAATAACAAGGGCAACCAGTACCATTGAACCAAAAATGAAGAGATAGGTTGAATTTTATCTATTATATGGTCCATTGGCTCATTCCCTCCGACCCATTAATTTCCCAATTCCGACATAAATTTAATGCGCATCAATTGCACTTCTTCAAAGGTATAATCGTCCGGCCCCAGTTCTCTTAATGCATCATTAATGGAATCGATTTCTGCCGTTCTAAAATACTCATAGACTTCATTTTGTCGGTCTTCATCGATCATCGCATCTACAAAGTAACCAATATTTAATTTGGTTCCTGAATTTACGATCGACTCCACTTCTTTTAATAACTCTTCATAGCTTAAGCCTTTGGCCGCTGCGATGTCCTCCAACCCAATTTTACGATCAATGTTTTGAATGATGGATATCTTTAATGCAGATCGATTGGCCGTGCTTTTGATGACAAAATCTTGTGGTCGATCGATTTCATTATCTTCCACATATTTATTGATCAATTCCAAAAATGGCGCACCAAACTTCAAGGCTTTCCCTGCACCGACGCCATGAATTTGCTTCAGCTCATCCATGGTAATCGGATAGTGCGTACACATTTCATCCAAGGAAGGGTCTTGGAAAATGACAAAAGGAGGCAGATTTTTTTGCTTGGCAATTTTTTTCCGCAATTCTTTTAGCATTTTCAGCATTTGGGTATCCACGGCACCACCACCTTGTTGAACGGGTTCGTCGTTTCCGTCTTCATCCACAATATCCATCGGTTCATTTAATACAAACTTTAGGGTATAGGGATTTTCAATAAAGGAACGACCCTTATCAGTCAGAACTAATAAACCGTAATTATCAATATCCTTTTCTAAAAAGTTTTCCAACACCGCCTGCCGAAAGATGGATTTCCAATACATGTCTCCATCTTCTTTTCCGGCTCCAAACAACGCATGTTCGTCGTGTTTGTAAGAGGATACAGATTGGTTGTTTTGACCCATTAACACTCGGATAATATGCTGATCATCAAACTTATCTCCTTGCTCTTTGATAAAGCTTAATAACTTTAACAAAGGTTCTTTGGCGTCAAAGAATTTTCGCTCTCTGCTGCAATTATCACACATGCCATTACATGCGGATTCTTCAAAGTCTTCTCCGAAATAATGAAGAATTTGTTTTCTTCGACACACCGAGGATTCAGAATAATCAATCACCTCCTTCAGGATTTGGGTCCCAATTTCCCGTTCAGAAACCGGTTTATCCTTCATGAATTTGGTTAATTTCTCAATATCCTTATCCGCATAAAACGCCAAGCAATGTCCTTCCCCTCCGTCCCTTCCAGAACGTCCAGTTTCTTGGTAGTACCCTTCCATACTTTTAGGGATATCGTGGTGAATGACATACCGTACATCGGGTTTATCTATGCCCATTCCAAATGCAATGGTCGCGACAATCACTTCTACATCTTCCATCAAGAACTTATCTTGCGTTTCAGCCCTTGTTTTTGCATCCAATCCCGCATGGTATGGAAGTGCTTTAATGCCATTAAGGTTTAATACCTCAGCAATTTCCTCGACTTTTTTCCGGCTTAAGCAATAGATAATTCCAGATTTTCCTTGATTTTTCTTGATAAACCTGACAATTTCTTTTGGTATGTCCTTTTTCGGTCGTACTTCATAATATAAATTCGGACGATTAAAGGAAGACTTAAATAGCACCGCCTCATTCATTTGCAGGTTCTTTCGAATATCCGATTGAACTTTAGGGGTTGCGGTAGCGGTCAAAGCGATGACTGGAATATTGTCGCCAATATTATTGATGACTTGCCTAATTTTACGGTATTCTGGTCGAAAATCGTGTCCCCACTCAGAAATACAATGCGCCTCATCGACTGCCACAAAGGAAACTTTGATTAATTTCAAAAATTCCACATTTTCTGCCTTAGACAAAGATTCTGGCGCCACATACAACAGCTTGGTCTTGCCACTTGAAACGTCTTGCTTGACTTTTGTAATTTCGCCTTTATTCAAAGAAGAATTTAAGAAGTGAGCAATGCTGTCGGTGCCTCCAAAAGCGCGCAATTGATCCACTTGATTTTTCATCAAAGCGATTAAAGGTGAAATCACAATAGCAGTTCCCTCACTCATTAATGCAGGCAATTGATAGCAAATGGATTTCCCCCCTCCGGTGGGCATAATTACAAAAGTATCCTTCTTCTGAAGGATATTATTGATGATGGCTTCCTGTTCTCCTTTAAAAGCGTCAAAGCCAAAAAAATTCTGTAAGTTTTCGAATAATGATTTTTCAATTTCCATTGCGTGCTCGCAAAATTAACATAGACCGACAAACACAATAATACACAAAATACCTTACTTTTGTCTGTAATTGATATCTAAAAGTACAAATTATTTTTAGGATAACAAAACAAACAAAAAAATTCAAACAATCATCCAAATTGGGAGCATCGCATGAAGTCAAATTATTATGCAATTATCTTAGCAGGAGGTATAGGAAGTCGTTTTTGGCCGGTCAGTCGTACCAAGTATCCGAAACAGTTCTTAGATATGCTAGGAACTGGAAAGACCTTATTACAACAGACTTACGAACGATTTAGTAAGATCATCCCTGCATCAAACATTTACATTGCTACCCACGAATCTTACACCTATTTGGTGAAGGAACAACTTAATGATTTACCTGATGATCAAATCATTGTGGAACCCATCATGCGGAATACCGCCCCTTGTATCGCGTACGCCAGCCATAAAATTCACGAAATGGATCCTACTGCGTGCATGGTAGTGGCTCCGGCTGATCATTTAATTTTAGACGAAAATAAATTTTCTCTGGAGGTATTAAAAGCCTTACAAGGAGCAGAACAAGAAAACTGGTTAATCACCTTGGGGATTAAACCTACGCGTCCCGACACAGGGTATGGCTACATTCAGTTTGGATCAAAATCTAGTTTGCCTGGCTTCAAGAAAGTAAAAACCTTCACTGAAAAACCGAATTTGGAACTCGCAAAAACCTTTTTACAAAGTGGCGATTTTCTTTGGAATGCGGGGATTTTTATTTGGTCTGCAAAAAGCATCATTCACGCCTTGTCGATTCATCAAACGGAAATGAACGACATTTTCAATGAAGGTTCATTAGCTTATAATACCGACAAAGAAAAAAAGTTTATTGAAGGGGCTTTCGTACGTTGTGTGGGCATTTCCATTGACTTTGCTGTGATGGAAAAAGCTGAAAATGTATACGTCTTACCAGTAGATTTCGGATGGTCAGACCTTGGTACATGGACTTCTGTATATGAATTATCAGAAAAAGATGAATCAGGGAATGTTTGCAAACCAGCAGAACATGTCTTAGCCTACGATACGAGGAATACTATGATTAGAACATCTACTAACAAACTTGTGATCGTCAAAGGATTAGAAAATTACATCGTGATTGATTCAGAAGACGCCCTGATGATTTGCCCGAAGGCGGAAGAGCAAGAAGTGAAAGGCATTGTGGCCGAAATAAAGGAAAAATTTGGCGAAAAATTCAATTAAGATTTAGAATTGGAACATAAATTGTTTAAATTTGTTAGTAGTAGATTAAATTTTAAGAAGAATCATGAAAAAAATAATAGCGTTATTTACATTGATAATTGGTTTTACTTCCTTTAATAGTGCATCTGCGCAATCACAGGCAGTCAGTAAATCGGAGTTCAAATTTGAAACTGAAAGTCATGATTTTGGGAAAATAAAGCAAAACAACCCGGTAACTCACATTTTCAACTTTACAAATGTGGGTGCAGAACCCATCATTATTTATGAAGTTCGTCCGTCCTGTGGTTGTTCGGTGGCTGAATTTACAAAAACTCCAATTGCTCCGAATCAAACTGGAACGGTATCCGTTAAATTTGATGCAGCAGCCAAGGGGCCGTTTACAAAGCACCTTACGGTGAGATCAAACACTAAAACCCCGATCAAAACCTTGGTGATCAAGGGTGAAGTAATCGATTAAGAAATATCCTATGAATATGCACCCCCTTTGAGGGGCATGCAACCATATCCAGGGGCATGCAACTCTTTTGCAGGTTGGGTATGGGCATGGATGACCATTAAATCACGCAGCATCCTACTCCCTATCCTTTCCCATAATTTTAGCAACTTTTTTGGCACCCTCATTAGCATGCTTAAATAAAGAGCAGCCAAGACCTTAATTCCTACTTTTATTTTGTGCAATATTTGATTAATATTGCACATATTTAATTTAGAATCATGCCAGAAATTTCACTTAAAGGGCTAGAAATGCCCGCATCCCCTATTCGTAAATTAACCCCATTTGCAGATCAAGCAAAAAAAGAAGGGAAGCACATATATCATTTAAATATTGGGCAACCGGACATTGAGACTCCTCAAGTCATGTTGGACGCCATCAGAAATATTGATTTTAAAGTCTGGGCGTACACTCCTTCTGAAGGAACCGCGACTTACAGGAACCGATTAGCGGATTATTATAACGGAATCGGCTACGATGTGACTGCTCAAGATATTTTGGTAACAAATGGCGGGTCAGAAGCCATTACCATCGCCATGCAAACCTGCCTGAATCCAGGTGAAGAGATCATCATTCCAGAGCCTTTTTATGCAAATTACAATGGATTTGCCTGTTCCGCGGGTTTAGTCGTTAAACCTATTTTATCGAAAATTGAAAATGGATTTGCATTACCTCCCATTTCAGAATTCGAAAAATTAATCACTGAAAAAACCAAGGCCATTGCGATTTGTAATCCAAACAATCCAACCGGCTATTTATACTCTCGGGAGGAATTAGAAGCGTTAAGAGACCTTTGTTTGAAATACGACTTGTACTTACTTTCGGATGAAGCCTATAGAGAATTTTGTTATGACGGCAGGGAATTCATCTCTCCGATGCATTTAGAAGGTTTGGAAAATCATGTAATCGTATTAGATACAGTTTCAAAAAGATACAGCGCTTGTGGAGCTCGATTGGGTTGCTTGGTGACCAAAAACAAACAAGTTTGGCAAACTGCACTAAAATTTGCGCAAGCACGACTAAGTCCTCCGGGCGTTGCACAAATCGCTGCGACTGCGGCCATCGACACGCCTGAAAGCTATTTTACGAAAGTAAAAGAAGAGTATACACGTAGAAGAGACGTATTAGTTTCAGGACTGAATGCCATTCCAGGCGTCTATTGTCCAAACCCAGGAGGTGCATTTTATGTGGTGGCCAAATTACCGATCGACCATGCCGATCGCTTTTGCCAATGGATGTTGGAATCGTTTTCATACGAAAATAAAACCATCATGATGGCCCCTGCTACGGGATTTTACAGTACTCCAGGAGCCGGTGAAAATGAGGTGCGTTTAGCCTACGTGTTGAATGAAGAAGATTTGAAAAACGCATTAATTTGTTTAGAAAAAGCGTTAGAAACGTATCCTGGCAGGACCATTTAATTCTATGGTCCGCCTTCATTGAAACATGATATAGATGAACACCAAATAAACCTTTTACAATGAATTATTCAAAGATGAAAAGCATTGGACTGAGCCTATTTGCCTTGGCATTGGCGAGTCCGATCATGGCCCAAACGGCTCAGCAGCAAACTTATTTTGCCTCGCACCCCAGTTTGACCCCAGATGGAAAATCCGTGGTTTTTAGTTATGAGGGAGACTTATGGCAGGCGGATCTTGGTGCGTCGCAAGCAAGAAGAATCACGGCTTTACCTGGAGAAGAAATTAATCCAAGAATTTCTCCAGATGGGAAGTGGCTGGCCTTTTCATCGAATCAATATGGGAACCAGGATGTGTATATCATGCCTTTGGCTGGTGGAGAAATCCAACAGCTGACTTACCACGATGCGAATGATGAGGTGGATAGCTGGAGTTGGGATAGTCAAAAGATTTATTTCACATCCGGCCGATACAATCGATTTACCAGTTACCAAGTTCACAAAGATGGCGGGACTGCGGAACGATTATTCCCGCATTTCTTTAACACCATTCATCAGGTAGTCGAAACACCTTCAGGAGAGTGGTTATTCAATAATTCATGGGAAAGTTATTCTGCAGCTAACCGCAAAAGGTATAAGGGTGCCTTTAATCCAGACGTGCTTTCTTATCAAAAAAGTACAGGTGCTTTCAAGCAATTAACTTCCTACGAAGGGAAGGATTTTTGGCAAACCGTGGATCAAAAAGGCACGATTTACTTTGTGTCCGATGAGGCCAATGGCGAATACAATTTGTACACTTTAGAAAATGGCGTTAAGAAACAATTGACTCGCTTTAACACGTCTATCAAACGTCCTCAAGTGGCTGCAAATGGATCTAAAGTCGTTTTCGAAAGGGATTATCAGCTCTATGTGTATGACGTCGCTTCCAATAAGGCAGCGCCTATACAATTCACTGTTTCAAGGAATAAAGTTTTAGAGAAAGAACAAGAATTCGACGTTAAAGACAATATTGCTGCTTTTGATGTTTCGCCAGATGGCAAAAAAATGGCGTTCATCTCACGCGGTGTGGTTTTTGTATCCGATATTTCTGGAAAATTTGTGCGAGAAATTCACGGCTCTCCTGAGCGTGCTTTTGAAGTCAAATGGTTAAAAGATAACAAAACCCTCTTAGTGAATAGAACGCACCAGGGGTACCCAAATTGGCAAGCGATGTCTGCTGACGGATCGGGAACTGTTAAACAGTTAACCAAGGATTTGCGCAGCAATCGTGCATTAAAAATAAATCCTGAGCGTACTCATGGCGTGTATTTAAGTGGAAGAGATGAAGTGCGTTTAATTGATTTAAACACCTTAGAAAGCAAGGTGATCGTGAAGGATGAAATTTGGGGTTTCCAAAATTCCAACCCGTCTTTCTCTCCGAACGGGGAATACGTGCTCTTTACAGCTGTGCGTAATTTTGAACAAGATATTTTCATCCATCACATTAAATCGGCTCAAACCACGAATTTAACGAATACAGGGGTCACTGAAAGCAGTCCTGTGTGGTCTGCAGATGGACGATCTATTTATTTTGCGAGCAATCGAACACGCCCTTCTTATCCATTTGGCATGCAGGATGCAAGCATTTACAAAATGGATTTAGACTATTTCGACGGCCCATATAAAGCTGATAAGTTTGATGAGTTGTTTGCGGAAGCTAAAAAAGACAGTGCGTCGGCCGCCGGAATTCAGATTCAGGTGAACACCCAACATCTTCGGGACCGCATTACGCGCATTAGTCCTGCCTTTGGATCGCAAACAAATGTCTTCACAACTCGGAAAGGAAATAAGGATTATGTGTACTTCCATTCCAATCATGAAGGGGGCAGAATGGCAGTATATAGAACGATTATTCAAGATTTTGAGCAGCCGAAAACAGAGAAAGTGGCCGATGGATTCTTAGCTGATTTCGCAGTTTCGGGGGCAAATTATTACGTGTTAACTCGTGGAGGAATTCAAAAATACAACATCGATAATAATCGATTGGATGCTATCGCTATTCAACAAAAGTTTAATAGGAATTTAAGCGATGAGTTTAAACAAATGTTCGAGGAAACTTGGGCGGGCATCGATGAAAACTTCTATGAGGGAGGGTTTCATGGGTTAGATTGGGCGAAAACGAAGCAACAATACGCACAATTTTTACCATATGTCACGAATCGAAACGATTTACGGGTGTTATTAAACGACATGCTGGGAGAATTAAATTCTTCGCATTTGGGCTTTAATAGCAGCGGTCGCGAAGAGCAAAAATTATATCGTTACGTGACCAATGAAACGGGCATCGTTTTCGATCAAAAGAAACCTTACCAAGTGGCACGGGCCATGTTAAATAGCCCTGCCAGTAAAATCGGTCGTGATATTCAGCCGGGAGATGTGCTTATTGCGGTGGATGGCGTAGAAGTCGATCCTAAAAATGATCGTGATTTCTATTTTACCAAACCTTCCTTGGCAGATGAGTTGCGGTTAAGCTTTAACCGAAATGGCCAAATTATCCACACCACCGTTCGTCCGCAAAGAAGTGCAAACACTCGTGATGGCTATTACGATGAATGGATTAAGAAAAATCGCCACCGGGTAGATTCATTAAGTAAAAACCGAATTGCCTATTCACACATGAAAAATATGAGCACGACCGAACTCGAAGTGTTCTTATTAGACATGGTGGAACAGGAGAATAATAAGGAAGCTATTATTTTAGATTTACGCTATAATACCGGAGGAAATGTACACGATGAAGTGTTAAAATTCCTTTCTCAACGTCCATATTTGCAATGGCAATATCGGGGCGGAAAGCGTGCTCCGCAAAGTAATTTTGGTCCTTCAGGAAAGCCGATTGTGTTGCTTATCAACCAACAATCCTTAAGCGATGCAGAAATGACCGCAGCTGGATTTAAGGCCTTAAATCTTGGAAAAGTGATCGGAACTGAAACCTATAGATGGATTATTTTCACGTCCTCAAAAGGCTTAGTGGATGGTTCCTCGTATCGTGTTCCAGGCTGGGGAGTGTATACCTTGGATGGGGATAACTTAGAATTAACTGGTGTGAAACCAGACATTGAGGTACATAACACCTTATTGGATTTGATTCAAGATAAGGATCCTCAGCTTGAAAAGGCGATCCAAGAGCTTTTGAAGCAATTATAAGAATTCACCTACTATGGGGCTATATTCAATTTAGCCTCCTATAAGAAATAAAGAGTAGGAAAGTATCGTTAGGTTACTCAAAAATATTATTAATGATGAACTTGCGGCAATCCTTGGGGTTGCCGTAAGTTTTTAAATATATAATAGATGTATCCGAACGAAATCAGGAAACCAATGGTTCCTTGAATGAGCAAGGCTTGCCTCACTCCCATTTGCTCCGCAATCGACCCAATCAGTAGGCTTCCAATCGGAAATATACCTTGAAATGCCATGATGTAGTAACTGATAATCCTAGCCCTAAAGGCATGTTGGGTATGTGTTTGTAGATACGTATTAATACAAGAATTTTGTACCATCATGCCCAAAGCTGTAAAGGTGACGCAGGCCAAAGCAAGATAAATGTTGGTAGCAAAAGGCAACACCAATAAACTCAACGCCATCAGCCCTGATCCCACCATGACTCGAAAACGCAAATTTGAACCCGTTTGCAAGCGCGCCATATAGATCGCGCCGATCATGGCTCCGATACCTGCAGCACTTTCTAAGGAACTATAGGTTTTGGCCCCGCCGTCAAATAAAGATTTCGCGATGACAGGCAATAAAGTGGTATATGGAATGACCATTAGACTCGAACAAGCCACTAAAATAATCAATGCCAGTAGTTGTGGGTGTGCTCGAAGATATAGATATCCTTGCTTGAATCCTTCCCAGGTACTTTCTTGATGTTGTAGGGTGCGGCTTTTATTCACCTTCATTAATTTCATGGAAATTAGCACGGCAAAAAAGCTTAAAAAATTAATTATAAAACACCATGCTTCCCCAAATTGGCTTAAGATTAGTCCACCAAATGCCGGTCCTAAAATACGCGCCAAATTAAAAACTGTGGAGTTTAAGGCGATGGCGTTGGGTAAGTCTTGCTTATTTTCGACCAACTCAAGCATAAAGGATTGCCTGGAATTTACTTCTAACGCATTAAAAACGCCTTGAATTAGGCTTAAAATCAAAATGAGCGGCACCGTGTGCCATTCAAACCAAACCAAGATCGCGATTAATCCAGCCTGAATCATCAATCCTATTTGCGCAGCCATTAAAGTTAAAAACTTATTATGCTTATCGATAAAACTACCTATAAACGGAGATAAGACCAGGGAGGGAATCAAGGAAACAAAGGCCACGATGCCTAACATGAGTGCAGAGTCCGTCATAGAAAAGACCAACCAACTCATGGCGACACGCTGCATCCAGGACCCAATTAGCGATACCGACTGACCAAATAAATGGATTCTAAAGTTTTTATGATATAGAGAACGAAGAATATGCATATCCTATCTATGCAATATACGAAATATTAGTTAGTTTTGCAAGGAAAACATACATTAATCTTCAATCTTCAAGACATGAAATTTTTTATTGACACCGCGAATTTAGCTCAAATTAAAGAAGCTCAAGACTTAGGTATACTCGATGGAGTGACCACAAATCCAAGTTTAATGGCTAAAGAAGGCATCACGGGTGACAGCAATGTCATCGCACACTACAAAGCGATTTGTGACATCGTGGACGGGGATGTCAGTGCGGAAGTCATTTCCACCGATTTTGAAGGAATGATTCGCGAAGGCGAAGCCTTAGCAAAATTAGATGATAAAATAGTCGTTAAGGTGCCTATGATTAAAGATGGAATCAAAGCGATTCGTTATTTCAGTGACAAGGGCATTAAAACGAATTGTACATTGGTCTTCTCTTCAGGACAAGCCTTATTAGCTGCAAAAGCTGGCGCAACGTATGTTTCGCCATTTATTGGACGCCTGGACGATGTTTCAACAGACGGATTAGGCCTGATTGAAGACATTCGTTTGATTTATGATAATTACGGGTTTGAGACGCAAATTTTAGCCGCTTCTGTACGTCATGCAATGCACATTATCGATTGTGCCAAAATTGGGGCAGATGTGATGACAGGCCCACTTTCAGCGATCCTATCCTTATTAAAGCACCCATTAACGGATAATGGTTTAGCACAATTTTTAGCTGACCACGCAAAAGCTGCAAACAAATAAGCAGCACCTGTAAAGAGCCTGTAAATAATAACAATACCGCAAAGGCCGATCACTCGTTGAATTTGCGGTATTGTTTTCTAATAAGTACAAAAATTATTACCAGCACTACCAGGACGGTAACTACTATAAAGCCCATTCCCGACCCTCCTGACGAAGAACTGGAGACATTGTTTAATGAATCATTGCTTTGCGCAAGCGCCAAAAAAGGCGAAAAAATCACCCCTAAAAGGATTCCTACTAAGTATTTCATTTTGTGTTATATAAGCCTTACAACTTACGTAAAGAAAATGATATTTCAAAATATTCATTCAAATCATTTAAATGGGGTTCATTCCTATCGCGGAAACTCCGAAATAAATGCTGCTGATTCCGTTAACCAGGCTGCTGCCTCGTGCAAATGTTGAATAGTGGTTTGGCCCATTACGAGGCTATGGCTGTTTCCTTGTGCATCCTGTATGCTCCATTGCTTTTCGATTTCCGTAAATTTTAATTGTTTCTCGCCTTTCTCAGAAAGAAATCTTAGGTAGACGTTTATAGTCGCCTGTTGATCTAAAGTCCAGGAGAATCCGTTTAAATGCTTTTTATACTCATATTTATAAGCATATCGTAGGGCCGCAATGTCCGAAAGCACCGCTGCTCCCGTAGGATGTCCTCCTGCTCCCTTTCCATAAAACAATTGTTCGTCCGCAAATGCAGCCTTTACAAGTACGGCATTGTTTTCATATTCCACCTGGCCCAAAAGTTGATTTTCAGGCACAAAGCACGGCAAGACATGCGCTGCCACACGCCCCTCTCCCAAAGAATACACCTGTGGCTTTAATTTTATTTTAAACCCATGTGAACGCGCATATGACACGTCTATTTCATGTAAAAACTGAATTCCATGATTAAAAATTTGCGCAGGCTTCAGAAACAAACCATAAGCATGCGCCGTCAATAACAATAACTTAAATTTCGGATCAAAGCCGCCCACATCCAAGATGGGATTGGTTTCAGCAAATCCCAGCTGTTGGGCCTGTTGCAAGGCTTCCTGATAAGAGGTTTTCTCGTTGAAAATTTTTGTTAAAATATAATTGGAGGATCCATTAAAAATTCCAGAAACAGACAATAAAAGTTCATTATCGTAATATTCTTCCAGGTTTCTGATTATCGGAATGCTCCCGCAAACAGCCCCTTCATACAACAAACTCGCACCCGTTTGTTTTTGAATTTCCACCAATTCTTCCAAATGATATGCGATCATTTTTTTATTTGCTGACACCACATCTTTACCGCGTCTTAATGCTTCAGACACGATTTCAAAAGCCGCATCCGCATCATCGATCAGCTCCACTACGGTCGTAATTTCATCGTCGTTTAGCAGGATTGAGATATCCGTAGAAAAATAGCTGGGGTCTAAATTTCGTTCTTTTGTTGGGTTTTTGATCACAAATTTTTTGATCGTCAAATCGAGGTTTGGATTGCTCGCGAGGATATCATACAATCCTTGCCCCACCACCCCATAGCCGACGATCCCCAAAACTAATTTTCTTCTCGTGCTTCCTGCTTGTCCGTTCTTCTGTACTTCCATATTTCTCCTTTTCTATTTTTTATTTTTTATTTTTTTTCTATGTTCTATTGATTAATATTTTACCCTTATTTTAAAATGGGTAGTTAAATCTGAACACGTGTTTCACTTTTTACTTCTATTTTATTTATGCGCTGTGCGGGCATCCGCGTAGAATCCAGCAAAAATTTCTTGATTTGTTTACTGATTGTCTTGGTTTCGATTAGAAAGCCATCGTGCCCAAAAAATGAATCAATTTCGACATATCGTGCATTCCGCACGTGATTCGAGATGAATTTTTGTTCTTCTGGAGGAAATAATAAATCAGATGAGATCCCGATGACCAAGGTTTTTGCTTCTATGCTGCGCAAAGCGAATTCTAAGGAGGTTCTACCTCGAGCGACTTGGTGGCTATCCATGCACTTCGTAAGGTACCAATAACTATATGCGTTAAAACGTTTAATTAATTTTTCGCCTTGATAATGCTGATAAGAAGAAGCTTTATAATCATCCGTCTTATTCAAGTCGGTTTCAAGCTGTGTAGCACCATAGGTCGTGTAGGATCGATAGGACAATAAAGCCAGGGCCCTCGCCGCCTTCAGCCCCTTAACACCCCCTTTGGGGTGATTAGCGTAGAACGTTCTATCCGTACTAATCGCTAATCGTTGACTTTCATTAAAGGCAATTCCCCAAGGTGAGTGCACCGAATTGGTGGCTAAAACAATGAGATTTTTAATTTTTTTTGGCTCCGCAATCGCCCATTCTAAGGCTTGTTGTCCGCCCATGGACCCTCCGATCAAAACTTGTATTTCATCAATGCCCAAATGCGCCGCTAATAAACGATGCCCTTCCACTACATCCTTGATGGTAAATGAAGGAAAAGATAAATAATAAGGTTGTCCAGTAGCCGGGTTGATGGATAAAGGATTCGTCGTACCATAAGGAGATCCTAATGCATTCGCACAAACAATAAAATAATCCTTAGGATTAAATAAATCCTCCTTTCCAAAAAGACCAGGCCACCAGTCAAACACATCTGAATTTGCGGTGAGCGCATGACACACCCATACCACATTATCTTTCTTTGCATTCAGTTTACCGTAGGTATGATAAGCGATCTGCAAATTCCGAATTCGTTTACCACTTTCTAATTTGAGCGTTTTTGGGTATTGATAAATCTCCATTTTTACTACTTTCCTTGAATTTTATAAGAAAATGAATTGGGTTAAATCGCATTGAAGGCTTGTTCGAAATCTGCGATAATATCGTCGATGTGTTCTATGCCTAAGGAAACGCGTAATTCACCTGGGTACACGCCTGCAGCCAATTTCGCTTCATCTGATAATTGCTGATGCGTGGTAGCTGCCGGATGGGTAATCAAGGTTTTGGCATCGCCTACATTAACCAAATGCGACACGAGTTGAAGTGCATTAATAACGGTGTTGCCTGCGTCAATGCCTCCTTTTAAACGGAAGGACAAAATGCCACCATAGCCGTTGGTCAAGTATTTTTTAGCATTTTCATGATGTGGACTGCTTGGAAGACCCGGATAGTTGACACTTTCTACTTTTGGGTGTGCTTCTAACCATTTCGCCAAATCCAAGGCATTGTCGACTTGTCGTTGAACTCTTAATGAAAGGGTTTCCAAGCCTTGCAACAATAAAAAGGAGTTAAATGGTGAGAGCGCTGGACCAAAATCACGCAATCCTTCCACCCGAGCGCGAATGATAAATTGAATGTTTCCAAATGGACCACCTACGCCAAAAACATCTGAAAAAACAAGTCCATGATAGCCTTCAGCTGGTTCACTAAATTGTTTAAATTTCCCATTTCCCCAATTGTAATTCCCCCCGTCGACGATCACTCCTCCGATGCTCGTACCGTGTCCACCAATCCATTTAGTAGCCGATTCCACCACCACATGAGCGCCGTGCTCTAAAGGTTTAAATAAATAACCCCCCGCACCAAAAGTATTGTCCACGATTAACGGAAGATCGTATTTTTGGGCCACCGCAGCCACTTTTTCGAAGTCCGGAATGTTATAACTTGGGTTCCCGATAGTTTCCAAATAGATCGCTTTTGTTTTCTCGTCTATGAGTGCCTCAATGTTTTCCGCAGCGTCGTTTTTCGCAAACCTTGCCTCGATTCCTAAACGTTTAAAAGATACTTTAAATTGATTATAGGTGCCTCCATATAGATTGGAGCCAGTCACAAAATTATCTCCGCTCTCCAGGATATTTGTAAGTGCCAAAAACTGAGCCGCCTGACCGGACGCAGTAGCCAATGCAGCGACTCCCCCTTCAAGCGCAGCAATGCGCTTTTCAAACACATCGGTGGTCGGGTTTTGAATGCGTGTATAAATGTTTCCAAATTCTTTCAATGCAAAAAGATTGGCTCCATGTTCTGCACTATTAAACACATAAGAGGTGGTTTGATAGATTGGTACCGCTCTAGATCCAGTGGTCGGATCTACTTCTTGACCTGCATGAACTTGTAGTGTTTCGAATCTTGGATGAGTTGCCATAATGTATAAATTTAAATATTTTAATTTCTGATTTATTTGTGTTTCAATGTTTAATCTTGGATTAAGCAACAAGATGTAATTATTCAAAAAATGGATGTCCATTAATTTTTTGGATGAAACCTTTTTTCGAAAATTTGGATTTTGCTTAAAGGGCCCTGCGGCTAGGCAGTCCTTGACTGCACAACCAGATTAAGCTGTCGTTCGTGGGGGCCAATTACCAACAACAGCGAAGCATAAGCATATGCATTCGAACCATTGAAAAATAGGTGAACACATGCTTACCTGCAGTTGCGATAAACGATAATTGGAATAAAAGATGTTGTGAATGCAATGTTCTCATGTCCGCTTTAATTTATATGCTCCCAACATTGGGACAGGAATTGGCACCGTTGCTTTTCGCTGGTTGCCAGTGGGTCATCGAGCCAGTCTCTCGCCACTTCTTTATAAACCAAGCCAAATGAGGTCTTGGAATGGCACAAATGTATTCATTTTTTTATTCGCTCCAAATTTTTTTATGATTTTCTTTAAATTAATCCTTAACATTGCATCATGCTATATCTGGTACCCACCCCCATTGGAAATTTAGAGGACATTACATTTAGAGCATTAAAAGTGCTTAAAGAAGCCGATATGGTTTTAGCGGAAGATACCCGCGTAAGCAGCAAACTTTTAAAACACTTTGAAATAGATACTAAATTATATGCACATCACCAGCACAATGAACATAAAGCTGTCAGTGAAGTGATTCGGTGGTTAAAAGAAGGAAAAAAAGTTGCATTAATTTCTGATGCAGGCACTCCGGGAATATCTGACCCTGGATTTTTATTAGTGCGCGAAGCGATTAAAAATGATATAGAAATTATCTGTCTACCAGGTGCGACTGCATTTGTGCCGGCATTGGTTCAATCTGGGTTGCCCAATGATCGTTTTACTTTTGAAGGCTTTTTACCTGTTAAAAAAGGAAGGCAAACTCATCTAAAAAGCCTAATAAACGAAGAAAGAACGATGATTTTTTACGAATCTCCTCATCGATTATTGAAAACCATTGAAGAGTTTATTGCTTATTTCGGAGAAGATCGGCCAGTGAGCGTTTCCAGGGAGATTTCTAAGATGTTTGAAGAAACAAGGCGCGGCACTTTAAAAGAGGCTTATGCATATTTTAGTGAAAATCCCATTCGAGGGGAATTTGTGATTTGCGTAGCAGGATTAGATAGTAAAGAGAAAAAAAAGCAAGAAAAAGCGGATAAATCGTCTAAAAAATTATAAGCAATAAAATGAAAGAATTTTCGAAATCACCTTATGGCTTAGCTGTTTTAAGTGCTGTTTTATTGTGGTTATCTTGGCCTCCACTCCCGTATACTGGCGTGATTCTACTGGTTGCTTTTATGCCGCTATTATGGGGGATTGAAAAAGTGATTCGTAGTGATTCCTCAAAAAAGGGTAAAAAAATCTTTTTAGTGAGTGGTGTAACGGCGATTCTTTGGAATACTTCGTGTATTTATTGGGTATATAATTCGATCTCCGAAGTGATGCCCGTGTATGCGGCCATTCCTATTTCAATGATTCCTTTCGGACTGGCTGCGCTTTTGATGGCGCTGGCTTTTAGAGCCTATTATGAACTTCGAAAATATACTTCTATTTACATTTCATTAGTAGGATTTGCAGGATGTTGGATCGCGTATGAATACTTACACCAATCTTGGGACCTTGCTTTTCCATGGATGACTTTAGGGAATGGATTTGCGAGTACGATTGACCTGATTCAATGGTATGAATTTACGGGCGTATATGGAGGAACCGTTTGGATTTTATTAATCAACGCACTGGGATTTTTAACGTTTTTGGCCAAAAAAGACGGATTGACGAAAGAAGCCAAGCGAAATCTGTCCATCGCATTAAATTTTTGTCTATTCGTTCCAGTGTTGGTGTCTTTATACATTTTTAACACGTATGAAGAAAAGGTAAATCCATCCGAGGTAGTGGTGGTACAACCGAATATTGAACCTTATGCTAAATTTGGGACCATTCCTCCAGAAGCACAAATCGATCAACTCATCGAACTTTCTGAATCGGTCGCATTGCCGAATACTGAATTTATCATCTGGCCGGAAACAGCGATCGCTCATTCTTTTGGATACGATGAAGATACCTTTAGATCGCATCCTGTGTTTTATAAGTTGCAAAATTTCCTAACAAATTATAAAAATGCCAGCCTCGTTTCTGGGATAGAATCTTTCAAAATTTATCAAGAACCACTGACCCTTACGGCTCGAGAGTGGGACGGCGTGTTTTATGACCATTTTAACGCGGTTGTGTTAACAGAAAATTCTGCTGAACTACAATTTTATCATAAATCGAAATTAGTACCTGGTGTAGAAAAATTACCATTTGGGACAGCGTTAAGTTTTATGAAGCCATTATTTAAGGCATTTGGGGGAACCACAGGAGGGTACGGCTCTCAAGACGAACCTTCAGTTTTATATGCACAAAGTGGAATTGGCGTGGCCCCAGTCATTTGTTATGAGTCCATTTGGGGAAATTACGTAGGTAAATACGTACAACAAGGCGCACAATTTATTTCCATCGTTACCAACGATGGCTGGTGGGGAAATACATCTGGGAAAGACCAACATTTTGACTATGCTCGATTAAGAGCTGTAGAAACACGTAGATGGGTCGCAAGAGCAGCGAACACGGGAATATCAGGATTTATCAACCAGCGAGGGGATGTCATTCAAAAAACCGAATGGTGGGTTCCAGCAGCACAACGTCAAGAAATCAATTTAAATGAAGAGCTGACTTTCTATGTACGCCATGGGGATTATATCGCCTATTTATTTATCCTGATTGGAATAGGCGCGTTGATATTTGTGTTGTTCAGGCGATTTGCTTCGCGCAAATAATTGAAATTCCCTTATCTTTGTAAGATGCAAATATATTTAGATAATGCAGCCACCACTCCATTAGACCCGGCCGTGATCCAGGTCATGATGGAAACGATGCAAAGTGAATTTGGCAACCCATCCTCCATCCATGCGCATGGAAGAAGGGTAAAAACGATTATTGAAAAAGCCAGAAGAACGGTCGCTGGATTATTAAATGCGGCTCCAGCAGAAATATTTTTCACCTCGGGGGGAACCGAAGCAGACAATTTTGCCATCGTACGAGCTGTGGAAGATTTTCAAATCGAACACATCATTACGACTCCATTAGAACATCATGCTGTTTTACATACTATAGAAGCTTTACAAAAAACAAAGCCCTTAAAAGTTTCCTATCTAAGTGTTGATCAGGAAGGACACATTGACTTGGGAGAACTCACAGATTTATTGCGAAGCAATGCACGTTCCTTAGTCTCCATTATGCATGGAAATAATGAAATCGGAACTTTGAATAATGTGCAAGCCATCGGCGAAATCTGTCAGGAATTTGATGCAATATTCCATTCAGATACGGTCCAAACCATGGGACATTACAAACACGATCTTCAAGTTTTAAACGCGAATTTCATAACGGGTGCCGCGCATAAATTCCATGGCCCAAAGGGTGTAGGTTTCCTATATATTAAGCAAAACACTAAAATTCAACCTCTTATTCATGGAGGCGCGCAAGAAAGGAATATGCGTGGAGGGACTGAAAATGTGTATGGTATCGTAGGCCTTGCGAAAGCGCTTGAAATCGCCTACGAACACATGGAAACGGATCATAAGTACATTCAATCGCTTAAATCGTACATGATAGACCGCTTAAAAGAAGAAATTCCTGGCGTCGCTTTCAATGGAGATATTCGTCCAGAACACAGTTTATACACGGTACTGAATGCTTCATTTCCATGCACTGACTTAGCCGATATGTTGCTTTTCAATTTAGACATTGCAGGCATTTGTGTGTCAGGAGGAAGTGCGTGTAGTTCAGGCACCAATATCGGATCGCATGTGTTGACAGCGATCCAATCGGACGCAGAACGGCCGAGTGTGCGATTTTCTTTTTCCAAATACAATACCAAGGACGAAATCGATGTGGTGATTGCGAAGCTGAAAGACATTTGCAAGCAACACGCTTAATTCAAATAAACACGGTTAATTCATTTAAACGCGTTTAATCGGAATATACATGGTTACCCCCGAATTTACACGGTTAATCTGAATATACGCGTTTAATCCATTAACAGGTCAAGTGCGCCTCGAAGCTCGTTAAACGCGTGGCGATCGCCGATTTTTTTCGCTATTTCCAAGCCTTTTTCATAGGTAGAAATGGCTGATTCTGTCGCGGAACGCTCTTCGTAAAGTTTACCCAAATGGTAATAGGTGCCTACATAATCTGGAAATTGTTGAACGATCCACTCAAACTTTTCTTGGGCTTTATTTAATTCCCCTATTTTCAACCATTCACTTGCTAATGCATAATGGAGAAAGGGATCATTCGGTGTTTCCTGTATAAAAGCGTTTAATTTTTCTATGCGTGATTCCATTTTTAATCAAATCTTCGTGATACAAACTTAAAAATTTTTATTTCAGGACCCTCACATATGGTAAAAACAAATTTTTATTTTAAGTTTGTAGAAACATAAAAAGCAAACATAATGAAGATATTAGTATGTGTAAGTAATGTGCCAGACACCACCTCGAAAATTACTTTTTCCGAGAATAATACGGTGTTCAATTCGGCCGGAGTGCAATATATCGTAAATCCTTATGATGAAATTGCTTTATCTAAAGCGATTGGTCTAATTGAAGCAAACGGGGGCAGTGTTACCGTCATCAATGTGGGAGATGTGAGTACAGAAGCAAGTATTCGTAAAGCATTGGCAACGGGTGCAGACGATGCGGTTCGAATCAATGCAAATCCAAGGGATGCATGGTTTGTAGCAAATCAAATCGCTCAATATGCAAAAGCAGAACAATTTGATTTAATCTTAACCGGCAAAGAATCTATTGACTATAATGGCTCACAAGTCGCTTCTTATTTAGGGGAATTATTAAATATCCCATCCATTTCATCGGCAAAAAAGATCGATGTTAGTGGAAACTCGGCGACCATCGAACGAGAAATCGAAGGTGGAAAAGAAGTACTGACTGTTTCCTTGCCTTTTGTGGCTGGAACGGGTGAAGGGGTAGCAGAAGTTCGCATCCCAAATATGCGCGGAATTATGAGCGCCAGAACGAAACCTTTAAAAGTGGTGGAACCAGCGGAAGTAGAAACCTTATCGAAAATCGTTTCCTATGAAACTCCTGCCCCAAGAGGTACTGTGACGTTAGTCGATGCAGGAAATGTAGAAGAACTGGTTTCTTTGCTTCATAATAAAGCCCGCGTTATTTAATAAGGTGAACGAACAAGGAGTGTTTGCGCTGAGCGATAAATAAGAAGTTGCGCAGCAAATAACCCAATGAGAAAAACGATCGGTCTCGATCCATTTAAAAAAGATAAGTATGTCAGTTTTAGTATATGTAGAAAATACAGATGGAAATTTTAAAAAATCCGTCTATGAGGTAGTTTCTTACGCAAAATCCATCGCGGATTTAGTGGGAGGAAAATTAACAGCCATTTCCATTGGAGATGTGGCAGAGAGTGAATTGGAGAAATTAGGCGTTTATGGTGCATCTGAAGTACTAAACGTTTCCAATGCACAATTAAAGCAATTCATTAATCAAGCGTATGCTTCTGTCATTGCAGCGGCTGCGGATAAAGTGGGAGCGAATACAGTGGTGCTATCGAATTCTTTTAGTGGAAAAGGGTTGGCTCCTCGTATCGCGGCTAAAATGAATGCGGGATTAGCTGATGGAGCAGTTTCTTTGCCTGTTCTGAATGGAAATGCGTTCAATATCAAGAAAACTGCATTTTCAGGTAAAGCATTTGCACAGGTTGAGTTAATTTCTGATAAAAAAGTAATCGCTTTGAACCCAAATTCTTACGAAGTGAAAGAAGTAGGTGGATCCGCAGCGGTGTCGAGCTTTAGCCCTGAAATCCATGCACAGGATTTAAGCACAGTCATCAATGAAATTGTTCGTGCAACTGATAAAGTTTCCTTGCCAGACGCTGAAATCGTTGTTTCTGCAGGTAGAGGTATGAAAGGTCCTGAAAATTGGGGGATGATCGAGGAATTAGCTGAAGTATTAGGTGCAGCGACCGCATGTTCTAAACCAGTATCCGATGCAGGTTGGCGTCCACACTCTGAGCACGTAGGCCAAACTGGAATTGCTGTCAGCCCGAATTTGTATATTGCGATTGGAATTTCTGGAGCGATTCAGCATTTGGCTGGCGTGAGTTCTTCGAAAACGATTGTGGTAATTAACAAAGATCCAGAAGCGCCTTTCTTCAAGGTAGCGGATTATGGAATTGTGGGGGATGCATTTGACATTGTTCCAAAATTAACTGCTGCCATTCGTGCCCATAAAGGCAACTAGTTGTTTTCTAATAGAAAATGGGATATGGCACAGATGAAAAAAATTAAATTGGAAATCGTAGGGCTTTCACACAGCCAAACTCAATCTGGAGCGTATGCTTTGGTGTTAGGTGAAGTGGATGGCAAACGGAGATTACCGGTGATTATCGGTGGTTTTGAGGCACAAGCGATCGCCATTGAAATTGAAAAAATGACTCCAAGCCGGCCTTTGACTCATGATTTATTCAAAACACTTGCCGAAAAATTCCAAATAAAAGTAGATGAAGTCATTATTTACAATTTAGTAAATGGGATTTTCTATGCAAAATTAATTTGTGGAAGGGACGGGGAAAAAGTTGAAATAGATGCTCGTACATCCGACGCGATCGCTCTGGCTGTCCGTTTTGATGTTCCCATTTATACCTTTGAATTTTTATTATCATCCTCTGGAGTCATTATTGAGGATGGAGAGATGGCTTTCCTGGAAAATCTCGAAGGGACTACAGTCGGTCCAGAAGTCACTCCCTCTACCGAACCATTACCCCTTTCAAAAATGACAGACGCACAGTTGGAAGATAGCCTCATTAAGGCCATCGAAAATGAATCGTATGAAAAGGCCGCGAAAATTCGCGACGAAATCAGTAAAAGGAAATCAAATTAATTAATCAGTTCAAACTAAACCGTCGAAAAAATGTCGACAAAAATTAGACTAACGGCCTTGAGTTTCATGCAGTTTTTTGTGTGGGGCTCTTGGCTGATCTCTTTAGGAGGATACATGGGAGCCAATCTGGGTTTCTCTGGTTTACAAATTGGATCCGTGTATGCAACCATGGGAATTGCATCCGTGTTTATGCCGGGTCTTTTAGGGATTATTGCGGATCGCTGGGTGAATGCCGAGCGTGTATTAGGTGTAGCACATATTTTGGGGGCCGTTGCACTTATTGGAGTGGCCAACGTGACTGAGTTTTCTACATTTTATACTTTAATGCTGATTAATTCCCTGTTTTACATGCCAACCATCGCACTTTCCAACTCCGTTTGCTACAATGTGCTTTCGCAAAAGAAATACGATGTAGTAAAAGATTTTCCTCCTATTCGTGTTTGGGGTACCGTTGGATTTATTGCTGCTATGTGGGCTGTGGATTTAATGGGCTGGACAAAAAGCGTGAATCAATTATATTTGGCTTCTTCGGTAGGCGTTTTAATTGGGTTATATGCATTTACTATCCCTCCTTCTCCTCCATTTAAAGATATCACGCGTAAAAAAACCTTAGCATCTTCGTTAGGTTTAGACGCCCTCGTGTTATTTAAGGAAAAAAGAATGTTAGTGTTTTTCATTTTCTCCTTATTATTAGGTGCGGCTCTGCAAATCACTAATGCCTTTGGCGGTCCGTTCTTAGATGACTTTAAGACTTCGTACCCGGATTCATTTGGGGTAAAACATCCAAACTTATTATTGTCGATTTCTCAAATTTCCGAGACCTTTTTTATTTTATTGATTCCATTCTTTTTAACCCGTTTTGGAATTAAAAACGTGATTTTATTTAGCATCATTGCTTGGGCATTACGCTTTGGATTGTTTGGATTAGGTAATCCAGCAGATAAATTGTACTTGCTCGTTCTTTCGATGATTATTTACGGAATGGCCTTTGACTTCTTTAATATTTCTGGTTCCTTATTCGTGGAAAAAGAAGCAGACCCAAGTATACGTTCCAGTGCACAAGGCCTATTTATGATTATGACGAATGGATTTGGAGCTATTTTAGGCGGTTTAGGAAGTGGATGGGTAGTTGACTTTTTTACAAACGCAGAGGGAATTCGTGATTGGCAAAACATTTGGTTTACTTTTGCCGGATATGCGTGTATATTAATGATTATTTTCCCATTTGTGTTTCGATATAAACAAAAAACGGTTGAAAACTAGTTAATTAAATGGATACAATTTGGTTGAAAGACATCTTGTCGAATTGGGGCGTCGATGAATTTTACGTAAAGTGGTTAAACTTAGGGGTGTTAATTTTCATAGCCCTGATCCTCTTGGTTGTCGTAGACTTTATTATTAAAAAATTTGTTGTTCCAAGCATTCTTCGCTTATCGCAAAAATCGAACACCCAATTTGATGATCATTTAGTCGCAAATAAAACTTTTGTATACGTTTCGAGACTGATAATTTTCATTATTGCCAAGAATTTAATCTCCATCATTTTAGTTGATTTTAAATCATCTATCCAATTTTGGCTGATCGTTTCTGATATCTTGATTCTGATTTGTTGGTATTTGATTCTCAAATCCTTTTTACGAACTATTAAAGACCATTTAAGTCAAAAAGAAGGATTTAGAGACAAACCACTGGGTAGTTATGTACAAGTGGCTGATATCGTGTTAGTGTTCATCGTAGCCATAGTTTTATTCACACTTTTAACTGGCAAAAACCCTTGGGCATTCTTAACAGCCATGGGTGCCGCTTCGGCGATTGCGATGTTAGTCTTTAAAGATACCATACTGGGATTTGTGGCCAGTATTCAGGTTTCCGTAAATGACATGGTTCGCATTGGAGATTGGATTGAAATGCCTAAATACAATGCAGATGGAGATGTGATTGAAATCAATTTGAATACGGTGAAAGTTCAAAATTGGGACAAAACTATCACCACCATCCCTACCCATTATTTGGTAACGGATTCTTTTAAGAATTGGAGAGGCATGCAAGAAAGTGGTGGACGCCGAATAAAACGTGCCATAAACATTAAAATTTCTTCCATCCGGTTCCTCCAAAATGATGAAATTGAAAAATTGAAAAAAATTCAATTATTAGCTCCTTATATTGCTGAACGACATAAAGAAATTGAGGAGCACAATCAAAAAACAGGCGCTGATCGGGAGATGTTAGTCAACGGAAGAAACATGACGAATATAGGGCTCTTTAGGGAGTACGTGAGCCGCTATATTCGGCATAACCCAAATATTAGACAAGACATGACCTTATTAGTACGGCAGCTGTCCCCTACTGAAAATGGATTGCCTTTGGAATTATATATGTTTACTGCCGACACGCGTTGGGCGGTGTATGAAAATATTTTATCGGATATTTTTGACCACTTGTTTGCAGCCATTAAGTATTTTGACTTAGAGGTATTTGAATCTCCTGCATCCGACGATATTCGACAAGCTATTCAAACCTTCACAAAATAAAAAAAGCGATCTTAACGACCGCTTACATCACTGATGACCCTTCTTACTTCGTCTATGACGGATCGGGCCGCATCTTTCATTTTCTGATTTCCCTCGAAGTCCGCATCGTACGTCACCGTTTTGCTTTTATCTTTATAATTATACTGCAAGACAAATCTTGGCACTTGACTCTGTGCAGAATCAAATGAAGTACCAGTCATGTCTTCAGGCAAATTCCAGAACCCTAATTCTGCAGCTTTTCTATGCAGATATAACAAATCGTCATCCCGGAAACGCAAGGTGTCTGAAACTAATGAATCTTGTTGGTTTAAGTAAGTAAATATGCCCGTGGAAGAATCAAATTCATTCTTCAATGTGCCTTCGTCCCCATATTTTAGCACGATCGACTCAAAGTCGACCCAACGATAGGGAGCGTTGCTAATCATGGAGCTATAATAATAAAAGCAATACAAGAAGAAGGGAACGATGATACAGATGCCTAGAAAAATTTTTTTTGAACGTTCGCTCATTGCCAATGTGAATTTGTTAGTAGTTTAAATAAATATTTAATAAAAAATACATGCCGGATTTGAATAATAATAATAAAAATATATACCGGTAGATCAATAAATGCTCTTCATTAATTTTTCCCAAAGATAAACATGTCTTTGATGCCTCGACGATCTAATTTGTAATTTAAATCCTTTCTGTCCGGCGCAGCCATTCTTTTATTAGAATTATCCATTAATAAAGGGCCAGTAGCAGGAGGAAATGTCCCGTGTTGTATATGATGCAAGGCTGCCGCTGTCATGTTTTCTGTTGGATCGCCAAAATCAACATTCAACCCATCTTTCGCATAAAAATCCACCTCCATGCCATCATAAAAATCGCCAAAGTTATTTGCATTCACCGTTTGGAACGACACCGCATAAAGATCCACCCCCATAATGTTCCAACCAAAATACCCTACCGGCTTGCCGTAGGTATTTCCATCCCCCACCAGCTTGACATCCACATAAGGAGTTAAGTTATTAATGAGTAATTCACTCGCAGAAGCCGTACTTCCTGTAACCAGAAAATAAATGCGATTTGGATTTAAGGCGTTTGTTTTATTATAATAATTTGGCCTAAATAAAAATAAATGATATCCGTCAAACATTAAAGAACGATTGATAATGTAATCATTCATTAAACTATTATTCGCTGAGGTAGGAGCGATCAAATTCGACAAATAATCTGCGGTACTGACATCTCCACCACTGTTATAGCGTAAATCCACGATCAGTTTGGTGACTCCAGCTGCCGCAAAATTATTCATGATGGTTAATAGTTGCGTGCGCACAGTTTGGGTAGAAACAAACAAATTGAACGCTAAATATCCTATCTTTTGTCCTGGTATATCAAAAATTTGGTGCGCTAAAATGGGTCGGATGGGGTAACTACCTCGTTGAAGTACCAAGGAGCGCTCTTGTCCCTCTGGACTTTTAACCCGTAACTGAATGGTGGAAGATTCGTATAAAGCATTAAATAAAAACTCGTAATTATCGTTTTCCATGCTTTGTAATGACAAGTCACGACGACCGTTTATTTCAACGATTTGCCAGCCCCTTCTTAATCCGGATTGATAGGCTGGAGATCCTTCGTCCACTAATTTCACAAATAGTTCTTGTTCAGAATAATACCGCACATCAAAACCAAAACTACCCGATATCCCTTCGACCGTTTCTTGGCGAATAGTGCCTTGTCGGTCTAAAAAACTATAACGGTCTATGAGTTGTCCATTCGGCTTTTTGGCATACTTTTTCAATTCAGCAAGCACCTGATCTGCTGTTCTAAAGATATGAGGATTGAAGTTTTGCGGTAGCTGATTTTGCCACAAATAAAAATAATTTGTAAAATAATGTACTGAATCTCTCAATTTCCCTTCAGAAGAATGCTGTAAATAATCATACGCATCCACAGGATCTCCATCCACGCCTACTTGTGGACGAGCGGGAATGATCAGGTCGCTACTTTCCTTCTCACAACTTGAGAAAATGAACGCCGAAATGGCGATCCACACTATGCTTTTTATTTTCATCCTAAATATTCTTTTATTTCCTTTGGCAAATTAGAAAGGAAACACTTCCAAATTTAATCGTTTTGACTCTTCTATAACCAAATGGGAATGGCCGATGTATGCTACATCTTTGGCTTCCATTTTTAGATCTTCTAATATGTATGCCAATGACTCAAATTTTTTAAATCTTAATTCGTCTTCAAAATACAACTTCATCGTGGGTTTTACTGAACCCCAATCAATTTGCTTAATTTTATTTAGTTGCATCATGGGATCTCCTGCAACTAATATACAAACTTCTTTATTTTCAAGTTGCATTTGCTGGATGATTTGCGCAATATGCGGGAATAGCAATAACTTCAATGGAAGCTGTGCCTGATGGTGTAATCGATCGAAATTTTCTTTAAAATCCAATATTTGAGGATATGTTTGGGCGACCTGCTGAAAAACATCGTCTTCCCCCTGATCCTCATAAACACGTTTAAAGGCATTTAATAAGTCCTGGGCATTGGGCTCGTAATTTGTGAATTCCACGAAATTTGAAAAAAGGTAGTAAACTTGAAGGAGAAAATCTCGTTTTGGGAATAACACCTCATCCAAGCCGAAAATTAAGGCCTTTTTAGATAGGAATTTGTCTGTATGAATTTGCGATTGGGTCATAAATTATAGATGGTTTAGCGACTAACGCGCAAAACATGGCAAATAAGCTCCTGCGTCATTTTTGATAAAAACACCCGAGTAAGACGCATCTTGTGTCGAGGCATCTTCGAACGATTTATTTTCAGACGATTGATTTTCAGACGATTGATTTTCGGACGATTGATCTTGCAGCAATGCTCCTTCCTTGAAAAGCCACAAAGATTGGTCTCTCGTAGGCTGAATCATCACTTCTTGATCCGAAAAATGCTGCAGGTCGGGTGCTAAAATTTGAATCCCATATTCTTCAAAAAGGGTTTTTGCTCCTACAAGGATCATCGCCTCTTCCCTATTTAAAGGCATAAAATAATTGGCATGTAAATCCAAGCATAGTTTTAACGCTACGTGGATAAAGGCCGCATCATCATGTTTAGGTAATTGAAAATAGTCTCCTGCTGAAAGCAATGGACTAGGAATTTCCTGTTGGTCCGCAAATTTTCGATTCCAATCTTTGAAAAACAAATTGGCTACCCGCTGTGTAAAGGGATGAATACCTTCGGATAATAAAACAGTTCTAATGGGCTGTTGAATACTCATTGATTCGATTCGTTCAAGTTGTTTTCCACCAAATTCTATTGCTAAAAATCATTCACCCGCTGACACGATTAAACCATCTTTCATATGGATCGTGCGATCAGAAATCTTAGCAAGATCCTCGTTATGGGTGACCACCACAAATGTTTGATTTAATTCATCCCTTAATTTCATGAATAATTGGTGCAAGGATGTGGCATTTTCAGAGTCTAAATTACCTGAGGGTTCGTCAGCTAAAACAATAGCGGGCTGGTTAATTAGTGCTCGTGCCACAGCAACTCGTTGTTGCTCGCCGCCAGAAAGTTGATTTGGTTTATGATGAGCACGGTGTTCGACCCCTAATAATTGCAACAATTCCATTGCTTTACGCTCGGCATCTTTTTTACTTACCTGATTAATAAATGCAGGAATACACACATTTTCTAACGCTGAAAATTCAGGCAGTAAATGATGAAATTGAAAAATAAATCCAATATGACGGTTACGAAATGAACTTAAGGCTTTTGAATTTAAACGCTGAACATCTGTGTTATTCAAAGTAATAGACCCCTGATCAGCTTGGTCTAAGGTGCCTATAATGTGTAAAAGTGTACTTTTACCAGCCCCTGAAGCACCGACTAATGAAACAATCTCTCCTCGTTCAACCGTTAAGTCCACACCTTTTAATATGAGGAGATCCCCATAAGATTTGTAAATACCCTTCGCTTGCAACATAAAAGCAAAGGTAAGGAATTTCACATTAACTTGATGATTCACTTAAATTAACTTGATGTTTACGGTTTAAAAGTGTACTTTTACAGCAAATTTTTTCATAATGAATATTCACGAATATCAAGGTAAAGAAATACTGAAAAGTTTCGGTGTACGCGTGCAAGAAGGCATCGTGGTAGACACCCCGGAAGAAGCTGTTGAAGCAGCAAAAAAATTGAAAGAAGACTTCAATTCCGATTGGGTTGTGGTCAAAGCTCAAATTCACGCTGGTGGACGTGGAAAAGGTGGTGGTGTTAAATTAGCTAAAAACCACGACGAGGTATTACAACGTGCTACTGACATCATCGGTATGCAACTAGTAACTCCACAAACAGGTCCTGAAGGCAAGAAAGTAAATAAAGTATTAATAGCTCAAGATGTTTACTATCCTGGAGAAAGTGAAACAAAAGAGTTCTACATGTCTGTTTTATTAGACCGTGCTACTGGTCGTAATATCATCATGTACTCTACTGAAGGTGGTATGGACATCGAAGAGGTGGCTGAAAAAACTCCTCATTTGATTTTCAAAGAAGAAATCGATCCTAAAGTAGGTTTACAAGGTTTCCAAGCACGTAAGATTGCTTTCAACTTAGGTTTATCTGGTGCTGCACACAAAGACATGGTAAAATTCGTAGCTGCTTTATATAAAGCATACGATTCTATCGATGCATCGATGTTTGAAATCAACCCTGTATTAAAAACTTCAGATGATAAAATTTTAGCGGTAGATGCTAAAGTAAACTTAGATGAGAATGCTTTGTACCGTCATGCTGATATCGCTGCAATGCGTGACATCACAGAAGAAGATCCAACTGAAGTAGAAGCTGGTGAGTCGAACTTAAACTATGTAAAACTTGACGGTAACGTAGGTTGTATGGTGAATGGTGCGGGTCTTGCGATGGCGACTATGGATATCATCAAATTAGCTGGTGGTGAGCCTGCTAACTTCTTAGACGTAGGTGGTACTGCAAATGCTGAAACAGTGAAAGCTGGTTTCAACATCATTTTGAAAGATCCAAATGTAAAAGCAATCTTAATCAACATCTTTGGTGGAATCGTTCGTTGTGACCGTGTAGCCCAAGGTGTGATCGATGCTTACCAAGAAATTGGAAATATTCCAGTTCCAATTATTGTTCGCTTACAAGGTACAAATGCTGAAGAAGCGAAAAAATTAATTGACGAATCTGGATTGGAAGTTTTCTCGGCAATTCAATTAAAAGAAGCTGCTGATTTGGTGACCAAAGTGTTGAATTAATTCACATGAAACACACGCGGATTAAAGAATTATTGGCAGCTAGTGATTTTGGAAGAACTGTCCTTGTAAAAGGTTGGGTTAAAACTTTCAGAAACAATCAGTTTATTGCCCTAAATGATGGGTCTAGCTTAGCAAATATTCAGGTGGTGGTCGATTTTCGAAGTACCGATGAAGCCATCTTAAAACGCATCACTACAGGTGCAGCTATTGCAGTAACTGGTACATTAGTAGAATCTCTTGGAAAAGGCCAAAACGTAGAAGTTAAAGCTGAAAAGGTAGAAATTTTAGGGGATAGTGATCCTGAAAAATTTCCATTGCAGCCGAAAAAGCATAGTTTAGAGTTTCTTCGAGAAATCGCGCATTTACGCTTTAGAACAAATACGTTTAACGCTATTTTCAAGGTAAGGAACGCACTTTCCTATGCCATTCATAACTTTTTCTTTGAAAAAGGTTTTGTTTATATGCACACGCCGATCATAACAGGTTCGGATGCAGAAGGTGCTGGGGAAATGTTCCGAGTAACGACGCTGGATTTAGATAATTTACCTCGTAATGAGGATGGTTCGGTGAACTTTAAGGAGGATTTCTTTGGAAAATCTACTAATTTAACCGTTTCTGGCCAACTTGAAGGTGAATTAGCCGCCATGGGGTTGGGTAATATTTACACCTTTGGCCCTACTTTCCGTGCAGAAAACTCAAACACAACACGCCATTTGGCGGAGTTTTGGATGATCGAACCGGAAATGGCATTCTACGATTTAGACGATAACATGGATTTAGCAGAAGAATTGCTAAAGTATGTTATTCGTTTTGCTATGGATCGTTGTCCAGAAGAAATCGAATTCCTGAAAAACCGTTTATTGGAAGAGGAAAAATCAAAACCTCAACAAGAACGATCTGAATTTAATTTGACTGAAAAATTAGCGTTTTGCTTAAATAATGATTTTGAACGCATTTCCTATACAGAGGCGATCGAAATTTTGCGAAGCAGCAAACCAAATCAGAAAAAGCAATTTAAATATTTAATTGATGGTTGGGGAGCTGATTTACAATCGGAGCACGAGCGCTATTTGGTAGAGAAGCATTTCAAAAAACCGGTGATTTTGACGGACTACCCTTCAGATATCAAAGCGTTTTACATGCGTCAAAATGAGCCAGATGCTCAAGGACGTCGTACCGTACGGGCCATGGACATCCTTTTCCCGGGAATCGGTGAAATGGTAGGCGGATCACAACGAGAAGAGCGCTATGATGTGTTGGTGAATCGCATGGAAGAAATGGGCGTACCGAAAGAAGAATTGGATTGGTTTTTAGATACTCGAAGATTCGGAACGGTACCACATTCAGGTTTTGGAGTTGGCTTCGAACGATTAGTTTTATTCGTAACGGGTATGACAAATATTCGAGATGTGATTCCATTCCCGAGAACTCCTAAAAACGCAGAGTTTTAAAATTTTATAAAGTAAAATTATATATAAAATTATATAAATTCATTTTATTAAAAAGGGCTGTTTACCATGTAAGCAGCCCTTTTTAATAAACAACGTAAAATGGAAAATTTGAAAATATTTAAGCTTCCGAAAATCTTTTCAAAGTGAAAAATCATCGCAAACTGAAAAATCCCTTTTTCACATGGATGATTGAACCTTGTTTGGCTTCAATTAAATAATAATACGTGCCTGTTGCTAATGCTTGTCCATTTTTTGAAATGCCTTTGAATACTTTGTCCATGTTGTTGTATCCGTTGGTTTCAAAAATAATTGCACCTTCACGATTAAAAATTACCACTCGATTTTCTGGGTAATCTCGAATGCCTTCAATCATTAAAAATTCATTGATTCCGTCACCATTTGGAGATAATGCTGGATGAACACGGATATTTAGATCATTTTGTCCATCGACCACTTTCACTGTAAATTGCACTTCATTAGAAGGCAAATAGTTTTCATTCCCTGGATGCCAGGCCCTAATGTTTACTGTACCTAATCTCAAAATTTCAAGTTGATTGCCCTGCCCTATTCGTACTATGCTTGGGTCATCGATGGTATATGAAATCGGCAATCCACTAGAATTCGTGGCATCCAAATCATAAGTCCCCATCGATTTTTCAATTTGTCCTACTGCTGCGATTCGAATGGTTTGTGGGGCTTTTTGAATTTGAAGCTCTCGTGAAACACTCGAAGAGCCTTGATAATTTGGATTTTCTGGAAAATATGCGGTGATTTGAACTGTTCCTGCTCCATAAATTCGAATTTGTCCATCTTCATTAATTGATGCAATGGTAGGATCACTGCTGCTAAAACGTAATGGGGTATTCGCAGCACTACTCGTGGCACCAGCATGAAATGGTGGATCACCAAAAGTTTTTGGGGAAAAGTTCGGAAACGAAATTTGCGGGAGCGCAGCCGGCAAAATTCGCAATTCAAATTCCCTGATAATACCCAAATAATTTTTAGATTCTTTTACCTGTGCGGTAATACTATAATTACCAACTTGCGTGTAGGTAAGTTGAGGAGAAAATTCGATAACGGATTCAGTATGATTCAGGCTAAGTGATAATGCTTTATTTGATCCATCATAGACAAATTCTTGCGTAGCGTTTCCGATAAATCTAGTTGGTGCCTTATCAATAATCGCATTAGCAAATACGAGGTTTAAACTAGGGTCTATGACATAATTTTGCTTATCCGCTCCACTTAATTGTAAAGCAGTAGATAGTAAACGAAGGGATTTTGCTACACCTGCGTTTGAATCATCGAACATAACCTCAACTTCGCTATTACCTAAATATACGTCATCACCTGCCACGATTTGTTGTGAATTAAGTATGACAAAATCCGTTGAAATTTTCAACAATGGAGTACCATCGTATTCTTTGCGCAGCTGCACATTAGACTTCCAATCCAGGCTCAAGACCTTTGGCACGACTTTAACAAATAAGTAAAAATCTGGTGCAGCGTTCACATTGGAATTTCCACGTTGTGAAATGGTGATGGTAATTTCGCCTACACGTTTAGGGCGAAGAATTCCGTCTTGATCAATGCTGGCCACATCCGGATTACTACTTATAAACGTCAAGGGCAACCCTGAACTTGCTGTGGCATGAATGGCATGCGATTGGCTGCCGTATTCAATTTGCAAACGCTGTCCATATGAAAGTCCATTCACTTGGATTTCGTTGCCTTGGTTGGCAGAAATGACCAATGTACCAGGTTGATATTGAATTGAATAATTGGATGAGGTATACCCTGAAGGCACGATTTGATAGGTACCTGTGGAAATGGCCCCTTGTGCATTTCCCACATAAGTTAACTGGGCGCCTAAAACTGAAGCGTCTTCTCCATTCACAAATCCTTGATATTCGACCCCGTTCCCCCCTTGGTAGGCTTGATTATTGAATTGGATCGTATGATTTTTTGCTGTAATGCTGAGTGCCTTTTTCGTGATCTCTCCGACTGCAGCTTCTATCGCATTCGTATTTTGTATAGAGTAAAAGTCACTTTGAGCTCCATGTAAGCTAATGCCTTGAAGATTCACGCTTACCAATTTTTGAGTACCTGCATGTTGATCGTTATAATAAGCAGTCGTGATTGCGCCTAGCGAAATCTGCAAATCATCGCCTGGAACGACCTGATTCGCTGCAAAAGTTAAATGGTCCTGATGCACGGCAGCATTCGTTAGCCCATCGTATTCCTTGGCTATTTTTGCATTGAGATCAAAAACCATTGTAACCGGTCTTTTGGTAATGGTTAGGGATCCACTCGTGTAGGTAATTTGGTAGTTATCAGCCGTTAAACCACTAGGCACAATATCAAAACTGCCCACGTGCTTAGCGCCTTGAGAACTGCCGCCGTATGTTAATTGACCTTGCAGCACGGCCTCCGATTCACCAGGAACGAAACCTACATACAATACGCCATTTCCTCCCGCATATGCCTGTCCATCATACACTTTCCCGTCATTGTTTGCTGTGATGATTAATGCCTTCTTTTTAACCTCCAGAGTTAATTGTATAGGATTCGCAGCCGCAATATTTGCGTTACCAGGTTGAGTGACCGTAAATGTAGTTTGCCCTGCTTTTAAAATCGTGACCGCACCTTGGGCATCAACGGTAGCCACTTGAGGATGACTACTGGAATAGATTGGAGGCAAGTTAGAGGTGGCCTTTGCGCTGACTGAAAAAGAAGGAGCTCCATATTCCGTAGAATAATTACTCCCAGATGTAAAGTTATCAAAGGTCAGCACATTATCTCCATCGGAAGAGATTTCAAGGATGCCTGGTTGATATTCAATCTCGTAATTATCTGCAGTAAGTCCCTGAGGAAAAATATTATATGTACCCACATTAACAGCGCCTTGAGCATTTCCAGCATACTGCAAATTTCCGCTAAGCACCTGTTCATCTTCTCCTAGAACAAAACCGGAATATTCTACTCCATTCCCCCCAGTGTATGGAATTCCATCGAATATTTTAGTCCCACTTTTGGCTTTAACGAATAACTTTTTAGGTTGAATAGTTACCGATACTTGTATAGGAGCAGCCGGTTGGTAATTCACATTGCCAACTTGATTCACTGTAATGGTGGTTTGTCCCACACCCAAAATCTGTACTTGACCGTTATCATCCACAGACACAACGGATGTATTTCCACTTAAATATTCTACTTTCAACCCCGAACTTGCCACTGCCGACGCATCAAAATCACCACTTCCATAGATAAAAGTCAGCTGTTGGTTTTGTTGTAAAACATTAAACTGCAGCTCATTGGACGCACCACCAGATATAGTCAACTCTCCTGGCAGATAAATTAAATTATAATTTTGGGAGGTGTATCCGCTTGGTAGAATCTCGTAAACCCCTGCTTCCACTGCACCTTGGGCATCTCCTACATAGGTTAATGTCCCTTGAAGATGCGTACTGATTTCATTGTTTACAAACCCAGTAAAATCTACTCCATTCCCCCCTTCATAAGGTGTTCCGGTGTATATTTGAGTGTGATTTCTGGCCTTGATTTGTAAATCTCTTTTTATGATTTTGCCTACATTTGCTTCAATATCATTTACATTGCCAATTTTATACTTACTTGCATCTTCACCGGCTATCGCAATGCCTGCCAGGTTAATAGA
>CAYTDM010000007.1:72968-89786 GCA_964436635.1 uncultured Sphingobacteriaceae bacterium
GCATTTGAAAACAATGCCTCGGCATCTGGACCCAACACAATAGAAACTTGATCATCGTTGACGATGCCTCCTGTTTCAACCTCCAGTTGTTCAGTACCTACTTGCGCCTGTGCGGTACCATCGTAGTTTTTTTGTACCACCGCATCAGCTTTAAATGCTATTTGGATAGGTTTAGGTTCAATGATGAGTTTAAATGCTAAGGTATCTGCTTCATAATTATTTGTTTTTGGCAACAAAACCTGCAATAACACATCCCCTGCCCCTAAAGCTTTTAATTTATTTGTAGTCGCGACGTATTCAATTAAATGGTTTCCATCAATGGCTTTTAAAAGTATATCGTTTTGCTGACCGTCCCAATTCGATAAATCATAGGTTACCTCTAGTTCATGACCGTAAACCGATGTTTTAGTCTCACCGTCATTGACTTGCTCTTGGTTTATATGTAGACTCCAATTTGGCGTTACTGCCTCTACGGCAACATATAAGGTCAAGGAATCTTGAAAGCCATAAGAGAACCAGTTTGGATCGTTTTTAGGCAGCCAATTTATGGGCACTTTAATAGTATAATTCCCAGCAATGTTCTCATCATATTGAACGCCTTCAATTTCAACAGGACTCCACTTAGTAGGATCCATTTCTATTGGCAGTCGAACTTCGGCTCCATTATTTAAATAAATGGTGGCTTCTTGATCCACTGGCAAGGTGATGGATGATAATGAAGTACCTAATGGGACTGAAATACTTTCTGTTTTGATGGAATCCAAATGCACGAAGGTACTCTCTATCGCCCCCACATCAATTTGCCCACCAACTATTCGCGGATTTCCATAAATATCGGTACCCCAAATAGGATCATTTAAAGCAGGCGCACTACCAGTTGTATCTTGCACAAAGGGATCTAGCAGGTATTTCCACAATTTTGTACCATCACCTTGGTTCACAGCTGGACTTCCTCTCACTAAGTTGAGATCATGATTGCCAATGACCGGTGATTGAATGGGTCCATTAAAATTTTTAAATAGGTCTGAACTGCTTAGCGGGACTTTTGTCTCTAAAACAAGTGCAGAATCTCCATATTGAATAATATTGTTAGAAGTTTCAGATCGCGATAGTTCTTCCTGAATATTATAGGTTGGAGGATTAGACCACAGTATAGAATTGATGAAGGTTGGTTCTTTTTGTGGATATTTTATAATACCGGAAGGATTAGAATAAACGCCTACTTGTCCTGTAAAAGTAGAATTAATAAATTTTGCATCGCTATTATTTATTTCGAAAGAATAGCCAGAATAACTTCCTGAATTCTCACTGACGATCACATTTGTGAAGACTGCACTTGAATTATATAGGATTATGCCTGCACCTGTATCTTCACTGAAATTCCCTGAAATCCAGACTTTGTTAAAACGAGGGCTAGAATCTTTGATGTAAATGCCTGCACCATTATAGTTGAAAATCCTACTGTTATAAATATTGGAATAATTATATTTATCTGCTCTGCCATTCGTGATTAACAATCCATCCATCAAGGCATTTCCGACAGGCCCAACCGCAATCACGACATGCGTACTTTGGCCATTGCCAGATAATATCGTGCCCTCTTGATGCATAGGTGTGATTCGTTCGTGATCCAATGAAGTGATTCCATTATCTGGATCGAATCCCCCATAAATATGTACGTTTGGCACCATAACAAATGAAGTGCGCCACTCTTCTCCTGGTAATGGTTCAGTATTCGTTTCAACATTATAATTTGGGAAGTACGTACCTTTAGCCACGAGTATTTTCAAGGGTTGCTGGGGGGACCACCATGCAATGTTTTGTTTATGTTGATCCCACAAGGCGGACAACAAATCGGCTAATTCTGGTATTGCATTCTCCCAAGAATCCCCAGATTTATTTCCTCCGACTACATGTTTATTTACATAAATGATGTGTCTATCTACCTGAATCGGCAATTCGTAAAATTCATAAGCACCTATATCGATTGATGCACCTGAAACACGTTCGTTTCCTGCTAGATCTCGATCGCCATAACTAGGAAGGTTATACCAAGACGCATCACCTGCATTAATGGCTGGGCTCGTTTTGAGTAGCAAAAAATTGCCTGACGTGAAATTTGTAAAACTTGGGTTGACGTTTTTATTATTTCCACCATCAGTTCCAAATGCAGCATTCCAATTTCCCTGGGTTAAGCTATGTTGGATAATGGAATTTGTAAAGGTGGGATTGGCCTGGTTGACATTTACTATTGGCACTGCATCGTGTCCCCAAAAAATGCTATTATAGATCTTGGGCGCTGAAGATAGATTACTGCGCATAGCCGACCCGGTTCCTACATCTGATATCTTATTATTAACAACATTGACATTAATCAATTCAGGACTTGAATTATTTAAAAATATTCCTCCAGAATGCACCCCTTGGTTATTTGCTATAATCGAGTTAACAAGCCTTGCATTTGAATTTTGAAATGTAATACCTGCTCCTTGATAGGCTTTATTCTGGGTAATGAGTACATTTCTAATATTAGGACTCGAACTCACCACATAAATGCCTCCGCCCCATCCTCTATTTAAAGTATATCCTCCAACATTATAATTATTGTTATTATTTCCATCTCCTGCCCCATCTCGAATTTCGAATCCATCCAACACCGCAACACCTGCTCCTCCAATGATCTTCACCACATTGTGCACATATTCTGAGCTGCTCTCATTGAATTTTCCAGATAACACCGTTCCGTTTTTTCCTGGTTCTATGCGTTTGTGGGTTAAGTCTATAATGCTATTTTCTGGATCAAAGCCTCCATATAAAGAGACATTTTTTAACAAATAAAAAGACTTGTCTCTAATATTTGATTGATTTTTATCTAATGGGTGAAATGTTGAAGGGTAATATGTGCCTTTCGCAACAAAAATTTTTAATGGGTCATCATTCGTCCATTGATTTTCATATTTACTGGCATATGTTAATGCAATAGACAATTCAGGCAAAGCATGTTCCCATGAGGAACCATCTCTTCTATACCCTGGGGCATGTTGATTAACATTCACATCAACATATAACGTATTGTTAATTTGTGGCTGAATTTCGGCATATTTCATTTCTACAGCCCCAATATCAATTTTCCCTCCATAATTATAATTGAACACTCTTGGGTTTTGCAAAAGGTCATTTGTGATTTGAGCATCAAAATCAGGAAATAGATCAAGATTCCCTGCATCCAATGCAGGAGACAATGGACTCAATTGGAAGTCATTGATGAATATAGGATTAGTTCTTTTATTCCCTTCACCAGGCATGTTCGTTCTCGCGATGGAATATTGGGCAGTATATTTTCCGCCATTTTCTGCCAGAATTGCCTCATAATTATCTTCATTCCAAATAATTGAATTATAAACATTTAAAATCCCTCTTGTAACGAAGTAGGTTTGATTACTTCCAAAACCAAGATTTTGAGTTGAAGTCGTATTAATTAGCGTTACTTCTGATGAATTTAATACGAATAAAGCGGTTGCAGATACCCTAGCTCTATTCCCTATAAATACTGAATTTAATATGTTTGCCTTTGCTAATTCAGCAGAAAACATCCCGGCTCCAAAATCCGCAGTATTATTTCTAAAGATGACATGGGACATGTTCAATTGGGAGCGCATCAAATAAAATCCACCAGCACGATCTCCGGCATTATTCAATTGAAAAACAATATGCCTTAAAAAAAACTCATCGTTCACATCTCTTGCAAAGAATCCTCCTCCATTATTTAAGCTGATATTTAAGTTATTGACTGATGTATTGCTACTCGAGTTAGCATTTCCTCCCCTAATGATAAAACCATCAATTCCTCCATTTCCTAGATCACCTGCTGCAATGACTGTATGATAGGAGTTGTCACCTTGGTTTTGAATGGTCAACGTATTACCATATGAACTTAAATAGTCGTCTTCATTATGATCCCCTGTCAGAATACTTGGATTCTCACGCCATATCCGATCATTGGAATTTTGCTCACCGCCAGCGAATCCACCGATCAAATGCACATTCTTCACTAAATTGAAAGCAAGGTGTCTTTTATTATTATCTGTATTTAAATTATTCGGTCGATACTTAGGTTTATATTCTCCTGCTGCCACCCAAATTTTTAGTGGATTTTGTTGTGTCCAAAGGGATTCATTTTCTTTTGCCCATTTCAAAACGTCGGCTAAGCTTTTATGTGCATTTTCCCAACTAGAACCATTGCGATCGCCGCCAATGATATTTGCATTGACGTAAATGATATTTGCGGAACTGGGTAAGATCGAACTTTGTTGATCATAATACTCACTCGCACCAATGTCTAAAAAATTTCCGTTTTTTCTGCTTTTCCCATGGATGTCTAGATGAGAATTAACCCCTGGATTATAATTTTCATATACTGCTTCGTTACCTTTATCCACTGTGATTGCATGGCCCTTTAACCGAAAATCACCATCATTATGGGCTCCACCGTTATTGGGTTGATAATCCAAAAACAGATCCGCGGAGCTTAAGTTTGCAGGAATATTCGGAAGATTTCCAATATTGCTTCCTTGGATGAGATTCGATTTACTCTCTTCGTGAATCTCACCACCTTCTATGGAAGTTACTTTATTATTGCCCCAAATAATGCTGTTAAAAATTTTTGGCACAGCATCCTCTTCCAAAAATATAGCAGGACCATGCACACGAGCATGGTTACTAGACATGGTTACATTTAAAAATATAGGCTGACTAGATGCACCAATAATATAAATAGCTCCTCCACCTGTATATGCATAATTTCCACTGAATTGGGAATTTATTATGCGTGGAGATGAGGAATAAATGCCGAGCGCACCGCCATGTCCTACTTCATATTCGTTTAAGGCAGCGTTTTTTACAAAAATTGAATTTTTAATTTCCAAATTAGAACTAATCATTTGAATAGCTGCGCCATACAGACCGATGTTATTAAAAAAAATACTCTGCTCAATTTTGGAATTGGAACTCATAAAGTACATGCCACCTCCCCCATGCGCCCAAGAATTCTCTACTTTAATATTTCGAAATAATGGGGAAGAATTCCTCACGTACACGCTGCCTCCAAGATTGGGTAAGATTCTTTCTGAGTTAACAATTATACTGTCCTTGGGTGTCCATCTTCCATTTATTATCTCAATTCCATCCGCTTTTCCATCTTTTAACACTAAACCATCTAAAAGGGCTGTTCTTACATCACCTGAAGAGATTAGAATGTGATACACATTTTTGTTATCCGCACCCAATCCTCTGAGTACAGTACCCGAATTTCCTACATTTGGCAATATTCGATTTTGGTTCAACGTCTGAATTCCGTTGATAGGATCAAAACCTCCAAAAATTTGCACATTTTTTACCATCAAAAATGTTTCGTGCTTTGTATTCCCTTTTTTAAAGGTTACTGGATGGTATAAAGGTCTATACTCCCCTTTCGCAACATAAATCTTGAGTGGATTAAAGTCGTTCCAGTACCCTCTATTTTGGTTCTCATGTGCCCATTTTAATGCATCTGCTAATTCAGGGACGGCTTGATCCCATGAAGAGGCATCGCCAGTATAGCCAGGTTTATTTATATTGACTTTTTTGTCCACATAGATAATTCTATTGGCATTGCGTACGATTTGTCCATAAATAAATGAGTGATTGAAAGCAAGAATTGTTGCTAATAATATTAAGGTTTTGATTCTCATCTTAGATAATTTAGCCTTTATGGTTTGTAACGCTAAGATATCGATGCAGTATGGATTTGGTTAATTCAAGACATTACAAAAACCTTACATTTTAAAATCAAATATAATTTGTTAGTTTTGAGATATGTACACAATAAAGAACCTACTAACCATTATTTTATTGTTCATATCTTCAACTGGATTGGGCCAAGCAGAACGAATCATTGGAAAGCCGTATCCAGAAAAAATGAATGAGTTAGCGTTGCTTCACAGAAAATTTATTAATCAATTTAGTGAGGAACAAGCTCGAGATTCCATTCGAAAGATGCACGAGATTGCGATGAATAGCGGGGATGACGAATTGATGTATGAGGTCCAGTTTTTAGAAGGAAAATTTTCTATTAAAAATGGTCAAGATAAAATTGAATTTCTTGAGAATCTTTATAGTGAAGTAGAAAAATACCAGATTCAACATTTAACCTTACGAATTGCTAGATTCATTGCAAACTACCACTGGGAAAAGGAAAAATTTGAACAGGCGATTCGGTGGAATTTAAAATTATCCGCCCTACTAAAAAATGTTGATCCCAATGATTTTCCTCAAAAGCCTGATTTTTTATTATGGATTGGCACCTGTTACTATTATTTTGGGGATTATCATGTGGCCATTATGTATTTTCAAGAGGCTGCTCTACTTACTTTAAATAATAAAGAATATGTTTGGTTCCAATCCGTAAATAATTTAGGGCTCAGCCATCAGCAACTTGGAAATTATGAAGAAGCTGCGCAATGTTTTGAGTCCATTATTGAAAAATTTGATTCTAAAAATTCCATTAATGAAAATCCAAAAGCACAATGGTTAGGGATAGCAACAGGTAACTTGGGACAAAATTATTATTTACAGAAAAATTACAACAAAGCCCTCCCTTTAATATTAACTGACTATTCAATCGCACTAACTTTTAAAGACTACGGACTGGCATCAGGTGCAGCAACCACTCTAGCAAACATCTACTTTATTAATAAGGATTTGGCAAACACTAAACGATTTGTCGATGAAGCATATCGGTATTCTATCCAATCCGGACAAAGAGATAGGTTACGATTCATATATCCCATTTACTCAAAATACTACACCACGATTAACGAACCAACTATTGCAATTAACTACTTAGATTCGGCCTTATTAGCCACTAAAAATTATAGCGATAAATTTAACGCCGTTCAATTAATGAATGCGAAAGAAGAAGCCCTTGCTTCGCAAAAAAATGCGGAAATATTTGAAAACAACATAAAAAACGCAGAAAAAATACATAAAAGAAACCTATTAATAGCAGGCATGATTATCCTGACCCTGATCGTCATGTTAACCTATATTCGCTATCAAAATTGGTCAAAAAAGGAAATTAATAAACGAGACGAAAAAATTAAAAATACCGAATCAGAATTGCTTACTGCAAAAAAAGCACTGGAAGAAATGGCTAATAAAGCGGTTGAAAAATCAGCATTAAATCCAAATTCAAGCAACAACGATGTAGTTGAAAAGCTGAACCAACAAGTCATCCTCACAGATGAAGGTTGGAAGGAGTTTAGTCGGCTATTCGCAAAAGTCCATCCAGGATTTCAACATCGAATTAAATCGAAATTTCCTCAGCTTACCCCTGCCGAGTTACGTTGTCTCTCCATGGAACGTTTACAATTTTCAAATAAGCAAATGGCTGCCCTGCAAGGTATTTCAGTAAATGCTGTCTTGGTTACAAAGCATAGAATTCGAAAACGATTAGGTTTTGAAAATCAAAAAAAGTTATTTGAATTTGTAAGAAACATATAAATTTTATTAATTCGCTTATAATCTAAATGCTTTTCCTAATATTGTTCTAAATCACAATCAGAATTTTTAAGATCAATTTATTATAATACTATATGCAGATACGCTATCATTTTAACGTTAAAAGCGTGCTATTACTTTTATTGACCATTGGAATATTAGTTAACGGCTGTAAAAAAACAGAACAAAAGCCCGATGGTTCGAATACACAGCAAGTCGTTTCCTTACAACTTCTTCCAGACAAAACGAATTTGGTAGCAAATAATCAAGATATGATTATTTTCGTCGTAAAAGCTCTGGATGCATCCAATAAGCAGGTTTCCATCTCAGGAGTCGAGTTTTTTATTAATGGGGTAAAAACATCTGACGCGAGATTAATAACCCCTACAGCCGGAAAGTATTCAATTTACGCAAAACACAATAACATTTCATCAAATACAGTTGAAATTACAGCTATAAGCCCTGAAGACGCTAGAAAAATTCGATTAAATTCTTCCAGCAAATTATTGATTGCGAACAGCACCTCTAAATCAACGTTTACCACCACGTACATTGATGAGTTTGGTAAAGAAAGAACACTAGGAAATCAGGAGTGGAAACTTTATATTGATGGTGTTGAAACACCTGAAAAAGCCTTTAGTACCACCGTACCAGGAACATACAAAGTCCAATCTGAAGGTTTGGGCAAATCGTCAGAAATCATTGAAATCGAGGTTCGAGAAGATAAAAACTATCCAATTATTACCATCCCGGTCGTCTTCCATATTGGGCATTATGGAGATGATTTAAATTTAGGATTAAACATCAGTGCTTCGCGTGTACATGAAGTGTTTGATTATTTAAACAAAGCCTTTTCTAATCAAACCAATACAACCAATCCGAATGCAGTAGACATGCGTGTCCGCTTTCGTCTTGCGACCATCGATCCGGATGGGAAAATGATGGACGAACCTGGAATCATTCGTTATGATGTCTCTAAATACGACAATGGATATTCTGCTTCAGTAAGTGATAAAGCAGGCGACAAAGCCCTTGGAGGGAACGAACGGGGTTACTTATCCTTTGAAAAAGGATGGAACCCTGAAGAATACATAAACATTTATGTCACTCCTACAGAGACTTCTGCAGGTTGGGCCAGGATCCCACCCGTATACGCCAGCCACCCATTACTTGGATTAAGCACAGTATCAGATGGTTGCACAGACTGTATACAAACTTGGGTACCCTATATTTTCGTCAATACTTCTGCCTTTCATGGGGCATCTGCTACCACCATCCACGAAGTGGGACATTCCTTTGGTTTATTCCATGTTTTCTCAGAGAACGATTGTAGAACGAGCGATTATTGTCCTGACACTTTTTCATATTACAACGCAAATAACACCCCTTGCTCAGACAATAAAGGTTGGTTAGGCCGCGATAATTTCATGGACTATCAAGTCAGCGGCATGAGCAGATCTTCCTTTACCTATGACCAAAGAGAACGTGTTAGGCACGTCCTATCTTACGGACATTGGGTTTCCAAGTTACCCTATTCAACTAAATAATAGGAAGTAATTATTGGGTGAAAAGGGCTGGCTAAATGCAAATAAAAAAGCATAAAAACACCAGCTATTTCCAAGAAAAAAAAGTCTATTCGAATCAAAAAGAAGCTCCAAATGAGCTTCTTTTTTTTGCCTCCAATTGTTCTAATTGACTCAATAAAATCCACCTCAAATTCAGTTCTGTTTAAGACACCTAATCGATGAATCGCATCGTTCATAAACTGAATTCGGAAGTATCCACTCGGATCCAAAATAGGGGAGAGATAATCGTCACAAATTTCACTTCTTAAAAACAGAAGTCTTTAAAAATTGTCAAAGTGAAAAATTTTTTATCCAAAAATCTTCTGGATTTACGCATACAAAAAATCAACTTTGCCATACAAATTCAAAAGCTCACCTCAAAATAACTCAAAAAATATATAAGTAAATAAACACATTATATAATACATTTTATAATTTGAATATTAATACTTTATAATCTAAAAAATAGTGATTTTTCATTGATTTTGTTTAATTACTAAATTTAATAGCAATTAGAACTCTTTTTATCAAAACTATTACTTTCATTAATCAGTATAAATATCTCATTATAAATTATATAATCAAAACATGATTTAATATAAAATCCTTCTAAAAATCCAGAAAAATTCGAAAAAGCATGAGATTTTATAAAAATTTCAATTTTTATAAAAGTTTGGAAATCGGGATGACGTCTTAAATTTTTAACATAAATTTAACATGCGCACATTTAGTTCGGCATACAAATTGCGTATCTTTGTATAAGTTATCTGAGCAACTTTAAAAAAGGAACAAGGATAATTTTTAGAATTTGTCTTTTCATAATTTAGGTTTATAATTGGTTAGTTAAAAGGCTCTGATCCTCCCCGTTTCAGAGCCTTTTTTTATGCCCAATATTTCATCATAAACCTCCTACCCTTTTATGCAAATTCACCTCCTGTTTTCTATTAATTCAACCCTTGAATCGACCCTTGATTTTTGACCAAAAAAAAGTCCAGACCGAAGGACGATCTGGACGAGAAAAACTATAAAACTTTAATTGATTTGTTAGCTTAACAAACCATCAATAATTTCATTTAACGTTTTGCTTGGACGCATCGCAGCGAATGCTAAATCATCCGTTGGGAAATAGTACCCACCTATGTTTTGAGGTTTGCCTTGCGCGTGAATTAACTCTTCATTAATGGTTGCTTCTTGTTCGACCAAAGCTTTAGCAACCGGCTCAAATCGTGACTTTATGTCAGCATCCTCGTTTTGCGCAGCCAATGCTACTGCCCAATATTGAGCTAAATAAAAGTGAGATCCTCTATTATCAATCTGACCTACTTTACGGGCTGGAGAACGATCATTCTCCAAGAAACGCTCTGTAGCGGCGTCTAAGGCATTTGCTAACACAAATGACTTCTTATTCCCCGTAGTCTGTCCGATGTGCTCTAAAGAGACCGCAAGGGCTAAAAATTCACCCAATGAATCCCAACGTAAGTATCCTTCCTCCACAAACTGTTCAACGTGCTTTGGAGCAGAACCCCCTGCGCCCGTTTCAAACAATCCTCCACCGTTCATTAAAGGAACGATGGAAAGCATTTTTGCAGAAGTACCCAATTCAAGAATAGGGAATAAATCCGTTAAATAATCTCTTAACACATTCCCGGTTACAGAAATGGTGTCTAAGCCTTGACGAATTCTTTCTAAAGAAAATTTGGTGGCCGCAATCGGATCTAAAATTCGAATATCTAAGCCTGTGATATCATAATCTTTTAAGTATTCTTTAACTTTCAAGATTAATTGGCGATCGTGCGCACGTTGTTCATCTAACCAGAACACAGCCGGAGTGTTGGATAATCTCGCACGATTTACTGCTAACTTCACCCAATCACGAATCGGCGCATCTTTGGTTTGACACATTCTAAAAATATCGCCTTTTTCAACAGATTGTTCCATAAACACGGTTCCATCTGCAGCCACTACGCGGATTACACCGGTACCAGGTGCTTGGAACGTTTTATCGTGAGATCCGTATTCCTCTGCCTTTTGAGCCATTAAACCGACGTTTGGCACAGAACCCATGGTAGATGGATCTAATGCGCCATGCAGCTTGCAATCTTCTATAGTAGCCACATACACGCCCGCATAAGAACGGTCTGGAATTAACGCTACGGTATCCCTTGGTTTTCCATCTTTATCCCACATTTGCCCTGAATTTCTAATCATTGCTGGCATAGAAGCGTCCACAATGACGTCAGAAGGCACATGGAGATTTGTAATTCCTTTATCCGAATTAACCATGGCTAAATCTGGACCATTTGCGATCGCTTTTTCCAAATCCGCTTTCACTGCCGCTTCTTGTGCGTGTCCAGCAATCTTTGCGTACACATCCCCTAATCCATTGCGAGTATCCACCCCTAATTCTTCAAATAAGGCCGAATATTTTTCGAAAACAGCTGCAAAGTAAACTTCTACGATCGCTCCAAAAATAATTGGATCGGAAACTTTCATCATGGTCGCTTTTAAGTGCGCCGATAGCAAGACGCCTTCTTTGCGTGTTTGCTCGATTTCAGCAGCGACAAATGCTTTCAAAGCAGTCAGGCTCATGCGAGCACTATCGATTACTTCTCCTGCCTGTAAAGCTGCACCAGCTTTCAATTCTACTTGCTGACCATCGTTTCCTTCAAATACGATAGCATAGGTGGTCTTTTCAGAAACTGTCACTGATTGTTCACTACCATAAAAATCACCGTCTGTTAAAGATGCCACGCGCGTTTTGGAATCTGCACTCCATTTTCCCATGCTATGTGGATGCTGTTTTGCATAATTTTTTACTGCTTTTGGCGCTCTACGGTCTGAATTCCCTTCCCTTAAAACAGGGTTAACTGCAGAACCTAACACTTTCGCGTACGTTGCTCTAATGCTCTTTTCTTCCTCTGATTGTGCATCTTCAGGATAGTTTGGCACAGCATATCCTTTAGCCTGTAATTCAGCGATAGCAGCTTTCAATTGAGGAATAGAGGCCGAAATATTTGGAAGCTTAATGATGTTTGCTTCTGGTTTTGTGGCCAAATCACCTAATTCTGCTAAAGCATCGCCTACCCGTTGATCTGGATTTAAATACTGAGAAAAATTTGCCAAAATTCTGCCCGCTAAGGAAATGTCTTTTTCTACCACCTCAATATCCGCAGCAGCAGTAAACGCTCGTACTATTGGCAAAAAAGAATACGTAGCCAATAACGGCGCTTCATCAGTGCGCGTATAATGAATTGTTGATTTGTTGGAACTCATATTAAATGTTTTGTAATTAAAAAATCAAAAAGAAGCCTTACAATAAGCCATGTAAAGGCGACCACAAATTTAATCAAAAAACTTGGATTTATGAGGTCCAGTAATACAGGTCTTTATCAATCTTTAATCGGCCCTCATCTAGGCATTTTCTGAGAAACTCAATGCGTTCTTCCGTCGTGCCAATCTCTAAGTGATCGACCAAATCCTTGACCGTTAGGGGACCATTTTTTAAGGCCTCTTTCAGCTCTGAGATTTGTTTGTCTTCTGAAAACGTGCGCTTCATAGATTTCAAACAAACATCGCATGCACCGCAAGGTTGTGAACCTGGCTCATCAAAATAGCTTAATAACTGCTGACTCCTGCATCGATCGATTTTCAAATAATCAATGACGGCTTGCAATTTGGAAGCTTTGGTTTTTTTTCGTATATTTATAAAAGAGGCATCTATGTGCAGGTGTTGTGGATCTACTCGAGGTCTTAAAAATTGTATTTGCGGACTATCAGTACTTGGAATATAGTCGAGCACCTGTTGTTGATGCAAAATTCGAAGGGATTCCACCACCGTTCTGGTCGGTACAGCAAGTTTCTTTGCCAACTCCAATTCTCTGATGGCCGTATAATGTGAAAAAGCTCCACCATAGGCCCGAAGTATTAATTTGATTAATAAATCATACTTTTGGTGTTCAACCTGAAATTTATATAAATCTTCTGGTCCTAATTCAAATTTCAATCTTGATGGCAAATAGACACTCTCGGTCATCGAAAGCCACCCATCTCGCTCTAGAAATTTCAAGGCACTTAAAACCGGTATAGGTGGTATTTGATAACGTTGACAAAAAGCTCCTAAGTCAAATTCCAAACTTAAGAACTCTCCAGCCCCATACGCCAATTGAAAAAAATTACCCAATTGCTGATAGACTTTATGAATGAATTCCAAGGGCGGAAAACTATCTTCAAATTGCTTTTTTAATTGAATTAAATCGGCGTCTTGATATAAGAAAATGGCATAAGATTTTTTACCATCTCGCCCTCCTCTTCCGGCCTCTTGATAATAAGCTTCTAAGGATTCTGGTGCGTCAATATGAATAACGAATCGCACATCGGATTTATCGATGCCCATTCCAAATGCATTGGTAGCGACCATGACTCGAGTAGCGCCTATTTTCCATTGCGTTTGTTTCATAGAGCGCTCTTCTGCGGGCAATCCCGCATGATAAAAGTCTGCAGAAACCCCTTCATTTAGTAAATATCGAGCTGTTTCTTGTGTTTCTCTTCGATTTCTCACATACACGATTCCACTGCCTCCTAACTTTTGTATGATTCGCAGCATTCTCCTGTGCTTATCTTCCTCAGGAATCACCATATACGCAAGATTTTCCCTGAAAAAACTCATTTTAAAAACTAATGGCTCTTTAAAACTAAGCTTTTCTTGAATGTCTTCGACCACATCAGGTGTGGCAGTGGCTGTTAAAGCAAGCACCGGTGTTTGAGGGTGCAGAGTTCTCAATTCGCTAATAGCCAAATAAGGCGGGCGAAAATCATATCCCCATTGAGAAATACAATGGGCTTCATCAACGGCAAATAAATTCACCTTCATATACTGAATACGAGTGCGAACCAAAGGACTTTGTAAGCGTTCAGGGGATAAATAGAGAAATTTTACGGGCCCATATACGCAACTATCCAATGCCCAATCTACTTCCTTTTTACTCATCCCAGAATAGATGGCTATCGCTTCAATGCCTTTCGCTTTCAAGTTTTCGACTTGATCTTTCATTAAAGCAATCAGTGGAGAAACGACAATACAAATACCTTCCTGTGCCAAAGCAGGAACTTGGAAACATAATGATTTTCCTCCTCCTGTCGGCATTAAAGCAAGGGCATCTTTTCCATCCAAGACTGCTTGAATAATCTCCTGCTGAAGCGGCCTAAAACTAGAAAAACCCCAATTTACTTTTAATACTTCGAAGATATCCTTATGCATTTTCACTTCTATCTACTCGTTCGATTTTCCCAATGACCAAACATACGCAAAATTATTTTTCATATTATAAACCGGGACTTGGTGCTCTTTAGCTTCTGCCTTAATCCGGTTCACAACCCATGGAGGATTTGAAGCATCCATCACAATTTGTTTAACCTGCATCCCATTTAGCATTTTGTTTAAAGAAATATTGCGCCCATTTCTTATGAATAAAAGATCCACCAGGATTTTCTGGCTGAGTGCATCTTTGCTGGGAGTTAACAACCACTTCAATCGTTCATCTTCCATCTTTTCATCCATCAAAAGCACTGTATAGTGTTCTAAAAATAAAAATGGAAATCGAATTTTCCATTTTGGAGAATCATAATCAAGCCCATAAGTATACCACTGAATTCCTCGTGCAGGAGCCGAATTTATTAAATAGGGCAGCACGGAATATCGAATAGTTGGGTGTTCCACGGAATCCAGATTACTGATTACCCACGCTTCTTCGGCATCCACATAAGTAACCGCTATTTGCTGTTTCATTTGATGAAAAATCAACGTTCTCTGAGGAACACGATCGAGGCCTAAAAGGGCTGTTGAAAAACTTAAACAAATCGCAATAAATGCACAGAGGTAAATCCCAAGTTTTGACCGATGTTGCAGACTTAAGACTACCCCTACCATTAAAAATAGGATACTAATGGATTCAAACACATCCATATTCAATCCTTTTAATTGGGAACCAGGAAGCGATTGGATCCAAGATAATACTTGATTCATCCAAATAATCATCCAATTTAACACCTCACCTAACGCCCTTAAAACGCCTTCAAACAAATGGATTTCTGGGATAAACAAAACTGCAAACCCCATATACATCAACAACGTAGCGGGAATTACGATTAATAAATTTGACAACAGAAAATACACCGGAAATTGGTTAAAATAATAGGTTGCAATGGTAAACGTGCCCGTTTGCGCAGCAAGCGACATCAAAGAATAATCCACTACCGGACGCACCCATTTCGATTTAAGCTGAGCTAAAGTATAAGTAATGTTAGCAAAAAATGGAGAAAAGAAAACGATACCAAATACTGCCAAATAAGAAAGTTGAAATCCAACTTCAAATGCATAAGACGGTCTAATTAATAAAAGTATGAAGGCAGATGCAGAGATGGAATGGTAGCTTCTCGCTTTCCTATTGAGAATCTCTGCGGACAAATACAAGGTAATCATGCCTGCAGCTCTCAATACAGAAGGAGAGAATCCTGTCATGAGCGCATATAACCAGATGCAAAGAACAATGATAAAAAAACGAATGCGTTTCAGCGCTGGTGAGTAGTCAAAAATGTATAAAATTTTTGCAAGCATCCAAAAAACAATGACTACATGCATTCCCGAAACACTTAAAACGTGAATGGTCCCCGTAGCCGCATAAGTTTCAATTAATTCAGAGGACAAATCCGATCTATATCCCAAAATCAAGGTGCTTGCAATCGCAAAGGCATCCTTGTCTGGAAGAAATCGTTCAAATTTTGACACCAAGTCTTCTCTATAACGCAGGGCTATGTCGACCAATCTATTACCAAAAAAACCCGACAATAGTTGTATTTGCGACGAAGTAATGTACGTTTGATGCCAACAACCTCGGTTTGCCATGTACTTCGCATAATCCATTTCGTCTGGATTCCTTGGAGGAGGTATTCTCTGGTTAGCTTGAGCAGAAAACACAAGCAAATTTCCATATTTCAACGGTGTGGAAATGGGTTTTTCAATGGTTAATAACAAGGAACCGGTCAAAGGCCTAAATTCTTCTCCAAATTTTTCATTTAAAAAATTCACACCTCCCAAGATGCGCGCCCTTACTCGAGTTGACTTTTCATTCTGACGGGGTTCCTCCTCCAGCCATCCGATTAAGTATTGAGGAGAATGATGCGCAAAATGAGAGAAAAGAATCCGCGGATCTTCTTTCCAGCATTGCATCCATGCATATAAGATGAAAAATAAAATTAAGCTCGGAAATAACACTATAGGCCTTACCAGGCCGACCACGCAGGAAAATCCTGAAAAATGAAGTAACAGGATCACCCATGTATGGATTGTGGGGTGCACGGGAATGATTTTGGAACAAAAAATGCCAATCAACACAAAAACCAAAAACAGAAAAAAAGGAGCGTGTCCTCTATACCATTTTCCCTTTGTGTTTTGCCAAATATCGATCTTCCTCATCATCCCCATCCCTCCATCGACTTCTAATTCACCCTTTAGAAGTGGATTCAATTCTTTCCATCCATGCTGTATTACGCAGCACTTTAGGCGCATTGAAATTAAACGAAGATACAAAATTTTCTCTTAGTTTAAATTTATTTCCCAAAAATTAAACGAAATTATTGTGAAATTCTGTACCTTTGCAAAAGAAATTGGGTGTCAATACATGAACAAAGTGGAACAAGGTTTTCTTCCAATCATGGAAGA
>CAYTDM010000008.1:0-77405 GCA_964436635.1 uncultured Sphingobacteriaceae bacterium
CCGCTAGCGTTCATCCTGAGCCAGGATCAAACTCTCCATTGTAAAATGAAGTGTTGAATCGCTGACCCTAAAAACTCAATTAAATTGATCCAATTAAAACCAATTTATATTTCTAGAATCAAATTCAAATATTTAATGCTATAAATACTAAATGGTAAAAACTTGGCTTGTTTTCTGTAACAGAAATTTGTAAACCAAATCCCCGTTACGCTACATCAACTTCTCTTTTATACTGTTCAAAGAACTTATCTCGACTCGGCTTCGCGCTCCGTCTCTTTTATCTTAAAATCGCCTCAGGTAAACCCCGACTCAATCTCATTTTATCTCTTTCAATCTTCAACCGGATCGACCGGTCTCGTTTGGGACTGCAAAGGTAGAAACCTTTTTTTAATCTCCAAAATTTATTTTCACTTTTTTTTTCGAATTTTTTGATGCCGAATTGGAACCAAAATTTCTAAGCGAAACGGACAGCAAAGGTACGAACTAATTGCTGTTCTCGCAAATAAAAGTGAAAATAATTCAAAGAACTTTTTTACTGTTTCCGATGCTCAAAATTGCTCGACAATCTCTCTGTTGCAACGGGACGCAAAGGTAGGAACTTTATTGAAACCTGCAAAGAACCGCAACACTATTTTCAACACATTGCCCTTAACCTACTAAGAAACAATAAGAAAAATTTCAAAACGTATCTTAGAATAGTGTGTACAGCATACACTATTCCTGCAAAAGTCGGAGATAAATGAGTTAAATTTGGTTATTTTTCCCTGGATCCGGCCATTCGGCCAGCTTCCAAAATCGGCAAATTACCTTCAGTTGGGATATAAATAATGGTTTTATCGTTCAAATTATTTTGTTGGCGAACCCACAAATATTGAATATAGGCTTCAGAAAGACTACCATTTTCAATCTCGATTGCGCGAGCGGCACCTTTTGCACGCTCCACTTCGGCTTCTGCATTTAGCTTCTCAGCCTCTAAATTGGCTTTTGCTTCTTCGATTTTTATACGACGATTTTGTTCAGCTTTCGCAAACTCTGCCTTACCTTCCATTTCCTGTTGCCAAACGCGGTACTTCGGGCACCCGTAAAAACCTAAAACAACAATGAAGATAAACATCCATGCGGCAAATGTGCCGGCGGCAATTGGTGAAAGTTTCATAACTTAGTATATAATGGTAAATCAGGAATTATAATGTTCCTGATTATTCATTTATAAAGATAAGAAAATTCCGATTATTTTCAAAATATATACGAGAATTGAAGTAAGCTTTGACGCCCTCTTAGAGCAACTTCATGATATAAAATCCATTGCTCATTAAAACTAGCCATGTAATAACGTTTCACATTCATCAAATTTCGGAATGCAATCTCTATATCCAATTTATTTCCTAAGAATCTAGAACGAAAAGAAGCATCTAAAAAATGAAAAGAATTTGAACTTAAAGAAGTACGATTGGAATGTAAGAAGTGATGTTGCAGATTTATAAAATGTCGCTGTTGCCACGTGTATGATAGTTGAAGATGGTGATTCTGGTTTACTAAACCCACCATACGTTTACTTATAACATCTGCAATTGCTTCTTGAGATGAAGGATAGGAACGTTGATCTGAAAAAGATAGGGTCCCACCATATAAAATTGACAATTTATTTTGTAGTCGAGCTCCCAAATTGAACCCAACATGTTGTGTGGTATGTTCGTTTATCATCAACTCTTCTCCTAATAAATAATTACTCTTACCCCAATTCCATAGATAGGAAATACTAGCGTTTGATTTAAGCCATTTAATATAGGTATCCAAACGAGTGTTAACCTGATGTTGCAAACGACGATTTGCGATTGGGAATGACTCATAGATTACCGCATCATTAGCGAGGCTTAATTTAGGGGTGGTGTTTGAGTTATTAAAAGAATACTGATATGACAAATAGGCTGTGCTTAATGTAGGCAAATAATTAAAACGGTAATTTAGGGAAGTGGTATGAAGTTGCTGTTGTTGAATACCCAAATTCATTCTTCTAAAATCTCTATTATTCCACATGATTAACCCGTCATAAACAGATAAATAATTCGAGAAGGTTGGCAAGTATTTATACTCCGTATTCCATTCATGCTTATAATTGGGCGAAAACTTAATTTGAAATAGAGGAGCAAAAACCAGATCCGATCGTTGGTCAGCACTATTATATATAGTATTTGTATACGAAAGATATTGCTGCGAGAGCGGAATAGTAAGATTAAATCGCAGTTTATTTAAGGTGTAATTGTAGTTCGCTCGCGCAATAATTGATGCCTTTTTCCAATTTAACTGGTTGCTATCCCAAGGCATCCCTCCCATTGAATCTAATTGGGAAAATAACTGATCATTTGAATAGGCTAATCCAATCTGATAATTCTGTATAATTTTCTTCGGCTTTAAATGATATTTAAAGAGCACATCAGCAGTGCTTGAAATTATTTCCAAATCTTGGTATAAAAACGGATGGATCAAGTCATTCGAACTTTCTTTATTTTCAACAGCTAAAGAGGAAGGCTTTGAACCATGCCTAAATTGCCCTTCTATAGTAATAACATCCTTATTTTTCATCATTGGAATATACTTGAAACGCTGTTCGAACTTCCAGTTTTGAAGTAACAGCTTTTGGTCAGCTTCATTCTCATACCTTCCTAATGCTTTAAAATTAGCGTAGAAAATTTGGGTGTCGAATTCAATATAACGATTTGGTATATTTTGCATCCAATTCATTTCGACTTGCAGCATCTTGGGTAATGCTTTTAGTCTTTTTCGTTCAGTAAAATATAGCTGATCTGCGTCGGCGATTAAATAGTGATTTAATTGTGAAGAAGAAAGTTCTTTATCCAAAAAGCCATCCAGTGACATTTTCCATTTCCAATCATTTTTTAAATTGACTAATTGGTTTGTGGACAATAAGCCTGAAGTATTATTATAAAACCGATGCTGTGGAAGTGCGGGCTTGTATATACTTCCAATACTTAATTGTTGTCCTCCGGTAAGATTAGAAAGACCATCATTGAAGACTTCCATATCTATTCGATCTCCTCTATTATTGGATTGCAGATTGTGCAAAAATTTAATCCGATCATTAAACTGCATAATATTGCCTTTAACATCGTACACTGCGGGGAATCCCCCACCAATGCTAGCTTCACCAGAAGTTTTTAATTTTGCTTCATCCTTAATTACCAAATTTATTGCAATAGCATTTGAGAAAACACGATCTTGAAGAACTTTTAAGGGTTGGTGGTTTCGAAGTACTTCAACATCCAATACCAAATGATGAGGAACGGTTCGAGTAGCTAATCCATAGCGATTCCCCATTAAATCATCACCCCCTATAAATAATGTAGAAACTTGCTGACCATTATAGGAGATTTTCCCATCATTTGAAATGGCAAATCCTGGCATTCTTTTCAGCACATCGGCGACACTTCTATCTTCTGCTTTGGCAAAACTACTCATGGCATAAGTAATGGTATCCCCGCGCAAAGAAGCTTGAGGCCTTATGCCCACTTTTACTTCTGCAATTTCCGCTATTTTATCTTTAAGGGAGATTTCATATTCAAAAACCTCCTCTTTTAGGGAAACGCTATGTTCTTCGAATGCTATGTGCGTGATTAGAATTGAATAGGATTTAATCGCTGTTCCCTCAGGTATGGGTATGGAAAACCTTCCATTTTCATCTGAACGGGTAAAAGAAATTGTATTTCCATCCGAAACCAATTTTAATTGAATATTGGCATTACTAATAGGTGATCGAGCAGGAGAAAAAATTTGTCCTGAAATTCGAACCGATTTAGTTTGGGCCAAACCATATTGCTTTAAGCCTATAAATACTGTTATAAATAAACACCAAATGGCTATTCGCATAGTTATTCCTTACTTATAGGATTTGAATATCGATTACGCGTCCACAGGCCAATAAATGCCTTTAAATACATGGGCATATTTACAGCATAGGAAAATTGTGGATTAGTAATAAATGCTTGTCTGTCTTTAATGGAAAGCGCTACTACCTTATTAAATTCATCCTTCTTTACGCGTTTGACACTTTGCACAGGTAGTTCGATTTCCCCTTTTGTAAAATAACTTAATACCTCGTCATCAGCTAATTCTTTGAATGGGGAAATGGACTTTACTTGAAAAGAAACCTCACCTTTATCATCTCTGGCTTCAACAACTAGTCCAGGTAAACCAATTAATTCCCAAGGTCCGGACGAAAGTGGGATTCTTTCCGTATACCATACATTCCATTTACGGCCTTTATAAGTAGTCACCGCACGTTTAACAGGTAATCCTAATATGGTTTTACTTTCGTTGATTAATTGCCATTTTGGTTTTGGAAAGTCATTCTCGTAGAGATAAATATGCCCTAAAAAATCCATGACATAATGTTTACTTTGCTGAAAATAGATAAAGTGTTCAGGAACAAAACAACGTGGTGATAGGGGTAAACGAAAAAAAAAGGGCTCACCCTCCTTTTGCATTTGCATTTCTGAATCAAACTGTTTTTGTGCATTTACTCCAAATTGAAGCTTTTGATAACTCATAAATCGTGAAGCAGATTCGCTTAGCAACAACAAGGTTTGATCGACCAGTGTATCTTTAGGTTTATCCAAATTATATACATGTTTATATTCGTAAAACACACCATAGATAATTTTATTAGTCTGCTTCTTATTTTGAGCATTTGCAACTAAAGCATAAGAGGGAATCGCAATACATGCAAACAACGAAAAAACCAAAATGATAAATTTCAAAACTTTTGATGGTTGGTTATAAAACTTCCAGTTTAACATATTAATCTTCAAATTTTACATAACTTGGATATACCAAACTAAATTTTAAAAAGAACACACTCGATTTTAAAAATTTGTTCATGTTAATCAAATACGAATGCATCATATATTAATTTATTATTATCCAATTGATATTCTTGACGGTTTAGTAAATTGAATCCTTCTTCAGTCACAAAAGCACCATTCAAATTATAGTGATTAGGTATGGAATATATAGCTTGAAAATTTAAATCTTTATCGTAAACTATAACTCCTGCCTCACCATTGCGCTCATTTGTTCGAGGAATAATAAATGATCTATAATAAAGATCTCTATAAGGATCAAAATATATTCCTGAAAACAAGGGAGAAGTACGATAAAATTCCATCATTGCGCTAGTTTCTTCAAAGCCTGACTTAAAAGGATTGGTAACTTTTTCATCCCAAGTTCGGAATGGTTTTATTTCTAAAAAGCTAGACACTGACGCATCATCTTTGAATTCAATATGTTGTGAATTTAAACTAATTTTAATTAAATTACTATGATAGGCAGGTGAAAGGACAAAATAATGATTATCAAAAGCAAAAGTATATCGTTGAGATAACCCATAATCGTTAACAGCGTTTGAAGGAGAAACTTTCCCAATGGATGTAAAGGATTGTGTATCTAAGCTGAATACTCTTAAATTGGGCATATTAATAAAATCTTTATTTTCATGGTCAACATGATTTCCATGTGATATATCTATTGGAAAATAGAGTTTATCTTTCGTTTTTACCATTTGAAAAAATCCCCAATTACTATAAAAATTTCCTACCCCCCTTACATTAATTTGTTTAAATTCATCCCATTGATTTAAAATATTTCCACTATTATCAACAAACAATAATTTTCTATCAAAATTTTCAAAAACAAAATATCCCCCGCTCTCCGCATCATAATAAACTCCTCCCAAATCAACAGCTTTATCAATTAAGAAAGAGGTGATAAGTTCACCGCTATTTAGCTTATAAACTTCTATAGTAGGTTTTGGATATGAAAGTGATCTAATATATAAGGAATCTTTTAAATCGACATTATATCCTCCAAATGTTATTCCAGAAGTATCTGGCAAAAATAAAACAAATGATTTAGGTGTAATTCTTGCTTCCTTTAAAATAACAGATCTGTCTCGGATAATTGTTCTAGAATTATCAATACAAGAATTTAAAAAAATTATTCCTAGAATTATCAAAATAATCCTAGGAATTACAAGAGTTTGCTTCAGCATAGTTTATCCACAATTTTCACATGATTCTTCCTCATCAAAAAAGCCTACAGCACCATTACAAGGCATTGAATTCTCAGGCCCATTTTTATCACAAAACGTACCAGTATCCCCGTTTGGATGATTTGGAGGCAAGATATTGCAATAACCCCAAAATACATCACCAGTAGTTGAACAATACCATTTGGTTGGAGGGTAGTCATTTGAACTGTTAGTTCTTGCATTAATTGCTGAGATGGCTATACTTAATAAACCAATCATCAAAAATAAGTTTCTTTTCATAATTTTTATTTGGTTAATTAGTTTGTAACAATTATGAGAAAAAAAAACATAAACACAAACTCTTTTTGTAACGTTATTGTCACAAAAACAGTTGTAGTTTTGAACTTAAAGAAAACTTAAATGAAAGTCATCAGATTTTCTGGATCCTTGATAATCTCAAATAAAGTATACCCCCAAGGTTTCCAAAAATTCTCTAAGACTTGGCCGTAGGTTTTGGTCTGCCAATGATCGAAAAATGGGCGCATACGTGGATCGCCCAAAGAAACACTCTCCACATATACTCGGTCAGGTAACTCCATCACCGAATATTCCGGCAAGCGATTAAATAGGTATGCAGAATAAAAGAATCGTGCACAGAGCTCCTCGAATTGAATTGGCTGCAAGATTTGCCCCTCAACCTTCTCCAACACCTCGTGATGATAGATGGAATTGGTGCGGTTGTCTTGCAAGCATGCGATGATACCGAAGTCACGCATACGCATAGAAAATACCAGCGTGTTAATTTCGTCACGATAGGTAAAGGTAGCCTTCGGATTGTCCACACGGAATACCTTAATATAATAAGGAGTCACCCCCTCGAAAGTCATAGGCAGCACAAGGGATTGCAACATGAGTTGTAAGTTTCGGAACTTTTGCACGAGTACCTGCGAAAAGTTTAAGGGCTCGCCTGATAGTTGTTGTTGGCGCACGCCCGCCTGAATCTCATTAAAAATCATTCCGTAGACCAGCTTCGCAATCCATTGGAAAAGTATATGCTCGTCTAATTTTGCCATGGCCTCATAGCCCGATTGAGCGGCGTTTTGTATTGTATTTTCAAGCTGCGCAATAGCTTCTGAGGTTTGTGGTGCACATGGAAGACGAAGTTGACCGTATTGCGCAATGCGCTCATCCAACATTTGAATAGGCTTAAAGTGCAAATCAAACTCATTCATGATCCATTCTGGCACAGTATACACTGCATCAGCAGACGACGCTACCTTATCTCCGGTCAAAAAGCAATGTTGATCGTCAAATTGGAAAGCGTCGAATGGATTGTAGAGTTTGGTCATGATATCCTATTTAAAAGTTGTACTTTAATAAATAATAGTATTAATCTAAAGATGGGAAGGAAATCCCTTTAATTTTTCGATATAATTCAACGGCATACAAATCCGTCATCCCCGATACGAAGTCGAGCACGCTGCGAATCTTATCGTAGACTGAGTGGGAGTCAGTATAAAATTGCTTAGGCATCAACGCCACCAATTTCTTTTCGTACGCAGATTTATCCAGATTTAAGTAAGCTGGAATGAATTCGTGTAGCAACCCATCCATTACCTTATATCCCGCTACCTCAATTTGCACGACCGATGAAGCATTATAAATTTGCGCTACAGAAATCTGCCCTATTTGCTTCATGGCATTTTTATACGTTTCTGGAATTGCATCGATCAGCGACTGCCGGAATTGGCCTGCCAAAATCGCATTCTGTTCCCGTACAAATACCTCTGCGCAGGCATGCGTTAATGTATTTATGGCTTTTGAACGCAGTAAGGCCACTCGACTTGCATGATCGGCTAAAGTCTGCAAACGTTCTGTTTGATCGCTACCACATAGTGGCATCAACAAATCCGCCACTTGTTGGTAAGACAGAATTCCCAATCGATGTGCGTCTTCCAAGTCTATAATATTATAACTGATATCGTCCGCAGCTTCCACCAAATATACTAACGGATGACGCATATAGGCCGAAGGATTACTAGCATCTTTTACTAGGCCTAACTCCTCTACAATTTTCTCAAAAGTTTCTTTTTCGGATTGAAAATAGCCGTACTTCTTTAAATGATGATGTGCTTTATTATGACCATCAATCGCTGCACAAGGATATTTGATAATGGAACCCAGCGTAGCGTAGGTTAAGGCAAAACCACTAGCATCTTTTCCTGCAAATGCATGAGTCAATACACGTAGCGCATTAGCGTTGCCCTCAAAGTGAATGAGGTCCTCCCACTCTTCAGGAGTGACATCTGATTGATATTGCTGGCCTTGGCCTCGAGTAAAGTAGGTCGAAATCGCTGCCTCTCCTGAGTGACCGAACGCTGGGTTACCTAAGTCATGAGAAAGGCAAGCTGCGGACACGATATTTCCCACTTCTTGCAGGGCGGGAACTTCTTGGTCGATTTGTGGATGCAGTTTTTTATATTCATTGTAGAAAATACGTCCCAATGACCGTCCCACTGAAGCTACTTCTAAACTATGTGTAAGTCGGTTATGCACGAAAACACTACCGGGTAATGGAAATACCTGAGTTTTGTTCTGCAAACGACGGAAAGGAGATGAGAAAATTAGTCTATCGTAGTCCCGTTGGAATTCGGAACGCGCATCATCTTGGTTGTCCGTATATCGGTGCTCATATCCCCAACGTTTTGCTGAAAGTAAGGTTTTCCAATTCATGCCCTCTCCTGATATCCGATTATTGAATTAATTTTTGAATCGCTTGATGTACCTTCTCAAAGCCGAAACCTGCTAAGGCGTCCTTATACATTTGTTGGATTTGGGTGTTGCAAAGATTTCCTATGCTTCCTTCATGGGTGTGATGAATCTCTTTTGAAGGTTGGAATCGACCTTCTTCTATCGCTAAGCCAATTTGGCGATAGGCTTCACGGAAAGGCACTCCTTTTAATACTTCATTGTTCACCACTTCCACGCTAAATAAATAATCGTATTTCGGATCATCCAACACGTTTGTTTTTACTTCTATGTGCTGCAGCATGAATTCCGCGATCTCTAAACATTCATTTAAAGATTGAATCGCTGGGAAGAGGTTTTCTTTTAGTAATTGCAAATCTCTATGGTAGCCTGAAGGCAAATTAGTAGTCAACATCGCAATTTCATTTGGCAAAGCCTGAATGCGATTACAACGCCCACGGATCAACTCAAACACATCTGGATTTTTCTTATGAGGCATAATGCTCGATCCTGTGGTCAAATGATCCGGGAAGGAAATAAAACCAAAATTCTGATTAATATAAAGACAAACGTCCATTGCGAATTTGCCTAAAGTAGCTGCAACAGATGAAAGTCCTTGAGCCAATATGCGTTCGGTCTTACCTCTACCCATTTGTGCGTAAACTACATTGTAGTTCAAATCATCGAAACCTAACAAATTAGTAGTGAGGGTACGGTTCAATGGAAAAGACGAGCCATATCCGGCTGCCGAACCTAAAGGATTCTTATTACTGATTTTCCAAGCCGCTTGCAAAACGTGTAAATCGTCCGCTAGACTTTCGGCATAGGCGCCAAACCACAATCCAAAAGATGAAGGCATGGCAATTTGCAAGTGTGTATATCCCGGAATCAGCACATTTTTGTGTTGTTCACTTAGGGCGATAAGTCTGTCGAATAAATGGGTCATGGCAGTTACCGTACGCTCGATTTCCATGCGGAAATAAAGTTTAAGGTCCACCAACACTTGGTCGTTGCGCGAGCGACCACTGTGAATTTTTTTACCGGCCTCGCCAATGCGTTGGGTAAGCAACCATTCAACCTGCGAATGAACATCCTCGACTTGCTCGTTAATTTCGAATTGGCCCGCTAGGATTTCGTGATATATGGCTTTCAATCCCGCTTGGACGGCTTCGTAATCGGATTTATCCAACAGGCCTACCTCATTTAACATGGTGGTGTGGGCTAGAGAACCTAACACATCAGCTTTTGCTAAAAATAAATCCAGTTCCCTATCTTGGCCGACGGTGAAGGTTTCTACCCATTTATTAACATCGGTGTTTTTTTGCCAAATCTTCATGATCATTCGCGTTTGCGATTTAAATCGCCTTTGTTTTCTATCATTTCTATATCTCGCCAAAGGTACGAAATCTGCATTCAAAATAATATTTAGAAAAAATCATTAAAATACAGCTGAAAAAGAATAAATTGGTCCCTTATTAACTATTATCCATTTTCAATTATCCTAATTCCAAACCAAATGAAACGAAGATTTAAGTTTGTTTTCTTTTTGGCTATGAGTTTGGCGCTCAGTTTGCCAACTTTAGCTCAAGAAAAACCAGCGATGTCTTGGAAAGATATTCCATCTTGGCAATACATCCGCACAATGAATAGTAGCCTTTCTCCTGACGGAAATTGGATTACTTGGGTTTCAGGTCCGACAAAAGGCGATTTAACCTTAACCTTAAGAAGTACAAAAGACACCGTACGCTACGAATTTCCTGTAGGTGCAACCGCCTCAACAGCTGTATTCTCAAAATCGGGTAAATACGTGGCCTTCCGTGAGTCTGCAAAAGATGCAGAGGTGGAAGCGGCTAAAAAGACGAAAAAACCTACTTATAATAAGTTGGTACTAGTTTCCTTAACAGATACCAGTAAAATTACTTTCGACAAAATTGCGAACTTCTCTTTTAATGGGGATCGTGGAGATTGGGTAGCAGTTAGTTTCGTAGCACCTGAAGGTGCACCAAGAGGTGAAGGTGCTGCTAAAGGAAATGATTTAGTGCTGTACAACTTGAACGATAAAACGACTTTTAATATTGGTAACGTTAGCGAATATTCCTTTAATAAGGCAGGAAACATTTTGGCATATATCATCGATGCTCAAGGTCAAAATGGAAACGGTATTTTAATTCGTGACATGTCAACTGGATTGACTACCGTTTTGGACAACGGAAAAGCTACATATAAAAATATTAATTGGAACGAAGACGGAACCGCCTTCGCTTTATTAAAATCTGCTAAACATGAAGATTATAAATCAGAAGTATTTAGTGTAATAGGAATAAGTAAAATCAATGGCTCTCAAACCCAAAAAGTGGTTTACTCAGGCATTGAGGATGCAAACTTCCCTACTGGAAAAGGCATCAGTGGCTTTGGTCAAGCGTATTGGTCAGATGACTTAAGCACCTTATTCTTTGGTATAGCAGATTTGGAGAAAAAGGAAAAGAAAGCTGCTGATTCCACGGCTACACGTGGCGAACGCCCAGCTCCAGGTGCGCGTCCTGGCGCAGCCGCAGATATTGAGAAACCTGATTTGATTATTTGGAACTGGCAAGATAAACGCCTTCAATCTGCGCAGCAACTTCAACAAGCAAGAGATAAGAATTTCAATTTAACCAGCGCTTACCATGTTCCGACGAAGAATTTAACGGTGTTAGCGGATGAGGATCAGATTCGGATGGTTTCTATGGGGCCAAAACAAATCTTTGCGTTAGGATATGATTATTCGCCTTATGAAATGGATAATAATCTTTCTGGGCAAACTTATGGAGATGTGTATGTCATCGATGTAAAAACGGGTAATCGCACCTTGCTTTTGGAAAACCACTATTTAACTGCATCGCGTACGATGGCGTTTTCTCCTGATGGTCTCCAATTAGCCTATTATAAAGAAGGTGCTTATTATGTCGTGAATTTGCAAAGCAAACAACACATCAACGTAACTGCGCAAGTTAAATCTTCTTTTGTGAATAATTTAAGTGACCACAACATCAAGCAACCGGCTACACCGTTTTTTGGTTGGTCCAGTGACTCGAAGTTTGTATTAATTCGTGATAATAATGATTTATACAAAATTTCAGCCGATGGGAAAAAAGTGGTTTCCTTGACGGATAATTTCAAAGCTAAAAACTTAACGGTCAATTCTAATTTCCGCTTTTATCCAAACGACAAAGGCATTGATTTCAAAAAAGATCAGTTCTTTAGTGTATTCAGCCTTGAAAATAAACAAGAAGGATTTGCAGTATTAGATGCTGGCAAAGATCAAATGCGCATTGTGACCCTTACAGATCACAGTTATGGTGTACGTAAGGCTGAACAGGCGAATGCTTTTGTCTTCTCAAAGGAAAATAGCACGGACGCTCCAGAATTTTTCATTTCTTGGAATAAAGAATTGTCTAATGCGAAGCAATTAACTTCAAACACACCAGATAAAGAAAAATATGCTTGGTCTGCTGGCGCAAAGTTAATTGAATATGTCAGTGCGAAAGGAGACACGCTTCAAGCAGCCTTATATTTACCAGCGAATTATGAGCCGGGCAAAGCCTACCCAACCATTACTTATATTTACGAACGATTAACGCAAGATCTTAATTCTTACGCGAATCCAGCATTCCCTGGTGGAGGTTTTAATCGTGCTATGTACACCAGCAATGGGTATGCGGTATTAATGCCGGATATTAAATATGAATTGAATGAACCAGGCAACTCGGCGGTGTATTGTGTAGTTCCTGCTGTAGAGGCGGCGATCGCAACAGGCATCGTGGACAAAGCAAACGTAGCCATTCACGGGCATTCATGGGGCGGTTACCAAACATCGTTCTTAATTACGCAAACAAATATCTTTAAAGCTGCTGCTGCTGGTGCGCCATTAACGAACATGATTTCCATGTATTCTTTGATTTATTGGAATAGCGGTAGCACCAACCAGTCGATTTTTGAATCGAGTCAAGGACGCTTAACGACTGGATATTGGGATAACTGGGATGCGTACAAACGCAATTCACCAATATACTACATTAAGAATGTTCAGACTCCTTTATTGTTATTACATAATGATAAAGACGGTGCGGTAGATTATACCCAAGGAATCGAATATTACAATGGTTTAAGAAGATTAAATAAACCAGTCGCTATGATCACCTACAAGGGCGAGAACCACGGGATCGTGAAAGAAGCCAATCGTAAAGATTATGCGGTTAGAATGATGGAATTTATGGATCACTACCTAAAAGGTGCTCCTGCTCCTGATTGGTGGGAAAAGGGAATTGATCATTTAGATTTGCAAAAACATATAGAAAAGAGGGTATTCTAATTAAAACAGATCCGTCAAGGCAAAAGTGAGTGTCCACTTACTTATTTTTTAAAAAAGCCTTGACGGATCTAATTAATATTCCTACGTTTGTGACCACAAGGGAGAATGGCTGTTAGATAGCTTTAGAAATCAGCAGATTTATTCCAATCGTAAACGAAATTTTGATAGACCTTCAAGTCTAAAAACTGGAAAAGAAACCAACTAACCAATTATAAACCTCTTTTAAAAAAAAGGCGCTTAACCAAGCGCCTTTTTTATTAAATGTTTTTTACAATTTTAGAATCGGGTATTTTCTTTGGAATCTTGCGGCAGTTTCAGAGCGGCGTCCTTGAAAATCACCCAGGTCCTAAGCTTGACCGATTTTTTCACGAATCGCCCTTTCAGCTTCCTGAACAATCTCCTCGGGTAGTCGATCATTCGGTTCAATGGGCGCTAACACATCCCAAGTCAAGGAAACAAATGTATCTGCAGGGAATCCACCATATCGCTGCATGCGCCATGAGTTTTGAATAGCGATCGGGACAACAAGTGCATTCGGAACTTTTTTTAAAATGGTAGCAATGCCTCCTTCTTTAAAGGATTTCATGACACCGTTTCTTGACCGAGTTCCTTCTGGAAAAATTACTGTTGACCACGTTTTGGCCTTCATATTTTTAGCCAACTTAAGAATTTCTGCTATCGCTTGCTTAGAATCATTTCTGTCGATGTTTGCCCCTCCCCCATGTTTTAAATTAAATGAAACACTCGGAATTCCGCGCGTGAGTTCAATTTTTGAAATAAACTTCGCATGATATTTTCTTAAATAATAAATTAAAGGAGGGATATCAAACATGCTTTGATGATTAGCAATGAAAATAATCGGGCGGTCGGTTGGTAATTGGTAAGAATTCCGAAATCGCACCAGATTGCCAAGCAAATAATAACTCTTTGTTAAGAAAAAATTCAAGGTATCCACCGACCATTTATGCGCATTATATCCGCCAAATTTTAGGCAAAGCCATTGAATTCCGTGAAAAACAACTAATAGTAAACCAAAGACTAAATAAAAAATTGGACTTAAAATATACCCAAAAAATTTCCTCATTTCGAAAAGCTTGCTTTTACTGTAATATTTGCGGTTTTATTCCTAGAACTGGTGTTAAACACGCCTCCGTAAGAATACTCCTCATTATCGTTTTGGCCAGTGATTTGGAACACCCCTAAATCAGCCTTCACCAAATCTCCCAAAGAGGCGCCCGATTTTGTCGCGATATTCTGTGCACGTTGCCTCGCATTTTCTGAAGCCTGAGAAATTAATTCAAGTTTCAAATCTTCCAGTTTTGAGTAGTAATAGCTCGGCGCAAACGACGACAATTCAATTCCCTGGGAAATTAATGTTGAAATCTCTCGAGAGGCATTATCAACTTTATCTAATTCTTTGGACTCAATGCTTACATTTTGGGACAAAGAATAGCCCGTAAATGTTTGATATGAGCGTCCATTATTATCATAATCATAGGAAAAATCCCTGTTAATATTGACCGCATCGAACTTAATTTCATCTGCTGAAATTCCTTGGTCAACCAAAAACTGCTTGATTAAATCACGATCTTTTCGCAGTTGTTCCGACGCTCCACGCAAATCCATGGATTTACGGCTAAAAAAGGCAGTCCACTTAACAATATCAGATTCAAAATCCATTTTTGCGTTCCCAGTGACATTAATGGAGTTTGAAATTTTATATTTATATTTATATGAATCGCCTAAAATCCAGGCGAAAACAATCACAGAAAGCGCTGCGATCAATGTGATAATTAATGAATTTGATTTCATAATTTTAGTTTTAAGAATTACACAATTATAAACTATTAATCACGTATGACAAAACTCATTCCACTATTCTTTTAACGCATTCTGTTCAGACAAAGGAGTCGAACTTTCACCTGGTCGATCAGAATCAGAAGCCATAGTCGAACTTTCACTTGGCCGATCAGACAAAGGAGCCAAACTTCCGCCTTGCTGTGCATACCCTTGAGTCGGGCTTCCAAGTTTTTTTGGTTTAAAGACAAAGTATGCACCAAATAACGCTAATAACAATGCGATCAAATAAAATAACAAACTGATCAAAACAGCTAAATGCGCGTCCAATTGAAAGTAATTAGCCCCATATACATTTGCCAATTCTCTCAAGCCTAACCCACCAGCTGAAAGCGGAATGATCGCCACTAAAGAGGATAGTAGAAATGAAAATAAATAGGGCGAAAATTTTCCTTGAAAATCCAATGCGTAGAGCAAACAAATCACACTTCCAATTTGAAAAGACCAAGATAGGATCGCTTTAAAATGACTGATGAAAAATACGTTTGTAAACGAATTAAAGAATTTTTTGATGATTAAAAAGTAGATGAAGGTCTCCACAGTGACCACAGTAACGGGTACCCAATTAGGAATCCCGAGTTGGGGTAACATCATAATAAGGGCTCCTGTGAATACGCTGAGCGCCCATAAGCCGCTGACCCGATCTAAAAAAATCGCAGAGAAGATTTTTTTTCCAGGGATAGGGTGTGATTTGCGGAGCAAATAAAATTTATATCCGTCTCCCCCTACTCCTCCAGGTAGAAAAAGGTTATAAAACAGTCCTAATAAATATAATTTTAAATTATATCGCTCATTTAAGGCCAAGCCTATACTATTGAAATATCCCAAAAGTCGTGAGGACGCGATGACTTGGGAAATGGCATACATAATGAATGCTATAAATAAGAAAAGTGGATTGGATTGAAGCAATGCTAGTTTAACTTGAGAAAAGTCCACTTTCGTAGACACCCAATACAATGCACCCAGTGTTACAACAAGTTTCAACACGGTTTTAGCATAGCGAACTGTTTTTGAATCTTGCTTTAGATTTTCTTCCATAAAATTGGCGGTATCCCGTTCAAATCTCTATCTTTACCGTACAAATGTACAATTAGAATGTATAATTTAAAAAGTATTTCAGTGAAAGCAACGAATATTCAAGGTCAGATTAAGCACTGCTTGATGCTGCTAATTACAATATGTACGCTTACGAACTGTTCTTCTATTCAATCCGCAAATGACGGGGGGCCGAGTGCGCTCGCTTGGAAAAATGGACTCAAAGGGGAATGGGCATTAATGCGCATTGAAAAAGCAGACTTTGCGACCGAATATACAGTGAAATCTTTATTTGAAGAGGCTCCGCCGGAGTGTTTTTTAGAAAGTGTTTGGAACCTTCCTGGAAATGGGATGGGCAGTATTCAATTTACGTCAGCAGGTCGACTTTGTGCACCTGGTGCAATAAGAAACATCCAATGGTCCATTAGTAAAGATCGAACCACTGGTGCGAACCAATTTCAAATTAAAAAAATATACCCTGGGGATCATCCAAAACATGTGCTCACAGCTTATCATTTAGATTTAGCATATGCAGATGATAAGGACCTTAGAATGGTGATGAACGTTCCACTTACGAATGGCAATGGCAAATTGATTTTCCATTTTAAAAAATTATAATTAATTTTATTAGTCATTCTAATTAAATCGAGACCATGAAAGGTATCATATTGGCAGGAGGCTCAGGCACGCGCTTATACCCATTAACCATTGCGATTAGCAAACAATTAATGCCCGTATATGACAAGCCAATGATCTATTATCCGCTTTCTACATTGATGTTAGCGGGTATCCGAGAAATTCTGATCATCTCCACGCCACAAGATTTACCTGGATTTAAACGTTTATTAGGGGATGGCAGCCAATTAGGTTGTTCGTTTTCTTATGCAGAGCAAAAAGAGCCAAATGGCTTAGCTCAAGCTTTCGTGATCGGTGAATCCTTCATTGGAGATGACCAAGTGGCGTTGATATTAGGGGACAACATTTTTTACGGCGATGGTCTTTCCAAACTTCTTCAAGAATGTACGAGCCCTACTGGCGGATGGATTTTTGCCTACCCAGTAAGTGACCCTGAACGCTATGGAGTCGTGTCTTTTAACGATGAATTTGAAGCCGTTTCTATTGAAGAGAAACCTTCAAATCCCCAATCCAATTACGCCGTACCCGGCCTCTATTTTTACGATAATGAAGTGGTTCAAATCGCTAAAAATTTAAGTCCGTCCGCTCGAGGAGAATATGAAATTACTGACGTAAATAAAGCGTATTTGGCTAAAAACCGCTTAAAAGTACAAGTTTTTAGCAGAGGCATGGCTTGGTTAGACACAGGCACCTTCACTTCCCTGATGCAAGCTGGCCAATTTGTACAAGTGATCGAGGAACGCCAAGGCTTAAAGATCGGATGCATTGAGGAAGTTGCGTACCGCATGAATTACATCAACCGGGAACAATTGAGAAGCATTGCGCAGCCATTATTAAAAAGCGGCTATGGTCAGTATTTAATAAAATCCGTATTAAAAGAAAAATGATTAAATCGAATAATAAAACTGCCTTAATTACTGGAATTACAGGGCAAGATGGCGCCTATTTAGCTGAATTTTTATTAAAAAAAGGCTATATGGTTCATGGGTTAAAAAGAAGAAGTTCTTTATTTAATACGGACCGCATCGATCATTTATACCAAGATCCACACATTCCAAATCGTAATTTTCAACTGCATTATGGAGATTTGACGGATTCCACGAATCTTATCCGGGTTATCCAAGAAACCCAACCGGACGAGATTTATAATCTCGCTGCGCAAAGCCATGTAAAAGTAAGCTTTGACACCCCAGAATACACCGCAAATGCAGACGGAATAGGATGCTTGAGAATTTTAGAAGCGATTCGCTTATTGGGTTTACAGCAAAAAACAAAGTTTTACCAGGCCGCTACTTCGGAACTATATGGATTGGTTCAGGCTGTTCCACAAAACGAAAGTACTCCATTTTATCCAAGAAGTCCCTATGCGGCTGCAAAATTATATGCGTATTGGATTACGGTAAATTATAGGGAAGCGTACAATATTTTTGCGTGCAATGGAATATTATTTAACCATGAAAGTCCGGTACGAGGAGAAACATTTGTCACAAGAAAAATCACCAGGGCAGCGGCACGAATAGCTTTGGGGTTACAAAAAGAAGTGTTTTTGGGTAATCTATCTGCTCAACGCGATTGGGGACACGCGAAGGATTATGTAGAAGCCATGTGGTTGATGCTTCAACAAGAGACACCAGAAGATTTTGTAATCGCTACGGGAATTACGACGACCGTTAGAGATTTTGTTCGGATGGCATTTGATGAAATTGGGGTAGAAATAGAGTTTAGTGGAAAGGATGAACGTGAAAAAGGAGTGATCGTCGATGTGGACAAGGAAAAGCTGGCATCCTTGGGATTAGATGATACCCATTTACACTTAGGACATACAGTCGTTAAAGTAGATTCAAATTATTTTAGACCCACAGAAGTTGATTTGCTAATTGGAGATGCTTCGAAAGCAAAATCCAAGCTTGGCTGGGAACCTAAATACGATTTAAAAGACTTAGTTAACGACATGATTTTAAGTGACTTAAACTTAATGAAAAAAGAAGAATACTTGAAAGCCGGCGGATACACTCCGTTGAATTATTTTGAGTAATCTTGGAACAGTTTTTGATACTTATATCAGTTAGTGAATAAAAACTCATATCTATTTAAATAGAATTAAGTGCTGATACACGAATATTAAGCGATAATGCAACAACGTAATAACAAAGAAGAAAAAATTGTTTTCATGCAAAAAGTGGATGAGGAAACTTATCCAAGCGCAAAAGTAAATTTAGTTGAAAATAAATTTGCTGCGCCCCAAAAGAGAGATACCACGAAAATCTATTTTTTCATAATTGCTATTGCGGCCTTGTTAGCCACCAACATCTATTTTTATATTAAGTTTCAATCCTCTGAAGAATACTCATATGGATTGAGTACGGAGATGGCCTATATGCAGGATGAAATTGATCGCATTGAGGCAGAATTAAATCGATTAACCTCTGAAAATAAAGGTTTAAGAACAGAGTTACAGGCTTCGGAAGATTCGGTAAGAGTGTTAATTGCCAGCCTTAGGGAACGTTTAAATCAGCAAAACCTAACCCGTGCAGAGCTCAATCAAGCTCAAGAAGAAATTAACCAACTTAGGACGGATATTATTCATTATAAAGATGAACTTACAAAGTTAAATGAACGGAATTTAGCCTTGTTAGCAGAAAACCAAGAATTACAACTTAGGGTGAGTTCGAAAAATGAAGAATTAAATGCCTTAGAAAAAGTCAATAAGGGCTTAAATGACCAAATACAATCGGCCGCCATATTAAAACTTTCAAATATTTCCATCATGGGCATTCGAGATTTGAAAGGAGATAAGGAAAGTGTAGAAGATAAAGCGAGAAGGGTTGATCGCATCAGGATTACGTATCAATTGGCAGATAATATCCTTGTGAAAACAGGAAACATTGATATCTACATGCGGGTAATTGATCCAAATGGTAATTTAAAAACACTGGAAAATCAGTCTTTTGAATTGAATGGTAATCCAATGCAATTTACCGACAAACAATCCATTAACTTCACCAACCAAGGGGAAACGTACACAATGGACTGGATCGATCCTCAGGGATTTAAAAAGGGCACTTATACCATCGTGCTTTACACAGACAACGCGACATTAGGTAGAGGTAGTATGGTCTTAAAATAAGACTTTATGAAACTACAAGCTTGATGTATGAAACTTGATGCCGACCTATCGGTTTAATTATTCAGTAATGGGAATACGAATAAAAAAGGAAGTGCCCATTCCAAGTGTAGTTTGGTAAGTGATTTGACCATTCATGCCCTCGACGACTCGTTTCACAAAAGCCAACCCAAGACCTGTACCAGAACTTTTAGTTGTAAAGTTTGGTTGGAATAATTTCTTCCTCATCTCGTATGAAATACCATCCCCATTATCTTTAACTTCTATAAATGCATGTTTTTCTAATATTGAAATAGATATCTCAATTAGACATTTTCTCTTTTTTGGAACGGCCTCGATCGAGTTCTTAAGTAAATTATTAAACATGCGTAATAATTGATCCTTATCCCCTTCAACTAACACATGTTGGGTTTCATCGAAATTCATTTGAAAGGTAATTTGCACATTGCCATAACTATCAAACACGTTAACCGCATGTTTAATGACCTCAATCAAATCCAAACTTTGAATACGCGTGTCAGGCATTTTTGCAAAGTCAGAAAACTCTTTAGCGATGTGTGATAAACTGTCTATTTGTTCTACAAAAGACTCTTTAAATCGTTTAAAACGCTGATCAAACTCAGGGTCTTGATCGTTCCAAGAACGTTCTAATTGTTGGATCCCCAGCTTCAGCGGAGTTAATGGATTTTTAATTTCGTGCGCGATTTGTTGTGCCATTTCTCTCCATGCCGACTCCCGCTCAGATTCCATAATTTTTTGAGCGCTCTGCTCCAATTCAGCAATCATTAAATTATATTCCCGAATCAAACTTCCGATTTCATCATTTCTACGCCAAAAAATAGGTTCATTTTGTTTGCCAATTTTTGTTCGAGCTAAGCTTCTTTGTACTAATTGAAGCGGGGCAGTCACTCGATTGGCCACAATAACTGTAAATACTCCTAACACCAAAATAACCAATGCATAAATATTGATCAAGGTATTCAATAAACTACCCATACTTTTACCAAAATCAATCGTGCTTCGATAATTTGGTATACTGACGAAGGCAATAGGCTCATAAGATTCGTCATTAATGCTCGAGTAGGCCGTAATATATTTTAAATTACCAATTTGCTCTTTCTGAATATATTGGGAGCGAGAATAATACCCCAAATGATCCAATGCTCTTGGATGAATATATTCTGATTTAAGTTTTAAGTCATAAATCCTTGGTTGAGTGGTAAAGATCAAACGACCGTCGGTGTTGTATAGATTTAAGTCTAAAGCATTGGATTCGGCGATTGATCGAAACCTTTCTTTATCTTCTTGACTAATATCGACACCTTGTTTGATAATTTGTGATTCCAACCCTTTTGCAATTTCCCAAGCACTTTTAGAAATCGCTTCCTCCTGCTGTTTAGAATATTGAGTACTTAAACTCGTAAACGTGATAATCCCGCTAATAATTAATGTGAAGATTACTGCGGCCACTATAAACATTTGGATTCGTGTACTATATAAAGTGTTATTTGACCAAATAGAAAAATTCCATAAGAAGTTTCGAATATTAAAATTGCTTTTATTTAGTTCAGATGTGATCCATAATAATTGAGAAACAAACACGAAAAAGAAAAGGAATATCAAAAAGAAAAAAGAAAGCGAGACAAATTGAATCCACAATCCATACTGAGGTTTACTCAACACTATAGTAGTCCGCTGATTTGGCTTATAAGCAATGTGTGAAAAACCCTGATCACTTCCAAATTTTTTAAATTCACGAATGCCCAAAGGAGAGTACATTGAGTCGACAACGGGATAGATATAATTACCGTATTGATTAATTAATGCTCCTCCCCGGTAATATGCAAATGAATATCCAGAAATTAAATCCGATTGTGATTGATTTATTTTATGGTCTCCCAAAACGCCGGGATAAGATAAATATTGGCTAAATGATCGGTATTCAAGAGTAATTAATAAAATGCCTTCCAAATCTCCATCATTCATAAATGGAAACAAGGCAAAATATTGATAGTTCCCAATGCCACTCGTGGTTCTATAAAAGTTCTCGGACACTTTTATGGCACCAGAAATAACTTTATCTCGGTAAACTTCCAAATTTGACCCAATACTACTTCCGATAGGCTGCATTTGATTATCAAACATATCGATACTGAAATCGTATGATGACAAATAACCACTAAAATAAATGGTTTTTAAATATTCTGTTAAAGATTCCTTGGCTTCCTTCTCGTAAAATTTAAAGTAATGTAAGACTGATGGATCTTTTATTAATTCTTGCTCCATATCTAAAAATAAAGATAAAGCATTTGCATCATCGACATCTTCAAGTTTTAGAATGGCTAATTTCTGCGCATCTTCCCGCTTTTGCCTTTGAAATTCGGTTTGATGTTGTGAAACAATAGTAGCCACTAATAATAACACCCATAGGCCAATAGCCAACGTAAAACGCATGCCAGATCGTACAAACCAAAAGATTAAAAAGACCAATGCTGCATAAAGTACAAAATGAATGCTAAGTTGGCCCATGAAAAACAAAAAGCCAAATAATACGACGGCAAAGTTAATTTGCAGCACGAAATATTTCTTCTTTGGCAATGTAAGATCCTTAGATAAATAAGCTGTGGTGATTATAAAAAACAACAACCCAAGCATGCCAAGGCAAAGTGCAAAAATGCCAATCCAACTATACAAGTCTAAATTAAGCATGTCCGTCACATCAAAATTTATGCTTGAATTTTTCACTAAGCTTTTAAACACATCGCTTAAAAAATCAGCCGACAAGTAAAAGCAAACCGTGATAGTCATCAAATATAAAGTGGCCTGCACGTAAGGGTATTTACTGGTAGGCAAATAAAGATTCTTACGCGTGAGATAAATAAAAACTAAAAACCAAGTGAACAGTAAAACATTTATAATAAATGCACCGAAGTTTGGGAAAAAATTACTGGATGCATAATAGCGCGGATTGAAGACGTCTACTTGAAAATTTTGTGCGAACCAATTATAATACAATTCCAGCCAACGAAGTCCAAACAAAAATAAACCAAACAGCAAAATAGACCACCAAGGGTAACCATTATTTGAAAGGGTTCTACAATAAATTGTCGCTAATATTAATAAAAATATAAACCCTAAAACCCAAAGAGTAAACTCAAATTTAGAATAGAATTGTTGTTGTAAAATGGGGTTTAATTTGACGGAAAATAAAAATTGACCATCTGAATTCCGCACATTATACACATTCCTATCATCGTAATTCGCAATTTCCAGATAATTGGACTTGATGATATCCGGAGAAAATAGGTTGACTAAAAATTCGTTCGTTCGAGCATAATCATTCTTAATAGGAATGTAAAAGACCGCTGTATAGTTGTAGTCTTTATGAATAACGGAATGATACCACCCGTTATTAATGTGCACGACTTGAAAGGATTGGGTTAGTCCTTTTGGAACGTTTGGAATAAAGCGCTCCGATGACCAAAACCGCAAATTATCATCTTCGAATGTATAAACTAAGATGTTATTTTGGTCGGTTAAGTAAACGATTAATTCTTCAGCGTGCGCCCGTTGTTGATGATCTATTGACCACAACTTTGCCATATTGGTCGAATCGGAAACAAACTGATGAATGATTTGTTCCTTTTTTTGGAGGTTCGTTTCTAACAATGTTGCCTGTTTAATCAGAATTTCATTTTGATCAAACGTTAAACGAACAGTGACTGCAGTTAAGAAAAAACTGACAGTCAAAATAATTAATAATACACTTGTTTTAAGTACAGTATTCAATTTTAATTAATTAGCCTTTGCAATATACAAAATGCCAATTAAATGACCTAAAATTTGAAACCAAGAGATAGGCCGGTGCGAACATTGGCCCACGGACCACTTAAAGTAGAAGTTGCACCGTTTGCAGAAACCGTAGTATTGATCTCCACAAATGGGATATCAATTTCATTGACACGATCACGCACAGCATCTTGCCATTCTTGAGAAAGTGGTTGGCTGGAAATCACCTCTAAATCCCCATTTGACCCCCCGTAAGAAGCCCCCAAGATCCACCAATCTAAATAAGCAGATTTACCTAATTTAAATTGTGTACCAAATAGCACCCCTCCAGAAACACCTTTAATCGCACCATTTAGATTGAAATTCCTTGAAAACTCACCCTGATATTCCTCAGGAACACCTTCGCTATCTAACGTCACCGTAAAATTATCCAAGCTTAGCTGATAAGATGAATAATTCAAATAAGGCGCAATATAGAAACCTCTCGGCCCCTCTTTTTTGCCAAGATAAAAGCGAACTTCTGGAGTAAAACTGAAACGTTTAAAATCCAAAGATTGTAAATCATCTAATGATTGGGGATCATCATAATAAGTTTCAACCTGATTTTTTAGAAAATTTGAAAAAGAGGGCATGTAACTGCTGCTTACTGCAATTGAAATACGTTCATTCACCATTTTTTCAAATTGAACTCCATAGCTATTAAAGATCAAAGGAGTTAATTGAAGTTTCAACACGTTCCGATCGTAATCGGATTGAGCAAAACTTTGAAATGGCCATGAAAAAATGCCCATTAAAACGACTAACAAATAAACAGATAATTTTTTCATGGCCGGTTCGCTTACCGCTTAGTGCGGATCTTGTTGATGAAATATTTTGGCACCTAAAAACTCGCGATTTAAGCGCGCAATATTTGTTAATTTAATTCCAACTGGACACTCTGCTTCGCATGCGCCGGTATTTGTACAACTTCCGAAACCTTCTTCCTCCATTTGAGCTACCATGGCTTGAGCACGCGCGTAACGCTCCGTTTGACCTTGTGGTAACAAAGCAAATTGAGATACCTTTGCAGACACAAACAACATAGCCGATGCGTTTTTACAAGCTGCCACACACGCTCCACATCCAATACAAGTCGCAGACTCAAATGCTTCATCCGCCACAACTTTAGGAATTGGAATACTATTCGCATCTGGTACGCCACCTGTGTTTACATTTACGTATCCACCCGCTTGCTGAATGCGATCAAACGCTGTACGATCCACCGCTAAATCCTTAATAACCGGAAACGCTGCAGCTCTCCATGGCTCGATGACGATCGTTTGTCCATCATGAAAACTGCGCATATGTAACTGACAAGTCGTAGTTCCTTCTTTAGGACCATGTGGACGTCCGTTAATATGTAGTGAACACATTCCGCAAATGCCTTCTCTACAATCGTGGTCAAAGTGAATAGGGTCTTCGTTTTTACGAACCAATTCTTCATTTACCACATCTAACATTTCCAAGAATGACATATCTTGAGAAATATTTTTCGCTTCGTAAGTATAAAACTTACCTTTTGTATTTGTGTTTTTCTGACGCCAAACTTTCAACGTCAAATTCATGTTACCGCTCATTTTGTTATGATTTTAACCTGAATATCCCTTATTTATAGCTGCGTTGAGTCAACTTCACATTTTCGAATACGAGTTCCTCTTTGTGCAATACTTCTGGCTGATTATCTCCTTTGTATTCCCATGCAGCAACATACGTAAAGCGTTCGTCATCTCGTTTTGCTTCCCCTTCTTCAGTTTGACTTTCTACACGGAAGTGACCTCCACAAGATTCTTCACGATTTAATGCGTCATCGACCATTAATTCACCCAGTTCAAGGAAATCCGCTACGCGCCCAGCCTTTTCTAATGACTGATTCATTTCCTCGTTCTCACCTAAGACTTTCACATCTCTCCAAAACTCTTCTCGTAATTCTTGAATTAGGCCTTTTGCTTTGCGCAAACCTTCTGCAGATCTTGCCATTCCGCAATACTCCCACATGATATGCCCTAACTTCTTATGAATATCGTCCACCGTTTTATTTCCTTTTAGTGATAATAAACGTTGAACTCGACCTTCTACTTCTTTACGAGTAATCTCAAAATTAGGATGGTTTTTATCTACTTGAGCAAAACCTAAACCAGCTAAGTAATCTCCGACAGTGTACGGAATCACAAAATAACCGTCCGCCAATCCTTGCATCAATGCGGATGCTCCTAAACGATTCGCGCCGTGGTCAGAGAAATTACACTCACCTAAAGCATACAAGCCTGGAACAGTCGTCATTAAATTATAGTCTACCCAAAGTCCGCCCATAGTATAGTGAACAGCAGGGTAAATACGCATAGGCTGCTTATAAGGGTTTTCATCTGTGATTTGATAATACATATCAAACAAATTCCCATATTTTGCACGCACTGCATCTTCTCCTAAACGATTAATGGCATCTTCAAAATCCAAGTAAACAGCTACTCCAGATGCACCTACACCACGTCCTTCGTCCACCACTTCTTTCGCGTTTCTGGAAGCCACATCACGAGGCACCAAGTTTCCGAAAGATGGATATTTACGCTCCAAGTAATAATCACGATCTTCTTCTTTTATATCCGAGACCTTGATTTCACCTTTGCGTAATTTTTGAGCTAATTCAACAGTTTTTGGTACCCAAACACGACCATCATTTCTTAATGATTCAGACATTAAGGTTAATTTTGATTGGTGGTCACCTGTAACTGGAATACAAGTAGGGTGAATTTGCGTATAACATGGGTTTCCAAAAAATGCTCCGCGTTTATGGGCTCTCCAAGCTGCGGTTACATTACATCCCATCGCATTCGTTGAAAGGAAGAAAACGTTTCCGTAACCACCTGTACACAACAAGACAGCATGACCTGCATGCGATTCAATCGCACCGGTAACCATGTCTCTGGTAATAATACCTTTCGCATGCCCGTCAATCGTCACGACATCTAACATTTCATGGCGATTGAACATTTCTACCTTCCCGGTGTTAATTTGACGGTTTAATGCTGAATAAGCACCTAACAAAAGTTGTTGTCCAGTTTGCCCACGCGCATAAAATGTTCGTGAAACTTGCGCTCCACCAAATGAACGATTATCTAACAATCCTCCGTATTCACGAGCAAAAGGAACACCCTGTGCCACACATTGGTCAATAATATTGACCGATACTTCAGCTAAGCGATACACGTTTGCTTCACGCGCACGGTAATCCCCCCCTTTAATAGTATCATAAAAAAGACGGTAAATACTATCTCCATCATTTTGGTAATTCTTCGCCGCATTGATCCCTCCTTGAGCCGCGATTGAGTGCGCTCTACGAGGACTATCTTGGTAGCAAAATGCTTTTACATTATACCCCAACTCCGCTAAAGAAGCAGCCGCAGATGCTCCTGCTAAACCAGTCCCAACAACAATAATGGTATATTTTCTCTTATTGGCTGGGTTGACCAATTTAAGGTTAAATTTATGCTTCGACCATTTTTCGGCCAATGGACCCTCAGGTACTTTCGAATCTAACATATCCAATACTTTTTACTTCGTGAAATAGAAATACAATGGCATCGCTGCGAATCCTGCTGGAATCAGCACTCCAAACACCCAAACTCCAATAAATTTAACGATAGGCGCATATTTTTTATGCGAGAATCCCAAGGTTTGGAACGCACTCTTAAACCCATGTATTAAATGGAATCCCATCGCAGCCATTGCAACAACATACAAGACCACCCAATACCATTCTTGGAAAGTAAAGGCAACTTGTTTATACAAATCTCTTGCTTTCGTCACTTCAACACCATTTTCTACATAAGTTACAAAATCTGTAAACTCTGCAGCGGTTAATTCTTTTGAAGTGCTTTGAAGCGTGTTCAAATCAGTGGTATATTCAACGTAAGGAACTTGGTCTTTGTGAAACTTATACCAGAAATGGTACATGTGAGTCGCGATAAAGACAAGTAAAATAGTTCCTAATAAACCCATATTTCTTGAGTTCCATGTGCTATTCGATGCGCCATCATAAGAAGCGTAACCTACCGGTCTTGCTTTCTTATTCACGATCGTTAACACAAGTGCATAAACCGCATGCACGACAATCGACACATACAGCAAGTAAGAAACGATTTTAATGGGTGCAAAATGGGTCATGGTGTAAGCATACTCGTTGAATGCTTTGCCACCATCATTATAAAACAATTGGAGGTTACCGACTAAATGCACGATTAAGAACATGCACAAAAATAGACCGGTCAGACTCATGATCAGTTTCTTCCCTATCGTAGAAGAAAACAGATTAATTCCTTTGCTCATTATCTATACAGATTAATCTACGTTGATGATTTACTTTAATTTTGGTAAGCAAATCTACCAATTGATTCTATATAGTTAAAAACAAACTTGAAAAATAATCAATTTAGAATAATTCTAAGTTGTAGACATGGGTTTAACTCCCATCCCTACAACTTTTTAAATAGAATTTTAGCTTACCTGGGTGGTTAGAACAATCGCAGCCCTAATCCGACAGACCAGCCTTTAAACTTTTGCTCTGGTGCATTGTCTTTTGACAAACTATTCATGCCATGCTCGTAGCGAACATCTGCCCTAAGTTTACCGATATCCAAACCTACCCCTCCAACGAGTGCCACCGCAGAGTTCTTATACGCATCGGTGTCGATTACTTGGGACAATGCGTCTCCTACATTTTTATCTACTACAAAAGAGAATAGCGGTCCTGCTTGAAACCGTACTCCAACTGGTCCCAATCCTACGCGCGACCCTAATAATAAAGGCACATCCACAGAGGTAAAATTGACATCTGCCTTTACATCACCATTATTAAAATCAAATTTAGCTTCAGAAGATTTGCCAGTAAAATAAACTTCTGGCTGAACATGAATAAGTCCACCAAATCGAGCCCAAACGCCCGCTTGATATCCTGTTTTGTTTTCAGAAGACAACCAACGATTATCATCGGATCTCAATTGGGAAAAATTTAGCGCTCCCTTTAATCCAAATTGGAAAATTCCTTGAGCGTTGGAAATCATCATTCCAGACCCAAAAAACAACACCACTAATAAAATCTTTTTAAATGCTTTCATAATAAATGAATTAACTTGTAAACGAATATCAATACCTTATTTAATACCTGATTTTTGATTTGAATCGGTCAAATTTCGAGCCAAACGCTGCATTTCTATTTGGTCCTTGACCACGATAGCCAGATAATCAGAAGGCTTACTTTCGTTCTTAATTCGATCAATGGCAGTCACGACATACACATAAGCTCCATCAGGTCGGGTTTGTGAGTCGGTATAACTACGTTGCTTCGCAGCATATGAAATGTGTAAGATATTCTTTGGATCCTCTAAATTAATCTCCTCCCCTTTATTAAAGCGATAAATCACATAACCATATACCGGTTCACCATCTCCAGCCAATAGAGGCTCTTCCCACTCTAAGAACATTCCTTTTCCCTCTTGAATTGCTTGTGCAGCCACCCATTTTGGAGAATTAGGAGGAATGCTATCCAGCCAAGGCATGTTTGGTGGTAATGACTTAAACTTATATAAATCATATTGCAAGGAATCGCGAATACCGGCCAAGTTTTGGACAATGGATTTAGAACTATAAAACACGCTCCCATTGCTTTCTGGTGTCTTTCTCAAATAGCGTATTTGATCCGGAATTTGACTCCTGTTTTTCCAACCTTCGCTGTTATTATTTGCCCTATATGAAGCATGCCCAATGTACAAATGCCTACCGTTTGCATTCATGCTCCACCAATCCACTAATTTTTCATAAGGCGCCGCTCGATAATAAAAAGGAAAATACAGTTGGGGCGTCACATAATCTACCCAACCTTCTTGGGTCCACTTTAACGCATCAGCATACAGTTGACGGTAGCCACTAAACCCATTGCTCTCAGAGCCTTGCGGATGATGTTGTTGGTTATCCCAAATACCAAATGGACTGATTCCAAAACGCACATGTCTTTTTTCTGCACGAATCTTCTCGGACAATTCCCTCACCAATTCATTTACATTATTTCTTCTCCAATCTGCTACCTGAGAAAACCCTTCCCCATATTTCTTAAATGTTGCCGCATCAGGAATCGGCTTATTACCATCTGGATATGGATAAAAATAATCATCAAAATGCACCCCATCGATGTCATAATTTTTCACTACCTCCATAATGATGTCAATGATGTATGCCCTCACTTCAGGAATGCCCGGATTGAACCATTTTTTTCCCCCATAACTAAAGAACCATTCCGGCTTTTTTCTGGTAATATGATCTGCACTCACATTCGCTTGAACCAAATCAAATGTAGCACGGTAAGGATTAAACCAGGGATGCAATTCCATGCCTCGTTTGTGCGACTCTTCGATCGCAAATTCCAATGGATCATAAAAAGGCTGAGGCGCTTGGCCCTGTTTACCCATTAAAAACCGACTCCACGGCTCCTGGCCTTTCCCATAAAATGCATCTGCGGAAGGACGAATCTGCAAATAAATCGCATTCATCCCTGCACGTTGATGGTTATCAAGAATAGCGATTAATTCTTCTTTTTGCTTCGCAACCGACAAACCAGCTCTTGATGGCCAATCGATATTCGCGACAGTTGCAATCCAAACTCCCCGTAATTCCCGTTTAGGATGTGAATGATTTTCAATGGCTTGCGCAAACAACATTTGGCTACCACAAAGACCTATCCAAACGATTAGGCTTAACAATATATTTTTACTCATTTTTTCCATCTTCCTGATTCAAAATCATTCCATCGGTAAAATTACGAAACAATCTCGAATAGTCATGTAATCAATTTTTAATGCGTGATATTTGGCTTATATTTGTAAGGAAGGAAACCATTTCCGCATAAAACTATTTGTGATGTTAAGAGAACAAATTTCTGTATTTGATATATTTAAGATTGGCATTGGCCCGTCCAGTTCGCACACTTTGGGTCCTTGGAGGGCTGCGCAACGTTTTACAGCATCTTTAATCGAACAAGGTGTACTAAACGAAGTGGTTCAGGTCAAAATATTATTGTACGGTTCCCTGGCAAAAACAGGAGTCGGGCACGGTACCGATGTAGCGATCTTATTGGGTTTAAGTGGAGACGACCCTGTGACCATGGATGTGGAGCAAGTGATGCCAAAATTCAACTCCATTAAAACGGAAAAACAATTAAATCTATCAAATCAACAGCTGATTTCTTTCTCTTATGCAGAAGATCTTATTTTCTTAATGAATGAAAGTTTGCCTGGCCACCCAAATTCAGTCACTTTTCAAGCATTTTTATCGAGCGGAAAAGCGATCAGTGAAACCTATTACTCGGTAGGTGGAGGTTTTGTGGTGAAAGAAGGCGAATCTGCTTCAGAAAAAAAGTCGGTGGATTTACCCTTCCCTATAGAAAATGCGAATGATTTATTAATCGGTTGCATGCGTACTGGTTTGAAAATTTCAGAACTGGTGATGGAAAACGAACATTCCTGGAGAAGTGAAAAGGATACGAGGGATGGCATCATGCACATTGTGAACACTATGAAATCCTGTATCTACCGGGGATGTCATACATCAGGTATTTTACCGGGTGGATTAAATGTGCAGCGAAGAGCCTATGCGCTAAATAAAAAATTATTGGCAGGCAAATCGTACTCTAATTATGAGGAATGGTTGGAGCGAATTCGTGAAGGAGGTTCTTCTTTTGAATATATTTTGGATTGGGTGAGTTGTTTTGCGTTAGCGGTAAATGAAGAAAATGCTGCTTTCGGCCGCGTGGTAACTGCGCCTACAAACGGAGCGGCAGGTGTAATTCCAGCGGTTCTCCAATTTTATATAACATTCAAAGGGGGCGAAATAGAAGATAATATCGTGCAATTTGTGGCTACAGCGGCGGAAATTGGGAGTATTTTCAAGAAAGGTGCGACCATTTCAGCAGCGATGGGAGGTTGTCAGGCTGAGATCGGTGTGTCTTCAGCCATGGCAGCGGGCGGGTTGACGGAATGTTTAGGCGGATCCCAACGACAGGTTTTGATGGCGGCAGAAATCGCCATGGAACACCATTTGGGATTGACCTGTGACCCGATCGGAGGATTGGTTCAAATTCCATGTATAGAACGCAATACCATGGGAGCCATTAAAGCGATTACGGCTGCACAATTGGCGTTGCAAACCAATCCAGATAAAGCAAAAGTAAGTTTGGACGCAGTAGTAAAAACGATGTGGGACACCGCTCAAGATATGAATGTGAAGTATAAAGAAACAGCGGATGGTGGCTTAGCAGTCAATATCCCACTAAGCCTACCAGAATGTTAATGGGCCGTATAGCTCGCTAAAAATTTCGAAAGTTTAGGAGCGATAACAGCTGCGCAATAAGGATTTTGAGGATTCCTATTAAAATAATCCTTGTGATAGTCCTCGGCTACATAAAAAATGGAAGCCGGCGTCACTTCCGTGACGATTGGTTTTTCGTACACGCCTTCCGCAGTTAGTGCTTGAATAAATTGATTTGCGGCCTCTTCTTGTGCTGCGTCATGGAAAAATACAGCAGAGCGATATTGAGTACCCACATCTTCTCCTTGTCGATTCAAACTCGTGGGGTCATGGGTTTTAAAAAAAACTCCTAATAGGGATTCGTAGCTAACTTGTGCTGGGTCGTAATCTATTTGAATGACCTCTGCATGCCCTGTTTGGCCAGTACAGACTTCTTCATAGGTGGGATTTTCTTTGGTTCCCCCCATATATCCTGGCAAAACTTGATTTACTCCGTTAATTCGTTGAAATATGGTCTCTGTGCACCAAAAGCACCCTCCTCCAAATGTTGCAATCATGATATGATAAGTTAAATGTAATCGTTCTTTTCTTATTCGTTATTAAATGCCTCCTTAAGCAAAGTAAATGAGCGCAATTTTGCTTCTAAATCATAGATATGACTAGTGACCATCACTTCATTTAATTGATGTTCTTCTACAAAGCCACCCAAAGATGCCTTTACTTGCTCTTTTGAGCCTATAAATGTACAAGAAATCATGGATTGAACGGCATCTTGAACCTCTGGAGAATTAAAAATTTCTGGCAAGGGTCCAGGAGGCAATAGCCCGCTTCGAGAATTTGTCAAAATACCCAAAAACAATCGATATAAACTCGTAGACAAATGCATGGCTTCTTCCTCGCGGTCCGCTGCGATTACATTTACACAGGCCATCACATAGGGAGCAGTTAGTTGGTCCGATGGCACAAAATTCCGCCTATATATTTCCAAAGCGGACTCAAATTGTCTTGGGGCAAAATGCGTTGCAAATGCATACGGCAAACCCATTTGCGCAGCTAAATATGCACTATCGGTACTGGAACCTAAAATCCAAATCGGAATATCAAGACCTTCTCCAGGAAAAGCTCTTACTTTCGCTAAGGGGTCGGTGTTTCCGAAAAAGCGTTGCAATTCTTTCACATCAGCTGGAAACTGGTAAGATGTCTGGAGATTTCCTCGCCTTAATGCCATAGCAGTCACTTGATCGGTGCCCGGCGCTCGACCCAAACCTAAATCAATTCGTCCAGGATATAGCGTTTCGAGCGTGCCAAACTGTTCTGCTACCATTAATGGGCTATGATTTGGCAACATGATTCCGCCTGAACCGACCCGCATGTGTTTCGTAGCGGCAGCCACGTGACCGATTAAAACGGCCGTCGCTGAGCTCGCAATGTGTTCCATATTATGGTGCTCAGCCAGCCAAAAGCGGTGGTATCCTAATGCTTCAGTATGCTGCGCAATTTTTACTGTATTTCGAATGGCCTCAGCGGCGTTTCCGCCCTGATTTACTGTCGCTAAATCTAAGACAGAGATTTTAATATCTTTCAATGAATGATTCATCGAGGCAATTTACTAAAAAAGGCAATAGAAAATGATTCTATTGCCCTTCTTATAGTAGATTTGATATTTCTATGACTACTTGGCTAATTCTTCAGCGATCGCTGCACCGATTTCAGCTGGTGATTCAACCACGCGAATTCCACATTCACGCATAATTTTCATTTTTGCGGCAGCAGTATCATCTGCTCCACCTACGATAGCACCCGCATGCCCCATTCTTCTACCTGGAGGCGCTGTTTGACCTGCGATAAATCCTACCACTGGTTTTGTACCGTGTTCTTTAATCCAACGCGCAGCTTCAGCTTCCATGCCACCACCGATTTCACCAATCATAATGATGCCTTCAGTTTCTGGATCGTTCATTAACAATTCTACAGCCTCTTTAGTCGTAGTGCCAATGATTGGGTCACCACCGATACCGATCGCTGTGGTAATTCCTAAACCAGCTTTCACTGTTTGGTCAACTGCTTCGTACGTTAAGGTACCCGATTTAGACACGACGCCCACTTTTCCTTTACGGAAAATGAAGCCTGGCATAATGCCAATTTTAGCTTCTTCTGCGGTAATAATACCTGGGCAGTTTGGCCCAATTAATCTTGAATTTTTATCACTCAAGTAGGATTTAACTTGAATCATGTCTTTTGTTGGAATTCCTTCGGTAATACAAACGATCACCTCGATTCCTGCAGCAGCGGCTTCCATAATTGCGTCAGCAGCAAATGCAGGCGGAACGAAAATAATAGACACATTAGCTCCGGTTTGGTCTACAGCATCTTGAACTGTATTGAAAACTGGACGATCTAAGTGCATCTGTCCACCTTTTCCAGGTGTTACACCTCCAACGACATTGGTTCCATATTCTATCATCTGGGAAGCGTGATAGCTCCCTTCATTTCCAGTAAATCCTTGAACGATTACTTTTGAATCTTTATTGACTAATACACTCATTACATTGATTTTTGCATCGCAAATCTACACTTTTTACCGGATAAGAAAAAGCAAATTTATACTTATCGCATTTTACAGTAAAAATCCCATAATAATATTCCGACAGTAATGGAGATATTAAAGGAATGTTTGGTGCCAAATTGCGGAATTTCTAGACACACGTCTACATGTTTTAAAACGGATTCACTCACACCATTTACCTCATTACCAAAAATTAATGCATATTTTTCTTCGGGATCTGGCTGAAATTTATCTAAGGACACACTGCCTGCCACTTGTTCCACAGCTGCGATCTTGTAACCATCTTTTTTCAATTGCAGAATGGAACTTTCAACCTCTTTTTCATAGGTCCAAATCATGGATTCGGTCGCGCCCAAAGCAGTTTTTTCGATTTCTCGGTGAGGGGGTTGGCCCGTAATTCCAGTTAATACAACTTTCTCTACGGCGAAACCGTCTGCAGTCCTAAAGACAGAGCCTACATTATGCAAACTTCGGACATTATCCAGCACGATGACGATCGGTTTCTTCTCTACTTGTTTAAATTCATTGACAGACAGCCGATTTAGCTGATCCATAGATAATTTTTGCATGGCGCAAACTTAAGGATATTCAAAGGAAAATAAAATATTATAAATTGGTTTTGAATATTAAAATATCCAACGTATATTTGCAGTCCGAAAATTAGAATAAAATAAAATTTAGCTTTAAATAATGGCAAATCATAAATCTGCGATCAAAAGAATCAGGGCAAACGCTGCGAAGCGTTTGAGAAACCGCTATCAGGCAAAGACTACTCGTAACGCAATCAAGAAATTGAGATTAACGACTTCACAAGAAGAGGCGAAAAAATTATTGCCAGGTGTCATCTCTATGATTGATCGTTTGGCTAAGAAAAACGTTATCCACAAAAATAAAGCTTCTAACAACAAGTCAAAATTGACTAGATTTGTTAGCAAGTTAGCTTAATCCCTTAGGGTTAAGTTCGGATTAAGACGACAATCAACTCTTAACAATATTACATGCCGGTATTCTTAGAATATCCGGCTTTTTTTGTTTGGTGTTTATTCGCCTTTCTTTTCCTATTCAAAATACCTATCTATTATACATCTACTTAAACCAACATACACCTGCCAACCCCATTTTGCGCAGCCTGTCCCAGAACCTGAGCAAGAGGTCATATAAATTCACAAAGCAGTTCAAATAAAAAAGCATACGCCCCTTTTCAGAACGTATGCTATCTATTTTTAATTGGAACCTACTTAGATTTTAGGTATCGATTTTAGCGTATTTTGCATTGCGCTCGATGAACTCACGTCTTGGCGCTACTTCATCCCCCATTAACATTGAAAATACGTGATCGCATTCCGCAGCATTTTCAATCGTTACTTGACGAAGTGTACGCGTATCAGGATTCATGGTCGTATCCCACAATTGTTCAGCGTTCATCTCTCCAAGACCTTTGTAGCGCTGAACATGCACGCTGTCTTCACGACCAGCGCCTTTTAATTGTTGAATAGCCGCATCGCGTTGATCATCGTTCCAAGCATAAATTTGATCTTTGCCCTTTTTCACTAAATACAATGGAGGCGTCGCGATGTAAACGTGACCACGTTCTATCAGCTCCTTCATATAACGGAAATAGAATGTCAAAATCAAAGTAGTAATGTGGGAACCGTCCACGTCAGCATCCGTCATGATAATCACACGATGGTAACGAAGTTTCTCAAGATTCAATGCCTTCGCATCTTCTTCTGTCCCAATGCTTACACCCAATGCTGTGAAAATGTTCTTGATCTCATCATTTTCATAGATTTTATGTTCCATCGCTTTTTCCACATTTAGAATTTTACCTCTTAATGGTAAAATCGCTTGGAATTCACGATCTCTTCCTTGTTTTGCGGTACCACCCGCTGAGTCACCCTCTACTAAGTAGATTTCGCATTTAGCAGGATCATTATTTGAACAGTCAGCAAGTTTTCCTGGCAATCCACTTCCACCCATCACATTCTTACGCTGCACCATTTCTCGTGCTTTCCTTGCTGCTGCGCGCGCTTGCGCGGCAACTACAACTTTCTGCACGATAATCTTTGCCTCTTTCGGATTTTCCTCTAAATACTCATTTAGTATCTCCCCTACAGCGACATCCACCGCACCCATTACTTCGGTGTTACCGAGTTTGGTTTTGGTTTGTCCTTCAAATTGAGGTTCTGCAACTTTAACTGAAATTACCGCAGTCAGACCTTCTCTGAAGTCATCGCCAGTAATTTCAACTTTTAAATTTTTAAGTAAACCTGACTTATCAGCATAATTCTTCAACGTTCTGGTTAAACCACGTCTAAAACCGGCCACGTGTGTTCCACCTTCAATGGTGTTGATATTATTCACATAGGAGTGAACATTTTCTGAATATGTGTCGTTGTATTGCAACGCTAACTCAACTGGAATACCTTGCTTTAATCCCTCAATATGGATTGGATGTGGAATTAAAGGTTGACGAGTTCCATCTAAGTATTTCACAAACTCACTCAGACCTCCTTCAGAATAAAACTCATCTTGTTGAAAGGTTCCATCATCGGTTAATTCTCGCTCATCAACTAGAGTCAAGCGAATATTTTTATTAAGATAGGCTAACTCACGTAAACGCGAAGCTAAAGTATCATAATTATAAACGACCGTTTGAGTAAAAATATCAGGATCTGGGAAAAACGTAACCTTTGTACCCGTTTTATCGCTTTCACCAACCACCTTCACATCGTACTTTGGTTTACCACGCTCATACTCTTGAATGAACGATTTGCCATCGCGTTGCACTTCTGCAATCAAGAGTGTCGACAAAGCATTCACACAGGATACCCCCACACCGTGCAATCCTCCAGAAACCTTGTAGGTATCTTTATCGAATTTACCCCCTGCGTGTAGAACGGTCATTACAAGTTCCAATGCAGACTTGTTTTCCTTCTTATTAATTCCTGTTGGAATACCCCGCCCATTATCTTCGACAGAAATGGAATTATCCTTACGAATCGTAACCACAATGGTATCGCAATACCCTGCCACAGCCTCGTCAATGGAATTATCAACCACTTCATACACCAAATGGTGCAAGCCTTTTACTCCCGTGTCCCCAATATACATGGAAGGGCGTTTACGAACCGCTTCTAAACCTTCAAGTACCTGGATATTATCTGCTGAATACTCCGTGCTTTTCTTAATTTCTTCGCTCATTTTTGTATAAAGTAAGGTAACACAAATATACAAAAAATAAGCAAGATTATAAAAGAATATGGGATTTTTATAGTAGGTTTGTTGCGTACAAAAAAATTATAATTCGATTATTAAGAAAATGAAAAAAGCATTAGCACCTATTTTTACTTTTGGGTTTGCTGCCTTGATGGCTACAACTACCATTTCCTGTAATCAAGGAGCGAAATCAACTAGCACCACGGCTAATGATTCTATCCTTCATGCAAATGAGAACGGTCAAATCGTTTATGTAAATGCAGACACTTTGTTTGCGAAATATGAATTATTCAAAGACGTTCAAATTAAATTAGAAGCAAAAGCAAAAAAAGCACAAGACGATTTACAGTCAAGAAGCATTGCATTTCAACGAGAAGTAGCAGATTATCAACAAAAAGCTCAAACCATGAGTGCTGCTGACCGTCAAGCTACTGAAGAGCGTCTTGCAAGAAAACAAGATGAATTAGGGCGTTACCAACAAAATGCGAGCACATCATTTGCACAAGATGAAGCGACTGAAAACGAAGCATTATACAAAAAGATTACTGAATACTTAAAAGAGCATGCTAAAGAAAACGGATATAAATTCGTTTTAACTTATAGTGCAGGAAATCCTTATGTATTATATGCAGACCCTGCACAAGAAATTACAAGTGAAGTCATTAATGCTCTAAACGCAGCATATGCCAAAGAGAAAAAATAAGGAATGAATCACCTAATTCATTGAAAAGAGAAAGGTTGTCCACAAAAGACAACCTTTTTTGTTTATCAATTTCTTTAAAATCCTAAAGTCAAATAGTAAGCAACTTTAGACATTAATATATTTTATACTTTAATATATCATACTTTAATATATCCCAATATAGCGATTACCCGTTTTATTTATCAATTTGGCTCCCACTTTTACTGCTCCAGTTTTTCTATTTATAATGTAAATATTTCCATCTAAACTAATTGGTGTCACAACCACATACACCTCATCACCATGCAAAGAAATGCTTTGGTATTGACCAAAGTCTGCCAAATCTTCATTAGGCAAGTCAATTTTAGTAATGGATTTATTTCTAACATCCACTTTCGCTAAATAGCCACCTTTTCCAGCAACGTTGTATAAGATAAATCCAATTCCATCACCGACATATTTCCATGTTTCTATATAAGAATCCTGAACACCGAGCAAGTCATCCAAGCTTAATTCATAATTTACATCGTAATTCATTGCAGGTGTAATTCTAATGATTTTAGAACCTCCTGAACCGCTTAACTCACGATGCGTCGCTTGATAAATGCTTCCATCTTCAGCAAGGTAAGACATAGGGCTTCTGTAGCCACTGTTATCCCCAGTAGAACGTTCTGAAGTAATGAGTTTTGCATTACTTAAGGTTGGAAAATCAACAATCAGGGTTTTAGTGCCAAGCCTAGATGCCGTAGCGTCTACATTCGTGGTTCCCGGAACATATTTACGCATCCATGTTCCTATTAATAAGCGATCTCCTGTCGAATTTAGCACTGGTGCATCCAAACGAAATATATGGTAACCTTGCAATTGTTCTTCAGCATCTAAAGCCACTTCAAATTCTGTCGTTCCTACAATCCTTGGATTTTCCAAATCTAATACCAAAATGACAGCTGTTCCTTTTACACCTTTAAATACGGCTTGTTCACCATCTCCTTCAAACACATTTACAATATCTTTTACGTTGACCGCTACACCGTATTTTTCACTAACTTTCGTCCAACGAGGCGAGGTCCCCACATAAGGCGCGGTATTGATAGATGAACCCACTTCTAGGAAATTCTTTCCTCCAAGTACTTCATACTTATTGAAAACACCCCCATCTGCTCCTGTATACTGGATGTTATACAAGTATTTTCCGTCTTTGGAGGCTTGAAGTCGAGCTGTTCGGTTAGATTTCACGTGCTCACCTTGATCAAAAACATTGATTTCATGATTTGGATCTTTAGCTTGTGAAGGATGCACGCTAAACACCATCGTTCCGCCATTTCCGTCGCCAGATTCAGTCTGCATCAAGGCACCTGCAACAGTTAACCAACGATCAGAGTCGGTTGGAATTTGAGTATCTGGACCTTGCTCGGATTTTTTACATCCCCCAACAAAAGTCGCTGCCGCAACCGCCAACAGCCCTAGCGTTTTGTAATTAGAAAAATTCATGATTGTATATTATTTAGATAAATGATTTAATGAATAGCTAACTTTGAAATAAAAAGCCCTACCCGGCTTTTGCACCGCGAAATTATCGTAGAGGGCCTCGTTGAATAGATTCTTAACATCTAGGCTCCAAACCATTTTTGATTTTGGAAATTGATAGGTCAGTCCAAGGTCTTGGGCGATTTGACGAGGTGTGGTGGTATTCTTGGTTTTAATCCATATGGTTTGATAGGAATCCACATAACCCAACCCATAATGCATTTGAAGTGTAGCTCCATGCTGGAACACATGATTTATCGAATACTGCACACTGGCATTTGCTGTAAAAAACGGTTCATTTGGGAGTTGTTTATTATATCTTTCCATTTTCAACCCAGAAACAGGATCAAATTCTTGCTTAAATAATGCGTTAAACTTTGAAAAATTAAAGAGTACTTGAAGTTTCCTATTGTAATCGTATGTAAACTCTCCCTCGAAGCCCAGCGATTGCGCGAGCCCTAAATTCTCAAATGGCATAGTCTGCACCGCTTCATTCACCAGGCGATCCTCCGCTTTTCGAACGATTTTATCTTTAGTATCGCGAATAAAACCAGTTACACCAAATGAAAAGCGATGTAAATCATTTGGATAAAACTGATAACGAAGTCCCAAATTCAAATTATCACTGATTTCTGGGCGCAATAATGGGTTGGCAACGATATTTTCATCCGCCCCGCCAAACAATTCGTTTTCATTCGGCAAGCGAACTGCACGTTCAGCAGAACTTAAAATATGCAGATTAGGAAGAGGTGTGTAAGAAAGTGCAAAACCGTATCCCCAAGTTTGTTTATCAGCGTGTGTTTGCCGGATGGCAAAAACAGATTGTCCGTTAATGGTGTTCACATAAGGTTCATTGCGTTGTACAGCTTGATGGTACCATTTACCAAAAACATTGGTGCGTAAATTTCCTTCCAGCCAGTCAGCCGCGTAACGCAAGGCAGTGATTTGTTTGTATAAGTCGTTCGTACTTCTGTACTTTTGCTCCGCAATCGGTCTCAAAGCGTCAAAATCTTCTCGATCCACGGTATAATACACGTAATTTATTCCGATTTGATGATTTTTCGTTAAGGTATAAGCCAAATCGGATCGCAAGGTTCCAATCGTTCTTCCGATGGTATTCATGGTGGGTGCTCCCTGTTGGGCTCCAGCGGCAGTTTTAAGTGGCTTACCATGAAAGCCAATCATAGTTTCACCAGACCAATTGTAATTATAAGAAACTGTATCTTGGACGTATTGATCTCTCCAACTGTATACCCCATTAATTTTAAAATTTAAACGAGTATTAAATAGTTGGTCTTTCTCATAATTCAAACTAAGTGCCTGGACGTCGGATTCGGTGAATCTACCCATGTAGGGTTGAGTCATATAAAGACCATGTTGAAGCTCATTATAAGCGTGGCTGGCATTCAATCCGAGTAAGAATACATCTGCCCAAGGCAAAGAAGTTCCTCCAAATTCCATGCGACCACCATATGATTTAAATGCATCAAAAAAACGTTTAGCTTTAGTCTCCTCCATGGTGCCATCAGGCAGGGTATTTCTAGCAAAACGGCCCCAAATTTCATAGTCATTATCCGATGAACTATAAAAGCCGGAAGCACGGAAGGTAAATCCACTTTTCTTGCGGAAGTGTGCATTGAAATTTGATTGAAACGTATTAAATGAACCGTATGACACGGATGCACTCACATGATTATTAGCCTCTTTTTTCAATACCACATTGATTGCTCCTCCCAACAAATCACCCGACAAATGAGCAGGGAGTACGCCTTTGTACACTTCAATCCGTTCTATTAAAGCTGGGGGAATAGTAGACAAATTAAATGATGAACCATATGTAGAAGCAGCTATTCCATCTATAAAAATCCCAACTGCATTACCGGACATTCCATTTAGATTATAATCTACTGCTGCCCCAAGTCCCCCCTGCTGACGCACACGCACCCCAACTGAACGATCCAATAAATCATTCGTTTGGGCATTTCGCAAGGCGGCTGATTTGGTTTCAATAACATGCGCTGCAAAGCCACTGAGTTCAATTTCCTTCTTAATTGTTTTCCGTTCAATGTATACTTCTTCCAATTGTTGGCTACTTGCAGGTTTGACATTAAACTTGATCCTTTTTAGAGTATGATCAATGACGATTTCCTGTTCAAAGGGTTCAATTTCTATGGAAAGAATCTTAATTCTGTATAAGCCTTCTCCCAAATTATTAAATCTAAAAATTCCTTGTTCATCGGTAATCGTTCGGTGACTTGTACCTAAAAGTTGAACACTGGCAGCGACTATGGGCTGATCATTATTCGCTACTACGGTTCCGATTATTTGACCAGAATTTGAGCGAACCAATTCATTTGACTGCGCATGCACAACTTCAATACAGACAAAAAAATTAAGAAGATAAATTAAAGAAATACGCAAATTCCTCATTTTGACACCAAATTTAAAAGGTCTTAACCTATTTTATTTTTATTTAGACCAATTCTAAACAGCGGCAAAGATAAAGGCTTTCCGATGAATTCAAAACAAAATCATCACATATTACTATAAACCTTTAAGAAAGAATAGATTAAAAAATCTTTTTTGGAGTAGTCGGAATATAATCCTTTAAATAGTACGGCTCAAAGTAGGCTAAATCGTCAAATTTGTTCTGAAGGAATAGTTGGTATGCGACTTCGCTCATATAGGAAGCGTGAGATGGAAATTGCTCATAGATGACAAGGTTATCTTGATTAGCATACAATTCTTTTAACTTATTGGCCCCCGTGCCAAATAACACGATAAAATGCTCTTTTTGTAGGCTTTCGAAAGTGTTCGCGTCCAAAATGACAGCTTCTGTATCCAGCACTAAATCGAGATTCACGTTGTAAATCGCTCTATACACCTCCATCCTTCTGGCATCAATCATGGGTACAAGCAAACTGTTATTAGGCATTTCCATGCGTTTTTCACTCAAAAAACCAGAGGCAAGATTTTTTAATGAATCTATCCCAATGATCGGCTTATTTAATGCGTAGGCTAATCCTTTAGCTGTGGAAACACCTATCCGTAATCCGGTATAAGAACCTGGTCCCTTCGAGATGGCGATCGCTGAAATATCTGCTAATTGTATGGTTGATTGTTCAAATAAGGCTTCGATGAGCATAGTCAAATTGGCTGCATGCATGTTATCTTGCTCCGCAACACAACTCGTTACAGCCACCCCATCCATAGATAATGAAACTGAACAAATAGGTGTAGAAGTGTCGATTTGTAAGATATATGTAGCCATGTTGCAAATGTACGGAATTACGAGTAGCGAAAAAGAAGAAATAAGAATTATAGAACTAAATCCTGTTAAAGACTTTGAACAAGTTATGGATTTAGGGGCAAATTAAGGGGTTAGAGCAAATGAGGCCTTACGGCAAATTATGAACTTAGAGCAAGAAGGACTTAGAGACGATTAAGGAACTGGATCATGGCCGTGGCCGCCCCATGGATGACAACTCCCTATGCGTTTTAATGTTAACCAACCTCCTTTAAATGGACCATACTTACGAATGGCCTCCACCCCATATTGAGAACAAGTGGGTGTATAACGACAATTTGCCCCTAACATGGGTGATATAAGCAATTGATAAATGCGTATAAGTATGTAAAAGAGGAATCCGATCCCTCTCTTAATCCAATTTTCCCAAATATACTTTAGCATATTCTTTGATCAACTTTTGAAGCAGTCCGCTCATTTTATCCGAAATAACAGTATAATCCAACACATCTTGAGCAATATACTGAATACTAAAAGTTATAGGTAGTTTATGGTCGAAAAAAAAAGGATAAAATTCCTTCGCCTTTTTTACTCTATACGCCTCGCGAATTCGACGTTTTAATAAATTTCGGGTAACTGCTTTAGAATGCCTTCTCTTAGGAACAGAGATCAGCACCTGAATAAGCGTCGGTGATTCAACCTCCTGAACAGTAGGCTGCCTCATGACAACTCGAAAAGGGTAATAAACAAAAGAAGAACCCCTGTGAAAAAGTTCATCAATTAATTTTTGATGACACAAGCGTTCTTCTTTTCGAAATGTATATTTTTTCATTGTTACTGGTTGAAAGGGTGTTGACATTAGACGAAAACGTTCGTCGCCAATCCCAATTTAACCCAACCGTTGTAACAGGAAATTAGGCCTTGTGACGAGACTCGTCAGAAACCGATAAACGTTTCCGACCTTTTGCTCTACGAGCAGCTAATACACGCCTTCCGTTGGCAGTACTCATACGTTCTCTAAACCCGTGTTTATTTCTTCTTTTGCGCTGCGAAGGCTGAAATGTTCTTTTCATGTCGCTATTAAATAATGCTTTATTTGCAATTAAAAACTATCAAATCCGTCCCTGTTATAAACAGGACTGCAAATGTACAGCTTATAATTTTAAAATCAAATTATATTTTAAAATTATTCGATACGAAATCTAAATTAAGAACGTGTTATTTATTCTTTAAAATATCACGAATTTCAGCTAATAGAACTTCTTCCTTAGTTGGCGCTGGTGCCGGTGCTGCAGGAGCCTCCTCTTCTTGTTTGCGCTTCAGCGTATTAATCCCTTTAATTACTAAAAATATACAAAAAGCAATGATGGTAAATTGAATAACGGTGTTCACAAAATTTCCGTAATTGATGGTAACTTCTGCGATTTCAGCACTTGGATCTCCCTCTTTTATAACATATTTCAACCGACTGAAGTCAACTCCACCAGTTATAAAGCCAATTGGAGGCATGATGATGTCATCTACTAAGGAAGTCACAATCTTTCCGAATGCACCTCCAATAACCACACCGACAGCAAGATCGATTACGCTGCCGCGCATCGCAAATTCTTTAAATTCTTTAATAAAGCCCATAAATTTCTGTTATTGAATGAATAATGATTAGTTCTTTTAAGATTTACATTTAATCAAAAATCGATAAATAAACCATAAAAACAAAATTTTTCTAATTCTATTGCAATAACCTATACATGAATTGATAATTATTAGTAATTTTGTCCACTGATCTATGTAGTTTTGATCAAAAAATAACCAAAACAAATCCTTAACCACTAACTAATTTTATAAAATGAATGTATTGATAACTGATGATCATGACATTGTGCGGCTAGGAAGTTCTATCGTAATACGTGAGATGTATCCTAATGCGAATATACAGCAGGCAACCGATATGTCCGAAACTATTCAGTTATTATCCTCTAAAGAATTTGAGTTGCTTTTACTCGATATTAATATGCCTGGCGGAAATAATATCAAAATGATTGATGAAGTATTAAGCATACAACCCGAAATCAAAATTTTAGTCTTCTCCTCCTATGAGGAATCCATTTATGCACTTAGATATTTACAAGCTGGCGCAAGCGGTTTCATCAACAAAAACAGCAATAAGGAAGAATTAAAAAATGCCATCACAAGCATATTGGAAAAAGGTCGTTATATGAGCCCGGAAATCAGCAATCTTTTTCTTGAAAACATTACTTCTGGAAAGGCCTCCAAAATTAAAGCCAATCCATTAAACCTCTTGTCTAATAGAGAAATGGATGTGGCAAAATTTCTTGTGAAAGGGCTTAGTATCCTCGAAATATCAAAGGAAATGAATTTAAAAAATTCAACTATAAGTACTTACAAAACTCGAGTATTCGAAAAACTTCAGCTCGACAACATTCCTGACCTCATTGAAGTTTTCAACTTACATTCAGAGGCTTAGCTTCGGAATCATTTTAATTGATCGATCGTAACTACTGGAATATCTTTTCTATTCATCTGCTTTAATTCATTTTGCGCAGCAAAACGCTTATAGGCATATCCCTTATTTTCATCCAATTCCCACAATAAAGGAGCTAGGAAATTAGTCGCAGCTTTAAATCCCTGAACGATAGCCTGATAATTCCCTGTATCTTTTGAATTTTTTGCTTCATTTTCAATTTCAAAAGGGCCCTTAAAGCCTATTTGATTCAAAGCCATGATAAATTCATTCCAATCCATATGATCGGTTCCCCCAAATCCAGGAAGCATGGCCTCATAATGATGCCTGGCCCAATCGTGTTTTGGGATGGCTACACCAGCTTTCTCCGCTAAAGTCGGCTGAACGTATTGCATAGGGTACATGCCACCCCAATCTATCCGAGCAGGCCCTTTCATGTTTCTGGTGCTTTTCACATGGATGCGATGGATCCGCGAAGGGTCGCTGTTCTTAATGACATCAGTGGGATTATTTTGTTGCCAAATATCGTGTGATGGATCGTATATCTCTCCATGCGCAGCACTGGGTATTAACTCATACATGCATTTGCGCGCCGCCAACACCCCGGGCAAATTATTAAATGTACTCGAATAACTCGCACTTCTCCAGCCCTCCATGGGACAATTCTCATAGAGCACCGTCACGCCTAAGTCTTCTGCATAGCGAATAATGGGAGTAAAAACTTCTTTATACGCATCTAAATTTTTTTGGAAACCAAATTCTTCTGCACCTAATTCATGATTATAGCCCACAAAAGTTCCGACTTTAACATCGTTTTCATCCCCGCCCAATAAGTAAGCTATCCGAATGAGTTTTAATAAGTGGTTTTGATTTTTGATTCTATGCACAGGATCCCCACCAATCATATTTTCAAATGCCCCTAATGATAATCCAAGTTCCGCGACATTAAATCGATCTAAAAGCGCCTTAGCTTCTTCTGTGCCAAAGTTTTCATAGTCAAGATGCGTAGCGGTATGGTCTTGGCGATCGCCATCCTTGCGAAACACACACAAATCAATGCCTTGTGCGCCAATTTCTTGCGTAACTGATATTAATTTTTCAAGGTTCAGTTCATTGAATGCTGAACTCATCACCCAGATAGGATTATTCATATTCATGGTTATAATGGTCTCGGAGGATAAATATAAAAAAAATAGCCCTGAAAAAACAGGGCTAAAATCTTTTTTAATAAATTTAATGCTATACCTTATTTTGAGTTCTATTTAAAACACGCTAAGGATGATTAAATTCGAAACGCTTAATTACTTAGCGTTTTTTGCGTCTTGAATTTCTAAGCGAATGGATTGCGCTAAATTCTTTACGTCTTGAAGACCTTTACGCACGCGAGTTCCTGCTGCATTATTTCCTTTGTTGAAGAATTTGTCAGCATCTGCCTCAAGACCTTCGATTAAGCTTTTTAGTTCGTTGAATTTTGCAATACTTGCCATAATAAATACTCCTTTTCGTTTATTTAAGTTAATAATAATTTACTGCGGTCTAAATGTAGAACCTTTTTTTGAAAAAAAAAACATTAAACCATTGATAATGTGTTAAAAACCATATTTTTTTTCCACAGAGTTACGAATTCCTGCCGATAACCCTAAATTCATCAGGATTAACTCGCTGAAAAACAGTGAATTAATCTACGTTGTCGTGTAAAAAAGAATTGTTAGACTTAATTTGCGTAATTCCATCTTCAAGAGACAATGTAAACTTCGAAACATGTGAATCTGAAGAATGTGGAGTATTGTCTAAGGTTAATTGTTTCCTTTTATATGCCGGTTCTGTTTCCAATTCTTGTAATCCATTCGCACTTTTCAACTTTAAACTAAGTTCTTTTAAACGCATAATGCGTTCTTTAGTCTTGCTTAATTGCTCGTCAAAATCTCGATCGTTTAAATCCTTTATATTCGGTTCTGGTGTTGAAGCATCCATAGAAACACCCGATGAACTGCTACTTGGCGCAGAAAAATCAAAAGACATTTCTTGTACTTCTGGATTTCCTACATGCAGTTGATCGATCGATTTTGGGGTCTCAAAATGGAATGAAGGTTCCACTGATTTTACTTCAAATCCATCATTCAACGATTCATTGAGTGATGAAGAGTCTGTATTTTGAGGAGTTGGTTCCAAATCGAAACGCATTAAGGCGTCATTTTCAGGGGTGTTATTCTGCAAATTAATCGCTCCTGTAGATGAGAATGGTGCATGCCTACCTGCCGCCGCAGCATCAAGACTAAACAAATCCACTTGTTTGGTCAACAAAACTGGATCGTTTGCATCTGCAGATTGAGGAAACTCTGTGTTCAATTCAAACATATAGGGTTCTGCGATTGGCTCCTCATCTTCCGCTTCCACTTTTGCGTTTTCAACGGGTTCTACCGGTTGTACAAACTGATTCACAGATTTTAAATAGGGAGTATCCTGCTTCTCTCCCATTAACGGAATCTCAATTTTCTCTTTCGCCTTTTCTTTAACGCGTTCTTCTGCTGTCTGGAAACCTGTAGCAATGATGGTCACAGAAAGCTCTTCTTCCATGGTCTCATCGATACAATTCCCCCAAATTAAATCGGCAGAAAGGCCTGCTTTATCTTGGATGTAATCCGTGATGATCGTCACTTCATCCATGGTTACTTCTTGCTTACCAGAAGTAATGTTTAACAAAATATAGCGCGCACCTTCAATTTCATTATCTTTCAATAATGGGGAAGCAAGCGCACCTTCCACAGCTTCCAGCGCACGAGATTCGCCTTTTGCTGTATAATTACCCATGATACAAACGCCGCTGTCATTCATGACCGTTTTAACATCTTTGAAGTCGACGTTCACGTAACCAGGAATCGTAATAATTTCAGCTATCCCTTTTGCCGCGGTGGTTAAAATATCATCTGCTTTCGCAAATGCAGCCGTCATGGTTAAGTTTCCAAAAATTTCTCTTAGGCGATCATTTGAAATAACTAAGTATGAATCCACATATTTCTTTAATTCACCTAAGCCCTCTTCAGCTTGCATTCTACGGCGTTTACCTTCGAAAGTAAATGGAGTCGTCACGATCGCTACCGTTAGAATCCCTAACTCTTTAGCGGCCTTTGCTAAGACTGGACTGGCCCCTGTACCGGTACCACCCCCCATTCCAGCTGTAATAAATAACATTTTCGTGTTTGAGCCCAGCATGCGCTTAATATCTTCGATGCTTTCCACCGCAGAATTCTCTCCTACAGATGGATCCGCACCAGCGCCCATCCCTTCGGTCAGACTTGCGCCTAATTGAACCTTGTTCGGAATGGGACTCAACTCAAGTGCTTGAGCATCTGTATTACAGATTATAAAATCCACTCCACTGATTCCTTGCTTATACATGTGATTGACTGCGTTACCGCCTCCACCACCAACACCAATCACCTTAATGATCGATGATTGCTCTTTTAACATTTCGAATGTAAATGACATAGCTCTCTCCTTTAAATCACCTTTTTTGGCACTGTAATATTAATATTTATTCCACAATAGTTTTCCACATGTGTTAAGAATGTGGAAAAAATACAGGAATGTGGAAAAAAATCTCGGGCTTACTAAGGACTTTTTTTACCGCAAGTATTGATCGTTTCCTATTTCTTCATTACCATCCCGAATGATATCTCTAAACCACTTGAATAATCCTTTATCTTTATTCCGACTTTCTGTAATATCTTTTACTGTATCGGCTTTATTGAAGCGATTATCCGCAAGTTCCACTTGATCTTCCTCGGCTTGAATTCCTTTAATAAGTAATCCGATACCCGTAGCGTATAATGGGCTTTTTAATTCATCATAAACTTGCTTAGGAAGCAATTCGTTTTTGGCCAAATGCTCATTGGGGAATCCCACACGACAATCGATGCCCGTAATATACTCCACTAATTGTACCAAATGCTTCAATTGGGCACCACCTCCAGTCACTACAATACCACCAATTAATTTATTTTCATAGCCTGAGGACTTTATTTCATAATAAACATGCTCTATGATTTCTTCCATTCTGGCCTGAATGATACATGCTAAATTTTTAACTGAAATTTCTTTTGGTTCACGACCGCGTAATCCCGGCACGCAAATCACCTCGTTTTCTTTATTTTCTTCTGCTAAAGCTGAACCAAAACGGACTTTTAATAATTCAGCTTGATTGCGAAGCACTGAACAACCTTGTTTAATATCTTCGGTTACAATATTGCCCCCCAAAGGAATGACTGCAGTATGGCGAATGATGCCTTCATGGAAAATAGCGACATCGGTGGTTCCACCCCCTATATCCACCAATACAACGCCGGCATCCTTATCCGCCTCATCCAATACAGCCTCCGAGGAAGCCAAAGGCTCCAAGATTAAATCTTGCACTTCTAATGTTGCATTATCTATGCATCTTTTGATGTTTTTAACTGCATTGACATGGCCAGAAATGATATGAAAGTTCGCTTCCATTCGTCTTCCAGACATTCCAATCGGATCTTTGATTCCAGGTTCATTATCGATTGTAAATTCTTGTGGCAAGACATGAATAATTTCTTCTCCAGGAGGCAGCACTAACTTATACATATCCTCGATCAATTGTTCAATATCTAAACGACTGATTTCACTGTCGTCTTTACGAGTTAAAATACCGCGATGCTGAATGCTCTTGATATGTTGACCCGCAATTCCAACATTGACTACTTTTATATCCACATTTGATTGTGAACTTGCCTCTTCTACAGCTTGCAAAATGCTGCTTACTGTCTTTTGAATATTGGCCACAACGCCCCTGCTCACGCCTGAAGACTCGGCTTTTCCGACGCCTAATACTTCAATTTTGTTCTTACCATGTCTTCTTCCTACAGTTACGCAGATTTTTGTAGTACCGATGTCCAGGCCAACGACAATCGGAGAATCATTTTCTGAAACAGTCCTAGATTTCATAATTATTCAATGTTTAAAGTAGTATTATTCACTTTTATAATAGAATCCAACCGGGTGGAATTCGTATCCAAATTCATTTTCACTGTATCGGCTGGCGCAAATTCCTTTGCTTTTTTAGTTGATGCATCGCGTTGCAAACACACTAATTGATCTTTATATTTCAAATTCACGACTTCATAAGCATCCAAACCCATTTTCGGTACGATACCCTGATAATATATCAATAATTTTTCGAATTTCTGAGTTAAATCACTCGCATCACCAAAAATAATTCTCTGGTCTCCAACGCGAGGTATCAATTCAATTTCACCTTGTTCATTTACAAATAATTGCACAATTTGTTCTTGCCAAACTTCGTTTTGATCCAAGTAATCTGCAATGGAATATAGATCCTGAACAAGGGATGAATTGATTTCTTCCAATGCTCTCCCATAGCTTTCTTCAATATTTCCATTTGCCAAGGTTACACTGGGTACATACCTGCTTGAAACAGGCATTTTTAGACGATTTTCATCTACATAAAAACCATTTCCTTCCTCGTCTATGATTCGTAAAACCGCTCTTCTCTGTGAAACCTTTACTAATAACAACCCATTCATGTCCATGCTTACTTGTGCATGTTCCACATAGGGGATGCGTTTCAAATTCGCTTCCATATCATGAATGGGAAGTGACTCTAAAGTTCTCCCCACCATTTTACCGTATTCTGTTTCAATTAATCGAGCGACATCTTCCTTTTCTACAAAGGCATCGACTCCTTCTATCCGTATCCTAAACTCCGTACAGGCTTGTTCACTGCTTTTTACTTGTACCGCCCCCATTAAAAGCACGACCCCCACAATTCCACCTATTAAATAGATGAAATAAAGGACGTAACCCCAAGGAATATGTACTTTAAACTTCGCCATTCAAAATCAATTTTATCGGCTCTATTAATTGATCTATATTTCCTGCTCCAACCGTAACCAATAAAACGGGCTGCTCGGACTTTATATAGCTTAAAATTTCTTCTTTATTTAACAATCTCTTTTCGGGCGCCTGGATTTTATCCAACAATACGCTGGAAGTAATTCCTTCAATCGGCAATTCCCTGGCTGGATAAATATCCATCAGGATTAAACTATCCACTGTAGACAAGGTTTCTGCAAATCCATCCATAAAATCACGTGTACGTGTGTACAAGTGTGGTTGGAAAATTACAGTCAATTTCTTCTCAGGATAAAGAGCACGTACAGCCTTTAAAAACACTCGCAATTCTTCCGGGTGATGCGCATAATCATCTATATAAAGGTGTTTTTCATTTCTAACAATGTACTCAAACCTTCTTTTGACCCCTTTAAAATTACCTAATGCCTTTTTAATTTGCTCTGCTGTCAATCCCAATAATAATGCTGCAGTCGATGCAGCCACCGCATTGGCCACATTATGTAATCCTGGAATCCCCATACGAATGTTCGGGATTTCAATATCCTTTGCTACATAATCAAAGAAAAAATATCCGTCTTCTATGCGAACATTCTTTGCGTGAGCTTGTCCCTCGCCAGAAGCTGAATAATCAATTTCCGATTTAAATGGCAAGCCATGATGCACGATTCTATAGCCATTTTCGGCAGTTTGACTCAAAAATTCTGCGAAAGTAGCCCGCATTTCATCGTGGTTATCGTAGATATCTAAATGGTCAGCGTCTGCAGAAGTCAAAATGGAAATATTCGGATGCAAGGTTAAAAATGAACGATCGTATTCATCGGCCTCTACCACCAATAATTCATTATCTCCAAACAAGGTGTTCGTCTGATAGTTAGAAGTTATTCCTCCTAAAAATGCAGAACAGCCTTTGCCGCTATCCATCAGTAGGTGAGCCACCATGCTGGAGGTCGTGGTTTTCCCATGCGTTCCAGCTACCGCAATGGTATATTTGCCCTTGCTTAAAATTCCTAAAACCTCAGAACGCTTATGTAATTTTATTACTAATTCTAAGTAACGAAGATAAATCCCCAAGTCCTTTGGAATAGCGGGCGTATATATTAATAAGGTCGATGGCGATTTAAATTCAGATGGAATGCTGTCAAATGTATCTTCATAAATCACAGAAATGCCTTCCTCGACCAATTGTTTTGTCAAGGTGGTCTCTGTCTTATCATAACCAGCCACTTCACAACCAATGTGCTTAAAATATCGAGCTAACGCACTCATCCCAATCCCACCGATCCCGATGAAGTAAACATATTTTATGTGTTGCAAATCCATTTTATACAATCTATTAATGTTGAATTGAGTAATATCCCGCTATGCTTAACACTTCCTTTGCGATGACCTCATCTGCATGCGGTAATGCTAACTTATAGATGTTTTCACTTAAGGTTTCACAAGTTTCTTCTTGCTGAAGCAAATCCAAGGTACTGCTGATCAATTGCGCAGGCGCATCAGCATCTTTCACCATGATCGCCGCTTGCTTGCGAACTAAAGAAAGTGCATTTTTAGTTTGATGATCTTCGGCAACGTTTGGAGATGGAACTAAAACGGTTGGCTTCCCAACGGCACATAATTCAGCAATGGTTCCTGCACCCGCTCGTGAAATAATCACATCTGCCATGGCATACGCTAAATCCATTCTTTGAATAAACGGATAAATTCGCACCCCCACGGCTTGAATGTGTTTTAAATCTTCATAATAATAAGAGCCGCATTGCCAAATGAGTTGAACTCCTGCCTTTATAATCTCAGTATATTGATTCAATAATACTTGATTCAATGTTCTCGCCCCCAAACTTCCACCCGTAACTAAAATGGTTTTTTTTGATGGGTCTAAACCACAAAACTCTACAGCTTCTGATTTTTTCCCTTCTATCATGACGGCATCAGGACGAATTGGATTTCCTGTTAATAGCAATCGTTCTTGAGGAAAATATTGCTCCATTCCGTCAAATGCTACGCAAATCTTCTTAGCCTGTTTGCCCAGTTTTTTATTTGTAATTCCAGCAAAGGAATTTTGTTCTTGAATCAAGTAAGGAATGCCGGCATTTTTTGCGGCAAGCAACAAAGGACCCGATGCATACCCGCCTACTCCGACGGCCACATCCGGTTTAAAATCTTTTAAAATTTTATTCGATTTTAACATGCTTGCAAATAGCTTAAACGGCAAATTCCAATTTTTCAATAAAGAGGAACGATTAATTCCTTGAATATCCAAACCTATGATTTCATATCCTGCCGCTGGAACTTTTTCCATTTCCATTCTTCCATTCGCTCCCACAAACAGAATATGAGTATCAGGCGCGATCCTTTTTATGGCATTCGCAATAGAAATGGCTGGGAAGATATGTCCTCCAGTACCGCCTCCACTTATAATAATGCGTTTTGCCATTTTTGATCTACTCCTTATTTATGTTTATAAAATCAATCTATTTTAAATGGCCGGAATTTCTCCAACCACGACTTTATTCGCTCCACGATGACCCCTTACCTGTGAATCCGCCTGCTCTAATTGGTCGCGTTGTTTCATCTCATCAATGCTTCTACTTACACTTAATATAATGCCAAAAGCGATACTGGTAAATAAGATCGAAGTACCACCCATGCTGACCAACGGTAAAGGAATCCCTGTTACCGGTCCCAATCCGACTGCCACCGCCATATTGGCGAGCGCTTGCAAGGTGAGACTAAAGCCAAGCCCTGCGGCGAGCAAGGCCCCAAAGGCTTTTGGACTTTGGGTGACGATGCGTATACACCGGAACATGAGTCCCAAGTACAGCAAGACTAAGGCCACCCCTCCTACGGCGCCGTATTCTTCAATGATAATTGCAAAAATAAAATCGGAATACGGGTGCGGCAACACGTTTCTTTGTGTACTATTTCCCGGTCCTTTTCCAAAAAGTCCTCCGGTTGCAATGGCTATTTTAGCATGATCCGACTGAAAGGATTTATCGCTGTTTCGCACGGAATTTTCATCTTGAACACCTAAATAGGTTTGCACGCGCGAAACGTACGTTTGCCTTCTCGGCCCTAATAATACCACCAAGAGTAACACGCCAAACACGGCGACACACACATAAAAAATTTGCTTTATGCTAATCCGACCGATGATTAATAACAAAACACTCACACCAAATAACATCAAAGCGGTGGATAAATTTGCGGGAGCGATTAATGCAAAAATCACACATACTGACCCCATAATTGGTAGGAAAGATTTCTTTACATCTTTAATATTCTCCTGTTTGCGCGTCAGCGTACGGGCTAAAAATGTAATCAAAGCTAATTTAGCCAAATCGGAAGTCTGAAACGTCTGGTTAATAATGGGAATGGTGACCCAACGACTCGCTTCGTTAACTGTATTTCCAAAAAACAAGGTATAGAGTAATAATGGAATGGTGATGATCATTAATATTTTTGATATACCCGCATACCACTGGTAATTCAATTTATGAGAAATATACATCAAGGCAAAGCCGCCGATAATTAATAGCGTATGCTTGATCAAATAGACTTCGGTGCCTTTGCCTTCTTTGTATGCCAATGCACCTACAGAACTGTACACTGCAGCTAAGGACCACAAGGATAAAAAGATGATGATGATCCATAACCAACGATCTCCTTTTAACTTAGAAAACATTAAATCCATTTGGCAATTCCTCCCCTATATATTTTATAATTGGTGAACGATTCAACTTTTACAACTCCATTACAGCTGCCTTAAATTGATCGCCGCGATCTTCATAATTTTTAAACCAATCAAAACTTGCGCAAGCAGGTGATAACAGAACAGTGTCGCCTTTTTTCGCAAAATGTGATGCAATCTGAACGGCGTCTTGCATATTTGAGCTGTTCACGATCACTGGCACCTCGTTTTCTAATGCTTCGTAGATGCGTGCGTTGTCCTTCCCTATGCACACGATGGCTTTCACTTTCTCTTTCACTAAATCCCGAATCATCCCGTAGTCATTTCCTTTATCCACGCCACCCATAATTAACACGATGCCCGGCGCGAAACTTTCTAATGCGTACCAAACTGAATTCACATTCGTGGCTTTGGAATCATTGATGTAGTTCACGCCTGCAATGCAGCTTACAAACTCCAGACGATGTGGGATATTTTGATAAGAGCCCATGCTTTCCTTCATCGTCGCATTTCTTAATTCTTGGGCTTTGGCAATCAATCCTGACGCCATATTATTATACACATTGTGCTTTCCTGCAAGTGATAATTCGTAGATATCCATGGTAAATACATCGTTATTCAATAAATCAATGGTCAAGAGGTCCTGATCAAGATAGGCCCCTGGCACCTGTTTTTTAGTAAGGCTAAACGGTAACAAGCGCGCAGCACCCACATGCCTTTTTAGTCCTTCTTGGATCTCCAGATCATCGGCGCAATAAATAAATAAATCGTTGGCCGTTTGATTCTGAATAATCCTAAATTTTGAGTCCACGTAATTGGACATTTTATAATCGTATCGATCTAAATGATCGGGTGTGATGTTTAATAATACAGCGATGTTGGCACGAAAATGTCGCATATCATCCAGCATAAAACTGCTGATCTCTAACACGTAGATGTCGTGGTTGTTTAACGCTACTTGCTTCGCAAAGCTTTCTCCAATATTTCCTGCAATCCCCACATTCAAGCCTGCATTTTTTAAAATGAACCAAGTCAGTTTGCTGGTAGTCGATTTTCCATTTGAACCAGTGATAGCAATCAACTTAGCCTCGGTATATTGCGCAGCAAATTCAATTTCACCGATAATCGGGATGTTACGCTCACGCAAACCTTGAATGACTGGCGCCTTTTGCGGAATTCCTGGACTTTTAATGACTAAATCTACATCCGCCAAGGCTTCCTCGCTATGCATTCCTTCTTCCACATGCACGTCCAATGCTGCTAATTCTTTGCGATAAGCATCACCGATGGTACCGAAGTCGGACACCCATACATCGAATCCTATTTTTTTGCCGAGAATCGCTGCGCCCACACCACTTTCACCTGCCCCTAAAATGAGGAGCTTGCCGGATTGAGGATATGGAAAATGAGTGCTCAGCATGGCGCTTATTTATCTAACTTTTAATGTTACAATCGTTAATACTGCTAAAATGACGCCCACAATGATGAACCGCGTGACAATTTTAGCCTCGTGATAACCTTTCTTTTGGTAATGGTGGTGCAAAGGAGACATTAAAAAAATCCTTCTTCCTTCACCGTATTTCTTCTTAGTGTATTTAAAGTATGAAACTTGCATAATGACCGATAGGTTCTCGATCAAAAACACACCACATAGAATCGGAATTAATAATTCTTTGCGAATTAAAATGGCAAAAGCAGCAATGATTCCACCGATCGCTAAACTTCCTGTATCCCCCATAAAAACTTGCGCAGGATAGGAATTGTACCACATAAACCCAATACACGCCCCGACAAAGGCCCCTGCAAAAATCACCAGCTCGCCAGAATTCGGGATGTATAAAATGTTCAAGTAATCCGAAAAAATTACGTTACCAGACACGTAGGCTAAGATGGCGAGGGTAACCCCAATAATGGCCGAAGTCCCTGTAGCTAAACCATCAATACCATCTGTAATGTTCGCGCCATTCGACACAGCGGTCACAATAAACACGATAATTAATAAAAATGCAATAAAAGTTACGGTGTCACTGTTTCCGCCAAATGCATTGAATATTTTGGCATAATCAAATTCATTATCCTTAAAAAATGGAATGTTCGTTTTCGTTGACTTGACATCCTCAGTATAATAGAGCGTGCCAGTAGCTTCATTTACGTGCACTTTTAACGTAGGCCCTGCATGATCGATTTGTTGCACTTGATTGCGCACCAAAATGTCCGGATGAAAGTACATTGCGAAAGCGATTAAAACCGCTAAACCCACCTGCCCGATTACCTTAAACCGTCCCGCTAAACCTTGCTTATTTTTACGAAATACTTTAATATAATCGTCTGCAAATCCGATCGATCCCATCCATAATGTGCTGACAATCATTATTTGCACATAAATATTATCGAGCTTCGCAAATAACAGCGTAGGGATTAATATACCTGCAATAATGATCAGGCCACCCATGGTTGGTGTACCTTCTTTTTCTTTTTCACCTTCTAAACCCAAGTCGCGAATGGTCTCCCCCACTTGCTTACGCTTTAAAATTTGGATTAATTGCTTACCAAAAACAGTGGTAATCAACAAAGAAACAATCACCGCCATTGCTGTACGGAAGGAGATATACTGAAACAAACCTGCTCCAGGTATATGCGTATATTGTTCAATCCAAGTATAGAGGTGATATAACATGCTTCTTAAATTTTATTGTTCGTTAAAGCTTTGTTCCAATACTTCCAGATCATCAAATGGCAATTTTTTGCCGTTGATTTCTTGATATTTCTCATGACCTTTCCCTGCGATGAGTACGACATCGCCTGCTTGTGCCAAATGACATGCAGCGCGAATGGCTTCTCTGCGATCCGCGATGGAAAAGGTGTTTTTCTTCTCACTTACCGGAATGCCCTGTTCCATGTCCTTAATAATTTGATAAGGATCTTCTGAACGCGGATTATCCGATGTTAAAATCAGCTTATTGCTATTTAAAATCGCCACTTCGGCCATTTCTGGACGCTTGGTTTTATCCCGATCACCCCCACAGCCTAAAACCGTAATAACTTGCTCATCCCCTTTCAATAACTTATTAATGGTTTCCAACACATTTTTAACGGCATCGGGCGTGTGCGCATAATCGACAATGCCTATGACTCCATTTGGAGCGATGCGAACATCAAATCGACCTTCCGCACCTTTGAGTTTACTTAATGCGGTGAGGACTTTTTCAATTTCTTGCTCGAGCAATACGGCTGCACCATATACAGCTAAAAGATTATATGCATTAAACGATCCAACTAAACTCACCCAAAGCTCTTGGTGATCGATCTGCAATAAAGTCCCATCGAAATGACTTTCTAAAACTTTTGCTTTAAAGTCTGCCACGTTTTTTAAACCATACGATTTTTTGTGGGCAAAAGAATTTTGAACCATAATGGAACCATTCCGATCATCCTCATTATAGAGCGCAAAAGCAAACCTGCCTAATCCATCAAAAAAGAGCTGCTTCGCTTTTATATATTGATCAAATGTGCCATGGTAATCCAAATGATCATGGGTAATGTTGGTAAAGATGCCTCCAGCGAAATCCAATCCTGCTATACGCTGTTGAACCACTGCATGGGAACTCACCTCCATAAAACAATAATCACAGCCTGCATCCACCATCTCTTTTAACAAGCGGTTTAACTGTACGGGATCTGGGGTAGTGTGCGTAGCCGGCACTACTTTCTGAACGATCCTATTTTCTACCGTTGAAATCAATCCACATGCGTACCCTAATTCACTAAAAAGCTGGTACAACAGAGTGGCGACAGTGGTCTTACCATTGGTACCCGTTACACCTACTAATTTTAGCTGTTTAGACGGTTGATCATAGAAATTCGAAGCAGTGATGCCCAAAGATAAAGCGGCGTCTTCTACTTGAATATACGTCACAGAGGCATGAGGCTCGTTTGGTAGCTCTTGGCAAATAATTGCGCTAGCACCTTTATTAACCGCATCAAGCACAAAGTCTGCACCATTTACATGGGTGCCAGATACTGCTACAAATAAGTCGCCGTCTTGCACTGTCCGAGAATCAAATACTATTCGAGCAATTTGAATATCCAAATTACCCTCGATTTGAATCACCGGAATCCCTTTCAATATGTCCTTCAGTAGCTTCATTATAGCTTTATTGTAGCTTGATATATAATTTTGTTCCTAATGCTGCATGGTTTCCTCCAGCTATGGATTGTTGAACAACTTTCCCTTTACCCTGAACACCTACACGATACCCAGCATTCTCTAACATATAAATCGCGTCGGATAAATTCATAAATCGAACATCAGGCACGACACCCGTTGGCTTTGAAACATTTTCTTGCCTAAGGGGTCGGTCCATCTCAGAAGAAGCGTGCTTTGCGAAGCTGAACATGGATGCAGGAATCACTTCACCGTCACGTGAAGTCTTTTGCTCATTTTGTTGCGCAGTTTGAAGTTTATAGAAACTATCGTGCATTTTCAAATCATTCGCATACACCATGTCTGCTAATTCTTTAAATACTGGACCTGCGATAGTCGCTCCATAATATCCGTTTTTTGGGTTCTGAATCACCACGATTATTGAATATTTCGGATTATCTGCTGGAAAATAGCCAGCAAATGAGGATTGGTATTTTCTATTTCTATATCCAGCTGCCCCATCGGCCATTTGAGCGGTACCAGTTTTACCTGCAACTCCGTATTGAGGCGACTGTAGTTTCTTACCTGTGCCATTTGTAACCACACCCTCCATCATTGCGCGCAGCTTTCCGATGGTTTTATCTGAAGCGATTTTCGGGTTAATCACTCTAGGTTCAAATACCTCGACTGTATTTCCGAGATGGCGAATTTCCTTCACGAACAAAGGGGCAACCATCTTTCCATTATTTGCAACCGCATTATACAGGGTCAACATTTGCAATGGGGTCATTTTTAATTCGTATCCATAGGCCATTTGTGGCAAAGACAACCCACTCCAGGATTTACTATCCGGCGTTTTAATTAAAGGCGTTCCCTCACCCGGGATTTGCAAGCCTAGCGGCTGTCCTAATCCCAAAGCATGAATTTTTTTAGTAAAAGCAGCCGGGTTATCTTTATAATTTTGATTGATTATCTTCGTGATGGCCGTATTAGATGAAACTTCAAAAGCATGTTTCACTGTGATCGTACCGTAAGAACGAGTATCTCGAATCGTGTGTCTATGCACTTGGTAAGTTCCATTGCCAGTTTCAATCATGGTATTGGTATCCACAATCCCGTCTTCTAAAGCAACTAAATAAGAAGCGAGCTTAAAAGTTGAGCCTGGCTCGGCACTTTGCGCGATCGCATAATTAAATTTTTCCCGATAGACACCATCTGTATCCTTGGTAAAGTTAGCAACTGCCCGAATCTCACCCGTCGCAACTTCCATTAAAATCACCGTGCCGTTATCCGCATCTGTTTCGATTAATTGTTTCTCAAGTGCTCGTTGAGCCATGTCTTGCATATTCACATCAATGGTTGAGATAATATCTGAACCATCGATGGGCACCACTTCTTCTTCCGGGTTTACAGGCATGTATACACCCCCTGCAATTCGTTGAACTAAACGTTTACCATTCGTCCCATCTATATAATTTGCATAAGCTCCTTCTAATCCTACGTTCACGTCTTCTTCTAGAATTTTATACCCAATGGTTCGTGCGGCTAAATTCTTAAAAGGTAAAATACGTTTGTTTTTGCGCTCAGCAATCAACCCACCTTTATATCGACCCAAATTAAAAATTGGAAAATTCCGTACACTTTTCAGCTCTTGATGCCCCACATTCCTTTTTACTAAGAAATATCGATTTTTCTTTTGTCGGGCTGCGCGCAAAGCAGAGACATATTGTGTAGTAGTGCGATCTCCAAAGAAACTTGACAAGGCATATGCCAATGAATCCACCTTGCTTTCAAACACATCATCTTCCACTATGCCTGGAGCATATAAATCCATGCGAAGGTCGTATTCGGGTATAGAAGTAGCCAACAAACTTCCATCGGCTGAATAAATATTTCCACGAACTGCTTCGACGTCAATGTATCGGGTGGACAAACTATCGGCCATCGCCTTCCAGCGATCCCCTTGACTGTATTGCACCCTAAACAATTGTACGACGACTGCAATCGCGAATAAGACGATCACGCCAAACGCGAGGTAGCTCCGCATCAGTATGTCTGTCCTAATATTCATATACTTCCCTTATTGCTTGTTTTTAGTTTGATGTTCAACAATTATTTTCATTGGGGGTGTGTTTCGCTCTTTAAGCCCAATGATTTCTGCTTTTTTCGCAATTTCACTTTGTGTAGTCATTTTCATTAATTCAGCTGAAAGTGACTTATAATCCCAACTTAACTCCTTTACTTCTCTACTAATCTTATCTATCTTTCGAATGTTACGTTCTGCATAATGGCGGTTCGCTATATACATAATGGCCAAAAACCCTACAAACCCGATAAATGGCACTAAACGAACAAACGTGATGGAAGACATGTAGTTAAAAGACAAAAGATCTCGAAAAAAATTCCGAGTCACTTCTTCCTTCTCTTGAACTGCATCTTGCAATTCTTCGATTTGCTCTTCACTAAGTGCTTCCTTCTTATATGCGTTTTTAGCCATCTGTTATATTTTTTCTGCTATTCGCAATTTTGCACTCCGAGCTCTGCTGTTAAGCACCACTTCCTCTTCAGAAGCTTCGATGGGTTTTCGAGTCAGCGTAGCAAATGGCTTAATCTCGTTTCCATAAAAGTCCTTCTCCACCGTACCTGAAAATTTTCCAGTAGCGATGAATTGTTTTACTAAACGATCTTCCAAAGAATGGTACGACATCACGACCAACCGACCTCCTGGTGATAATACTTCTGCACTTTGCTCCAACATGCTCATTAAAGCATCCAATTCTTTATTGACCTCGATTCTGATAGCTTGAAATAACTGAGCAAAGTATTTGTTACTTTTTAACTTAGGAACTAACCCGCTCACTACTTCTTTTAATTGCTGAACAGAGGTAATGGGAGCTCGGTTTCGAGCTGCCACGATTGTTTTTGCTAAGGTTTTTGCGTTTCGCAACTCTCCATACATACCGAAGATCCGGTGGAGATCTTCTTCCTTGTATGTATTGAGTACGGTTGCGGCATCCATCGACCTGGACTGATCCATTCTCATGTCCAAGTCAGCATCAAAACGAATAGAAAAACCCCTCGATGCGTCATCAATTTGATGTGAGGAAATGCCCAAATCAGCTAAAATACCGTCTACTTTCCTCACACCATGCAAGCGCAGGTTGTTTTTCAAGAATTGAAAATTTTGATGGATTAATTTAAATCGATGGTCATCTATTGCATTTTGCAATGCATCCGGATCCTGATCAAAGGCGAACAACTTACCCTGAGGCCCTAACTTTGAAAGGATCGCTTTAGAATGACCACCTCCACCGAAGGTTACGTCCACATAAATACCGTTTGGCTTTATAGCCAAGGCTTCCAAACATTCTGTAAGCATGACTGGTATGTGGTACGCGTTGGTTTGCATTATACTTGTTTTTTATTTTATTCATCGTTTAAATCAAATCCTCCCATCACCTCCTCGGCAAGCAAAGCAAAACTCTCATCAGCATCATCCTCCCACATTTGTTTATACGCTTCTTTCGCCCACACTTCTATTTGATCAAATTGGCACAACAGCACCACTTCTGATTGGATACCGGCATATTCCAATAAACTTTTTGGAAACAACACACGGCCAGCAGCATCCAATGACAACTCTGTATGTCCTCTTGTGAACATCCGAATGAATTGCCTATTTTTTGCCTTATAACGATTCAATTTACTTAGTTTGTCAACTATTTTCGACCATTCTTCTTTGGTGTAGAAAACCAAATGCTTATCCAGACCACGATTCACAATCAGCCCACCCTGCTCTACATCAGGCAATTGCCTTTTGAGAGCAGCAGGTAGGACCATCCTGCCTTTCGCATCTAACTTACATTCAAATTCTCCAGTTAATTGACTCATATTGTCAGTTCAAATCGATTTGGTAAGTAAAAGTAGATAAATTTCCCACTTTCCCCCACTTTTCCCCACTAAAAAGTTTTCCACATTCCATTTACTCATTGTCTCCCGCACAAGAAAAAATGTTAACAGATTCATTTACAGCCGTTTAATTTATCGCCAATCTGGTGGTAGATTTTTTCCACATTCTACAACTTTCAATAGAAAAGTAACAACATCCAATTTTATATTAATTCGTTCGACCGCCGATAATTTTCTTATTTTTGCGTAACTTTAAGATTGTTGATTCATAAAATTATGCATAGAACACATACCTGCGGGGAATTACGCTTATCAGATATAGGGAAAGAAGTTGTTTTAAGTGGTTGGGTACAAAAATCAAGGGATTTAGGAGGGATGACTTTTATAGATGTCCGTGATCGCTACGGCATTACCCAATTAACATTTGATGAACACGACAATGATACGTTAAGAGCGAAAGCACGTGAGCTTGAAAGAGAGTTTGTCATCAAAGTAAAGGGAACGGTGATCGAGCGCACGAGCAAAAACGCGAAGATCCCCACAGGTGAAATAGAAATCAAAGTGAATGAATTAGAGATTTTGAACGAATCAAAATTACCTCCATTCACTATTGAAGACGAAACAGACGGGGGTGATGAACTTAGAATGAAGTATCGTTACTTGGATTTGCGCCGCAACCCAGTACGAAACAACCTAATTTTACGCCATCGCATCGCACAAGAAATCAGAAAATACTTAGACGCGAAGGACTTTTTAGAAGTTGAAACGCCTGTATTGATTAAATCAACACCAGAAGGCGCTCGTGATTTCGTGGTGCCAAGTCGTATGAATCCAGGCGAATTTTATGCTCTTCCTCAATCGCCACAAACCTTCAAACAATTATTGATGGTGTCTGGTTTTGACCGCTATTTTCAAATTGTAAAATGTTTCCGTGATGAAGATTTAAGAGCGGACCGCCAGCCTGAATTTACTCAAATCGATTGTGAGTTAGCCTTTGTAGAACAAGAAGATATTTTAAAGATTTTCGAAGGTTTGGTGAAGCACCTATTTCAAACGGTTAAAAACATTGATTTGGGCAATGTTCCAAGAATGCAATATTCGGATGCCATGAAATTATATGGTTCCGATAAACCAGATTTACGATTTGGGATGTCCTTTGTGGAACTGACGGAATTCGTAAAAGGAGCTGGTTTTCCTGTGTTTGACCAAGCAGAGTTGGTAGTCGGCATCAATGCAAGTGGTTGCGCGAGCTATACCCGTAAACAGCTTGACGCCCTGACTGATTTCGTAAAAAGACCTCAAATAGGTGCGACAGGGTTGATTTATTTACGCTATCAAGAAGATGGAAGTTTAAAGTCTTCGGTAGACAAATTCTTCTCAGAAGACCAATTAAAACAGTGGGCAGAGGCCTTTAATGCTAAACCAGGCGACTTAATGCTTGTGTTGGCTGGGGAAACTGATAAAACGAGAAAACAGTTAAATGAATTGCGACTTCATTTAGGAACGGAACTTGGTTTAAGAGATAAAAATAGCTTTGCGCCACTTTGGGTGGTGGATTTCCCGTTGTTAGAGTGGGATGAAGAAAGTGCTCGCTACCATGCAATGCACCATCCTTTTACTTCTCCAAAACCGGAAGATATCGCATTATTAGATACGGAACCAGGAAAAGTTAGGGCCAATGCGTATGATTTAGTAATTAATGGTTCGGAAGTGGGTGGAGGTTCGATCAGGATCCACGACAGAGAATTACAATCATTGATGTTTAAGCACTTAGGATTCTCTGCGGAAGAAGCACAAAAGCAATTTGGGTTTTTAATGGATGCTTTTACTTATGGCGCCCCTCCACATGGTGGAATCGCTTTAGGCTTCGATCGTTTGGTTTCAATTTTTGCAGGACTGGATAGCATTCGTGATGTCATTGCATTCCCTAAAAATAATGCAGGTAGAGACATGATGATTGACACTCCTTCTACGATTGCTGACGAACAATTAAAGGAATTATCCATCGCAGTTTCATTAAAATAAGGTAAAAACATATAGAGAATGGGCGCCACCTTTAAACAAACATTTTTAAAGGACAGTGAGGTCAAAGCTACTGATTTGAACCATCGCCGCATCATGAACTATAATATAGGACAGTACCAACATGCTTTTAATGAGCAGATTCGTGCGTTCCAAAATTTAGAGAATTCTAAAAGAAAAGCACACCTAATTAAATGGAAAGCCTTAGAAAATTTAGATAAATTATTACCCGAATTCGAAAGCAAGGCAATTAGGAATAATATCAAAGTCATTTGGGCGAACGATGCACAAGAGGCCTTAAACGAAATTGACGCGATTCTTAAACGGGCGAATGCAAAAACTGTGGTTAAGTCGAAATCCATGGTTACCGAAGAAATTGGTTTGAATGAATTCTTGATAAAAAAACAAATTCAACCTGTTGAAAGTGACTTAGGAGAGTTTATTGTCCAGCTATTAGATCAGAAACCCTACCACATCGTCACGCCTGCGATGCATCTGGAACGGAAAGAGATCGCAAGTCTGTTTAATCAACGCTTTGGAACGGAAGAAGATGCCGATGCAAGTACGATCACAGCGAAAGCGAGAGAACTTTTAAGAGATCAATTCATTACCGCAGACGCAGCGATCACCGGTGCGAATTTTCTAATCGCGGATTCGGGAAGCATTGCGATTACTGAAAATGAAGGAAATGCGCGATTATCTACGACCTTTCCGAAAATACACATTGCGATAGCAGGCATCGAGAAAATCATTCCTTCGCTAACACAATTAGATTTGTTTTGGCCCTTATTAGCCAGTCATGGGACCGGGCAAGGAATGACCAGTTATAATACGGTTTTAAGCGGACCAAGGCGTAGGAATGAGTCCGATGGACCCGAAGAAATGTATGTAATTCTATTGGACAATGGACGAACTGATTTGCTTGCGAAAGAAGAACAACGCTCAGGACTTTATTGCATTCGTTGCGGGGCTTGTCTAAATGTCTGCCCTGTTTACAAAGCCATTGGGGGTCACGCATATGGAAATACCTATAGTGGGCCGATCGGTTCATTAATAAACCCGAATACGCAGGGCATGAAAAACTTCATTCACTTAAGTGAAGCGACCACAAATTGTGGGAAATGTACGGAGGTGTGTCCTGTAAAAATCGACATTAGCAGAATGCTCTTATTAAATCGTAGGGATGCTGTTCAGCACGATCAAGTTTCTGTACAAGAAAAATGGAGCATGCAGCTGTTTTCAAAACTACTGGCTAACCGAAAACGCATGGATTTCTTCGGAGCTGGAATTAAAAACACAGTTCTCAGTTGGTTATTTAAGAAAAAATGGGGAAAGCAGCGAACCTTGCCTAAAATTTCGAACAGCTCATTTAGTCAGGAGATGAAGAAAGATCCAAATCAATCCCAATCCCTTTAAGCAATAAAGAAGCATTAAATATTTTGCACTCGCCTTCTTTGAGTAAATAATCAAAAATCATTTGACCGTCCACGACTTGAATATCGAAATGATAATTTCGAATGACAGCAGGATATTCCGTCTCCAAAGTCGAAAGTTTTAAATCATGGGTCGCCACCAGCCCTGCAACCTGCTCGCGTATTAAATGTAGAATAATCGCCCTTGATCCCTTATATTTATCGACAGAATTCGTACCTCTTAACATTTCGTCAATCAGGAAAAAACTGTTTTTAGTCGTTTTAATCGTTTCCAATAACATTTTCATCCGATCTATTTCAGCTTTAAATGTAGATGTGCTTTCTTGAAGCGAATCTTTAATGCGCATGTAGGTAATCAGCTGAGCGTGAGTTATCACAAATCGTTCGCTACATACAGGTGCTCCCGCAAAAGCTAACACCGCATTAATGCCTATGGTCCTTAAAAAAGTGCTTTTACCCGCCATATTGGACCCGGTTATCAAACCAATTCGATGATCCGCATTGTGATAATTATTTGCCACCGCTTTTTCCTGTGGTAGCAAAGGGTGGTTCATCGCAACAGCATCCAATTTACATACCCCATCAAATTTTTCAACCACTGGCAAGCACCAGTTCGGATGGTTGTATGAAAATATAGACAAACTCATTAAGGCCTCCACTTCTCCCAGTACAGGTAGGCTTTTTAAAACAAGATTTCCCTCCTCGGCCTTCCAATTTTGCAACGCTAATACCTGGCGAAAATCCCATAAAAACAACATATTCATGGCAGCACCTACCAACATATTATGCCGATAATCTAATTTTTCGAGAATAGCAGACAGATGACGAATGGAAGAAGAGACCGAAGTGGGTTGCACTGAATGATCTGCCAATTGAGTCGCTAAGCGGACCATACGATCACTTTTCCATTCTTCCCGCTCGATTCTTTCCAGAGCTATCGCAATCCTTTTCATCAAGCCACTGATCTTTTCAAACTGCCCACCCAGTTTAGAAACGCGTCCAGCAAACCCTAAACTCACAAACAAGTGGATGAAAGCGATCAAAACTCCAATATTTAGTAAAATAGGAATCCAAATTCCCAATAAAAACATACTAAACATCAAATAAGGAGCGATTTGAACGTATTTGTGAAACAACGAAGACGAAAACAGGTTGAAGTTTCCATTTATAAAATGGGATAATTGGGCGTTCAAATCAAGGTTTAGATCTTTCAGTGGGAATAAATCAACTTGAAATTCTTGCATCCAATTCGGTTTGCTTCTCAGTTCAACGATCGCTTGTTGGCGCGCCTTCACCTCCTCTACCTCAGCCGGCGCTAAGAAAAAATTAGCTAAATATTTTCTGCCTTCGATCGAAGCAGCGCGGTTTGTCCGTTCATACAAAGATCGCGGCCCAAAAATATCCAAGTCGTCCGTATAGGGATGTGATGGATCAATAAAATTGGCACCCTCATCGTAGACATTGCTTATACCAGCTAAAACGTGTAATTCATTTTCATTGATGGCTTTAAAATGCAACCATCGATCTCGCGATTCTACGAGTTTACTTTGTTTCCAAACTAAGCCTGCAAATCCAATTATTAAAGCAAAAAAAGCGAGCATCAAACCCAGTAAAGTGTTCAGTTGGGCCATGTAAAAACACAAGGCTAACCCCAACAACAAAACAACCAATCGACTGATCGCAATAAAATTTATTCTCTTTTGCAATCGTTTCAAGACGTTTGTGGCCTCCTCTACATGTACTTGATACTGTTCTTTCATGTAATTTATTGTATTTATCCGGCTTTTAATTATTTCATCAGACTTATAATAGTATTACCAGACATGTAATAGCATTACCAGACATGTAATAGTTTTACCAGGCTTGATCTCCCACCAATGGAACAAATCTAAACGTATCCAATTCTATTTTTTCGTAATCATTCTCTCCCGTCCGGATGACCGTTAACATTTTTTGCGATTTTTCGTCTCCTACAGGGATTACTAAAAGCCCCCCTATTTTTAGCTGGCGCAACATCACTTCTGGCACAAAAGGCGCGCCAGCAGTGACAATAATTTTATCATAAGGTGCAAATTCAGCTTTGCCCTTTGAGCCATCGCCTAAAAAAAAATGAGGTTTATATCCCATATAAGGTAAGACTTGTATGGTACGTTTAAAAATGTTTTCTTGCCGTTCAATGGTATACACTTCTGCGCCCAATTCTAAAAGAATACAGGTTTGGTAGCCCGAACCGGTTCCGATTTCAAGGACTTTATCTCCCGGTTTAATGTGCAATAATTCTGTTTGATAGGCGACTGTATAAGGCTGAGAAATCGTTTGGCCATCGCCAATAGGAAATGCAATATCCTTATAAGCTTGTACCCAAAACGTTTCATCAAAAAAATAATGTCTCGGAACTTTACCGATCGCTTCCAACACTCTTCGATCAGAAATACCCTTCTCTTTCAACAAAGAGACTAACTTCTTTCTTGCACCTTGCTCCCGATAATTATCAATAAACTTATACGCCATGTTCTCTTAAAAAAAAATTAAACGGATCTACATCTATTTAATACGGATCTACATCTACAGTGACACGAACTGCCCGGAATGATTTTTCACTGGCAAAATATTGCAAGGTTTGACGAATCACCTCCCTTACTTTTGCCATATTGATTCCAGTTCGCTCTATTTTCAATAAAATATTTTCAATATATAAATTTCTAATTCTGGCTACGAGGGGTTGTTCAGGTCCCAAAACCCGCTCGCCCAATCCTTGCCTTAATAAAAAGGCTATTCGTTCTGCTGCAGCTTGGGCCACAGCCAATTCAACATGCTTTACATCAATGCGAATCATGCGGTAAAAAGGCGGATAAGAAAAGTTTTTACGCTCGTTAATTTCCACATTAAACATGGCTTCGTAATCTTGGTCCACAACCTGTTGGATCACGCGATGTTGAGGACTATTTGTTTGTATGATAACCCTTCCTGGGGTGTCTCTCCTGCCCGCTCTTCCAGCCACTTGCGACAGCAAGGAATAGGCCCGTTCATAAGCCCTAAAATCAGGGAAATGAATCAATGAATCCGCATGAATGATTCCAATCACCGACACATTTCCAAAATCCAGCCCTTTAGCGACCATTTGTGTTCCAATCAACACATCGTATTGTTGGTCCTCGAATGCAGCGAGTACTTTCTCAAATCCAAATTTCCCTTTGGCTGCATCCCAATCCAGGCGCCCGACACGGGCTTCTGGCAGAATTTGCGCGAGCTCCTCCTCCAATCGCTCTGTTCCAAACCCTTTACTTTCAATGTAAGAAGACCCACAGGCTACGCAAGTGGTAACTGGAGGTTCTGTGTACCCACAATAATGGCAGTGCAGTTGTTGGCTGCTTTTATGATAGGTTAAACTGACATCGCAATGCACGCATTTCGCGATCACTCCACAGGTTTTACATTGGGAGATCGGTGTGTAACCGCGTCGATTTTGGAACAAAATGATTTGCTGCTTTTTACTGAGCGCCACTTGCATCGCATCCAGCAGGGTTTTACTAAAATAGGATTGTATTTCATCCTTCCGTCCAGCTTCTTTCAGGTCGACTACTTCAATGGAGGGAAGTTTCGCCTCGCCAAAACGAGTTAATAATTGAACAAAACCATATTTTCCAGATTTCGCATTGTAAAAACTTTCAATGGCTGGCGTGGCGGACCCTAATAAAACTTTTGCTTGATGCAGGTGACCTAAAAAAATAGCGGTGTCTCGTGCGTGGTATCTGGGGGCAGGCTCTTGTTGTTTATAGGATCCTTCATGCTCTTCATCCACGACGACTAATCCGAGGTCCTTAAATGGCAAAAACACAGCAGACCGCGCACCGACAAGCACCTGAATCTCTTTATTCAACACCTTTTTCCAAAGTTCAGCACGTTCTTGATCATTAAATTTTGAATGATACACGCCTAATTTTGCCCCAAAATGCAAACGCAAGCGATCGGTAATTTGGGAAGTTAAGGCGATTTCAGGCAATAAATACAAAACTTGTTTGTCTTGTGCCAAATAGGATTCAATAAATCGAATGTATAGTTGAGTTTTTCCGGAAGAAGTGACGCCATGCAATAAAGTCACGTCCTTTTGTTGCATAGATGTTTTGAGAGCCTCAAATGCTTGTGATTGCAAGTCATTCAACTCAAAATTCGTCGTAAACGGAACATCTTCTCCGTTAATCCGACTCACCACTTCCTCTTCCTCTATAAATACACCCTTATCGATTAATGATTTAATGGTCGCAGGTAGCACGTTCGCTTCCTCCATTAATTGCTTTCTGGTAATTTTAGAATGGCGCTTTTGTAATTGTAGAAAAGCAATCACGGCATCTTGTTGCTTAAATGCACGATGCAAAGAATCGATTAAAACTTTCTTACCCGATTCATCCCGAAACTCATCGGATAAAATCAAGTATCGAAGCTTTCTGGGCTTAAATTTAGGCGCCATCTCTTCCGAAATCACCACCAAATCCTTTTCAAACATCCTTTTCAGTAATGGAAAAACGGATTTTTGCCCCAATAACTTCACCACATCGCTCACCTTCAATTCACCAGCGACATCTAAGGCTTCTAATACTAAAAACTCCTTATCGTTTAATTCGTCCCGAGGTTCAAGGGCTGCATTTCCTTTAGTAATTTTCGTTTCACTCGCTAATTTTAGCACAGCAGGAAGTGCTGCCTGCATGACCTCCCCTAACCCACATTGATAATAATCAGCCATCCATTCCCACAACTTAAACTGTGTGGGATGCACGATGGGTGCGTCATCCATGACGTCTAAAATATACTTTGCCTCGTAACGAGCGGGCGCTTGATCGCCAATCTTATAAATGAGTGCAGAATAAATTCTGTTTTTACCGAATTGTACAATGACCCGTCTTCCCACCTCTATTTGCGCGAGCAAATCCTGAGGAACTCTGTAGGTATAACTGCCTTGAATCGCCAACGGCAACAAGACATCTACAAAGAGAGTTTTACGGTCAAGCCGCTGCTCTGAGTTCAATTTAATCAAGACAGTATAAAACTATTGGTTATTTATTTCGAACGGTTGCCACAAACAAATTAACCCAACCCACAATAAAGAATAATCCACCGATCGGGGTAATAGGCCCAAGAATTGATGGCTTTATAAATCCTGTTAATGAATGGGTGCTTAGCAAATACAAGGAACCTGAAAACAGTAATATACCAAAGGCAAAACTGATATACGATATGCGAATATAATTATTTTTTGCCCTTGAAAATGTTGACAAAAACAACAAGGCAAGGGTATGATAAAAATGATAATCCACCGCTGTCTCCCAAGTCTCTTGTTGATCTTCGGATATTTTATTTTCTAATCCATGTGCACCAAAAGCACCAAGAGTGACAGCCAGCACACCAAATAATGCAGCAGTTAAAATAATACGTTTATTCATTTTGGTCAATTTAATATGAGGCCAACAGACAAATATACACAAACTGCTTTAACTTTATTCGGATATAATTTAATCCCAAAATAACTACCTTTGCTTCATGGCAATATCGGAAGAAATAAAACCTTATAAAGAAGCGGACACCGCTAAAAAACAACAAGTCGCTGAAATGTTTGATAATATTTCAGGAACGTACGATTTTCTGAACCATTTTATGTCTTTAGGCATCGACATACTTTGGCGCAAGAAAGCCATAGGATTATTGAAGCGTGAACAACCTCAATATATGCTCGATGTAGCGACGGGTACGGGCGATTTTGCGCTTGAATCCATCAAACAATTAAATCCTAAAAAAATCATTGGGGTGGATATTTCAGCAGGAATGTTAGCGGTAGCAAAGGAAAAAATCGCCAAAAAAGGGCTTCAAAACCAGTTTGAAGTAAAACTTGGCGACTCCGAAGGTTTGCCGTTTGAAGACGAAACTTTCGATGCCGTTACTGCTGCTTTTGGCGTGAGAAATTTTGAGAATTTGGCCAAAGGTTTAGCGGACATGGCTCGTGTAACAAAAACGGGCGGATCGGTGGTAATTTTGGAATTTTCTAAACCCAAAGCATTTCCAATCAAGCAACTTTACAATTTCTATTTTCATAAAATCACCCCATTTTTTGGGAGTTTGTTCGCCAAAGATCGTCTAGCTTATGAATACTTACCAGAATCGGTATCGCATTTTCCGGACGGCCATGATTTTATCAAAATTTTAGAGGAAGTCGGTTTTAGTTCAGCGATCGCAAAACCACAATTTTTCGGAGTCTGCACGATTTACCACGCAAAAAAATAATCATCAACTGATCATCTATGAACCTGAAAATTATGAATAAAAGCATGTTGATTCGTTGGACACTCCTATTGCTGATCACTTGTTCAGCCAGCCAAGCGTTTTCCCAATCTATATTGAAGCGTTTTTGGGACAAAAACAAGAAATACACGGCGCTAAGAGGGGAAGAATATAGCGATGAGTTACCTGTGTATATAGGAATCGTATTCCCGCATGTATTTTATTCCAACTATCAATTGCAAGCCGTATCGGGGATCAATAATCTCCAAGTCAACTCAGGTAATGGAAGCGTTTCTACAATTCAACACTTATCTTCTACTGGAGGAGTAGGAGTTGGCGTTGGGATACCAATCCGAGTCCGAGTGAATGAACACATCAGTGTGGAGAGTGGTTTTTTGGCCTCCAACTATTTAGAAATGGGCAGCAGTTCAGAAGGCTATACGAAAGGCCTAAAGATAAACTACCACCTTTCAAATCAAGATATAGAACATAGGATGCAAAAGGATTTTTTTGAGGATGAAAATAAAAAAATAAATGGCCAAAATTATTGGTTCCTTGAAACGCCACTGCGTGCACACATTTATTCCGATAAAAATTATTTTGGACAATTTAGTTCTCAATATTTTCGATTATCATTATTGGGGGGGATAAACTATATTACGCATTTAGGAGCCAACAGATTTAATCACGATAGTCAGAATTTCCCTAAAGATCACCCGAGCCTCCTTTTCAAATCTTCCTATTTAAATGGAGAAGTCGGGGTGGGATTTTCCTTCTATTCGAAATACAATAAAATCAGTTTACAAGCAAAATACTCACAAAACATCACGGATAATCTGTTAAATGTAAAACGTCATGAATTACATAAGATAGACATCTCTGATTATTCAAACCCGTACATGGATGCCATCCAAAAAGTAGGCCTTCGTGGTTGGAAATTAACCGTGGTATTAGAGTAATTGGAACTATTGGAATGATTGGTATCAGTGGAATGATTGGTGTCGGTGGAATTTGAAATAATTGGTATCAATGAAAGTTCAAATAATTGAAATTAAACAAATGAATAAAATCGCATTCATTACAGGCGCCAGCGCAGGAATCGGAGAAGCATGTGCGAAAACACTTGCGCAAGAAGGGTATCAACTAATCTTAGCTGCTCGGAGAAAAGAACGACTGGAAGCCCTGGCGGACGAGTTAAAAGAAAAATTTCAAACGGCCTCGTATTTAATTGAATTGGATGTACGAGATAGGCATGCTGTCGAGGAAGCCGTGCAGTCCTTGCCATCAGAATGGAGAAACATCGCTGTGTTGATTAATAATGCGGGATTAAGCCAAGGATTAGACCCCATTCAAACCGGAGATTTAGATGATTGGGACCGAATGATCGACACCAACATTAAAGGCTTGCTGTATGTAACACGTGCGATCACACCGCTTATGATAGAAAATAACGCAGGTCACATTATTAACATTGGATCCATTGCGGGCAAAGAAGTGTACCCAAATGGAAACGTGTATTGTGCCACCAAACATGCCGTAGATGCCTTATCTAAAGGCATGCGCATCGACCTACTTTCACATGGAATCAAGGTTACCGCCATTCACCCTGGCATGGTTGAAACCGAATTTTCTGTCGTCCGATTTAAAGGAGACCAAGATCGAGCAGATGCGGTTTACCATAATTTAGAGCCACTGATCGCTCAGGATATTGCAGACGCAGCGTGGTTTGCGATTTCAAGACCCGCGCACGTAAACATTAATGATCTATTGATTATGCCAACCATCCAAGCGAACTCGACCCAAATTTTAAGAAAATAACTAAAATTTATTAGATATGTCATTATTAAACACCATCGATCAAGATATAAAGGCAGCCATGCTGGCGAAAGATAATAAGCAATTGCGTGGGTTACGCGCCATTAAAGCGGCTTTGCTCCTCGCAAAAACTGAAAAAGGTGCTGCCGAACATTTATCAGAAGAAGTAGAAATCAAAGTATTGCAACGCTTAGTAAAACAACGCAAAGAATCAGCTGAAATTTACCAGCAACAGCAAAGAAATGATCTATATGACATTGAAATGGAGGAAATGGAAGTCATAGAATCCTTCCTTCCTAAGCAAATGGACATCCAAGAATTAACCGAATTCATCAAAGGAATTATTTCCCAAGTGAATGCAACGGGGATCAAAGACATGGGAAAAGTAATGGGCCTTGCCAACCAACAATTAGCTGGCAAAGCCGATGGCAAAACCATTTCAGAAGTGGTAAAATCCTTATTGATGTCTTAAGGCCGCTTCACGCTCCTTTATTTCCTTCGTGAGCTTTTTGTCAACCCAAAAAGGAGCGAAAGGAATCAGAGAGGCACCGAAAAATACTGAAACCTTCTGAAAGGACCAGCCATAACGGTTCCAACATAGGACCAGTAAATAAATAAAAGCAATTACGAGCGCGCCATGCAATGCCCCGACGTATCGAACGCCTAATGCTCCGAATTCAGGAGCAAAACTAGTGCGCTTCAATACAGAAAACATTAACAAGACAATCATCGAAATACCTTCGATTAACGCCAAGTTTCTAAAAATTTTTAATAATCCCAATTTTGGGGAAGTCGAAGTTGATTCCATGGCGCAAATAAATAAAATAAAAAGCGAAATAAAAATTGATTCTAAAGCCTTGACGCTATCCTGACTTTTCTGTCAGGATTTAGTTTTTTTCATTACCTTTGTCTCGTTTAATTCGTACTATAGAATATACTTTATCCATATGAACTACGATATCATTGTCATTGGAAGTGGACCAGGCGGCTATGTAGCTGCGATCCGAGCTTCCCAATTAGGCTTTAAAACTGCGGTGATCGAAAAAGAATCCCTGGGAGGAATTTGCTTGAATTGGGGATGTATTCCTACCAAAGCGTTATTAAAAAGCGCACAAGTTTTTGAATATTTAAATCATGCAGAAGAATACGGCATTAAAGTGAATGGCGGAGAAGCGGATTTCAATGCGATCGTCAAACGCAGTAGAGGTGTCGCGGACGGCATGAGTAAAGGCATCCAATTCCTGATGAAAAAGAATAAAATCGACGTCATCATGGGAACCGCTAAAATTAAAAAAGGTGGAAAAGTAGAGGTGAAAGCTACAGACGGATCTACCAAAGAATATACAGCAAAACACACCATTTTAGCGACAGGCGCACGTTCAAGAGAACTTCCTAACTTGAAACAAGACGGGAAAAAAATCATTGGCTACCGCCAAGCGATGAACCTGGATAAACAACCGGCATCCATCGTGGTCGTAGGTTCGGGTGCGATTGGAGTAGAATTCGCGTATTTCTACAATGCGATTGGCACCAAAGTAACCATCGTGGAATATGTAGATCGCATCGTTCCTGTTGAAGATGAAGAAGTTTCAAAACAATTAGAAAGAAGCTTAAAAAAGGCAGGCATTAATATCTTAACCGGCGCAGAAGTACAATCGGTAAATACAAGCGGAAAAAATTGCGCAGTGCAAATTAAAACAGCTAAAGGCACCGAGACGATTGAAGCAGAAGTGGTACTTTCAGCAGTTGGAATCGCTCCGAATATTGAGAATCTTGGCTTAGAAGAAGTCGGTGTAAAAGTGGATAAAGGGCGTGTGGCAGTGAACGAATATTACCAAACTTCCGTTCCGGGGGTGTACGCGATTGGTGACATCGTACCAGGTCAAGCTTTAGCGCACGTGGCATCTGCAGAAGGAATTTTATGTGTGGAGAAAATCAAAGGTTTACATGTAGAACCGATCGATTACAACAACATTCCTGGCTGTACCTATTGCTCACCAGAAATCGCTTCAGTAGGTTACACGGAGAAAGCGGCGAAGGATGCTGGATACGAAATCAAAGTGGGTAAATTCCCATTCTCGGCATCCGGTAAAGCGAGTGCAGCTGGCGCAAAAGACGGTTTTGTGAAGGTAATTTTTGACGCAAAATACGGTGAATTATTAGGTGCGCACATGATCGGTGCAAATGTCACTGAAATGATTGCGGAAATCGTATTGGCACGTAAATTAGAAACGACTGGCCACGAAATCATCAAAGCCATCCACCCACACCCAACCATGAGTGAGGCAGTCATGGAGGCTACGGCAGACGCATATGGTGAAGTAATTCACTTATAAGAAGAAATAAAATTCCCCAAGGGCAAATTGAAGAAGATGCTATCAAAAAACAGGCATCAACAGTCAATTTGCCCTTTTCTTTTATAAAGGGGTTTTGCGAAGCGAACAAACCCAAGAATTCTCTTCGCATTTTTTAAAGAAATCCCTTGATAATCAAAAATAAACTACCTATCTTTGCCCACCTTAAATAGATTTAGGATACATAAAATTAAATTAAAACACTAAATGCCTACTATTCAACAATTAGTTA
>CAYTDM010000009.1:0-69601 GCA_964436635.1 uncultured Sphingobacteriaceae bacterium
TTAATTTATGATAAACAACTCAAATCCTGATTTGATTATTTGATGGATAAATGGATGCGATTTGTGCTCTGAAACAAAGTCCGAAAATGAGGTTAAAAATTGATTTGGATTCGGATTGTTATAGACTTTTTCAAGTACTTGTTTTCGGTCAATAGGGTGTGCTTCAATAAATAAATCATAAATATCATCCGGCATACTCTCTGTTAAAAAATGCTTTAATAAGGTTCTGCCAATCCAATTTGAGGATCCTTCGTCTGCCAATATATAACCAAGACCATAATTGTCTTCCATCATTCTTTTTCCGTTGAAGAATCCCACATTGGAACCGCTTCCTAAAATACCGATATAGCCTTTGTGATCTCCTAATGTGGAAATGGCAGCTCCGACGATGTCTTGATCTACATAAATTTTTGCGTTTATAAAAAACTCTTGGAATACCCGTTGAATTCGATCTTTTCGATCATTAGAAGAGGAGCCAGCACCAAAAAAGTAGATTTTTTTAATCTGCTCTGCATAGTTTATAAGGGTGTTGCTTTTGTTTAAGGATTGTAAAATATGCTGCTCATTATGCAAATTTGGGTTGATACCCATGCCTTTAAAGCCGGTAATAATTTTGCCTTTGTTGGCCAATCTCCAATCGGAAAATCTTGATCCACTATAAACTACTGCAATCACAATTTTAAAATTTAAAATTTAACAAGATACTTATGACTCAATATAAGAATTATATCGCCATTACCCTTGAAATTTCCAATAAATCTTCGCTCAAATTGAAACTATCTTTATTTAATGCCTCATCTAAATCTGTTAATTTAACCGTATTGGAACGAAGTCCTACTACTTTTCTGTTTTCGCCATTTACTAAGGCATTGCATGCTGCATAACCTAAACGTGTGCCTAATACTCTGTCGAAACTGCTGGGCGAACCACCTCGTTGTAAATGTCCGAGAATGGTTACTTTAGCATCGTACATTGGTAAACGATCTTGCACCAATTTTGAGACATTATATGCGCTTCCATGTTGATTTCCTTCTGCGACTATTACAATGGTCGATGATTTTTTGCCCTTTTCACCGCGTAATAAAATTTTACACAAATCATCAATGGCTGTTTGTTTTTCAGGGAGTAAAATGGCTTCTGCCCCTCCTGAGATTCCCACATTTAAAGCAATGCAACCGGAATCTCTTCCCATCACTTCTATGAAGAATAAACGATCATGCGATGCAGCAGTATCTCTGATTTTATCAATGGCTTCAATGACCGTATTAGTGGCTGTATCGTAACCCAATGTAAAATCAGATCCATATAAGTCGTTATCAATGGTTCCTGGAACACAAATAACGGGCAAGTCGTATTCTTTGGATAATAATTCTGCCCCTCTAAAGGTTCCATCTCCACCAATGGCCACTAACCCTTCAATGCCTTCTTTTTTCAAATTTTCATAGGCTAATTGCCGGCCTTCTTTAGTTTGAAATTCTGCGCATCTGGCGGTTTTTAAAATGGTGCCGCCTAATTGTATGATATTGCTCACAGATCGACTCGTCATCGGGAGAAAAGATCCGTCAATCATTCCTTTGTATCCATGTTGTATACCCACGACTTCTACTTCTCTATAGATGGCGGTTCGTACCACAGCACGTATGCATGCATTCATCCCAGGTGCATCACCACCTGAAGTAAAAACTCCAATTTTTCTAAGGTTTCTCAATGTTCTGCTAAATTGATTAAGCTGTTTGAAAAGCCGAATATAATGATTAATTTTTTTCACTCCTAATATAGTGTGTATTTTTTACACTATATAATTTTTTTTATTGAATTTCTTTCCTATCTTCAACTTCTGAAACGATTACTGAAATAATTTAAATTTTGAATACGGGCTTACCATTATTGAATTCAATTTTCACAACGGATTGTGTCATATTTGGGTTTCATGAAGGAGAAATCAAAGTGCTTCTCATAGAACGCAATGAATATCCTTTCAAAGACTGGTGGGCATTGCCGGGCTTTTTTGTGGAAATAAATGAAACTATCGATCAGGCTGTGCAACGCATTCTATTTGAATTTACAGGAATTCGTGGCATTTTTATGGAACAGTTATATACGTTTGGGGAACTCATGAGGCACCCTCAAGGACGTATTATAACAGTGGCTTATTACGCTTTAGTCCGTTTAGATGATCTTAAATTAAGGACAGATCCTCAAACTGATTATGTGAAGCAAGCGACTTGGCACCCCTTATCGGCCTTGCCAAAATTAGCTTTTGACCATGAACATATTTTAAAAAAGAGTATTCAAAAAATTCAACGTAAAATCAGTTATAGTCCGATTGCATTTGAATTGTTGCCAGAAAAGTTTACCCTCACACAGCTGCAACAAGTGTATGAAACTATTTGGGGTCGGTCTCTTGATAAGAGAAATTTCAGAAAAAAAATGTTGAATTATGGCATCCTTAAAGAATTACCCGAAGTTCAAAAAGGCGTGTCTTATCGAGCTGCCAGGCTCTATAAATTAGACCGAAGAAAATACGCTAAAATCTTTCAAAACGAATTAAATTTTTCAAAATAGTCCAATTTCTATAATTGTCTTTGCTATGTCATTTCTAAATTTAATTTTGGCATATAATTTTCTATTTGTATTTTTGACCAAAATTTACAAAAGGTCAAAAGGAAAAATAATCAAAAATTAAAATATAATGTTGGAAAACATTCAAGGAGATGACAAAAAACGTGAAATCATAGAGGCTGCTATCAAGCGATTTTCACATTTTGGCATTGCTAAAACAACGTTAAGTGAAATTGCCGATGACGTACAAATGTCAAAAGCAAACCTATATTATTATTTTCAAGATAAGTGGGCATTGTTAGAGGCGATCACGGAAGTCATGATTTACGAAACGAATAAACTCATTCAAAGTCAATTAAAGGCGGAAGCGAGTGTGTCTGATCAATTAAAATTGATTCTAAAAATTAAATTGGGATTGATGCAAAAATATAATCTTTTGTCTAAGAATTTGAATGAAGTCAATGTGATGGATGCCAAAGTCAAAAAAATTGCAGAAAAAGTGTTTGAAGCTGAGTGTAGCATCATTCAGAAAGTGTTGAAAAGCGGTGTTGAGAAGCAAAAAATTGAAACAATTGATGTAGAAGAAACGTCTAAAATTTATGTCACAACCTTAAAAGGGTTGGGCATTTGTGGGGTGTATGCTAACCCTTCACCAGTCATTGAAAAGGAAACATTTGAGATGATTCATGAACAACAGATAAAATTGACAGAAATATTCGTCAATGGTCTTTTAAAAATGAATTAAGTTAAAAATTAGAGGTTTATATTATATCACGATGAATAGTAGGTTTATTAGCAAAACGAAGGCATTAATCATAGGTTCCCTAATGTCTTTTGGTTTGGTGTCTGTTAGTTTGGCACAAGAAAAAGCGCATGAAAGCATTTCCTTACAGGATGCAATTTCATATGCATTGCAAAACAACGAAGCATTACGAAAAGCAAAATTAGAAATTGAAGGAGGACGCTTAAAAGTGTCTGAAGTTCGGGCATCTGCCATGCCTCAAATCGATGTAATCAGTACGTTGACAAACAATTTATTGGTTCAACAATTCATTTTACCTGCGGAAGTTTTTGGTGGTGCAGCCGGTGAGTTTATTGCAGTGAAAGCAGGACAAACTTGGAATGCCATGACTCAAGTTCAATTAAGTCAACAACTTTTTAATCAACAGGTATTTACTGGTTTAAAAGCAGCTAAAAGCAGTGAGGAGTTTTATCGTCTTTCTGCCCAATTAAGCGAAGAAAACCTTATTCAACAAGTGGCCACGAACTATTATCAGGTGATTATTTCAAGAGAGCAATTACAGGTGATCGATGCAAATATTGCTCGCATTGAACAGTTAGAGAAGACCGTTAATAATCAATTTGAGGTAGGTTTGGCCAAAAAAATTGACCTTGACCGAATCCGTGTAAATAAAAGCAACTTAAAGGCACAACGTGAGCAACTGCAATCGGCTGTGGTAATGCAGGAAAATTTATTAAAGTATTACATGGGCATGCCGATCAATGAGTCGATTTCGCTATCAAATCGTGAAATTTCTTCTTTAGAACAAGAGGCACATTTGACCCTTGATCAACAAAAATTCAATGCTTCTTTAATGACCTCTTACCAATTGCTTCGCAAACAAGAAGATCTTTTGGTCCTTCAAAAGAAAGCCTATTTGTCAGAATATTATCCAACCTTATCCTTGGGTGGGAATTATATGTATAGCTCACAAAGTAATAAATTAAACGTTTATTCTAGTCAGGCCTTAGGTTATGATGTGGCAGCCGTTTCTTTGAATTTGAGAATTCCAATTTTCGATGGAGGTGCAAGACGCTCAAGGGTTAGACAAGCTGATATTGATATCCAGAAAGTACAAGAAGATATTCGCAGTACGACCAATGGGTTAAATATGGCCTATGAAAACGCGAAAATTCAAATTAAAAATAGTTTGACAACCATTGATGTACAAAGAACTAACAAGCAGTTTGCTGAAGAAGTGTTTACAAGCACGCGGAATAACTACGAAAACGGCTTAGCGACATTGACAGATTTGTTAAACGCAGAAACAGAATTAGTAACAGCACAAAACAGTTATAATCAAGCTTTGTTGAATTATAAGGTTGCTGAAATCGAGTTGATAAAATCAAACGGAAACATCCGTACACTTGTTAAATAATTATTGAAAACACACACTATATAATATTGCAGAAATGAAGCGTATAATCATTACAGTTGTAGTCATTTTAGGAGCTGGAGCCTTGATTACATGGACGTTAAACAAAAACAAAAAGGAGAACGAGGAAAAAACTGCTGTCGTCGCACAAACGAATATGGCCGTGGCCGTGACAGCTGAATCCGTTCAAAAATTACCTGTCGACTTGGATTTTATAAGCAATGGGAATTTTTCAGCAAACCAAGATTTAAAATTAATGGCTGAAGCAGGCGGAAGAATTACTTCTATCCAAGTGAAAGAAGGTTCTCGCGTGAGCAAAGGTCAGATTTTAGCACACATCGATGCAGAGTACGCGTCTTTGGATGTACAAAGAATCGAGGATGCGTTGAATAAATTAAAAACCGATTATGCGCGTTACAAAAGCTCTTATGAAACTGGTGGTGTGACAAAAGCACAGTTAGATGAAGTAGAGTTAGGCTTAAAAAACACTGAAAATCAATTGCAGCAAGCAAAACGCCGTCTACAAGATGCATATGTAAAAGCACCGATCTCTGGTGTTATTAATAAAAGAAGCATTGAGGTAGGGGCATTTGTGAGTCCTGGTACTGAATTATTTGAAATTGTGGATGTTTCTAAGTTAAAATTAAACGTAACTGTGAACGAAGCGCAGGTAGTGCAAATTAAAGTTGGTGACAAAGTAAGCATTTCAAGTTCGGTGTTTCCTGATAAAGAATTTACTGGTACAATTAGTTTTATCGCCGTTAAAGCAGATAACAGTTTGAATTATCCAGTTGAAATTTTAGTAGATAATCCAGGTGCAGGTTCCTCACTTAGAGCAGGTATGTACGGAACTGCTTCCTTTAAATTCCCTAAGCAAGATCCAGTGATCTTGATTCCCAGAGGATCCTTTATCGGAAGTGTAAATAGTGGACAGGTCTATGTATTAGGCGCGGATAGCGTTGCAAACATTAAACAGGTTATTCCAGGTCGTATCATTGGTGAAAAAGTGGAGATTTTAAGCGGTTTAACAGAAGGTGAAACTGTGATTACAAGTGGACAAATCAATTTGTCTGAGGGTGTTAAAGTTTCTGTGCAGTAATAAAGGTTAAATAATTAAAGCAACATATAAATGAAAATTGCTGAAATATCGATAAAAAGACCCTCCATTGTGATTGTGGTGTTTACCGCCCTTTCCTTGTTGGGGATTATGAGTTACTTCTCGCTGAATTATGAGTTGTTACCAAAATTTTCTCCCGCAGTCGTTTCGGTGACCACGGTATATCCAGGTGCATCTCCCAGTGAAGTAGAGAACACAGTAACTAAAAAAATCGAAGATGCAGTCGCATCATTAGAGAACATTAAACAACTGAATGCAACTTCCTTTGAGAGTTTATCTTTAGTTATTATTGAATTAAATAACGAAGCGAATGTCGACCTTTCGTTGAATGATGCACAGCGTAAAGTGAATGCTATCTTAGCGGAGTTGCCGGATGATGTGGATCCGCCTTCCTTGGCGAAATTCTCATTAGACGATTTGCCGATCGTTACCCTTTCTGCCACTTCTAATATGGACGCTGCAAGCTTCTACGACTTAATCGATAAGCGGATTCAACCGATTTTATCGAGGGTTCAAGGTGTGGCCCAAATTAACTTAATCGGTGGACAGGAACGTGAAATTCAAGTCAATGTCCGTGCAGATCGTTTAGAAGCGTACGGTTTATCGCTTTTGCAAGTTCAGCAGGCGATTTTGACCTCAAATTTAGATTTTCCTACAGGAAGTGTCAAAACCCAAAATCAAGACATTTTAGTGCGTCTGGCTGGTAAATATAAAACAGTCGATGAGTTAAGAAATTTAGTGATCGCTACCAATGCGGATGGTGCGCAAATTCGCTTATATGAATTAGCAGATATTCAAGACAGCCAAAAAGATGTAGATAAATTAGCGCGTGTGGACCGTCAAAGTGCATTGGTTTTACAAGTTTTAAAACAATCCGATGCGAATGCCGTAAAGGTAAGTGAAGGGGTGCAAGCATTAGTGAATGAACTGAATCAAACTTACGCAAAAGAAGGCCTTGAATTAAAAGTAGCGAACGATAGCTCGGTATATACCTTGGAATCTGCCAATGCTGTCGTGTTTGACTTATTCCTTGCGATCGTTTTAGTGGCAGTAGTGATGTTATTTTTCTTGCATTCATTAAGAAATGCATTAATTGTAATGGTGGCTATTCCAGCATCTTTGATCGCCACATTTATCGGAATCAGCATGTTTGGTTTTACCTTAAACTTAATGTCCTTATTAGGACTGTCATTAGTGGTAGGTATTCTTGTGGATGATGCGATCGTGGTAATCGAGAATATCTATCGCCATATGGAGATGGGTAAAAATAAAGTGCGTGCATCTTTAGACGGAGCGAAAGAAATAGGGTTTACAGTCGTGTCCATTACCATGGTAATCGTGGTGGTGTTTTTACCGATCGCCATGAGTACTGGGATGGTTTCGAATATCCTTAGAGAATTCTGTGTGGTGGTGGTGATCGCGACGCTGCTTAGTTTGATTGCATCTTTTACCATCGTTCCTTTGTTAACATCTCGTTTTGGAAAATTAGAGCGTGTATCTAATAAGAACATTTTAGGTCGATTTGTATTGTGGTTTGAGCATCAATTAAACAACTTCACTAAGTGGATTACGAGCATTTTAGAATGGTCATTAAATAATAAATTTGTCACTTTGGTCGTGGTGGCGGTGTTATTCTTTGGATCATTTGGATTGGTCATCAAAGGATATATCGGAGCTGAATTCTTTGCACAAGGAGATCGTGGGGAGTTTTTGGTACAAATCGAGTTGCCTAAAGACGCTTCGATCGAGCAAACAAATCAAATGACGCGTAAGGCAGAAGAGTTTTTGGCCACAAAACCAGAAATCATCTCTCAAATTACCACTGTGGGTCAATCAAGTGATGGATTTGGTGCAGCGCTTTCTACGGCGTATAAAGCTGAAATTACCGTAAAATTAGTGGAGAAAAAGGATCGTGCGGATGAATCAAACATTTTCGCTGCAAAAATTAAACGTGAATTAGAAGAGATCTTAGTAGGAGCTAAGGTGAAAACTGTGCCGATCAGTATCGTAGGATTTGCGGAGCAAGCGCCGGTAGAAATGGTGGTAGTGGGTTCCGATCTCGATAGCGTAATGAAATATTCAGAAGCGGTTTTGGTCGAATTGAAGAAGGTAGCAGGGACGACTGAACAAAAATTATCAGTGGAAACTGGAAATCCAGAAATTACAGTGGAAGTAGATCGCGATAAAATGGCAGCTTTAGGTTTAAACCTACAAACGGTAGGAGCGACCATGCAAGTGGCATTTAACGGGAACACCGATGGTAAATATCGTCAAGGTGAATACGAGTATGATATTAATATTCGTTTTGATGATTATGATCGTAAAAATGTGGAAGATGTGAGTACGCTTGCTTTTACAAATAATAAGGGTGAAATGATCCGCTTATCCCAATTTGCATCCATTCGAGAAGGTTCTGGACCGAGCCAATTAGAGCGTAAAGATAAGAGTACAGCTGTAAAAGTATTGTCTCAAGTCGTTGGTCGTCCGGCCAGTGCGGTGGTAGCAGATTTAGAGGTGAATATTGCTGACATCCCTAAACCAGGAGGGGTGAATTATGAGTGGGGTGGACAAATGGCGGATCAGGAAGAAGGTTTTGGTACACTTGGTACGGCTTTGATTATCTCGGTATTACTCGTGTATTTCATCATGGTGGCCCTGTATGATAGTTTTGTGTACCCGTTTGTGGTTATGTTCTCCATTCCTTTATCCGTGATCGGTGCCTTATTAGCCCTTGCATTAACTAATAACACTTTGAACATTTTTACGATTCTGGGGTTAATTATGTTGATCGGTTTGGTGGCCAAAAATGCGATCATCTTGGTGGACTTTACAAATCACCTTAAAGCGGAAGGTAAATCAACGCGGGAGGCATTAATATTAGCGAATCAAGCGCGTTTGCGTCCAATTTTAATGACAACCATCGCGATGGTGTTTGGGATGCTTCCGATTGCGATCGCCTCAGGAGCGGGTGCCGAGTGGAAAAATGGATTAGCCTGGGTAATTATCGGTGGATTAGTGAGTTCTTTGTTCTTAACCTTAATCGTCGTGCCGGTTGTGTACCAAATGGTCGATAACATGTTGCACAAATTTGGGTTAGATAAAAAAGGGATGGATATCGATGAATTATTGGTAGAACCCTACGAGCACAAAGAAGTAAAAGAATATTAATAATTTTCTGCTTAAGTGTTTTGAAAAGCACTACTTCAATTAGTTTTAACTAAAAGAAGTAGTGCTATTTTTTTGCTTTTGGCTATTTGTTTGCCTTTGACAATTTTTGCTTTTAGCGAATTAAGATCGATAGAACGGTATCACCTGTAATTTCCGAATAGTCACGTATGTAGAAATCACATGGTGGCAATTCTTCCCGCGTATGTGAAGTCAACACGCCCACGACTTTAGAGCCTGCATTTAATGCTGCAGTAATTCCAGAAAAGGAGTCTTCAAAAACCAGGCATTTTTCCGGTGCAATTTCTAAATTTTTAGCCGATTTTAAATAAACTTCTGGATGTGGTTTGTGTTGGGTGACGTCTTCACTGGCTAACATGGACTTCATGTAAGTATGTAAAGAAAGTTTATCGGTGATGAGAGATAAATTTGCTCTGGGCGCGGAGGTCGCCACTCCACAGGAAAAACCGTTTTGAATAAGTTGTTTTAGAAAGGGCAGATAACCCTCAATAGGGTTCACCTTTGACGCATAAATTTCTCTAAATAGCGCCTCTTTTTCGTCTTCTAATTGTTTTAATTCTTCCCCCTCGATTTTCCTTCCAAAGAAATGAGACATGATGTAGCTGTTATGCTTGCCGTACATATGCGTCGCAAAATCACGTTTATCAAAGTCTAAACCATGTTGAATGAAAAAGGCAGCAAATGCTTCCGAATGATACGGATTCGTGTCTACAATCACACCGTCCATATCAAATATTACTGCATAATCTGTTGTTAAAAAATTATTTTTCAACCTTTTTATTCCTCCAAATCTATAATTTTTCAATGTTAAATCCTGCCTTTTCCACGGCTAACATCACGTCTTCCTGCGGTACGCTGCTTTCATGAATCGTTAAGATTTTATCTGCTGTTTCAGTGTTTACTTCCCAATTTCCTTCTCCTACAAGTAAATTTAGCGCCGGGCTGACAGCTCGTACGCATCCACTACAATTAATGGTCGTTTTATAAGTTTGTTTCATTGTTGACATACTATTTTAAATCCTAAACTAATTGCGTAAACAATTAAATTTTACGCTAACCAGTAATATACAAAAAAATAATCAATTATTCAAATTATAGGGCTTTTTTATAACTGCGTTCTCCGAGTGCCCAAATTGTTTTTGCTGGTGATTTCAATTTTAAGTTTGCCTGAACAGCATATTTATTAATGTGTGCTACCACCTCCGCCACATCATCGGTAAATAATAATAAATCCATGTCTTCTGGACTGATTGTTTTTTCAGCTAACATGCGTTCTATATGTTGCTGAATGTTTGTATGAAATTCTTTTCCCATGATGACGATTGGGAATTTCTCTATCTTTCCTGTTTGGATCAGGGTCAAAGTCTCAAAAAATTCATCCAAGGTGCCAAAGCCTCCAGGCAACACGATAAATGCAAAGGAATATTTGCGTAAAAGTTCTTTGCGCACAAAAAAATAATCCAAATTCACAAAGCGATCTAAGTAGGGATTTTCTTTTTGCTCATGCGGCAAAACGATGTTACATCCTAAAGATAAAGCGCCCACATCTTTGGCTCCCCGATTGGCTGCCTCCATAATCCCAGGACCACCGCCGGTCATAATGGCAAAGCCTAATTCACCTATTCTTGCGGACACTTCTCGAGCTAATTTGTAATAGAGATGATCCTCATTAAAACGAGCAGAACCAAAAACAGTCACACAGGGACCTACGAAATGCAAGGCTCTTAAACCGTGCATGAATTGATGTAAGACGCCAAACACATATTTTAATTCCCTTAGTCTTGAACCAGGGCCCTCCATGAATTTCTTTTCTAAGCGATAAGTCCACTTTGCCATTTTTATCAATTTAATTTAATAATAAATTGTTCGCTTCTTCTATTAAACGCTTTACTTTCGAAGGACTAAAGCCCAGCGCCTTCATATGTTCGGGCTGATCCAATAAATCCTTAACCAAAATGCATTTCGAGCTTAATAATTTGTTCTTTTCAAACTTTGTTAAATTTGTCAAACAGGTGATCGGGTATAATCCAGTGTCATCGACAATGAATTTAATGCTGTTATTCTCTGGATAATCCCAGGATAATACCTGCAGCCCATAATACTTGCTGAAATTTTTTGCGTCCTGGGTAAGATAGACATTGGTTACTAACCAACCTTCCCGTACATACGCGGTTTTATTGAAATATTGAAATGTTTTGCCCTGCAAATCCTTAAATCTTGAAAGAATATACATGGGCGTAGTCACACTGATTTTCGTCTCGGTCGTGTTTCTAAACTTGCACTCAGCGATTAATAACGTGTCTTCTTTTAGTCCCAAAACATCGATTTCGTGATTCACTGCATAGCCGGCTAAGATTTCGCCGTTTAATACCTGATATCCGAGGTGTTCGAAAATTCTTCCAGCCCATTTTTCAAAGTAGAATCCATCAGGCCCTAAGTCCTTTATAGCACGTTTTAAACTGTACCGAGCTGCGAATGCATTTGATTTCTTACGCAAAAAATTAAATGCCAGTTTATATAAGTCTTTGGTATGCATACCATCGTATAATTTTGGCTGAATTTTTTGAATAATTTCGGATACTTCATGGCTTGATGCACCGGATTTAGATAATGAAAAAATTAACTTTTCTAAATCAAATTCTTCTAAATCTCCTGAATATTTTCTAATCTTAATCATTTACTGCCCTGAGAATTAATTACTGGTTATCACATTATGGAGTGCCTAAAACGCTATAAGATTCGTGCGATTGGATACCGCATATAGGTTTTTTCTACATATTTAGATTGGTTGTGTACCCATGTAAGTTGTGCTTGGGCATTGTTCTTCAATTGTTCGTCTTTTAGTTTTGCGGCTTCTAACGCGGCTTTCAACGCTGGGTTTTCCCTTAACATTTGCGCAGCCTCATCTTCAAAAATATACGCTGAAAAATGTTCTTTTTTGCTAAGCACCGAATCAAAGAAATTCCAATTAAAGAAGGAATCGGGCGCTTGTGGCTCCAAGGTTTCGATGATGTAGCGATTCGCAGCTTGATTCATATGAATAAGATAATCTCCTTGGTAGAACTGGATAGTTTGCATTTCCTTTCGTACTTGTACTTGGCTATGGTTGTAGTGTCCTTCGTATGGAGCACGCGCAGTTTGATAGTCAGTAATGTAATACATTTCAACCTGCAGGGTCGTGTCGGATGCTAAGCGCTCCATTTCCACTCCATTTAGCTTTAATAAGTCAATGACCGCAGACCAAGCTTGAGGGATGAGGTAAGCCGCTGGTTTATCCACGCTTTGACTCGTTTGATAACGATTGTAAAACTTGATTTCTTTTTTAAATGGCTGATTTCGATCATAGAACAAACGAGGCGCTCCACTTACTTCGCTCGGTTTCGTGCCCGATTCATAACCTAAAAAATCAATTATATCATATTTATTCGTGTCCAAGGAATAATTTAAGGCAAAGGTTTTTTGTGTTTTAACCGATTCAATGGCTACCTTTTTTGCCTGGATCAACTCCTTGGCAAGGGTACTGTTGGACTCTATGAAATGCGTTAATAAGGCATAGGTAGACTTGACACGGTCCACATAAGGTTTTAACATATGCGTTTCTGGCATATAACCAATGGTGTGATGCATGGCCGTGTAGCCAGTAGAATACCGTGGTCCATCTAAAAAGGATACAATGCCAGATTCAGGCGTCCTTCCACGAAAACTTACATAGGGAATCATGGGATATTCACTTTTTTCCATTTTTGCATACAATTCCTGCGTTAATCGCTTCGCAATAGGAGATAGGGCAGGTGTTAACTTATCATTTTGTGTTTCTATCAAGGTCATCACATATTGATAATCCGCCCCATTACTGGTGTGTGTGTCCATAAAAACTGTCGGTTTCCAAGTGTGAAATATTTCTTGAAAACTGCGTGAATTTCTCGTGTCTGTTTTCACAAAATCTCGATTTAAATCAAAATTCCGAGCATTTCCACGGAAACCATAGGCGGCTGGACCTTCCTGATTCGCGCGAGATTGGCCACGTTGATGCATACCTCCAATATTATATACCGGTAGAATGCAGATAATCGTGTTGTCTGGAAGTGTATTCGATGTTAATAAGTTCCTCGCCAGCATCATGGAAGCATCGATGCCTTCGGGTTCTCCCGGATGAATGCCATTATTAATCAATAGGACCAACTGATTTTGTGCATGAGCTACTGCTGGATCGAATGTTTTATTTTTAGACAGCACCAATAGATGCAGGGGCTTTCCAAAATCCGTTTCGCCATACGTGAATAATTTACAAGTCTCAAATTGATCGTCCAATGCTTGATAGAACGCAATGACCTCCTCGTAGGTCGCTGTCGTGTTTGAATCCAGTTCAAAACTGATTTTCATACTCGAAGCAGATTGATTTTTTTGAGAATAGGTCATTTGTATAAAGAAAAGGTTGGTTATTATTAAGAATGCAGTTCTAATATTTTTGCGAAGCATACGGAAATTCATAAATGTCATCTTTGGAAAATCCAAATATAATTAAATTTCAATGGATTGCTGATTCTGTAACGTTATTTTAAAATGAATTCAATCATTTCGTCATTTTGTTATCAAAAATATATGTAAATTACTCAAAATTTATGAAAATGATTAAAAAAATTTAAATATGTTATGAATAATAAAAAATTATTCTTTCTTTTGTAATTATATTTTAAATAAATAATTCTATGTGTGGAATAATTGGAGTATTTAATGTGCAGGGACGAAGTGAAGCATTGCGTCCTACTGTATTGAGCATGTCAAAAAAAGTAAGGCACCGTGGACCAGATTGGTCTGGTATTTATTGTGGCCAAAACTCATTGTTAGCCCATGAGCGTTTAGCGATTGTAGACCCTAAATCTGGGCAGCAACCGATCTTTGATAAGGATCAAACCATCGTGTTATCTATGAATGGTGAAATTTACAATCACCGCTCATTAAGAAATCTAACTCCAAATTTCGAATTTCAAACTGAATTAGATAGCGAAATAATTTTAGCCTTATATAAAAAGGAGGGAGCTCAGTTTTTAGATCGTCTTAATGGAATTTTTGCCTTTGCTTTATACGATATCGAGCAAGATTGTTATTTAATCGCGCGGGATCATATCGGGATTATCCCCTTGTATATGGGGTGGGATTCGGAAGGGGCACTGTATGTAGCGTCTGAATTAAAAGCATTGGAAGGCATTTGTGAACGGATAGAAACGTTTCCTCCAGGACATTATTTGTATAGTAAAGAAGGCATGGAGCTCCAAGCTTGGTATCAACCAGATTGGAAGAGCTATGAATCAGTTAAAGACGTGGTTTCTGATATAGATCGCCTAAGAGAAGGGTTGGAAACTGCAGTACACAGACAGTTAATGTCGGATGTGCCTTATGGAGTATTGTTATCTGGGGGCTTGGATTCTTCTGTGATAGCTGCGATTACAAAACGTTTTGCTTCAAAAAGAATCGAGTCGGACGATCAAGATCAGGCCTGGTACCCTCAATTACATTCTTTTGCTGTAGGCCTTAAAGGTTCTCCAGATTTGGATGCTGCAAGAAAGGCCGCTGCACATATTGGAACGATTCATCACGAGGTGAATTTCACCATTCAAGAAGGATTGGATGCCATTCGGGATGTTATTTATCATCTTGAAACGTACGATGTGACCACTGTGCGTGCTTCTACGCCTATGTATTTGCTTGCTCGGGTGATCAAATCTATGGGGATTAAAATGGTGCTTTCGGGAGAGGGTTCGGATGAGCTGTTTGGAGGGTATTTGTATTTTCATAAGGCGCCAAACGCTAAAGAATTCCATGAAGAAACAGTTCGCAAATTAGACAAACTTCATTTGTACGATTGCCTGCGAGCAAATAAGTCTTTAGCGGCATGGGGAGTAGAAGGGAGAGTGCCATTTCTCGATAAGGAATTTATGGACATTGCGATGCGCATCAACCCTGAAGATAAAATGATCAAAGACGGCAAGATGGAGAAGTGGATCGTTCGAAAAGCTTTCGAATCGTATTTACCGGCTGAAATCGCTTGGAGACAAAAGGAACAATTTTCGGATGGGGTTGGGTACAGCTGGATCGATACTTTGAAAGCACAAGCTGAAGAGAAAGTGTCCGATAAAGATTTTGCGCGAGCTGCAGAACGCTTCCCATTCAATACGCCGAAAAATAAAGAGGAATATTTATATAGGACGATTTTTGAAGAGCATTTTCCGTCAGAAACAGCTGCAAAGACGGTTCCTTCAGTGAAATCGGTCGCTTGCAGTACGCCAGAAGCTTTGGCTTGGGATGCGGCTTTTCAAAACATGAACGACCCTTCAGGTAGGGCTGTCTCATCCGTGCATTTAGAAGCTTATTAATGTGTAAAAAGTGTGCAGATACCCTTATGAAGGGTTATCTGCCACTAATTTTAAGAAGGTAGAAATCTTAGATTTTAGTTTTCTTCTGTCTACGATGAAATCTAAAAATCCGTGTTCCAATAAGAATTCAGAGGTTTGGAATCCCTTTGGTAAATCTTTTTTAATCGTTTCTTTAATTACACGCGGTCCCGCAAAACCAATTAATGCGCCAGGCTCTGCAATATTAATATCTCCCAACATTGCGTAAGAAGCCGTAACTCCTCCAGTGGTAGGATCGGTTAATAAACAAATGTATGGCAACTGTGCTTTGCTTAATAAGGCTAATTTCGCAGAGGTTTTGGCCATTTGCATTAATGAAAAGGCTGCTTCCATCATTCTGGCACCGCCAGACTTTGAAATCAACATAAATGGAAGCTTGTGCGCGATGCAATAATCGATGGATCTGGCAATTTTTTCCCCCACCACGGATCCCATAGATCCTCCGATGAATGTGAAATCCATACACGCAATCACTAATTCTTGTCCATCTACTTTACCGTGTGCACAACGAATCGCGTCTTTAAGCCCTGTCTTTTCGTAACTCTCTTCAAGTCGTTCAGTATATTTTTTTGTGTCCGCAAAATTTAACGGATCGCCTGATGTGAGGTTTGGGAAAAGCTCTGTAAATTGATTTTCATCAAATAGAATTGAAAAATAGGCGGCAGAGCCAATTCGCAAATGGTAGCTGCAATAATGGCAAACATATTTGTTTTCATTTTGCTCTACATTTAGAAGCGGTTTTTTACAAGAAGGACATTTATTCCATAGTCCGTCTGGTGCTTCTTTCTTGTTCGCTGTTGCCGTATTGATTCCGGCTTTATCTCTTTTGAACCAACTCATGGAATTTTCTAAATCAAATAAGTCTGCAAATAAACAAAAAAATTAGATAAAAATGGATTAATACCTAAAATTGATTTCTTTGCTAAATCAGATTAGCAGATTAGGGTTAACGGTGAATTCACAGAAATTTGGTGCTAAAATCTAAAAATGTTTGATAAAAATTAGTTTATTTTGAATATTTGACTAAAAAAATCTAAAAATTCTCCTTGTTTTTAATATAATTCTATATTTTTGTGTCAAATAAAAATAAAAATATGTCAAATTTTAGGTTCAAACTTGTAGATGCAGCTATTTCCAGGGTAAATAGTGCGCCAAATTTTGCAGAATTTGTGAAATACTCTTCAATTTACCAGAAAAATGTATTCACTTTAGGTAAGATGAAGGATTATCTTCCAAAATATGCTTACGAAAACCTACTTAGCAGCATTGATCAGAACACAGCGATCGACTCTGAGTTAGCAGAGCATGTGTCACAAGCGATGAAGAGTTGGGCCATGAGCAATGGAGTTACGCATTACACACACTGGTTCCAACCGCTTACTGGTGCGACTGCAGAAAAACACGATGCATTTTTTGAACCTGGATCTGACGGTGTCGCTTTAGAAAAATTTACAGCCTCAGCGTTGGTTCAACAAGAACCCGATGCATCCAGCTTTCCAAATGGTGGAATTCGTAATACATTTGAAGCAAGAGGATATACTGGTTGGGATCCAAGTTCCCCTGCTTTTATCTATGAAACCGGCGGAAGCAAAACACTTTGCATTCCGACTGTGTTTATCTCGTATACTGGAGAAGCCTTAGATTATAAAGCGCCTTTATTAAAGTCTTTAAATATTCTTGATAAGGCCGCAGTAGAGGTAGCCCAATATTTTGATAAATCCATTACAAAAATCAATTCTTCTTTAGGAATCGAACAAGAGTACTTCTTAGTGGATTTAAGCTTATTTAATGCACGTCCAGACTTGCAATTGACTGGAAGAACTTTGTTTGGGCACATGTCCGCTAAAGGCCAACAATTAGAAGACCATTACTTCGGCGCGATTCCAGAACGTGTATTAGCGTTCATGGTGGAATTGGAACAAGAAGCCTTGAAATTAGGGATTCCATTAAAAACCAGGCACAATGAAGTGGCGCCTTCCCAATTTGAATGCGCTCCTATGTTTGAAGAGATGAATTTGGCGATCGACCATAATCAATTGCTATTAAATCTTATGGATAAGGTGGCATTAAGACACCATTTCAAAGTATTAATCCACGAAAAACCATATGCGGGCATTAATGGATCGGGAAAACACAATAATTGGTCCTTGATTACCAATACCGGTGTTAATTTATTGTCACCTGGAAAAACGCCTAAAAACAATTTAATGTTCTTAACGTTTTTTGTCAACACGATTAAAGCCGTTTATGAACATGCAGATTTATTAAGAGCTTCGATCGCGAGTGCGTCGAATGATCATCGCTTAGGGGCAAATGAAGCACCACCTGCTATTATTTCTATTTTCTTAGGCAGTCAATTAAATGCGGTGTTGGATGAGGTAGAAACAGCCAGAGTGGCTAAGAAAGTGAAAGAGGAAGCGATGTTATGGCATGGCATTCCAAAAATCCCTGAATTAACCTTAGATAATACTGACCGAAATCGTACTTCACCATTTGCTTTCACTGGAAATAAATTTGAATTCCGCGCTGTGGGATCGTCTCAAAACAGTGCATCTCCAATGATTGTTTTGAATACGATCGTGGCAAATCAATTGATGGAATTTAAAGAGGAGGTGGAGCGCCAAATTAAAAAAGGTACGAAAAAGGATTTGGCACTCTTAAATGTAGTGAGAAAATACATCAAAGATTCCAAAGCGATTCGCTTCGAAGGCAATGGCTACAGTGCTGCTTGGGAAGAAGAAGCAGCTTCACGCGGACTTTCAAACATTAAAACCACACCAAAAGCATTGGATGCCTACATGGCGGAGGCTTCCATCGAATTATTCGAACGTTGTGGAGTGTTTTCAAAACGTGAAAGCGAAGCAAGGCACGAAATCCTATTAGAAAGTTATTTCAAAAAGATTCAAATTGAAGCACGTGTGATCGGAGAGTTGGTAAACAGCATGTTAGCGCCAGCATCCATCGATTATCAAAACATGTTAATTAAAAATGTGGCTGGATTGAAAGAGTTAGGATTGTCTAAAGAAAGCTACGCTGGTCAATTAAATTTGGTGGAAAGATTGTCTTCACACATTAATTTCATTTTATCAGGAGCTGAAGAGATGCGTCAAGCGCGCAAAAAAGCAAATGCATTAGAAAATATGCGTGACCGCGCGATCGCTTACGATGAGACCGTGAAACCTTATTTTGATAAAATTCGGTACCACTTAAATAAATTGGAACAAATTGTAGAAGACTCAAAATGGCCATTGCCAAAATTAAGAGAACTTTTATTCGTTAAATAATTTGGAAAATCATGCCTAATTTTGTATCTTGTATAGAAGGACAAAATTATGTTTACTGGAATTATTGAAACGTTAGGAATCGTTGAGACGATAGAAATAGATGGAGGAAACCGGACTTATGGAGTTCGGTCCTCCATTTCTTCTGCATTAAAGATTGATCAGAGCATCTCCCATAATGGGGTTTGTCTGACAGTTATTGCAGTAGAAGATAACTTACATAAGGTAACGGCGATCGCTGAAACCTTGGAAAAATCGAATTTAAATGGGTGGCAGCCAGGAACCAAAGTGAATTTGGAACGCTGTACGCAAATCGGCGCGCGACTTGACGGGCACATTGTTCAAGGTCATGTGGACCAAACGGGAACCTGTATTGGGCTTGAAAATCAAGATGGTAGTTGGGTGTTCACCTTCCAATACGATGCTAATGCAGGAAACATCACTGTGGAGAAAGGATCCATTACAGTCAATGGCATAAGTTTAACGGTGGTCAACTCTAAAGACGATCAATTCTCCGTAGCGATCATTCCCTATACCTATGAACACACGAATTTGCATGAGGTAAAAGTAGGGGATACCGTGAATTTAGAATTCGATATTGTCGGCAAATATGTAGCTAAATTGTTTGAGCGCAGACAGCATTCTTAATCATAGCTTACATGAAGGAATGTGTCTTAATTCAGGTGACTCAAATGCGCGTGACTTAAACAGAGATTGATTAAAGATTTTCTTCAGGGATGGAAGTTGGTGAAGCCGGTTTCCATGCTTTTTGCGTAAATTTCGCTGTTAACATCGCGGCCACATTATCCCCGGTGGAGTTCAAGATCGTCGCCATAGGATCGACTAAAGTTCCGATAATCATTACTGCTGGGATGGCTTCTGTAGGCAATCCGTAAACAGAAATCATTAAGATTTCGCCTATGTATCCTCCATTTGGAATGCCACCTGCCACGATGCTTACCAATACCGTAATGCCAATCGCTGTAAGCAAGGTCATAGGATCGAAAAAATCCCATCCAATAATGACAAAAGCCACATAAATTTTGACAATGCTGGACATCGACGAGCCATTTTTATGCAGGGTCGTGCCTAAAGGAATCACCACATTCGCCACCACTGGTGGGACCCCCATGCGCCTGGCTGCTTGAATATTCACCGGCATAGTGGCGATGGAACTGCAGGTACTTACAGCAGTAATTGTAGGTTCAATATTGTATTTCCAGAATGTTTTAATGCCAGGAATTCCTCCTGCTACATATGCATATAGACTAAAAAATCCTAAAAAGTAAATCGCACCCAGTATATAATAAAGGGCTAATGGTTTTGCATACAATTCAAATAATCCGTCCCCAACCGCGGCCACTTGATAGGCAAAATACGCCCCCAAACCAATCGGAGCCACTTTCATAATCAAGATTAAAAACTCTTTCATCACCTCGTTTCCAGCACTTAGAAAGGTTCGAAAAGCTTGCCCTTCTTTTCCAGAACGCATGGCGGCCACGCCTAATAGAAAGGAGAAGATGACGAAAGCCAACATGTTTTGTCGGGATAAAAACTTATAAAATTCATCCACCGTAACAAATTGCGCTAAGCGATCCCCCCAAGTCGCGCTCGAATTATCGACCAATAAATCCTCTACTGCCGGTGTGCTGACAAATTGTTGTTCTACTGGGAAGAGATACACCGCAAAAATCGTAACGCATGCAGTTATGACGACTAAACTCATGAAAACCGCAATCATTACAGATAGTAATTTTCCTAATTTTTGATTTCGATCAATGTTTGCTACGGAAGATGCGATCGCAAAAAAGATTAAGGGAATGACTGCAGCAAATATTAAATTCAGAAAAATATCTCCAAAAGGTTTCAACCAATGAACCACATTAGGAGTGAAAATTCCTAAAAATGTTCCAATCGTAATTCCAAATAATAGCAGAATCAAACTGCTATAATTTTTATAAAATGCGCTGTTTCGGTTTATCATGATATGAGCGAATGTATGATTTTTTTTGGAATGAAAATATATTTCAACAAAAATATTGAGATTTAATAATTAAGTTTGGCTACATGAATGCGATGGACGTAGTTAAGACAGCCGATGGATCTTTTACCTTATTTGATCCTCAAAGTGGAGAACATTATCATTCTAAACACGGGGCGATCGGGGAGAGCCGACACGTCTTCCTGGAAATGGGTTTGAAACATTTTTTGGATACCACTGGAAGGAAATCGGCCACCATTTTTGAAGTTGGTTTTGGTACGGGACTTAATTTTTTAGTCACGGCCGATGCGCTCGCAAATACAGATGTAGACTTAACCTACTATGCCGTCGAGTCTTCGCCTTTACCGAAGAAAAGCATACAAGCCTTGGAATATACGCAATTCGCTTCTGCTGCACTATGTGAATGGTATGATGAAAATTACTCATTCATATTTAATACATTGAAATCATTTAATGAAAGAGTTGCTTTACGTGTTTTTCCTGTTAAAATTTTAGATTTTTCGGAAAATCTTAAGGTTGATGTCATCTATTTTGATGCTTTTTCTGCGACCCATCAACCAGAAATGTGGACTCCTGAAGTTCTTCAACGGGTCATTTCATTATTAAATCCGGGTGGTATTTTCGTAACCTACTCTGTGACGGGTGATTTAAAGCGAACCTTGAGGTCTTTAGGCTGTAAAATAGAAAGGCTTCCTGGCGCCCCAGGTAAGCGAGAAATGCTTCGAGCCACACTTCAATAATTTTCTTCAAATAATTTTTTGGCGTACTCTTTGATTTGTCAATTGTAAATCTTTACTTTGTATTTCAAAGTACTTTATAAGGCTTCAGGTACTATTAAACATTTAATTAATATGGACGCTCAATTGCAAAAAGAAATTCAATCCATCCGAGCATTAATGGAAAAATCGACTAAGTTTATATCTCTAAGTGGATTTTCTGGAATATTAATGGGGATTTATGCGCTTTTAGGGACCGGCGCGGCACATTATTTTTTGAATGACATCATCGATCAACCTCAACGATTACGTTCAATTTTAATTACAATCGGGATCGTGGTCTTGGTGGCATCCCTAATCACTGCCTATTTATTGTCTGCGTACAATGCGAAAAAACACGGACAGCGGTTCCAAAATGCAGCCAGCATGGGCTTATTGCAAGCGATGATGGCCCCATTATTTGTTGGGGGACTCGTGTGTATAATCGCCATTTATTATGAGTATTTTAACCTGATCGTTCCTTTCTTATTGATTTTCTATGGACTTGCGTTGCATGCCGGAGGAAATTATACGTTTAGAGACATTCGAAGTCTAAGTTATTTGCAAATAGTATTGGGTTTGCTTGCCCTTCTGTTTCCAGGATACGATTTGTTTTTTTGGTCATTGGGCTTTGGATTCTTACATGTCATTTATGGCTGTATTATGTATTACAAATATGAACGAGTGAGGAGGGCATAATGTTAGGGGACTTTGACAAAGCCTTTGAGAATCGATTAAGACTGCAAATCATGGCTGTTTTAATGGCGAATGAAACGTATGATTTTAATTCGCTTAAAGATTTATTAACGGTGACAGATGGAAATTTGGCCTCCCATTTAAAAGCACTGGAAAAAGCGGGATATATCTCCGTTAGAAAAACATTTATTGGTCGTAAAACCAATACCAGCTATGAAGCAACGTTGGAAGGACGAAACGCCTTTCAAAAGCACTTAGCCGCCTTAGAAGCGCTTATATTACAACAAAAACAATAAAAGTGTGAAGTACCAAGTGGTGTGAAAACCCGAAATACCAAGTGGTGTGAAAACGTGTGGTGCCAAGTGGTGTGAAAACGTGTAGTACCAAGTGGTGTGAAAACGTGTAGTACCAAGTGGTGTGAAAACGTGTAGTGCCAAGTGGTGTGAAAACGTGTGGTGCCAAGTGGTGTGAAAAACTGATGAACCAAGTAGGTCCTTTATTAAACAAATTATCATGGAAAATGATCCAAAATCTCAATTTCGATTCACTCAATGGTTGAATGAATCGTTGACCCTTAAATTAGCAGTGATTTTTATTCTGACGCTGCTTTTATTAATTCCTGCGGCTTTAGTAAATGATTTGGTCATCGAACGCCAATATCGACAACAAGAAGTCGTTCAGGAGGTAAGCCAAAGTTGGTCTGGTTCCCAAACCATTTCAGGTCCTTTGCTTATGGTGCCTGTCTTAAAACAGGTCAAAATCATTAGAAATGGGATTGAACAATTCGAGACTGTAGAACAATATTTGTATTTGCTCCCAGAACAAGTGTCCATCGATGCCGAAACAAGCGGTCAAGAACTGTCGAGGGGTATATTTAAAGTGGCAGTATATGAAGGCGTTGTTAAAATAAATGGCCTTTTTTCCTCGTTTAATTTGGAAAAAGAAGGTTTGTCGATGGATCAAATTAATTGGGATAAACTCCGATTATTAGTGGGCGTAAGTGATTTACGAGGGGTTAAATCCATCGAAGAGGTACGCATTGGCAATCAAACTCTTCAACTCGATGAATTTGCTTCTGAACGCGTTTTTAATCAAAATTTAGTATTTTCACCAGAACTGAATGGCGCCTTCACTTCACTTCCTTTCGAATTAACCATGGAAATCCGGGGGACTGAAAGCTTAAATTTTCTACCCTTAGCCAAAGAAACAAAGGTGCATGCTACCGGAAATTGGGGGTCACCAAAGTTTGTGGGGCAGTACTTGCCAGACGAACGAGCAATAGCATCGAATCAGTACGATGTTTCTTGGAATATTAATCATTTTGCTCGGACCATTCCTCAACAATGGTTAGGCGATCAGGTTCTGATTACAGGGAAAGAAAGTTGGAATGTTGACGCTCCTTATCCCGTGAAGGATGCCGCTATCGCAAATCCTCAAAACACGGTGGTGAAAGAGGTGGATGGCATCGGGTTAGAGTTTCTTCAACCGATTAATCATTACCAAAAGAATGTGCGCGCCACGAAATATGCCATTTTGGTGATCGCTCTTTCGTTTTTGGCGTTGTTTTTTACGGAAATCATTGCGAAGAAAAAGATTCATGTGGTGCAATATGTGCTCATTGGATTGGCCTTGGTGGTGTTTTATTCGCTGCTTTTAGCTTTTACTGAACACATTGGGTTTAATCTTGCTTATGTGTTGGCTGCTGCTGCTACCATCGGTTTGATTACGCTTTTCATTTTTAAGTTGCTGGGGCAACGAAATGCGGCCGGGCTCTTCGCGGGTCTCTTGGTTTTATTTTATTCCTTTGTTTTTGTCATCATTCAGGTGAATGATTATGCATTGCTTTTAGGTAGTATAGGCTTATTCTTATGTATAGGTGCTCTAATGTATTTTTCAAGTAAGATTAATTGGCAGGGCCAATAGGAGGGTGAAAAAACACCCCGGGGGATTTTGGTAAACTGATAAGATACCAAAATCCCCCGGGGTGTTTCCTACTGATTAAACCAGTAAATAGCTTATACGCCGATTAGTGACCGTGAGTATTATACGCCGATAAGTGACCGTGCGTATTATACACCGATTAGTGACCGTGCGTACCATCTGGACCGTGAGAATGACCATGTGCTAATTCTTCAGCAGTGGCTTCACGAACCGTTAAAATTTCGATTGCAAAATGCAAGGTTTGACCAGCCATTGGGTGATTTAAATCCACCACCACTGCTTCAGGGCTTAACTCCGTAACGCGGGCTCTGAATTGATTACCTTGATTATCTTGTAAAGGTAAGATGTCACCAACTGCAGGTAAACCTGCTTGACCAAACATCTCAACTGGTAATTGTGCTACAGCTTGTTCATCAATATCTCCATAAGCATCTGAAGGAATTAACTCGAAGTCAACTTGATCACCAACTTTTAATCCAGCAATATTTTCTTCAAATTTAGGCAACATCATACCAACCCCATAAAGAAAATCTAAAGGATTGTTTTGATCTGCTTCTTCAACGAATGTTTTTACTCCATTTTCAACAGTGTGGAGTTTGTAAGTCAAGGTGACTACCTGATTGGGTGCAATTGTCATTTGATCGTGTTTATTACCCCCCTACATGGGGGCAGTTTAAAAATTAATAATTTACAAAATTAGTGAATGTTTTCCAGCAATTCATCAAGTTCTCTCAGAGAATGTATTGGAAGACCACAAGTTCTATCTTTACACAGATAAATCGCATCTTTTTCGCTTAAGCGTCCGTGTAACAAGGGAATGGAACTTTCTGTTCCGCCTAATACGAGTTTAAAGGGTTGGTAATTGAGGTCCACCCTTTGCCTAAATCGTAAAGCGTTTGGCCCAGAAAAAATCCATTCTTGGCTTCCATAGACCTTTTCCAATAATAATAAAGCCCAATTGGCATGTGCCGAACCAAATTTTTGCATTTGATCCAACATGCGCCCTAATGCCTGGTCCACCATGACTTCCCAGTCGGGCCGTTCATATAGAATCGATAGTTTTTGCAACGCCCTAAAAAGTGCAGAATTAGAAGATGGAATGACGTTATCGATTAATTCTGTTTTACGCGTGATCAGTGCTGGAAAATCTTTGCTGGTATAATAAAAGACACCGGTTCCTTCATCGTAAAACTGCTTGATTGCTATTTCTGCTAAGCGCTTGGCTTCCGATAACCAACGTTCTTCAAATGTCGCTTCATATAAGTTAATAAATGCGGTGATCGTAAATGCATAATCATCTAAAAATGCAGGTATTTCTCGATTTGCGTCTTTAGGTTGATGCAATAAAGTTCCAGATTCGGTATATAAATATTCTAGGATAAATTCGGCGTTTGCTCGCGCAACGACTAAATAATCTTCGTTATTAAGAATGCGATAGGCATCCAAAAATGCTTTTAATTGGAGAGCATTCCAGGTGGTGAGTTGTTTGGTGTCCAAACCAGGGCGAACACGCTGTGCCCGATAATCGAGCAGGGATTTTTTCGCTTTTTTCAGGAAAGCATCCCACTCATCTATAGAATAGCCCGATTCGTAGGCCCATTCATCGGCCTCAAAGTCATGATAAAAAATATTCGTTTCTTCTTCCTCCCAATTGCCTGCCTCCGTGATTTGATAATGGTTTAAAAGGAGTTCAATTTCTGCTTCGGTCAATCCATATTCAGTAAGCTGCTGAAATTCCTCTTTTTGAAAGGTATAAAATTTTCCTTCCACACCTTCGCTGTCAGCATCCAATGCGGAATAAAAACCACCATTTGGCGACCTCATTTCTCGCAATACCCAATCCAATGTTTCTTGTACAATGCGTAGGTATTGTGGATCGGGACGTTGTTGCCAAGCGGCTAAATACAAGGATACTAATTGGGCATTATCATATAACATTTTTTCAAAGTGTGGCACATGCCAACGATGATCGACCGAATACCTCGCAAATCCACCTCCCACATGGTCATAAATACCGCCAGATCCTAATTTTTTTAAGGTGAAATGCACATGATCTGTGATTTCAGGCTGTTTATGAAGTACACCATAGGCTAATAAAAATTCCCAATTACTGGGCATAGGAAATTTGGGAGCTTTTTGTAAGCCTCCATCAATAGGATCAAAATCTTTCGTCCAGGGGGCCACTATTTTTTCTAATTGCTCCGTATGAAAGCTGCCTTTCCATTCTTTGATTGGGAGACGATCGCTCTGCGCAATGCCATTAGCAAGTTTTGAAGCATATTCTGTGGCCAAATTCGGTTGATCTTGCCACATTTGCTGCAGTTGATTTAAAAGATGCACCCATTCGTTCGGCCTAAAATATGTGCCGCCATAGATCGGTCGACCATCCGGTAAGCAAATGCAATTTAGCGGCCATCCACCTCGATTCGTCATTAATTGGACGGCGGTCATGTAAACTTGGTCTAAATCTGGCCGTTCTTCTCGGTCCACTTTAATGCAGACAAAATGTTCATTCATGACTGCCGCAATTTCTTTAGACTCGAAACTTTCCCGCTCCATGACGTGGCACCAGTGACAGGTACTATACCCAATGCTAACAATTAATAATTTTTGTTCGCGTTCAGCATACTCCAAGGCTTCTTGGCTCCAAGGACGCCAATGTACTGGATTGTTTTGGTGTTGTTTTAAATAGGGGGAAGATTCACTTCCTAGTAAATTCGCCATGTTAAGATGGGGTAGAGGTTCGTTTTTTACGTTCAAATTTATGGATAATTAAGCGAACCCCTCCATTAAAGGTCACATAGCTTAACATCCAATTGATAAATGTTACTAAGCGATTTCTAAACCCAATGAGGGACATCAAATGCACAAACATCCACACCCACCAAGCAAAAAATCCTTGGAATCTAATTTTTCCAATATCGACTACGGCTTTATTTCGTCCTATGGTCGCCATGGATCCTTTATCAAAGTATTCAAAATGTTCCAAGGGCTGATTTTCTATCATGCGAACAATCTGTTTGGCCACAAATTTTCCTTGTTGTTGTGCAGTAGGGGCGACACCCGGATGACCATTTGGAGTTTCTTCCGTAATCATGGCTGCTACATCGCCAATGGCAAATACGCGATCCATTCCAGGAATTAAACAAGTCGGTTCGATCTTAATCCTGTGTCCTCGTTGGATTAAGTCTTCAGGAATACCGCCAGGAAATTGTCCCATGACGCCGGCGGACCAGATGACGGTCTTAGCAGGAATAGGAGTAGCGTCTGAAAATTGGATTTCTTCTCCATTATATCCCGTTACCCGTTTGTTTAATAGCAAGGTAACGCCTAATTCTTTTAAATATAATTCGGCTTTTGCGGAAGCCTGAGGAGATAAATTTGACAGCACTTTGTCTTGGCCTTCGACTAAGTAGACTTGCATATCTTCCTTACTTAATTCCGGGTAATCTACCGCTAAAATATGATTTCGAATTTCAGCAATGGCGCCAGAAAGTTCTACGCCTGTGGGTCCGCCGCCCACGACGACAAAATTTAAATATGGAACTTGTTCTGCTTTCGTAGGTTGTAAGAGTGCCTGCTCTATGTTTTGTAGCAAGAAACTACGAATATTTACCGCCTCTTTCAAGTTTTTCATTGGTAAGGAGTAATACTCGATGTCTTCATTTCCGAAAAAGTTTGTGGTCGCTCCTGTAGCAATCACCAGATAATCGTAGGAGAAATCTCCAATATCGGTGATGACTTTCTTTTCAGAATGATTGATTTGTGAGACTTCGGCGATGCGAAAACGCAAGTTATTTTGTTTTCTAAACATTTTCCGTAATGGAAATGCCACTGATGGGGCTTCGAGGGATCCCGTCGCTACTTGGTATAAAAGCGGTTGGAAAGTGTGGTGGTTATGTTTGTCTAATAACAACACTTCCACCGGTTGGTTTTTCAACTTTTTTGCGACTTCAATTCCGCCAAAACCACCTCCGATGATGATCACTTTCGGCAATCCAGGCAATAAGTCATTTTTTTCCATGGTGAAATCGTTTAATTTACTGTTGTACAATTAACTACAATGATCTCCCATAGAAAGTAAACGGGTAAAACGAATATTTACCTGTTTAATTATTTTCAAAAACTCGAATTTTGAGTCCGCCTATAGACGCATTCACTTTAATTTGGCACGCCAAACGACTATCATCATCCGAATCTGGGAGGGTATCTAACATGTCTAATTCAGCATCTGTCCTCTCTTCTAATTTATCCATGCCATCCAAAACTTGGATATGGCAAGTGGCACATAAGGCCATACCACCACAGGTTGCTAAAATATCGTATTCAGAAGCTTTTAATACCTCCATTAGGCTCAGGTTGATGCCGTCAGGAATTTCTAAAGTTCTGGATGTATCTCCAGGTCCTTCAACCTGAATCTTTATTAACTCTTCGTTCATTTTTAATTAAATTTTACTCGCAAATACCAGGCCTTATTTATGATAAATTAGGAATTAATATGATTAAAATTCATTTATGCCATTTACTGTGGTGTATTTAAAACTCAATTTTTCATCTGGATAAACGTATTTAAACGCACTTTGGCACATTAAAGCGGCTTCATGGAAACCACATAGGATTAACTTTAGCTTTCCTGGGTAGGTGTTGATGTCGCCTATAGCATAAATGCGCTCTACGTTCGTCGAGTAGTCAAATGTATCCACTGCAATGGCAGATTTTTCAATATTTAAGCCCCAATCTGCGATGGGTCCTAATTTAGGACTTAATCCGAATAATGGGATTAAATAATCTACGTCTAATAAGATTTCTTCTTTCGCTTTGTTTTTAATGCCCACCTGTCTTAATTGACCATTTTCGTCACCATGAACTGCGCTTAAATTGCTTTGTAAGATCAGATTGATTTTTCCTTGCTCAGCAAGTTTAAATACCTTCTCAGCTGAGTCTGGAGCACCACGGAAAGTTTCGCTTCGGTGGACCAAAGTCACCTGTTCAGCAACTTCACTTAAATAAAGTGTCCAATCCAATGCAGAATCTCCACCACCCGCAATGACTAATTTCTTGCCTTTATAGATATCAGGGTTGCGGACAAAATAATGAATTCCACCTTTACCTTCATAGTTTAATATGCCTTCGATTTCAGGTCTGCGTGGTTCAAAGCATCCTAATCCGCCTGCAATTACGACTACAGGTGCATGAATAATGGTTCCTTCGCTACCAATAACGTGGTAAGAGCCATCGGATTGCTTTTCCAATTGATCTACTCGTTCACCCAATGTAAATGTAGGTTTGAAAGGCTCGATTTGTTTCATTAATTCATCCACTAAATCTTGCGCATCAATAGATGGATAACCAGGGATATCGTAAATCGGTTTACGTGGGTAAATTTCAGATAATTGACCACCAACCTGAGGTAACACATCGATTAAATGACACCTCATTTTTAATAATCCCGCTTCAAATACAGCAAAAAGACCAACGGGTCCAGCTCCAATAATCGCAATATCCGTTTTTATAATTTCGTTACTCATAGTACTTATCGTTCACTTTTTAGTTCAAGATTGTCGTAAATTGTATTTAAGATGCGTTTCAGGTGTTCAAAATCTGCTTCATCCAAGTTTTTCCAAGCTTGCATACGTATCCCCACTACTTTTTCATTTAATTCATGAAGTTTTTGGGTACCTAAGCTCGTTAAATGTAAGATGAAACTTCTACGATCATTCGGATGGATGACCCGCTCCACAAGTCCTTTATGCACTAAGATGTCCACAATTCTTGTGAGGGTAGGTTGATCTTTGTCGCATCGTTCTGCTAATTCTTTTTGGGATAAATGTTCGCCTTGCCCGAGTGTTTTTAACACCATCCATTGGTCGACAGTGACTCCAAAATTCCCTGAATTAAAGCAAAATTGGGCGTATTGTTTGACTCGTTTAGCCGTGCGGTCTAAGAGCAAAGAATACATGTTAAATTTATCTGTTGCCATAATAATAATTAGCACGACAAATATACGGCATTCCCCTAAATTATACAACAATAAAACCTAAATTTTAATAGTCTCAGGAAGTTAATCTTGTGTTTACAATTTGTTTTTTTGGGCTTAACATACAGTTAATATTAAGTTAGTAATTATGCATCATTAAAATTAACATAAGATGTTTAAATATTTTTTAGGCTTTATCGTATTAAGTTTCGTCGTATTTGAATCTTGTTTTTCAGGCAAATCCAAGTACGAAGCGATTCGGGTAAGAGGCTCTGATTCAGAAGTTAATTTAGTTCAATCTATAGCAGAAAATTACATGGATAACCATGACAAGGTTTCTGTGGGTGTGACCGGTGGAGGATCAGGTGCAGGCATTGCTGCATTGATCAATAAAAAGACAGACTTAGCAAATTCTTCACGTTCGATCACTGAAGAAGAGTTAGGTTTTGCGATTAATCGCGGAGTAAATCCATTTGAAATTGTCTTTGCGATGGATGCGTTAGCGATCATCGTACATGAAAATAACACACTTGATTCTATACATCTGAATGAACTGGCTGCGATCTATACGGGAAGTACAAAGACTTGGGGGCTGGGAAGTGTTGGAAATCCACCGATCACCTTATATGGACGCCAAAGTTCCTCAGGAACCTATTCGTTTTTTAGAGAAGCCATTTTAAAAGCTGAATACGACCAAAGTATGATCGGTATGAGTGGCACGGCACAAATCGTGGAAGCCATTCGTAAAGATCAACACGGCATTGGATATGTGAGTGCTGGTTATTTAAATGAGCAGGTGTTAAGGGGGCTGAAGGTATTACACATTGTGAATCCGAACAATGGATTTGCATATTCGCCAATGGATAAAGAGGCCATCACTAATGGTCAGTACCCCATTACTCGTCCACTTTTACAATATACAGATGGCGCTCCTTCCGGTGTTTTATTAGACTTTGTAAAATTTCAATTTACTGAATTGGGTGCAAAAATCATTGAAAACAATGGGTTCTATCCTGTAAAAGCTGATTCAACGATTTTATCTCTTTAAAAAGACGCACTATGTTCTATAGAAAATTAGTAGACGGAATCATGAAAATCACCTTTGGAGCAGCAGGGGTATTTACTGTTTTCGTTTTGTTAGGGATCGTGGTTCTTCTAGTCAGCAATGCGTTAAAAGCCTTTGAAGCCATCCCGTTTTCCTCCTTCTTTAATACACGCTGGAATCCATCTGCATTGGGAACCCCAAGTTACGGTATTTTACAATTATTATGGAGTTCATTTTTAGTGACGGCGGGAGCTTTAATTATTGCCATTCCTTTAGGAATCGGAACTGCAGCTTATCTTTCTGAAGTCGCTTCTCCAAGAGTTAGGCAAATCATTAAGCCAATCATTGAAATATTAGCAGGGATCCCGTCCGTGGCCATTGGTTTTATTGGTATCGTTTTAATCGGACCCGCCATCGCTGATTGGTTCGAATTAAGCAATGGTTTTAATGCCTTAAATGGAGCGATTTTGTTAGCTTTTATGTCTTTACCGACCATTATTAGTGTTTCAGAAGATGCTTTTCAATCCGTTCCTCAATCTTTTAGAGAAGGTTCTTATGCCTTGGGGGCAAATAAATGGACGACCTTAGTTCGAGTGGTGTTACCAGCTGCGGCATCGGGTGTAATTGCGGCTTGCATTTTAGGATTTGGTCGTGCCATTGGTGAAACCATGACTGTGTTAATGGTTACAGGAAATGCGACTGCTATGCCAGATGGATTCTTCGATCCGGTTCGGACCCTGACGGCTACCATCGCGATTGAGTTAGGGGAGGTGCCATATGACACTTCTCATTACTACGCACTTTTTGTTCTTGGTAGTGTTTTATTTATCATCAGCTTAGCTGTTAATTTTCTTTCTGAGTGGGTGGCTTCGCGGTTTAGATATAAAGTTAATTAATTCAATTAAAGATGAATATATCAAAAATTAAAGGCATAGTTGGCATACAGTTTTTATGGGTGTGTACACTCATTGTATTGGCCTTTATCTTTCTTATTTTGACGGATATTTTTGTCAAGGGTGTCGGTGTATTAAGTTGGGATTTTATTTTTTCTATTCCCACCAAAGGGATGACAGAAGGAGGGATTTATCCCGCCATAGCAGGCACATTATTAGTGACCATGATCACCGCTTTATTTAGTATTCCAGTAGGAGTGGCCACCGCTATTTACTTAAACGAATATGCAAAAGACCATTGGGTCACTCGAGGAATCCGGGCTTCCATTAGAAATTTGGCAGGAGTGCCTTCGATTATTTATGGTTTGTTTGGTGTCGCTTTATTTGTCGAAGGTGCAGGATTAGGAAGTTCTGTCATTTCATCTGGCTTGACGCTTGGCTTAATGACATTGCCCTATATCATCACTTCTACCGAAGAAGCGTTAAGATCAGTTCCACATGCTTACAGAGAAGGCGCATTAGCCTTAGGAGCCACTAAATGGGAAGCGATTCAAACTACTGTTTTGCCTTCGGCTATTCCAGGAATCACAACAGGAGCGATCTTAGGCCTCTCACGTGCTGCAGGTGAAACAGCCCCTATTTTGTTCACGGGCGTTACATTTTACTTGAGATTTCCTCCAGATTCTTTAAATACGGAATTTATGGCGCTACCTTATCATTTGTATATTTTATCTACTCAACATCACGCGATCGATGAAGTTCGTCCTTTAGCTTATGGTACTGCGCTGGTTTTGATCTTCTTAGTCGTCATATTAAATATTATTGCCTTCCTCATTCGTTATAAATTCAATCATTTACACGTAAAAAAATGAACGAGCAAATTAAATTAGAAGTCAAAGACTTAAACTTGTTTTTCGGTGAAAAACAGGTCTTGAAAGGAATTAATTTATCTATTCCGAAAAACAGCATTGTCTCATTAATAGGACCATCCGGTTGTGGAAAATCATCTTTATTGCGTTCCATGAATCGCATGCATGATTTAAATAATGCAGCAAAAATCACGGGTGACATCTTATTAGATGGACAAAGTATTTTTGAAAATGGAGCCGATCCGGTGGATGTTCGAAAAAAAATTGGGATGGTTTTTCAGCGCCCCAATCCATTCCCTAAATCCATTTTTAACAATGTTGCTTATGGGTTACAGATTAATGGCATCGCAAAAAATGGAGCATTGAAAGCATCTGTGGAACAAGCTTTAAAAGATTGTTACTTATGGGATGAACTTTCAGATAATTTGGGAAGAAGTGCCATGGAAATGTCTGGTGGTCAACAACAACGTTTATGTATCGCGAGAACCATTGCCATTCGCCCAGATGTATTATTGATGGACGAACCATGTTCTGCATTGGACCCAATCAGTACCGCCAAAATTGAAGAATTGATTCTCAAATTAAAAGAAAAATACACCATCATCATCGTTACCCATAACATGCAACAAGCCATTCGTGTATCTGATTATACAGGTTTTATGTATTTGGGTGAGCTCGTTGAATTCGATCGCACGGAAAAAGTTTTTAGAACGCCTGGAAAGGAATTAACGAAACGATATGTAGAAGGAACGTTCGGATAGGATGATTTTCCTGAATTGAATGGTAGGTAATTTTAAAAGCTTTTAGTAGTTTTGGTTCTATTATAGCTGTTAATTAAAAAACCTACTTTCATGTTCAAAATGCGTTCTAATTTTATCGGAATATTCTTATTTTTTATTTGCGCTTTAGGCGCCAATGCCCAATCGAATAATGGCCAATCGAATAATGCTCAGGCGGCTATCTCTGAAGATTTGCTAACGCAACATCATGAGGAAATAAACAACTTTTGGCAGGATCGATTTGATAAATTATTAGCAGATTCAACTTTTGCGTTGAATGAAGAAGATCGATCTTATTTGTCTTTTTTTGCACCAAATTATGCTTATCAAGTAGAAGCGTCTGTCCAACTTCTCTTCGGAGAAACACCTTTTCAAATGCCTACCTATGCAGGCACGACTTCAGAGTATATTCGATATGCGATCGCAACCTTTAAAGCGCCGACTGGAGAAGAAGTGTCTTTAACCTTATATAGAAGTACTCGATTATTTAACGATCCAAATTATAAAGATTATTTATTTGTTCCCTATTTAGACAGTACAAATGGTGAACAAACCTATGGTGGGGGCCGTTATTTAGATCTTTCTATCTCATCCATTCAAAATGGGAAACTCACTATTGATTTTAATAAATCCTATAATCCCTTGTGTGCTTACAGTACGGGATATCGCTGTCCAATTCCTCCAGCAGACAATCATTTAAGTATTCCTATTTATGCCGGGGAATTAAAATATACAGGAGAAATTAAAGCTCGTCCAGCAGTAAATTAATCAAATCCAGTGAATTGTAAGCGTTTATTTACAATCATTCTGTGCTTTAATTTTCAGCTTTAAAAAAGGATGCTTAGTTTTACTAATCATCTAATATCATTTTAACCAATCTAGCTCATTCAGCATTATGAAGAAAAAATTTCTTGTATTTAGTATGGCTATGTGTTTTTCTCTAATGGGATTTGCGCAAGCTAAAAAAACGGGTATTCAGGTTACTGACCTCCTTAAAATAAAGGATGTAAGCAGTATTCAATTAAGTCCAACAGAAGATTTCGCCATATTTTCTGTGCGAAGTGTCGTGGATGGCGATCGCAAATGGGAGCATAACTATCAGAATCAATGGTGGATTGTGCGTTTTGAGCCTTCAGTAACTTATCGTCCGTTAACTTCTGGGAAAGAAGGTTTTGGGCAACCAACTATTTCACCTGATGGGAAGAAAATTTTGTTTACTCGTGCTGCTGGTGGGTCTTCACAATTATTTATTATGCATTTGGATGGGGGAGACCCAATTCAATTAACCAATTTAAAAAATGGTGCTGGTTCTCCTACTTGGAGTCCAGATGGTAAAAAAATCGTTTTTAGTTCATCTTTCTCGTTGGAGAATTTCTTGACAAATAGCGAAGTAAATCCTGGCAATTTGTTACCGAATTATAGCCTTGAAAAGCCCGGTTTTGAAGACAATAGTCATTTGTTGCCAAACAAAGCTACCGCGAATCCAAATGGGTCAATGGATGAAATTAGAGCTTATTTAGCTTTAAATGAGAAAGATCGTAAAGCGAAGGTAATTAATAAGCTAAGGTTTCAAGGTGAGCGTTCTGTGGCTGTTAGTTACGGTGTAAGCCAATTATTTGTGATCGATGCCGATGGTGAAAGCAATTTAAAGCAATTAACTTATGGGTATTCTTCAGTAGGTGGTGTACAGTTTAAAGATAACAATACGATTTGGGTATCAGGAAGTAAGGATTCGAATGAAAATCCGGAAAGAGGGTCTCAATCAGCTATTTTTTCTATTGATTTAAATACAGGAAAAAAAGAAGAATTGATCAGTTTAGAAAATAATAGTGTTCGATTGAATGCCATTTCTCCAGACGGTCAAACCTATGTATATTCGAGTACCATCATGGATTCACTCGTGATTTCAAAATTACATATCGTTACGGAACGCAATGGTAAGAAATCAGAAAGTGTGCTGGATTTAGATCGTCAAGTTTCTGGCGTTACTTTTGATCCAAGTGGACAAGAGTTGTATTTAAACGTGTCTAGAAATGGAGGAAGCGCTTTGTATAAATACACGCTTAAAAATGGTCAAATCGACAAATTAACCAGTGATGATCTTGGAATTAATAGTTTTGCGGTAGGTAAAAACCGAATTATCTATGCGCAAACGGACATCACCAATCCATCGGAGTTATACATCGCGGATCGCAATGTTCAAAAACCTGTTCAAGTAACAGATTTTAATAGTTCTTGGTTAAAAGAAAGAGAATTAGTTCCTGTAGAAAAATACAGTTTCACCAATGAAATCGGCTTAGATATTGAGTATTGGATTATGAAGCCTTTAAATTTTAAAGCTGGCGAGAAATATCCTTTATTATTACAGATTCATGGTGGCCCAGCGTCCATGTTTGGTCCAGGTAATGCAAGCATGTGGCATGAATATCAATATTTTGCTGCGCAAGGTTATGGCATCGTTTACAGCAATCCAAGAGGATCAAGCGGTTATGGCGTGAAACTTTTACAAGGTAATTACCGCGATTGGGGGAATGGTCCTATGCGCGATGTGTTGACTGCCGTGGATAAAACAGTGGAACAAGGTTGGGTAGACACGAAGAAATTATTAATCACTGGTGGATCTTATGCTGGGTATTTAACCAATTGGATCATTAGCCATGACCATCGTTTCTTGGCGGCGAGTGCACAACGTGGCGTGTACCATTTAACGACTTTCTTTGGAGAAGGAAATGCGTCGAGTTTAGTGCCAAGGTATTTTGGCGGGTATCCTTGGGAGCCTGAAGTAAGAAAGATTTTAGAAGAACAATCTCCATATAATTATGTAGATAAAATTCAAACGCCTTTCTTAATTTTCCATGGAGAAGTGGATTTAAGGACTGGGGTTATCCAAAGTGAGATGCTTTATAAGAGTTTAAAACAATTGGGCAAACCAGTTGAATACGTGCGTCATCCAAATGGAGACCATGAGTTAACTCGTTCGGGCGATAACCGTCAACGCATTGATCAAATGTTAAGAACCTATGAATTCTTTGAACGGTACATTAAGAGTGCTAAATAGGATTAGATTAATCAGATTGAATACAAAAAAAGCTGGTCAATACTCTTGACCAGCTTTTTCTTTTATAGTTATAACACTTCAGATCATTTGGATCTGTTTACTTAATAATTTTTGTTCTATCTAGCGTTTTTTTTGCGCAGTTTTCAATTACCAACCTTTAATCGCACTTCCTTTAAATTCACGTTCAGCAGCTGCGGCTACTTCTTCGGATTGATAGGCTTGAACAAACTTCTTAATTTTCTCCTCGTGTTGATTGTCTTCACGGGCCACCACCAAATTCACGTAGGGCGATTCTTTATCTTCCACAAATAATCCATCGCGACTAGCGATTAATCCAATAGGTGTAGCAAAAGTATTGTTGATGATCGCAATGGTCACGTTTTTGTCATCCAGCGCTCTTGGCAATTGAGGTGCTTCCAATTCCATGATTTTTAAGTTTAATGGGTTAGAAACGATGTCATTGACCGTTGGCAACAAACCAACATCCTCTTTTAATGTAATTAATCCTGCATGCTGCATCAACAGCAATGCACGACCTCCATTCGTAGGGTCATTTGGAATTAGAATGGTGTTACCATCTGTCAATTCATCTATGGATTTGATTTTTTTAGAATACCCTGCTAATGGATAAACGAAGGTGTTTCCTACTATAGCAAAGTTATAGCCACGTTGTTTAGCTTGGACGTCTAAATACGGTTTATTTTGAAAAACATTGGCATCGAGGTCGCCTTGGTGCAATGCTTCGTTTGGCAATACATAATCGTTAAATTGAACCAACTCGACGGTCAATCCAAATTTCTCTTCTGCAACACGTTTTGCTGTCTCAGCCAACACAAATTCTGGACCGGATTGTACTCCGACTTTGATGTGATTTGGATCGGATTCTTTCGTGTTTGAACCACAAGATGCTAAAAAAACAATGGCCGAACACAGCACATTTAATAAGGCGACTTTTTTGAAATTCATTGTTATATATATTATTTAAGAAGTTTAAATCATTAAAATTAGATGTAAAGGTAGAATATTAGCTCTTTATTTTCGGTGATCTACTTTTTTCGAGACAAAATCGCTGATGTATTGAATGAAAAACACAAATAAGACTAATAAGACCAAGACGGTATTCATCACGATCACATCGTAACCCACATATCCATATTGATAGCCGATTTGTCCCAAACCACCCGCACCGACTGCTCCACCCATGGCTGAATACCCTACTAATGAAATCAAGGTGATACTGGCACCATTGATAATCGATGGCATGGCTTCAGGTAATAAGACTTTGGTAACGATCTGATACGGTCGTGCGCCCATGGCTCTGGCAGCCTCAATCAATCCAGCTGGCACTTCTAACAAACTATTTTCAACCATTCTGGCAATAAATGGTGCCGCACCAATGCTTAATGGCACCAGCGCAGCTTGAACGCCAATAGATGTTCCGACCAGCATTCTGGTAAAAGGAATCATCCAAACAATCAAAATAATAAATGGGATGGCTCTAAAAATATTGACCACCACCGAAAGAACTCGGTTCATCCAAAGATTTTCCATTAATTGGCCTTTTCGAGTTAAAAAAAGCAGCACGCCAGTAGGCAAGCCTAAAAGAAAACCAAAAAAACCTGATAGAAACGTCATGATGATCGTTTCCCAAGTGCCCTTAATGAGCAAGTCAATCATTGCTTCAGACATATCCTAATTGAGTTACCCGTATTTGATGTTGTTCAAAAAATTTAATGGCTTCATCCCAAAGCTTTTCCTCTCCTAATAAAGTGACGAGCATGATTCCAAACTGAATTCCAGCTGTATGATCTAATTGAGAACTGACAATTTGAAAATCCATTCCTACCTGCCTGGACATATTCGACAAAACCGGAGTGGAAGCGGATTGACTGGAAATTTCCAATTTTAAGAATGGCACTTTACCCGCTTCTTTTGAAGCAGTCAATCGCTCTTTGTACATCTCAGGAATTTCTACATGCAGTGCAGAAGCGATAAACTCTTTTGCTAATGCGGTTTGAGGATTGGAAAACAATTCTCCTACGGGTCCTTGCTCGATCAATTTCCCTCCACTAATGATGGCTACTTCATCGCAAATGGATTTTACAACATCCATTTCATGTGTAATCAATAATATAGTAATCCCTAAGCGTCTATTAATATCCTTTAATAAGGTTAAGATGGAACGAGTGGTCGCTGGATCGAGTGCACTGGTCGCTTCGTCACATAACAAAACTTTTGGATTGTTTGCTAAGGTTCTTGCTATCGCAACTCGTTGCTTCTGTCCACCCGATAGACTTGCAGGATAGTCGTTCCTTTTATCTTCTAAATCCACCAACTTTAGTAATTCCTGCACACGTTGGTTTATTTGAGTCTTGGAATAGCCTGCTAATTCTAAAGACAAGGCAATGTTTCCTGCAACTGTTCTGGATGATAGCAAATTAAAATGTTGAAAAATCATTCCAATTTGCCTTCTTGCGTTCGCTAATTCTCTATTTGATAAAGAAAGAAGATCGGTATTGTCTACAAGCACTTTACCTGAAGTGGGTTTTTCTAATAGATTCACACAGCGAATTAGGGTGCTTTTTCCAGCACCAGAAGCTCCAATAACACCATAAATTTTCCCTGCAGGCACAGCTAAGGAAACGTTATCTAATGCTTTAAAAGCGGTATGGTTCTTATAAAAAGTTTTACTTATGCCTTCGAGGACGATCATCCTACAAACATATATATTTTGACACTTATCTACAAGAGATTATTCGCATAAAAACCTATGATAATGCGGGCGGAGGCGGACCAGATCCAGCCGGCCTTGATTTATCTTCTGGCAACGGAATAAACACTTCATTATCAGTAGGAGGTAAGGCTATTCTACCTTGCTTCCAATCTTCTTTTGCCTGTTCGATTCGTTCCTTTCTGGAAGACACAAAATTCCACCAAATGAATCGTTCACCTAAAGGCTCACCACCTAATAAAAGTAGGGTAGTGTTTTCCAAGGCTACAATGAGAGGATCCACTCCCTTATTAAACACTAATAATTGGCCAGGACCGTACTGAAAACCTGAAATTTCTAATCGTCCATTTACCACATACATGCCTCTTTCTTCATGGCCGGTCGGCAATGCAAAGGGGGTGTTTTTCTCAAGGTTCACGTGCATATAAAAAAGAGGGGAATGCGTGTGAACAGCACTTTTTAAGCCATATCCTTCGCCTGCAATGAGCCGCATCCAAACTCCTTTATCCGTAAAGACAGGTAATTGATCTGGCGTATAATTATGAAAGGTAGGATCGCATTCTTCATCTTTTTCAGGTAAAGCAACCCAGGTCTGAATCATTTCTAAACCTCCTTTTAAAGCCGACGGGTCTTCAAACCGTTCCGAATGAGATATCCCTTTTCCGGCGGTCATCCAATTCACTTCTCCTGGGCGAATGATTTGCTCCACACCTAAACTATCGCGATGCATCACTTGTCCACCAAATAGATACGTCACAGTAGACAGGCCAATGTGGGGGTGAGGCAATACATCGATATTATTCGGTTCTTTCCATGCCGATTCAGCCACAGGCCCGGCGTGATCCATAAAAATAAAAGGCCCAACCATTCTTTTTGATCGAAAAGGTAAAATCCTCTTCACATGCATTTCGGGTGATAATGCTGCTTTCCGTGCTTCAATAACTAATTCTAACATACTTCCAGGATTTAATTATTTGATCAAAATATGAATTATGAATTTTAACATAAATTTAATTACATTTGCTCATATAACCAAATTAACCAAACTTAACCTTATTATTAATACTATTGAAGCAAGTTTTCTATCGACGGTATTATTGCCTGTAGCCTTGGCTGTCATCATGTTAGGCTTAGGACTTTCATTAACTCCAAGCGATTTTACACGCATTTTTCAACGTCCTAAAGCCATGTTTGTGGGTTCGTTTACCCAATTAGTTTTACTACCGATTTTGGGCTTTGTGATCGCTGCAATCATGTTGGCGGATTCTCCTGAACTCGCCGTGGGTCTGATTATATTAGCGATGTGTCCTGGTGGGCCGACATCGAATTTGATCGCACATTTAGCGGATGGCGACACCGCATTATGTCTTTCATTGACAGCCATTTCCAGCATCATTAAAATTTTCACCATTCCTATCATGGTCAATATCGCCATTCAGCAATACATGGGTGAAAGTCAAGTTTTCCAATTAGAAGTCGTTTCATCTATTGTCAAAATATTTGCCATTACCATTGTTCCCGCATCCATTGGTATGCTTATAAAAGCGTTTGCAGGAAAGTTTGCGTTAGCTGCGCAAAAACCAGTGAAATTATTATCTGCATTATTTTTAGTGCTGGTGATTGTGGGAACTGTTTATCAAGAACGAGACGGAATCGTTGATTTCTTTAAAGTGGCTGGACCCGCTGCATTGGTGTTGAATTTGGCTGGAATGAGCTTAGGTTATTTTATCCCTCAATTATTAAATTTAAATTTAAAACAAAGGATTACTATCAGTGTAGAAACGAGTATTCAAAACGGGACTTTAGCGATAGGAATTGCGAGTAGCCCATTAATGCTTAACAACTCTACTATGGCGATTCCTGCTGCTGTTTACAGCTTAATCATGTTTGTGACGGCGGGTATTTTTATCGCGATCGTTAAGAATAAAGCAAAAAGTGAAATCGAAGAATAGGCTTGCATCGCTATAAACATAATAGCTATAAAAAAACGAGCTAAAAAAAAAGGACATTAAATGTTTTAATGTCCTTTTTTTATTTGTTCTAACACATCTACTAAACGATTAGAATAGCCATATTCATTATCATACCATCCTACTACTTTGACCAACCCTCCAACGACAGAGGTTAATAAGGAATCAAAAACACAAGAATAGGTGCTGTTAATGATATCCACGGAAACGATTGGATCTTCTGTGTAGTATAAAATGCCTTTTAAAGAAGTTTTTGACGCTTGTAGAAAAGCTTCATTAATTTCTTCGACCGAGGCTTCAGATTTCAATGTACAAGTGAAGTCTGTTAATGAACCATTTAATACTGGCACCCGAATACCAGCTCCTCCAAGTCGTCCGTCTAAGTGTGGGAAAACATTTGTAATGGCTTTTGCTGCCCCAGTACTGGTGGGAATGATGGATGCAGAAGCAGCGCGCGCTCTTCTTAAATCACGATGGGGTGCGTCGTGAAGATTTTGATCTCCAGTCATGCTGTGCACCGTCGTAATGTATCCATCCACGATGCCCCATTTTTCGTCTAAAATCTTCACAAGTGGGGCGACATTATTTGTCGTACAAGAGGCATTTGAAATGATATCCAAATCCGCTAAGGGTATGTGGTCATCATTTACTCCCAATACCAGGGTAGGAATTTCACGATCTGGTGATGGGGCAGATAGTAATACCTTTTTTGCGCCAGCGATTAAATGCTTTTCGGCTAAGTCTTTAGTCAAAAACTTTCCAGTAGACTCTATAACTACATCAATTTCGAGCTGCTCCCAAGGCAGATTTACTGGATCTTTCTCTGAATACACATGCAATCGTCTTCCGTCAATGATCATCTTTCCAGCTTCAACTGAGATTTGTCCCGGAAAGGGGCCGTGAACCGAATCGTATTTTAACAAATGTGCGAGTGTCTCCACATCCGAAACATCGTTGATGGCGACGATTTCAACCTCTTTTAAATTTCTGTTTAAAAGATTTCTGAGGGTGTTTCTCCCGATGCGACCAAAACCATTAATTGCTACCCTTAACATATGATAATATTGTCCTCAAACTTAACAAAAATTATATAAATTCAGTATATTTACCCTATTTCAGAACACATTTTACAACAAGTTTACCTTCCGGATATGAAATCAATAATAATAGCAAGTGATTTTTCTAATGAGGCGGATGCTGCCACTCAATACGCCATTGCGATTGCAAAAATTATAAATGTGGATGTCGTTTTGTTTCACTTACATACCATGTCTGTGCATGTGGCAAATGCGCGATTGACCCCTGCTGCAATACAAGTTAGTTTGGATCATCATCGTGAAAAAGTAGAGAAAATCGGTCGTGATTTGGCCACAAACCATCAAATAAATTGTGAAGTGGCCTGGAGAATGGGGGATTTTTATGATGAACTTCAGGACGTCATTTCAACCTATTCAGTGAGCCTGGTAGTCATGGGCATGGCAAACAAGACTTTGGAACAAGACCTCCTTGGCAATACAACTACTTCGGCTATAAACAAATTAAAAACACCTGTTTTAGCCATTCCAAACGGGGTGAAGTTTAATGGAATTAAAAACATTCTTTTTGCTTGTGACATAGACCGGGGCATTCATGCACAGGTTTTAAAGCAAGTAAAAACATTAGCAAATGCATTTAATGCGTCTGTAGAAGTTTTTTATGTGAGTAAGGAATTATCACATATTGAGAAGAAAGCTAATGATCCTGCGTTGGTTAAATCCTTTGGTGATGAACTTAACGGGATTCAATATTACTATAAAAATGTAGCCTCGAACAGTGTTTTGCAGGCGATCGAGGACGAAATATCAGAAATAAAGGCAGATTTATTAATTATGGTGCCAAACAAATATGGTTTTTGGGGGTCTTTAGTCCACAAAAGTAAAACTCGAGCGATGGCTGCAGGGAATTCCATACCTTTATTATCTATTCCAATTTAATTATCATGAAAAACGTTCCAACCATCTTGATGATTCGGCCAGTTAATTTTAGTTTTAATGCTCAAACGGCTGTAAATAATTCTTTTCAAACAGATCCTACTAAATCGAATAGCGAAGATGCTGCTTTGATTCAGGAACAGGCACTCGATGAATTTGATCAATTTGTATCAGTTTTAACTAAATTTAATGTACCCATTAGGGTGATTGAGGATACGGAACAGCCAGTGACTCCAGACAGTATATTTCCGAATAATTGGTTCAGTACACACGATCAAAGTACCGTCGTACTGTATCCCATGTTTGCAGAAAATCGGAGACTGGAACGAAAGCCAAGCGTTAAAAATATGTTGGAAAAGAACTATGAAATTAAACTTTGGTATGATTTATCACCATTCGAAAAGCAGGCGAAATTTTTAGAAGGGACTGGGAGCATGGTGTTAGACAGATTGAACAAGGTTGCTTATGCTTGCGATTCCCCAAGAACAGATGAGGATTTGTTTTCTGACTTTTGTTCTATGTTCAAATATACCCCAATTTGGTTTCATGCCTATGATCGCGCTGGGGAGCCCATCTACCACACAAATGTCCTGATGTGTGTAGGAGCGGATTTCGTAGTTATTAATTTAGAAGCGATCCCGAGTGAAGAACAAGCAATGGTTAAGAAGGCGATTGCGAAGAGCAATAAAAAACTAATTCCTATTTCGCATTCCCAAATGGAGCAATTCGCAGGGAATATGCTGCAAGTAAAAAATCAGCAGGGAGAACAGTTAGTCGTGATGTCTACCCAAGCTTTTCAAAGTTTAACCGAAGATAAAATCGAATTATTAAGCGAAAAGAACACCATCGTGCACACTCCATTATATACCATTGAAAAATATGGGGGTGGAAGTGCGCGATGTATGATGGCAGAAATCTATTTAAATGAAAGAAAAGATACTTAATTTCAATATTCGAACCTATGGGTTTTTAGTTAATGATGCACAAGAAGTTTTAATAAGCCATGAGCGAGAATATGGAATGGAATTCTCGAAATTTCCTGGAGGCGGGGTGGAATTAGGGGAAGGTATTACGGATGCGCTTAAAAGGGAATTCTTGGAAGAATGTGGAATAGACATTTCGATTTTGCGCCATGTGTACACAACGGAAGAATTTGTTTTATCTGAATTTAATCAGACTCAAGTAATCGCTATTTATTATTTGGTTCATGCTGCTGAAAGTGAACTGGCTAAAATAAGCATGGATCCTTTGCCAGCCGTCGTGGAACCTGCACAAGCATTTAAATGGATTTCAATCAAGGAGCTTGATTCGAAAAGTGACTTGACTTTTGATATTGATAAAAAAAGCTGGCAAGTTTTCCTTGCCAGCTTATAATTATTTTTGAATTCTTTGGGTTTGTGTTAAGAATTCTTCGAGTTTCTTATTATTAAAATTAACCTTTATAGTTGAACCACTTGATTAATTCTTTTAAACTCGCTTTTTTGCCATACATTAAAATGCCGACTCGATAAATTCTGGCGGCTACCCAAGTGGTAAATACAAAGCCAGCGATTAACAACACGAGGGATAAAGCAATTTGCCAATCAGGAACCCCATAAGGAATGCGCACTAACATCGCGACCGGAGAAGTTAACGGAATCATACTCATCCAAAATGCCAGGGACCCATTTGGGTCATTCACAAGCACCGTAAACGACATCATATAAGTAAACAATAACGGCATGGTAATAGGAAACATGAATTGTTGGGTTTCTGTTTCATTGTCCACTGCAGAGCCTACAGCTGCAAATAATGCACTATACAGCAAGTAGCCCCCTAAGAAATATAAAATGAAGTAAAAAGCTATGAGTCCCCAATTCAGTGTGCCCATGGCTTCCATAATTTGGTTGCCCATGCCACTTCGAGCATTGGATACTTCTTGCATAGACGCACCAATTTGTTGTGCTTCTGCGCCAGAAGAATCCATGAATAATGCTCCAAAAACCATAAACAAGGTGCTGGAGAACACGATCCACAAGATAAATTGGGTTAATCCAACCAAACCAATTCCAACAATTTTACCTAACATAAGTTGAAATGGTTTTACGGATGAAATAATTACTTCTACAATTCTATTTTGCTTTTCTTCAATAATTCCCCGCATGACTTGCGCACCATAAATGAACAATGTCAAATAAATCATTATGGATAATACGATCGAAATAACCATGGTCGCTGCCGCGCTGCTGTCTCGCTCACCCTCTTGAGTAATTTCTTTCGAAGAAAATTTAATATCCGATTTAATGCTTTGTAAGGTTTCTAAATCAAAGCCAGCCTCTGCCAATTGATGGCTTCTTAAAATGCTCTCCACATCTGATTCGATGTTGCTTTGCAAGGAAATACTTGCTTTTTGGGAAGACAATAATTCGACGGTTTTGCTGGTTATGAAATCCTCTGGAATGATTAGCAAAAACTGATCTTCTTTTCCAGATTTTAATAATTCAGCTTTCTCGTCATCCACAGGTTTATCTGAAGGCAAGTAAGTGATTTGTTTGTTTTGGGGCAAATTTTGAGCAACTTTACCACTTGCATCTACCACATGAACCGTAGTGTTATTGTTCTCAAAAGATGATTTGGATAAGAAAAACATGAGCACCCAAACTCCAATCATTAAAATTGGAACTAAAAAGGTTAAAAGAATAAATGATTTATTCTTAACTCGGCTTAAATATTCACGTTGAATAATTAAAAATATTTTGTTCATAAAAGGCGTATATTTTAGTTAGAATGATGTGCAGTCACTTTTTGTATGAAAATATCATTAATCGATGGAATGACTTCATGCAATTCGTGAATTTCGATTATTGGCAATAAGTGGTGTAAGACTTCATTCATACTCTTGTTCTGTTCTAAACGAAGGGTCAGTTTAACTTGGTCTTCTAAATCATCCACTTTTAACACTTCAAACAACCCTGGCTGGCTTGAAATGCTTGCACCCGGGTTTGCTGCATACGTTAATTGATAGGTGTTCGACTTATATTGATTTTTAATTTCCTTCACACTGCCTTCAAGAATCTTTTTAGACTTATTAATTAAGACGATGTTATCGCATAACTCTTCTACCGATTCCATTCTATGCGTAGAAAAGATAATGGTAGCCCCTTGTTTATTTAATGCTAAAATCTCTTCTTTAATGATATTCGCATTTACGGGATCAAATCCTGAAAATGGTTCATCTAATATGATAAGTTCTGGTTTGTGCACAACGGTCGCTACAAACTGTACTTTTTGTTGCATACCCTTACTCAAGTCTTCCACCTTTTTATTCCACCAGGTTTGCATTTCCATTTTTTCAAACCAATGTTTGATTCTTGCCGTAGCTTCTGCTTTTGACAGGCCTTTTAATTGTGCCAAATACAACATTTGTTCACCAATGGCCATTTTTTTATATAAACCGCGTTCTTCTGGCAAGTAGCCAATGCGTTCTATATGTTTTGGGCTTAAGAGTTCTCCTCCAAAATAAACTTCTCCTGCGTCTGGAGCAGTGATTTGGTTGATGATGCGAATTAAAGAGGTTTTTCCGGCACCATTTGGCCCTAATAATCCAAAAATCTTTCCCTTTTCAATGTGCATAGAGACGTCATCCAATGCACGATGGGTAGCGTATTGCTTAACAATATTTTTTATTTCTAACATAAATAAGAATGGATTTATAATAAGCCTTTGATGCAGGTATTAGCAATTTGTTACAAATAAACTATTAAAAATTATACTAATTGCCAGCTGATTTTGGGAAGAAATTCGGGTGAAAGTTCACCAAAAACAGTTCTTGTTTCGCACGAGTCATGGCGGTGTACAACCATTGCAAAAACTCTTTGTCAGCTTGATTTTCACTTAAATACCCTTGATCAATAAATACTACATCCCATTGTCCGCCTTGCGCTTTGTGGCAAGTGATGGCCATAGAAAATTTAATTTGCAACGCATTATAATAAGGGTCTTGTAAAATTTTCTCATGAATCTCTTTACTGGACAGCCCTTCCTCTCTATAATCCTGCATCACATGGTCATACAAGATTTTTTGTTGATCCTGTGGCAAACTGGGGGTATCTACATATAAGGTGTCTAATAAAACGCGGCAATGAATCGGTTCCAAATCCTCCATATCTGGAAAATGCAAACTCACATCCGCAAAGCGAAATCCATATTGCTCATGCACATTACGTACCCTTCTAATTTCGGCCATATCCCCATTTGCAATAAAAGAGGTGGTGTTTTCGTCATTTTGACCAAGCCAATAATAGTTATTTTTAACGACCATAACTTGATCCCCACCACTTAATTCTTCATCACGAAATAGTAATTGATGTCGAATGTGCTTATTATACAAATTTGCATTTTTATTCGACCTACAAATCACGATGCTATACTCCATGCCGTATTTATTGTACGCATAGTTCAAGCCTTCAATAAATCGTTCTCCACTTAATTTAAAAATATCCCTAAAAGGAGATAGACGCAATTGTGGTAAATCCATGGGGTCATTTGTGCCATTTGAATCACTGGATTCATGAATTTTCTGACGGACCAATGTGGCATTGTAAAGAATCCCTGAATCCTGGGCCTGTCGAACGACCTCTGTTAATTCAATTTGAAGAAATTTACCTCCATATTTTAGGGCTAAGTGCTTTTGATCTAAAGCAGGACTGCTTGTTGAACCAATAGGAGGAAGCTGCGCCACATCACCTACAAAAAGCAGTTTACAATTTTCTCCTTGTTTGACATAATCGAATACATCCGACAATAAACTTTTCGTGAAGAAACCAGCTGATCCGTCACTAATCATGGAGGATTCATCAATGATAAACACGGTATTTATATGTTTATTTGGTGCCAAATCAAAATGACTGTCTGGGGAGGACGCTTTTTTCTTTCGATATATTTTTCGATGAATCGTAGAAGTAGGGCGATTCGAGTATTGTCTCATTACCTTCGCAGCCCGACCTGTAGGCGCTAATAACACCGAAGCCATTCTGTAACGATGAAGTGCGGCGACAAAAGAACTTAATAAGGTGGTTTTACCAGTTCCCGCATATCCTCTTAAAATAAATCCATCATACTCTTCAAAATTTGCCATAAAATAGGCCATAGTTTGCATGGCTCCTAATTGTTGCTCAGTTGGAGGCCATGGGAAATTTTGCTGAATATCTTGTACTTTAATCATGTTTATGGGGGCGCGTGCCAAAGATATTTAAAAACATTTGTCATGTCGAATCTAAAGGTTACTTTTGTGATATGGGTACAATTTCTGAAACTTATTATACGACCAGTCCAACATTTTCTATAGATCGATTGACGACTTGTAAAGTTCTTTTAGATGGCACTCAAAATCACGAACCAGAGATTGCGATCTATAGTGATTCAAATGAGTTATTGCATTTTGGAAATGTTTCCAGCTTTGAAAAAGCGTTTGGCACAAACGTCCTCCCAAACCTATTAAGTGATCAGCTTGTTTTCTTAGTACCTGTTTTGGATGCTCAAATAGTTCCAAATGAATTGGTGGAAGCTGGAGGCGAGGATCTAGTCGCTAAATTTGTGCTTGACGACGGGGTTACGCCTGCCAAAACGGCAAAGTGGTCCGAACAGGATGCTCGGTTCGTTTACAGAGAACGATTAGTAAATTTGGCACCCTATGTTAAATTGCATCCTACTGCTTTACGAATACCTTTTCCTAAAATTTACTTGGAACAGTTAAGAAAAAAATCTCTTAACAGTTCAAGTGTAGTTTATGGGGTACATGTGGGACATGAAAGTGTGTATTTAGCGATATTTCAATCTGGAAAATTATATTATTTTAATGAATTTCAAGTGAATAACATCGAGGACTTTAATTATTACTTTATTAAAGTCATGGAGCAGCTTCCCTCGAACACAACTCATTTTCTTGCTTATCTTTCTGGTGATATTAAGGAAGGAGATGAGCTGCATCAGAGAATTGTTAAATACACGGAAGAAATTTATTTTGCAGAAAAACTATCATGCGCATTATTGGCGGTAAACACAAGGGACTAAGACTAAATCCACCAAATAATTTGCCTGTACGCCCTACGACAGATATGGCGAAAGAAGCCTTGTTCAATATTTTACCTAATAAAATCACCTTAGAAAACTCAATTGTGCTGGATCTTTTTACCGGTACAGGTGGTATTGCTATCGAATTGGCATCGCGTGGAGCTTCCTATGTGGATGCAGTCGATATAAGTAATAAATGCGTACGGTACTTGCAAGAGATCAAGAAAAAATTGGAATTGAATGCTCTGAACGTTAAGAAGGCGAATGTATTTCAATATATCGAGCAATGCGACCAGACCTATGATTTAATTTTTGCAGATCCGCCCTATGATTTGGATAAATTAATTCAACTACCCAGCCTAATAAAAGAAAAAAAGCTGCTTAATGAAAATGGGTTGTTTGTACTGGAATTTCCTTCGCAAAGACTTTTATTAGAGAATCCTAAACCAGTAGAGGTGCGTAAATATGGAAATAGCTCCTTTGCATTTTATGAATTTTAAGCTACCTTTATCAATAAATCTGAAAATCATAACACATTGAAAAAAACAGCTGTTTTTCCAGGTTCTTTTGATCCATTTACAAACGCCCACTTAGATTTAGTGGAGCAAGCTTTAAAAGTATTTGATCATATTGTGATTGGAATAGGAGTCAATTCATCCAAAAAAGGGTTATTTGACACAGATACTCGTTTAAAAATGATTGAGAAAATTTTACAAGCCTATCCATCAGAACGGATTTCAGTGAAATTTTTCAATGGATTAACCGTGGATTTTTGTAAAAAAGAAAAGGCAACCTTTATATTTCGAGGGATTCGAAGTATTCAGGATTTCGAATCTGAGCGGGCCATTGCCGAACATAACCGAACCTTGAATCCAGAAATTCAAACAGTTTTCTTTGTGAGTCCAGGAAACTTATCCCACATTTCATCGACCATTATCCGGGAAATTATCTTAAATAAAGGCGATGTTAGTGCTTTTGTGCCCAAAGAAATACTTCCTTTCTTAGATCAATAAACTATTTAATTCTCTATCACTACGCCCATTTTCTCGAACTTATCGATGCGTTCTGTTACGAGTGTGTCAGCGTCTTTTTTCTTTAAATAACTTAAATCTGACAATATTTGTTCTTTCACCGTGGTTGCAATCGCTTGCAAATCGGTGTGCGCTCCACCCAATGGTTCTTTGATGATGCCATCGATCAAGCCATTGCCTAACATGTCATCCGCTGTTAATTTTAATGCTTCCGCTGCGCGCTCTTTTTGATCCCAGCTTCTCCATAAAATAGAAGAGCAAGATTCAGGTGAAATTACCGAGTACCAGGTGTGTTCCAGCATGTAAACGCGATCACCCACACCGATTCCAAGTGCACCTCCAGAAGCTCCTTCACCGATTACAATACAAATAACAGGTACCTTCAATACGGACATTTCCAATAAGTTCCTTGCGATCGCTTCCCCTTGACCCCGTTCTTCGGCCTCTAAGCCAGGATAAGCACCCATAGTATCGATTAATGTCACAATAGGCTTATTAAATTTCTCAGCCAATTTCATCAAACGAAGTGCTTTGCGATAGCCCTCAGGATTCGCCATCCCAAAATTTCTATATTGTCTTTCCTTCGTATTTTTTCCTTTTTGGTGCCCAATAATCATCACTGACTGACCATCAATGGAAGCAAACCCACCTACGATCGCCTTATCATCGCGTACGGTACGGTCGCCATGCATTTCAATAAAATCAGTACAGATTTCTTGAATATAATCCATGGTTTGAGGACGATCTGGATGCCTTGACATTTGGACTTTCTGCCATCCAGTCAAGTTATTATATACTTCTATCTTCGTTGATTCTAATTTGCTTTCTAGCTCCACAATAGTAGCACTCATATCCACTTTGGTTTTTTCTGCTACTTGTTTCACTTTTTCGATTTGACTCATTAAGTCAGCAATCGGTTTTTCAAAATCAAACATTGTTTTCATTCGGCTAAGGTATGAATTTGTCTGGCTTTTCAAAAATTTAAAAGCAATTCCGAAAAAGAAGCATGGCGTACTTTTTGCTATATTTGTTAAAAATTTATTGAAATGCCTAAGCTTTACAGATATATAATTGGATTATTTTTGATCTTACACCATTTTGCGCATGGTCAAAATTTTGCGCGCCCTGTTTTTGAAAACAGCGTATTATCTGGAAATTATGGATACAGCTTGGTTTCCTATACCGGATACAGCTGGGTAGAAAATGTAAAAGGTCGTTTACCATTAAGCGATTCTATTCATTTCACACCTCCAAATGCCTTGTCCTTAAAATATACGTCATCCCTGTATGGAAATTGGGAAACGAACGTATATTTTCCAGAACAAAAATCTTATCGATTATCTGCAAAAGACCAGCTTCTTTCCTTTCGCATTTATTATACAAAAGAATTAAATTTGGATGTTTTACCTCATTTAGCCTTATTATATGGGGATACCTGTACGCAGAAAATCTCATTAAAAAGAGCATTTTTTCCACTTGAAGTGAAGGAGCAGGAGTGGTTACAAATTAAAATTCCTGTGAATCAATTTGGCCAAAATCTGCAAAACATTTCTATTCAAGGCATTGTATTCTCCCAGGGCAATGTAACAGGCGTCGAAGCTGTCAATCATATTTTAATCGATCAAATCGAATTCATTCAATCCAATTATCAAGATTCTAATCTCTCGTTTCCAGCCGTTTTAAACAGTGTAAAAGCGTATGAGAGGCATGTGGATATTGAATGGCAAATTCCCTTGGATCCAGCAATTCGCTATGTGAAAATTTTCCGTTCATTAGATGGAAAGAATTTTGAAGCGATCGCCATTAGACCCATTCAGAATATTCGCTATACAGATATTTTACCGAGCAGCAATCGTGCCTATCACTATAAAATATCCTGGTTAGATTATAAGTATAATGAATCGCCATCTTCTGCTATCGCAAAAGTTCAGGCCGAGCCTATGTCCGATGAAGAACTGTTAACTGCCATTCAGATCGCCCATGTTAATTATTTTGACAAGTTTGCTGAGTTTAATAGCGGCATGCATAAAGTAAATTATTTCCAAGAAGATGCGAACGTGAATGTAGAGGAAACAGGCTATAGTTTATTAGCCAGTACGGTAGGCGTCGCAAATGGATGGATTTCGAATCGGATTTATCTAAGGAGAATCAATAGCATTGTAGATTTTTTAACCAATGCCGCCGAAAGTAATTTCGGTGTCTATCCAAATTTACTTGATGGACGGAGTGGAAAAGGGGTTTATGATCAGGACACTGCGCGCTATGTGAGTCTATCTGCTACCGCTTCGATGATGCAGGGGTTATTAGTGGCGCGTTCCTACCTCGCAGATCGCCTTGCCTTACGCGAAGATGTCCAAGCAGATGAAAACAATGTGAATGATCGGCTTTCTGCCGCCATTGCGGGCATAGATGGCATTTGGAAAAAAGTGGAATGGAATCGCTTTGTAGACGGAGACTCGGTTTTATATGATTCATGGTCACCACAATTTGGATTTAAAAATGCAAATAAATTAGGAGGATTTGGTCCATCAATGACTACGTATTTTATGGCTTTTGCTTCTCCCACGCATCCCATACCAAATGAACTATATTACCGAGGATTTAAAGAGAAAGAAGTAATAATAGGAGTAGACTCCTTAACGAATCTTCCATTGCATGAAATTATTCCATTCAATACCGATACGATGTTGTATGGAAACTTTTTAAAAGTGGGGCGCATCGATCAACATCTAATGGAAGCTTTTTATCCATTCTTAGCTTTCAATCCGAACAATTTGAAGGATGTGTACGCAAATTACGGAGATAATCTTCCACGATTAATTAAATCTTACAAAAGAAGGGATAACGAATTAAATATTGGTAATCGTTCGGCAGATGTTTGGGGAACCGCGCAAGGAAGAGAGTTCGATCATCAATTACCGATCTTAGAACCAGCTATTTCTTTGTCGAGTTATGCTTTTACACCCGATGTTGCGAAGCGTTCAGCAAGAAGAATCTATGAGGAAATAGCACCTATTTTATTCACAGAATTTGGAATGAGAACTTGGATTAATTTACACGATCATCAGATCTCCGAGTCCTATAGGGCTTTAAACCAAGCGGCCATTCCCGTAATGATCGAAAATGGCCGCAGTGGATTAATTTGGAATTTATTTATGAATCATGTAGATATTAAACGAATGACGAATTTGTTTTTCCAATTTACTGAATAATAGTCTTAGATTCTTTATTCTTAGTGGTTGTATAACTGATTAAATAACAGCTTAAATGTTCCGTGTGCTTGGGCTCTGAAGGTAATTTCAGGACCAAATACATACAATGAACCTTTACCCACTTTTGCTTCGAAAGCATTTACACCATCTTTTAAGTACGATTCACCCCATGACCAACCGCTTCTTAAAGGAGTAGCTGTATCAAACCACATTAATGGAGTGATCGTTCCATTTGCAATGCTTTCAGCAGTTAATTTAAATACTGGGCTTCTTGCAAAATAGATGTCTGTGTATTCTTCCATGCCCCAGTTTGCAGGATGATTAACAGCAGTTTTACTGCTTAACACACTGCCTGGAGTATAGTATTTTTCATTTGCTAAAGGAACTTCACGACCGTTCACCATTTCTACAAGTGCATTGCTTACTGGTAAATTCAAGTGGTTAGCTAAGTTCGCGCTGCTACCGATGGTTACGATTTTACCACCTGCTTCTAAGAACTCTTTTAATGCAGGAATAGAATTTTCAGCGGTAATGCGGCCGACTCTGAATTGATGCTCAGCTGGAATGTTTGCCATGCTTTGGTTTCCACCAAATCCACCACCACCACCTTGTGAAACACCTGGAATTGCACCGCCTACAAATACGATCACATCATATTTCGACTTCAAGTTTCCACCATCGATTTCAGGAGCAAAAATTAAGTTTAAATCAAAACCATATTGCTCACCAATCCAACGTACCCAACCAGAAGGCATAGATCCACCATAAGTATCCCATAACGCAACACGGCTTGGTTTAACTGGGATGGTTTTAGGTTTAGCACCAGCAGCTTCTACGTGAATTCCTGTTTCGTTAACAAGCGTACTTAATGTTGTTTTTGCTTTTGCAGTTGCTTGAACATAAAAATCTCCATTTGCTGTTGATCTTTCTACTGCAACTCCTTGATCCAATAAGCCGTTCACAACTTTGTATGAATCATTTGCTTTCGCACTTAACACGTAGAATTTACCGTTTGGCAACGAACTTTGTGGAACAGGTAATAATTTTCCAGTTTCCAATTTTTCAAATGGACCAGTAAAATCATCTTGATAACGATCAAATTTCACGTTCATCAAGAATGCTGGTGTCCAACCTGCTGCATCATATGGAGGGATCGGAGGGCCTCCTTCATATTGGAAATCATTCGGGTGATCTTGTGGCTCGAACATATCCAAAACGTGTGGACGGAATGCTTGATCCGTTTTTACGATGTAACTGCCTTTTTTATAGTTTTTACCCGCTACTGTAAAGTCTGAAGTGGCTTGGTGTACCACAACACCAGTACGGATTAAGGAATTCAAGAATTTAACAGCTGTAGGGAAGTCTACTTGATCCGATGGAATGATGTATCCTCTTGGATCTCTAAAGTTTGAGTTTTTAATCACTTGATCTAAGTGCTCAAGGGAGCTTCCTCCACGACCACCCATGCCAGCTGCAGAACGTTGTCCACCTGCACTTGCTTGTTGTCTTGCACGCTCATCTTGTATCGACTGGTTAATGGCGTCAATTTTAGTTGGAGAAAATGACCAAGTATCTTTACTTCCTTTTTCTATGGAGTTACGCCCCATTTTATAGATGTTAAACAATACTTTATCGCTGTTTCTTGATGCATAATCCAAGACAGCGTAATTCATCGTTACTGAATAGTCAATGGATTGTCTGAAGTGCCAAATTTGTGGCAATACAGGGTTAGGAGTATCTCCATTTGGCAACAATCTTGAAGGAACCAAAGGAATTTGATAAGGAGTTGGGCCACCAATGGTCTCTGTTAACAAACCAGCAATATTATGGAAATATGTAGTCGTTCTTAAACCACCATTGTACCAAGTTGAGAATACCGATCCGCCTCTTTGGGTATAACCAGGTTTATCTTCTGAATTTAAACGCGTATGCATCGCTGCACCTAATGCGTCTAAGGTAGTCATCAAAATTGGATCGAACACATAGTTATGAGGGTCACGGTAAGGTGCACCCGCTACCACGGCACCTGCTGGAGCAGTTTGGTGGTGATTATACATGATTTGTGGAATCCATTCAACGAATAATTGACGAGCGATATTTTGAGATTCTTTCATGTTTAACATAAAGAAATCACGGTTGTTATCGTGTCCAATATATTTATGGTACATGGTTGGGATACCTGATAAAGAACGTTTAGTTGGATCACTCTCTCTCATATACCAGTTACTTACTAATTCTTGACCATCTGGATTCGCATGAACTAATAAAATGATGGACTTATCTAAAATAGATAAGGTTTCTTCATCTGTTCTGCTTGCTAACTGATAAGCCATTTCGATTAATTGTTGCATCGCAACGGTTTCAGTTGAGTGCAAACCACCGTCAATCCAAACGACAGCCTTACCCTCTTTGGCTAATTTACGTGCTTCTGCTTCAGAAATTTCAGCACGCGCCATTTTTTGAGAAATTTCTTTGTAATGATCTAATTTCTTCATGTTTTCAGGAGAGGAAACAATCATCATATATTGTCTTCTTCCTTCTTCAGTTTCTCCAATGTCTACCAATTTTAGTCGATCAGAAGCTGCGTCTAATTTCTTAAAATAAGCCTCTGTTTGTGTAAAGTTGGCTAATTGGTAGTCATCCCCAATGTTAAAACCAAAGTGGGATTTGGGTGTTGGTATGTTCGATTGCGCCCAGGACTTTATAGGTACTGAAAGAATCAGGAACATAAAACACAAGCTTAATAAGCGATTTGTTAGTTTCATATTGCTGTTATTATTGATAAATTGGTTATTGCTAATGCCCAAAGTTAAGAATATCCCGTATTAATGAATGGGTGTTTCTTATTTGTTACGAAGCTAAAATAGGAGGGAAATTAAGCGAAAATTCTACCACTGAATTATGAAGAAAGGGTAATGAATTATGAATTAAGGGAAGTGAATTGAAAATCTTGCGGTTTTATGTACTCTTTATTTTTTCCAATACTTGAAAATGGTAATCATAGGCGTGCCGATCATCCGCTTGATGATGTTCTTCTTGTAGAATCGACCATTCATCACTTGCCAATTCAGGAAAAAAGGCGTCTGCATCCAGTTGAACATTTACATTAGTTAAATAAATGCGATCAGCCAATGGAAGGGTTTGTTTATATATTTCTGCGCCTCCTATAATAAATACTTCTGTTTCGTTGGCACAAATTTGAAGCGCCTTCTCTATCGAGTTAACGGTTTCTACCTTTGTTGGATCAAGCTGTAGATTCCTGGAAATTACTATATTTCTTCGGTTTGGAAGGGGTCTCCCAATGGATTCATAGGTCTTTCTTCCCATAATCACCGTATGTCCACTGGTAATCTGTTTGAAAAATTTCAAATCATTCGGCAAATGCCATAATAATTGATTGTTTTTACCAATACCATGATTTATACTTTTGGCGACAATCAATGAAATTTTAGGCATTTTTAAATGAATTTATGAGTATTAGATGTCTTTAAACGGCTACAGGTGCTTTAATATGTGATTGAGGTTCGTATCCAATTAGTTCGAAATCTTCAAACTTAAAGTCGAATAAATCTTTAATATCCGGATTAATTTTCATTGTCGGCAAGGTGCCAGGAGTACGGCTTAATTGCAACTCAGTTTGCTCAAAATGATTCCTATATAAGTGTGCATCACCAAAAGTATGAATAAATTCACCTGCTTCGTAATCGCAAACCTGGGCTACCATCATGGTTAACAACGCATAAGAGGCAATGTTAAACGGCACGCCTAAAAAGATGTCGGCACTCCTTTGGTAAAGCTGACAAGATAATTGAGGTTTGTGCAAACCTTTTTCAGGGTTTGCGGGAGCTACATAAAACTGAAAAAACGCATGACAAGGAGGCAAAGCCATTTTTTCAATTTCCCCCACATTCCAAGCTGAGACAATAATTCTTCTGGAATCTGGATTGTGCTTTAATTGATGCAGGACTTGCTTTATTTGATCAATATATTGTCCATCTGCACTTGGCCAAGAACGCCATTGGGAACCATAAACAGGCCCTAAATTACCTTGTTCATCTGCCCACTCATCCCAAATACTGACCCCATTTTCCTTTAAATAGGCGATGTTGGTTTCACCTTTTAAGAACCAAATTAATTCATGGATAATGGACCGCAAATGCAGCTTTTTCGTCGTCACAATCGGGAAACCCTTTTTTAAATCGAAACGCATTTGATAGCCAAATACACTTCTCGTACCGGTACCCGTACGATCTTCTTTATCTACTCCATGGGTGTAAACATGGCGCATTAAATCTAGATATTGCTGCATAGGATAATTGCTTTGTGTGGAGGTAAAGATACATAATTTTTTTTATGTAATTTTGCACCGAACATGATGAATAAAAAAGTAGCGTTTTACACGTTAGGGTGTAAATTAAATTTTTCAGAAACGTCTTCCATCGGTCGGCAATTCCAACAAGCTGGATATCAAACGGTCTCATTTACAGAGGCGGCAGATGTCTATGTCATTAATACCTGCTCTGTTACGGATCATGCGGATCGCAAATGCAGGAAGGTAGTTAAAGAAGCGTTAAAGCATTCTCCAAACGCTTATATCACGATTGTAGGTTGCTATGCGCAATTAAAACCTCAAGAGATCGCGGATATACCGGGTGTGGACATGGTGTTAGGCGCTGCAGAAAAGTTTAACATCATCGAGCACATTAATGATTTAACCAAATTGCCAAAGGCGGTGATTCATAATGAGCCGATCGAGCAAACCAATGTGTTCATTCCTGCTTTTTCAATTGGTGATCGCACGAGAACTTTTTTAAAGGTGCAGGATGGTTGTGATTATTCCTGTACGTTTTGTACCATTCCACAAGCTCGTGGAGCCAGCCGAAGTGGTAAAATAGAGGAAATCGTTGCGCAAGCGGAAGAAATTGCTGCCTCAGGAGTTAAGGAAATCGTGCTAACGGGTGTAAATATTGGGGATTTCGGGATTCGTGAAGGTCAACGGGAAGATAAATTCTTTGATTTAGTGCAGGCTTTGGATAAGGTTGAAGGAATAGATCGTTTTAGAATTTCATCGATCGAACCTAATTTATTGGCGGATGAAATTATCGAATTTGTGGCACAATCTAAACGATTCGTTCCGCACTTTCACATGCCATTGCAGTCGGGATCAAATAAAATTTTAGGCAAAATGCGTAGGCGGTATAAGAGGGAGTTGTACGCGCAACGGGTAGAAAAAATTAAGAAATTAATGCCGAATTGTTGTATAGGTGTGGATGTGATCGTGGGATTCCCGGGCGAAACGAAGGAAGACTTTTTGGATACCTATGAGTTTTTAAACGGATTAGACATTTCGTATTTACACGTTTTTACGTATTCAGAGCGGGAGAATACGATCGCTGCGCAAATGGAAGGTGTGATTCCGAATGCCCAAAGAAGTGACCGGAGTAAAATGTTGCATATTTTGTCCGATAAAAAAAGAAGGGCGTTTTACGAATCGCAGTTAGGCACGACAGAGGAGGTTTTATTAGAAGGAGATATTAAGGAAGGGATGATGCATGGTTTTACAAGAAACTATGTTAAAGTATGCACCCCTTATGATCCGCTGTTGGTAAATGAGGTAATTTCAGTGAAATTATTATCTATTGGAGAGACAGGAGATGTGCAAGTAGATCCTGTAGCGGTTTATGAAAGCCATTAGGTCGATCGGTAGAGGACTTGCATGAAAAATAATTGTCAAGATTATCAGGTAGTTTTACATTAAGTGATAAAAAAAATCTAAAAAAGTTTTAAAACTCCAAAAAAGGGACTACATTTGCATTCCCGAAAACGATAAGCCACTCGCTTTAGTTAAACGGAAAAAGGTACCATAGCTCAGTTGGTAGAGCAAAGGACTGAAAATCCTTGTGTCGCTGGTTCGAATCCAGCTGGTACCACAAAAGCTTCGGGAAACCGGAGCTTTTTTCATTTAAGGGAAATTAGCTCAGTTGGTTTAGAGCACTACCTCGACAAGGTAGGGGTCACTGGTTCGAGCCCAGTATTTCCCACAGAATTATTGAAATGAAAAGGCCTTTGGATTACCAAAGGCCTTTTTTGTGCGTAATGTTTTTGTTTTTAATTAAACCAGGAGATTTTCTGCATTAGTTTATCCTGTAATTTCTTTTTGTAATCGGTCGGATAGGTGGCGTTGCCTAAGAAGACCTCGGTGAGGCGTTCGGCTGCCATGCCGCCTAATCGCTCTACAAATAAGTTGCGCAGCCTACGATTTTCGTAAAAGAATTTAGCTAAACGTATCCCGATCGCTAATTCTGGCAACATTCGTGCATTCAGTTTTTCTTTGAATAGGGAGGTAGCTTTGTCCACATCTAATTCGGATTCTACGATGGCTTCTGCGATTAATTTTCCACTTAAAAGTGCGTTAGATATGCCTTCTCCAACTATGGGGTCTGCGAATCCTGCGGCGTCCCCGATTACAAAGCAATTGCCTTTTACGATTTCTTTTCTTGGGGTGATGGAAATGACAAAGCCGTGCGTGCTTTGATTCAGGCGTTCTGTTATGCCTAATTTTTCAATGTACTTCTCCGCGTAGTCTTTTAATTTTAATTTGGACTTGGTTTTGAAAACACCCACTCCGATAGAAAGGTGATTTTTCTTAGGAAAGCACCAGCCATAACCGGATGGGATGGCATCTATATCAAATCGGACGCTTTGTTTTAGGCGATCAAAATCAGCTGGCGGAACTTCGATTTCATATTCAATAGCTGGTATGAGTTCACGATCGTCTTTGAAGCCGGCGATTTTTGAAACCGGACTTAATGCGCCGTCGGCAATGATGATGAATTTTGCCTCGATTACTTCTTCTTTGTTTGCGAAAGCTATGCAACCGTTTTCTATACGATTGACTTCAGCGGATTGGTACAGCTCTGCGCCGTGTTCAACTGCTTTTTTGATGATGGCATAATCGAAGGTATCCCGCATGATCATGGTGATAATGGGCTCTTCACGCTTAGGGTGGAAGTGAGCGTCTTTGTTGTCAATGTAGATATCGACATCCGTAAAGGAAGATTCTATGACCTCTTGTAGGTCGAAATCGATCATTTTAAGTCCTCTATAAACGAGGCCACCGCCACATACTTTATAACGCGGTAGGGTTTCTTTTTCAATGATAAGTACGGATTTACCTTGTTTGGCTAATTGATAGGCGGCGTATGCTCCAGCTGGTCCGCTGCCTATGATGGCTACATCTACGGTTCTTTTCACAAGTTTAAATTTTGCCGCAAAATAAGAAAAAGTAGGGTAACTTATCTCAATAAATTTTGAATATCATCAATATCTTTAGGGCGATTACTGTGCCTTTTGGCTATGATAAGTTGGTTTTTATGAATTGTTTTGATTGAAAGACCGTCATCATCAAATGTCACGGCATAATTATAGTTTTCATCAAAATCCATTCCTTTTACTTTCACCATTATGTCAATCGCAACAGGAGGAACTCCAAATGTAAACACATCCCATACAGGATGATCAAGAAAATTTTCTTCTGTCATATCGAATATAGGCATTCCAAATTCTCCAAATGCAGCTTTAAGACGTTTGTAGTTATCTTTACTCCGGTCCACCCATATATCCATATCTCCAGTGGTGCGTGAATAACCATGTAGAATGACCGCAAATCCTCCAACTAGAATATATCTTACTTGATGCTTATTTAGCATAAACAAGAAATCCCTAAAATCATCATTGAAAATATTGGCCATAACTTAGTATTGTTGCTGACCAGCCTTAAATTTGGTTTTATCCATTTTTGGCGGATTGTTGTACGGATAATTATATGCCACACTATTCAGGTAGGCGGCTATTTTTAATCGTTCCTGCCAGGTTAATTTTGCATAATAAACAGCATGGTTGGCTGCTTCCTCTGCGGTTTGCGCTTTAAATGCCATTCGGTCTAATCGAAATGTATTCATTTTTCAAATTTAGTAAAATTAGGAGTTATTTCATTATATAATTCTTTGATATATGAATTGACTATATCATGTATATCTGAGGCCCCTGATAAATAAATTTTGAATGTAATGGAGTGCTGCTCGCTGTGCTCGCAGCGATTTTGGGTGGGGGTGGCTTCAAAGCAAATTTAATTGAAGAAATATTTAAACTTTAAGTCGGCGGGAGTGCTACTCGCTTCGCTCGCAGGGATCCCGTGAAGGGGGTGGCTTCAAAGCAAATTTAAAACTGAGTGCTTTGCACTCTTTTTGTCGTTTCTTTGGTTTTTGCTCAAAGGACTTTAGCAAATCCCCAGAAACGACAAAACCCGACTTTCGTCGGGTTTTAAATTTGCTTTGGCGGAGAGGGCGGGATTCGAACCCGCGGTACCGTTTCCAGTACGACAGTTTAGCAAACTGTTCCTTTCGGCCACTCAGGCACCTCTCCGTTAAGGACTGCAAACCTAATACAAAAAAATGATATTTAAAAAAATATTGGTTAATTTTCAGGTTAAATAAAACAACTAATTGGTAGTCAATAAGAAGTTTATTTAATTATTTTTTGGTCCTTTCTTTACATCATAATCTATCCGAACATGGTAGATACTTTTTAACATGTCTTTAAACATTTCACTAATATCTGAGATGTCTCTTAAGGTGATGTTGGAGTGAACCAGTTGTTTTTGATTCAGTTTGGATTCTATAATTTTATCTACGAGGTTGTTTATACTTTCTTCGTTCGGTTCTTTTAAACTTCGTGAAGCTGCTTCTACAGAATCGGCCATCATTAACACGGCGGTTTCTCTGGAGAATGGAATGGGACCCGGGTAGTGGAAGGCTTCTTCGTCCACATATTGTTCTGGATAAGTGGATAAAAACGATTGGTAAAAGTATTCTACTCGTGTAGTTCCGTGGTGTGTACGGATAAAATCGATCAATACTTCTGGTAAGTTATGTTTTTTCGCGAGGTCAACGCCTTTCGTCACGTGCGATATGATTAATTGTGCACTTTGTTCGAAGCTCAAACCATCGTGTGGGTTATAGCCCTTGGTTTGATTCTCTATAAAAAACTGAGGATTGTAAATTTTTCCTATGTCGTGATACAAAGCTCCTGCACGCACTAATAATGCATTTCCACCTATCTTATAAATAGCCGCCTCAGCTAAATTAGCCACTTGTAATGTGTGCTGAAAGGTTCCTGGTGCTTTGAAGGACAAGTCACGGAGTAGGGGTGAGTTGGTGTTGGAAAGCTCTAATAAGGTCACGTCTGATACGATTCCAAAAACGCGTTCAAACGCATAAATAAGTGGATATGCTAATAAGGTTAATAATACGCTAAAAATAAAAGGTGAAATGTTGCTCCAATTTATATTCACAAATTGACCTTCTCGCATTAATACGATGGCTATATATCCTAATAAATACGTGGCTAAGATTAAGACCGAAGAGGTTAAAAACTGCTCTCGTTTGGTCAAGGAACGAACACTATAAATAGCCACCATACCCGTGGTCATTTGCAAGAATACAAATTCAAAACTATTGGCCACAAAAAACGCGGCCAACAAAGTCATTAATAAATGTATATATAAGGCTAAACGCGTGTCAAACAGAATCCTAATAATAATTGGAACGATGCAATAAGGAATGTAATAAAGATTTGGCACCCCAATATAAACCGCCCATGACAAGGTAACTAACATCGTCGTAATCACGATGAGAATCAAAAACACCAATCGATTATTCTTATATATATCTTTTCTAAACATATATATAAAAATAAACAGTAAACTTACCACCAAAGACACGATTAAAAACTGCCCGAAAATGACTAAATTCTTATTTCCGCCAATTTTCGATTCTTCCTCGTACACCTTCCGCAAGGATTCAATTTTTTGAAAGGTTTCAGCATTCACCGTACTGCCTTCAGCGATGATCAATTCTCCGCGTTGCACCATTCCTTTAGTAGGGGACAAGGAGCTTAATGCGTCTTCTTCGATCTGTTTGGTCAAAGCCTCGTTATACAAATAATTAATTTGTATATAATCCTTTAAAAGGTTCGAAAACCACACTTTTTCCTGAACGGCTCTTTGTGCAGACAGTGCCTTTTCTACAAAATTCCATGCCCGATCAATGGTAAAAACATTAACACTATTTAATTGTTTAGAAACGTTTCCAGAAACCAAATTAAAATTATAATCTACCCGGTCTTGCTGATACCGATTGTTCAGCGCCATCACTCCCTTTGTATATATATCATTCAGGATTTGTGTGCCAATGCGTTTATATTGATCAAAATTTCCACCCAAAGTATCCATGCCACCTGCGCGCCACTTCTCTTCTAATTCATTCGAAAAACGCTGTACATTTTGTTCTTGAATCACCGTTTGATGATCATAAATAGGATTAATAGTACTTAAAATATTATTCCTATCGAAATCCAGTTCAGCAGCAGTTTTTAAGATGGCAAAATTATAGGGGGAAATCAAATTTTCATGCATCCAAACCTTACCCTTTTCATATTCATAGCGAAAGCGTGGTTGCTTAGGCAAAAACAGGGTAATCACCACGATACTCATCAGGATCATGGTAAACTTCAACAGCACATGTTGGCGGTTTTGCGGGTGCAATTTATGTTTAATAGTAACTCTTTCTGACATACTCTTCCAAACGTACTAAGAAATTTTCATTCCCGAAAACAGAAGTAACCAGGATTTTATAAGACAATTCCTTAAAAATTACCTAATTTTGCTAAAAAAATAGATTTATGTCACATTCTAAGCATTTAATTGCACCCTCTGTTTTGGCTGCTGATTTTGGAAATTTAGCTGCAGATGTAGCTATGGTCAATGAAAGTCAAGCCGACTGGTTCCACATTGACATTATGGATGGGGTTTTTGTACCCAATATCTCTTTTGGATTTCCGGTGATGGAAGCCATTGCGAAAGCGGCCAAAAAACCCTTAGATGTGCATTTAATGATCGTAGATCCAGATCGCTATTTACAACAATTTAAAAATGCAGGTGCGCATGTGATTACTGTCCATGAAGAAGCTTGTACCCATTTGCATAAAACCGTTCAAGCCATTCACGCCTTAGATTGTAAAGCGGGTGTAGCCATCAACCCTCACACGCCGATTTCTAATTTATATGAAATCATTGAGTATGTTGATTTGGTGTGTATTATGTCGGTGAATCCGGGCTTCGGGGGCCAAAAATTCATTGAGAGCACGTACAGAAAAATACAAGAGTTAAGAAACATGGCAGCTGGCCGGAACGATCAATTATTAATTGAAATTGACGGGGGCGTAGGCGAGCATAACGCAGCAAAATTAATTCATGCAGGAGCAGATGTATTAGTGGCAGGAAATGCAGTTTTTGCAGCAAATGACCCGATTAAAACAATCGAAAACCTGAAAAATATTATTCCAGCTTAATTAAAAATTCGCGACAAAAACTTCTATTTTGAAGGTTATTTAGAAGCCTTCCAAATTGGATTTGTAGCCTTCTCACTCAATGTTTTGAGAGATATTTTTCGTATATTAGCAACAAATTTGCGAAAACAACATTTTTAATAATATGGCATTTGATATAGATATGATTAAAACGGTGTATAGCCGTTTTGAAGAACGAGTAAATGCTGCTCGTGAAGTGGTTGGAAAACCCTTAACCTTAACCGAAAAAATTCTTTACGCTCACTTATGGGATGGCAAAGCGACAGAAGCTTATGAGCGTGGAAATTCCTATGTAGACTTTGCACCAGACCGTGTCGCGATGCAAGATGCAACCGCACAAATGGCTCTATTGCAATTTATGCAAGCAGGTAGAAGCAAGGTAGCGGTTCCTTCGACCGTACATTGTGACCACTTAATCCAAGCAAAAGTAGGTGCTGAAACGGATTTAGCTGTCGCAAACACTGAAAGTAAAGAAGTATTCGAGTTTTTAGGTTCGGTTTCAAACAAATACGGCATTGGTTTCTGGAAACCAGGTGCAGGAATTATCCACCAAGTGGTATTAGAAAATTATGCATTCCCAGGTGGAATGATGATTGGTACTGACTCACACACCGTGAATGCAGGTGGATTAGGTATGTTGGCGATCGGTGTAGGAGGTGCGGATGCGTGTGACGTCATGGCTGGCTTACCTTGGGAGCTTAAATTCCCTAAATTAATCGGTGTTAAATTAACCGGAAAATTAAATGGCTGGGCTTCTCCAAAAGACGTGATCTTGAAAGTAGCTGGTATTCTTACTGTAAAAGGTGGTACCGGATGCATCGTTGAATACTTTGGTGAAGGCGCTATCGCAATGTCTTGTACAGGTAAAGGTACCATTTGTAATATGGGTGCTGAAATCGGTGCAACCACTTCGACTTTTGGCTACGATGATTCTATGGAGCGTTATTTAAGAGCGACTGGTCGTGCGGATGTTGCGGATGCTGCTAACGCAATTCGTCAACACTTAAATGCGGATCCAGAAGTTTACGCTGACCCGAATACATATTTCGATCAAGTGATTGAAATCAACCTTTCAGAATTAGAACCACACTTGAATGGTCCTTTTACACCAGATTTGGCTACCCCAGTTTCTAAAATGAAAGAAGAAGCTGAGAAAAACGGTTGGCCTTTAAAAGTAGAGTGGGGATTAATCGGTTCTTGTACGAACTCTTCTTACGAAGATTTATCAAGAGCAGCATCTATTGCGCGACAAGCGGTAGAAAAAGGGTTAGTGACCAAGGCTGAATTTGGAATCAACCCTGGATCTGAGCAGGTGCGTTACACGGCTGATCGCGATGGTTTATTGCAAACTTTCGAAGACTTAAATGCGACAATCTTTACCAATGCATGTGGACCTTGTATCGGTATGTGGGCGCGTGTTGGTGCAGAAAAAGCGGAGAAAAACACGATTGTACACTCCTTCAATAGAAACTTTGCGAAGCGTGCTGACGGAAACCCGAATACGTATGCATTCGTAGCATCTCCAGAAATGGTGGCGGCGATCGCAATTTCAGGAAATTTAGGATTTAACCCGATTACTGATACGCTTACAAACAGTGCAGGTGAAGAAGTTAAATTAGATCCGCCAGTAGGAGATGAGTTACCGTCAAAAGGATTTGCGGTAGAAGATCCAGGTTATCAAGCTCCAGCTGAAGATGGATCTCAAGTACAAGTTTTAGTATCTCCTGAATCTGATCGTTTGCAATTATTAGAGCCATTCACCCCTTGGGAAGGTACAGATTTAACCGATTTACGCTTATTAATCAAAGCAAAAGGAAAATGTACGACTGACCACATTTCTATGGCAGGTCCATGGTTAAAATACAGAGGTCACTTAGACAACATTTCTAATAATATGTTGATCGGTGCTGTGAACTATTTTAATGAAAAAACTGATTCAGTTAAAAATCAATTAACGGGTGAATACGCACCGGTTCCTGCTACGCAACGTGCATACAAAGCTGCTGGCATTGGCAGTATTGTGGTAGGGGATGAAAATTACGGTGAAGGTTCATCTCGTGAGCACGCAGCGATGGAGCCAAGACATTTAGGTGTACGCGCTGTATTAGTAAAATCTTTTGCTCGTATCCATGAGACGAACTTGAAGAAACAAGGTATGTTAGCCCTTACTTTTGTGAACAAAGAAGATTACGATAAAATCCAAGAAAATGATCGTATCGATATCTTAGGCTTAACAAACTTTACTCCAGGACAACCATTGACTTTGGTGCTTCACCACGAAAATGGCAGTTCAGAAGAAATCTTCGCAAACCATAGCTATAATGAACAGCAAATCGGTTGGTTCAAAGCAGGTGGAGCCTTGAACATTATTCGTCAAGGTATTGCAGGATAATCTGCATAAAAGATAATAGAAAAGGGGATGTGTGAACGCATCCCCTTTTTTTATTTATGGTTTTTATTTTAAAGTTTTCAGGAAAAAGCTGTATCGGTTGAATACTAAGCTTTTATAAGGATAATCAAAAAAGTCAGGTAACGATTTGGTAACGGTGCTTATTGCTTTGCTTTTCAATGTGTTTCCGTTAGCTCACAGCAAATATATGAAAACATATGTCTGAAAACAAGATCATAAATGATACAAAAATCAAAAAGCAGTGAAATTAATCACTCCTTGAAAATATTAATTATTCAAAATCTTTATCCATATACTCTTCCAAAGATTTTTTTAATTGATCCAAATAGGCTGTTCTGGAACCAGCACGCATTTTCATTCGGTGAAAGGCATGGTGTATATCCCCTAATTCAATATTGAAAACAGATTGGACTGCTGAGGCTATTTTTCGAACACTTATATTTCCATTCAATATAGCTCCATTAACATGCAAAGTATAAATTAGTTCTATCAAAGCATTTTTTGATTCCGTCCATACCAATTGTTGTAAGTTTTCAGCTTTAGTCATATCAAATAATCCACTATTTATACGAAAAATGAGATAATCATAAAATAATTCATCACCTATTATTCTTGCTACTTTATAATCGAAGTAAGTAGAAAATCTGTGATCAGATTCAAAAATGTGACTATTAAGCCCATTGTCTATATTTATCTGCCCCCTAATAAATAACTCTTCATCCCGATCTATACGTCCCGACCGGTAATATCTGTAGAAAGGGCAATTGCAGATGTTTTCTCTGTAAATATTTTCAATCTTTTGTAGTTCATCCGAAAAATATTTTTTGTGAATATCCCACATCTCACTTGGACAACTGCTCTCAATTTTGAACACCTTATTATAGAAAATTAATTTCCCTTGTATTTCGGGTTTTATTTTCTTGAAAAATTCAATTTCTTGATTAGGTTGTTCAAATCCATTTTCCATGATATAATCTCGTAATCTTTCCAGTTTAGACAATAAAAAAGAAAAAACTTCACGTGTACTTTCTATTACATTTTGTGAGTTTAAATCCAATTTCTTTTCTTCTTCCCTTATTGATAAAAGGATGTTTTTAATGTACTTCATAATACTTCAATTTTTAATGAATAAATGTTTTATTATAACTACTACAGCTACTTAGCCTAATATTATTCTTCATAAATATGCCTTTCAGTAACATATGTTACAGACTATCTTATTCCCAAAATATACTTTTACGAATAATAATAAATAGTAACGGTATGAAATCACATTATCAAATAGCCATTATAGGTGCGGGTACAGCCGGAATTATGACCGCTGCCCAACTTTTGAAAAAAGATAAGTCTCTTGACATTGTTATCATTGATCCGGCAGAGACACACTATTATCAACCTGCCTGGACATTGGTCGGAGCCGGAACTTATGATTTCGATAAAACAGAAAAACCAATCAGAGATTTAATTCCGGAGCAAGCTGAATGGATCCAAGATTCAGTAATATCTTTTTATCCGGAAGAAAATAAAATTGAACTAAAAAAAGGTGTCAAAATTAGTTATGATTATCTTGTGGTTGCTCCCGGATTAGTAAATGACCTTTCCCTGATAGAGGGATTGGAAGAAGCAGTTAAAAAAGGCATTGTATGCAGTAATTATATAGACCCGAAATATACCTGGGAATGCCTAAAGAATTTCAAAGGTGGAAATGCGGTTTTTACCCAACCCACAACACCTATAAAATGTGGTGGTGCTCCGCAGAAAATCATGTATTTGGCTGCTGATTATCTTCGCAGGAATGGATTAGACAAAAAATCAAATGTAGTGTTTGCAACTCCCGGTACTGTCATCTTTGGGGTGAAGCGGATAGCAGATACATTAATGAAAGTCATCCATCGATACAATGTCCATTTTAAGCCATTTTATGCTCCCGTTAAAATAGACGCCGAACAAAAAACAGTCTATTTCAAAAGTGTAGCTCCCGATGACTACAACTGTATTGTAAACGAAGGTAATGTTTTGGGAGAAAAACAACAAGGTGATTCATTGATTGAAATGCCTTTTGATTTGTT
>CAYTDM010000009.1:69701-72887 GCA_964436635.1 uncultured Sphingobacteriaceae bacterium
CCAAAACTCAAAATGATGCTGATTGGCGACAGTTCCAAAGAACACTGGCGTTTGTGGCTGTTGAAAAAATATATGCTGCCTTATTTGTATTGGCATAAAATGATGAAAGGAAAAGATGTTTAGTGTTGTGTAACCTTTGTAACAGATTATCTCTTTTTATAAACTGAAATTTGCAGTAATAAAAAAGAATAAAACTATAATTTATGGAATGGATTTTAGAACCGTGGCCGTGGTATGTGAGCGGACCATTGATTGCTCTGACGATGTTTATTCTACTTTACGTAGGTAAAAATTTTGGAATGTCGTCCAATTTGCGAACACTCTGTACTATGTGCGGAGCCGACAAGACTTGTGATTTTTTCTGTTTTGACTGGAAAGCACAACGCTGGAATTTATTGGTAATGAGCGGAGCTGTTATCGGTGGTTTTGTAGCTTCAAATTATCTGTCGGATAATCAAATACCTGACTTAAATCCAAAAACGGTTGAACATTTAAAGGAAATAGGTTTTGAAAGTGCCGGGAAAGCATATGTACCAACTGAACTTTTTGGGCCGGAAGCTTTTTCAGATCCTAAGACATTGGCTATACTATTGATAGGAGGTATATTGGTTGGTTTTGGGGCACGTTATGCAGGTGGTTGTACTTCGGGGCATTCTATTTCGGGTATCAGTAACTTTCAACTTCCCTCACTAATTGCTACCACAGGTTTCTTTATCGGGGGATTAATTATGGTACATCTTATTTTTCCTTTAATTTTTTAATACCGATGAAAAGGCTGTTGGTAATACTGGTTGTAGCTATACTTTCTCAACCAACAATGGCACAGGAAAATCATATAAAAGATACTGTTGAAAATAAATCTTTGGTTTCCTATCTCAAAGAAGGCGAAATCAGCGGACATATCCGAAATTATTTTTTGATGACTGAAAACAATCATGGAAACGATTATTATGCCAATGCCATTGGAGGCGTATTAAGCTATGAAACCAAATCGTACATAGGCTTTCAGTTAGGTGTTTCGGGAATATTTACCTATAAGCTGTTTTCATCTGATTTGAATAAACCTTACGATCAGACCAATAAATCATCACGATGGGAACAAGAACTTTTTGATGTGAATCATAAAGACAATTTTAAAGATTTGGACAGATTGGAGGAACTATATATCAAATATCATTGGAAAAATTCGTATATAACCTATGGAAAAATTCCTATAGAATATACGCCTTTATTGAATAAAAGCGATGGAAGAATGAAGCCTTTTGCCTTTCAGGGAGCTTGGTTGCATCATAAAAACGAAAAATTTCAGGCTGATATTGCATGGATTCATAAAGTTTCTCCTAGATCAATGACCGAATGGTTTCCAATGGAAGAAGTAATAGGAATTACCGATAATGGTTATTTACCAAACGGAGAGAAAGCAGAATACGAAGAAACAACTCATTCACAAGGATTAGCTATTGTGCATTTGGGAAAGGAATTTAAAAATTTGAAAGTCAATTTTTGGAATTTTCATTTGGATAAATTTATCAATACCTCTTGGTTGCAAATGGAGTATGCAAAAAAAAATTGGGTGCTTGGCATTATTTATTCTTATCAGATACCTCATGCTTACCAAAAAACGCTCGCTTATGAAAACCGATACGTGCAGCCGAACGAAAACGGACAGATAGTCAGCAGTATACTGAAATACAAAAATGGTTCATCGCAATTTAAAGCAGCCTATACCAAATCTTTTGAGTCCGGCAGGTATTTATTTCCTAAAGAGCTGGGAAGAGATCAGTTTTATACATCTATGTCCAGAAGCCGTATAGAAGGATTGGGTGGAGTTGATGTCTTTGCTATCGGGTATCAGTACAGTTGGAAACATTTATTTTTGAATATCGATGCCACCACTACCCATGGAGCAGTAACAGATGACTATGAATTAAACAAATACAATATCGATGATTATTACCAGATAAATACACGACTGCATTATGAATTTACCGATTTCTTAAAAGGTCTTCATGTCGAGTTGCTGTATGTCTGGAAACAAAACAAAAACGAGCATAATACAAAATTGGTTGCGCAAAGAAGCGATTACAATCAAATCAATCTAATAACAAATTTTAATTTTTAAAAAGCAATGAAAAATATAGTTTACTTACTAATCGGAACATTTTTCGGAATTGTTATGTACAAATCCGAAGCGGCATCCTGGTTCAGAATATATGAAATGTTCCAGTTCCAATCCATTCACATGTATGGTTTAATGGGAACTGCTTTGGCAGTAGGAATAATCGTAGTACAATACATCAAAAGAAACAAGGTAAAAGATATTACTGGAAATCCTATTGTTATTGCAGACAAGGATAAAAGTATTCCACGCTATTTAATAGGTGGTATTCTTTTTGGTTTAGGCTGGGCGTTAGCGGGAGCATGTCCGGGTCCAATGTTTGTAATGACAGGAGCAGGTTATTTCCCAATATTAGTTGTAATTTTAGGAGCTGTATTAGGCACTTGGTTTTATGGATTAATAAAAAATAAGTTGCCTCATTAAAATCAAAATAATTATGGAAGAATTAATCCGTGAAACCTATCGTGGTATATTTGAAAAAGAGCTCATTGACGAAATCGTTTCTGTCGCTAAGGTTGTCGAATTCAAAGAAGGAGATGTATTGATAGATATTGGTAAATATATCAAAACCATGCCTTTGCTAATCAGTGGAGCTATCAAAATTATACGTGAAGATTTTGATACAGGTGAACTATTACTATACTTTATCGAAAAAGGAGATACTTGCTCTATGACACTTACCTGCTGTATGGGCGATAAAAAAAGCGAAATCCGGGCAGTGGCAGAAAATAATGGTTTGGTAGCGATGATTCCCGTAGGGAAAATGGAAGAATGGATGGGTAAATATAAAAGCTGGCGTGCTTTTGTTTTTGAAAGTTATAATAACCGTTTCAATGAGATGCTCGCTGCCATAGACAATATAGCGTTTACCAATATGGATAAGCGACTTTATAATTATTTGTTGGAAAAGAGTAAAATAAACAATTCCAATATTATTACCAAAACCCATCAGGAAATTGCTTACGAACTCAACAGTTCCCGTGTAGTAATTTCACGATTGCTGAAAGCATTGGAAAATGAAGGAAAAATAAAACTAAACCGCAATAACATAGAATTGTTAAACTAAC
>CAYTDM010000010.1:0-69110 GCA_964436635.1 uncultured Sphingobacteriaceae bacterium
GTAATTGGAGCCGACGAGGTTCAACTTTTCAAAAATGAATATGAATACGCCGAGGCAGCCGGGGAATAGAAAGCAGGCCTCCTCACGAGTTTTTGCTTTTTGTCTTAGGGAAAATTGGCTATCGACAACAAGGTTTATTTCAAAGACTTATTGACAGGAACTCATACCAGCCTCGCACTCTAAAAGATTAATTGTTTTGCAGCATATCACATCCTGAATAAAAGCTACAAAGCTTTAGATTAACAAACTATAGTCGACCATCAGGAAGCCTGAATTCATATCTATTATGCAAATAACCGATACTACCAAGCAAAAATGGCTTGATCAAACCGAAAAGAACCTTGATCTTCTCATCGAGGAAATGGATGTCCTGCACAATACTCACAAGAACCATAGATTAATTGCAAAATTTTCATTTGGCGACGAAGCACGACGTGACCAGGAGGTTGTAAAGAGCTTTTTGGATTTCCATATGATATTGGGTATCATTAGAATGGATTTGTACGTCGCAACATTGGTGTATTTGCGTGGGAAATTTCAGTCTGAAGCTATCTATTCCGCAAGACAGATTAGCGTGATAATTATCGAAGGATATAAAAAGATTTACAATTTAATATTGGATGATAAAAAAGAAAAAAGTGAACAGCTAAAATTTCGTAATAAATCTTTTTGGATACGTACTGTTCAAAATGTTATCATAAAATCTTATCCTGAGTACCAAATCCAATTTGAAGAGATTACGAAAAAACTCGATGATTATTTCGAAGTAAATTTTGAAGAATTGAGCCGAGTTCGTCACTTTTCAGTACACTATGACTACGAGCCTTCAAAATTCATAGACATGGTATTATATCTCGATGTCGATAAAACCTATCAGAAACTTACACCTTTTATGCAGATCCTCCTTGATATGCAGATCCTGATGTATCAATTGTTGCCTGAATTTCAACAACGAAGCGAACAGTTTAATGATAAAATTTTAAGATACGTTAAAAATAAAGGCATTGGAAAATAATGGGTATTCCGAAGTGTGTCGGCTTCCCGAAATTAAGACTGTGTGATTATACAAAATTCCTTTCAAATTAACCTAAACCTAAATACCCTAAGACGCCTGTTTATCTCTTTCAATAATGGATAGAGCAGCATATTCTGTTGGTGGCATATTTCCAAGACTGTCATGTGGCCTGTGATTGTTATAATCATCCATCCACTGCCAGGTAACTTCCCTCACTTCGTCCAATGTGTCAAACAGGTAGCAGTCCAACACATTATCACGGTAAGTGCCGTTCAATCTTTCCACGAAACCGTTCTGCGTGGGCTTTCCGGGCTGGATGTATAAAAACTCGATGCCGTTGACCATGCTCCATTCCGTTAAAAGCTGGGATATGAACTCTGGACCGTTATCCATCCTGATTTTCCTAGGTCTGCCCCTGCGTTTAATCAGATGGTTCAACACCCAGACCACCCGGGAACTGCGCAGGGAATAATCCACTTCGATATGCAATGCCTCTCTGTTGAAATCATCTATTTCGTTGAAAGAGCGGAACCGGCGGCCATTGCTCAGCGCATCGCTCATGACCACGAAGTAGCAGCGAAGCTAAATCCATCGACCAGGTGTCATTGGACGATATGGGTTTAACAAGCGGCTGTTTTTTCCTTTGCGGCAACCGCCGCTTTGCTTTCCTTCTTATGTTCAGTCCGATAAGCTTATGCACCCGATGGACGCGTTTGTGGTTCCATCCATAGCCCTCCCGGCGTAACCTCCTGAACGCTTTCCAGAAACCCTCCCGTGGGAAATCCTCCGCTTTCTTACGCAGAGCGGATTCAACCTCACTATCATCGCGCTTATTTACATAATAATAACAGGTCTTGCTCAAACCCAACACCCGGCACGCCCTGCTGATGCCTTTCCCTGACTCCATCAATTCCTGGGCAATCTGTTTTTTTTGGCAGGGCTTCAAAGCTTTTTTGCAATGACCTCCTTTGCGGCCTCCAAATCAAGGGCAAGTTCAGCGTACATCCGCTTCAGCTTGCGGTTTTCTTCCTCCAGTTCCTTTACGCGTTTCAGCTCGCTGCCGTCAAGGCCACCGTATCGCTGCCGCCATTTGTAAAATGAGGCCGGACTAACTCCGTGCTCGCGCGTAATCTCCTGAACACTTTTACCCGCCTCGAATTCCTTAAGAATCTTACTGATCTGCTCTGGTTTGAATCGTTTACCTTTCATAATATACTGTTAAAGTTATCAATCATTTTTCTATTCTCTAACAGTCTTTTTTATAGGGAAGCTTACAACCATTTCAGGGTATTGACTCTTCCCAATTAAACAAAGAAAAAGAAGAAAAAAAAATTTTGCAAAAAGTAGCAGATTCCACTACTTTTTGCAAAAATTTGCTCTCTTGGAAGAAGTCCACAAAGAACTGGGCTTAAACATCCAATTCAGTGCTATCTTTAACTCCAGTGGAACACAGATACCCTTTCCGGTGTACGCTGATGGCCGGTGAGCTGACCCCTACTGAACACGCCCAGGCGATATGGGTGTCACCTGCAACCCTGCTAAACTATGACTGGGCCGAAGCGGGCCTGCCGGTGGTGAGGGAGGTTTTGATGCACATTTGAGTTAAGGATTTTGAACAATTAAACATGTGACTTTTTTGTTTTTTCCGGAAAAGGTTTTCTATCTTTATCACAACCGATTATTGACCACCTTGTGTATACGAAGAAGGCCACATGCAAATGTCAGGATGGGGGCAAAACTAAAATTGAATGATATATGTCTGAAATGGGTTTTATAAATATGGGGACGGGTGAGCTGGTGTTGTTAATTATCCTGCCTATTGCGGTATTGTATTTCTATTGCCTGTTTCATGCGGCTACAAATACATCGATCCCAGGCACACATCGGCTGTTGTGGTTCCTGATCATACTGAGCATACCGCTTTTGGGGAGCATTGCGTATTGGTTTATGGGGAGAAAGGCCGGAATGAGGATATAGATTGTGAATCTTACCAACCTAATTGACCGCTATGAAAAAGAATAAGCCAATATTGAGCATAGCGGTGGCTATCTTAAATATCTATTATTTTGCACTCTGGATCGTTGCTTTTAATCAATTTTCTAATCAAGCTGAGCGAGTAGATTTCTTTTTACAGCATTCGTACTTATTCAATTCGATTGGCACATTAAATTTGACACTTGTTGTCCTATCAATCATATCATTGATTTTTGTCAATCTCCGGCCATTTAAAAGTAAAGCACTGCGGTATACGATCTCATCCATTCATTTTCTGTTTCTCCTAATTGTACTTTGGAGCTATCTATAGATTGGTACCCGATGATCACCTTCAGATTAGTTGATTCTACGCCATATCACGGCTTACAAACCTTGCACGCCCCATACCCATCCTTGATGGCTTCTTTCCTGGTGGTCTTGATCTTGCTCTGCCGCAGGTATCGGCAGCCGTCACGGTAGTATTTCTCTCCTGTCTTGGTGGTATAAACCACCGAGTCTTTGGTCTGGGACTGACTGATCCGGCCCGCTGCCGGCTCCACGGACACGCCCCGCTGCTCAGCAGCACGCAGGCGAGCAACCATCCGAATAAAAATAACCATTTCAAAACGCAACTATGCGTTTAGTGTACGGATAGTCCAAATACGGGTGGGTATCTTTGTAGAAAAGTATGTATGATTGTTGTTGAAGATAAACCCAAAAAGTATGGAAGCAGTGATTTCGGATGTGATCGCGATCATCGAAGAAGGACGGAAAAAAGCCTATCAGGCCATCAACACCTCGATGGTAGAGGCTTATTGGCTGGCAGGTAAGCGGATCGTCGAAGAAGAATTACAAGGACAGGAAAGAGCTGCATATGGGAAGTCTGTGATGAAGAGATTGTCGGAGGCATTGAAGATCAAATTTGGCAAGGGCTATTCAATGTCCAGTTTGTATGATTTCAAGAAGTTTTATCTAACTTTTCCAAATCAAGAGATTTTCCACAAGCTTTGTGGAAAATTGACCTGGAGTCATAACCGACTCTTAATGAGGGTAACGAATCAAGAAGCGAGGGGCTATTACATGCAGGAGGCAATTGAACAAAACTGGGGAGTTGAAACACTCGAACGGAACATCAGCACTTTGTATTACCAACGGTTGATCTCTTCCCAGGATCCAAAGCCTGTAGAGAAAGAGATGCTGGACAAGACCAGAGACTACGGGCAGGACACCCGTGATTTTATCCGCAACCCGGCAGTACTGGAGTTTCTGAATATCCCGGCGAGTAAGGCCTACACCGAACGCCAACTGGAGCAGTCGCTGATCGACAACATGCAGCAGTTCCTGCTGGAACTGGGCAAAGGTTTTGCTTTCGTGGCCCGGCAAAAACACATCCGGACTGAAACGGCGGATTTCTTCATCGATCTGGTGTTTTACAACTACATACTGAAATGCTTCGTCGTCCTCGAGTTGAAAACCGAAAAGATCACCCATCAGGATATCGGCCAACTGGATATGTACGTCCGGATGTTTGATGATCTGGAGAGAAAGGAAGGGGACAATCCGACGATCGGTATATTGCTCTGCACGGAGACGGACCGCACCATCGCCAGGTACTCAGTACTGAGCGAAAGCAGACAGTTGTTCGCCAGCAAGTATCTGCCGTATCTGCCCACCGAAGAGGAGTTGGCAGCAGAAATAGAACGGGAAAAGCAAGTGCTGCGGGAGGAAAGAGTCATGTACCGGAAGACGGGATCAGAAATTGATGCTGGATCATGACCTCGCGGGGCTATATGGCGTGACTACAGGAAATCTCAACAAGGCGGTCAAACGCAACATCAAGGTCGACCGGATCTTTGAGCACATCGACCGGCTCCAGGAGCGACTGGAAGCCCCTGTCCTACCTGAGCGCAAACAGATTGGGTATGAGATTGGAGGGAAAAAGTGATATATTTGAAATTCGTCAAACAGCCAGACCGAAGATAGGGATGGTTACAGAAGGACTCAATATACGGATTATCCGTGCAACGTATGATCCAATGAAAAGCGTACGGAGAGAGTAACCGTTCGATCGCTCTTTTTCTGGCCATCGGCCATAAGACGGTCCATATAATTGGTTTCAACAACATGTTTGAATTGACAAGTGAAGAGTATCGGATTTTAAGGAGCCAATTTGGCACCTTAAAACAAGGTGGGCATTCAAAATACCTCCCAATGGCTTTTACCGAGCATGGTGTACTTATGCTGTCCAGTGTGCTCAATAGCCCACGGGCAACCATGACAAGAACATCGAGCTTGTATTCCAGTATCTCGACGAACTAAACGAAAAGATCAATCACCCTTCGCTCTCACCATCCCGGGAACCTATCGGCTATAAGATTGGAGAATAAAATTATAATTGCTTCCAAATTTTAAACAGATCGTGTTGAAAACGGACTGATCCGCCAATTCCTGAGCCTCATCGGGAGACAAAAAGCAGGCACATATGTCCGACAAACACGACTTCCCGGAAGATTTTATGTTTCGGCTTTCCAAGGATGAATAGCATGAGCTTATCACAATCTGTGATAAGCTGCCCGATGGGGCGAAATACATTATGATGTTGACTCAATATACAAAGCTCATAAAGTCTTTCAACGTTTTACTAACGATTTACACCACCCTATCCACCAGCCAATCCAAAAACTGCTGGTGCTCGTAGCTGCGGTCGTACTCGTGAAACAACTGTCCCATTGCCAGTCAGCGGTGTGAAGAATATTCATCCGTCTATGATACATATCGTTTTATCCTCGACAATATATGATATGTAGTCAGTTGCCTTTTCGCCGACACTTCAAAATAAAGAATTGGATATCAATGGATTTTACGGGAACCCGTATTGGAATGAGAATATGCTCTCAGCCATAATCCTATTTCAACTGTGTTCAAAGGTGCTTTTTTGCTTTACCCAGGACTCATCACTCAACTTTTGCATTTTATTACCGACATTTAAAAATAAATGACTGTATATCAGATGATTTAACGAGGTATCCGTTTACAAACGCAACTATGCGTTTAGGGTACGGATCGTGTAAATGCGGGTGGGTATCTTTGGAGAAAGGATAAGTGACATACATAACCCAAGACATCATGAGCAAAGGAAAAAAGATAAATGTACAGGGAATTGATATTCTATTATATCAAAACGACAATGATGATTTCATTTCACTCACGGACATCGCCAGGCATAAAGATCCTGAGCATACGGATGCGATCATCCAAAACTGGATGAGAAACCGCAACACAGTAGAGTTACTGGGGTTTTGGGAGACCATCTATAATCCGGATTTTAAACCCCTCGAATTCGAGGGGTTTAGAAAACAAGCCGGGCTGAATAGTTTTGTGATGACCCCTAAGCGGTGGATAGAAACGACCAATGCAATCGGAATGGTCTCAAAAGCAGGCCGCTATGGTGGTACTTTCGCACATAAGGATATCGCTCTGGAGTTTGCTTCATGGATTTCCATTGAGTTCAAACTGTATGTGATCAAAGAGTTCCAGCGGCTCAAAGACGAGGAAAACAACCGGCTAAAACTGGACTGGAACCTACAGCGGACATTGGCCAAAGTAAATTACCACATCCACACGGATGCGATCAAAGAAAACCTGATCCCAAAAGTGATCACAAAACAGCAGGCCGGATTTGTCTATGCATCCGAAGCCGACTTGCTCAATGTCGCTCTATTCGGCATCACAGCGATGGAATGGCGGGAGTCCAACCCGGATCAAAAGGGGAGTGTCCGGGATCATGCCACACTGGAGCAGTTGGTCGTATTGAGCAACCTGGAAAGTATCAATGCACTGCTTATCCAGCAAGGACTATCGCAACACGAACGACTCCCCCAGCTCAATCAGGTAGCGATCACGCAGATGAAATCCCTGCTGCAAAGCAAGGCGATGAAAAAGCTGGAGTGATCTATGATCAGAAAGTGATTCTGGACCGGGACCTGGCAATCCTATACGGTGTCGAAACACGTGCATTGAAACAAGCGGTCCGGAGATATTTGGATCGGTTTCCAGAGGATTTTATGTTTGAGATGTCAAATGCAGAATTCGAAAGTTGGAGATCACATTTTGTGACCTCCAATACAGATAAGCAGGGATTGAGATACGCACCATTTTGTTTCACCGAACAGGGAGTAGCCATGTTGTCATCCGTACTAACCAGCAAACTTGCCATACAAATCAACATCCAGATCATGCGTGTCTTTACCCGGATGAGACAATTGCTTGCCGATCATACGGAGGTCCGGATCGAGATCGCCGAAATCAAAAGTACCGTAGAAACAATTGCAAAAAAACAAACGGGGCAGGACAAAAACATCGATCTGATCTTTGAGTACATCGACCGGCTCCAGGAGCGACTGGAAGCCCCTGTCCTACCTGAGCGCAAACAGATTGGGTATGAGATTGGAGGGAAGAAGTAGCTATCAACCTCCATTGATCTTCCAATACCCTGACTTTCTACCCCCCAATCGTTCTATTACCTCCATCCTCTGCAATTCAGCCAAATGATACTTCACACCATCGGGGGTGATAGCCTGCATCTGATCAGCGATTTCGTTTCTTGTAATCTGGGGGTTTTCTTTTATCAATTCAAGAATCAAACGTTGATTCTTCGACAACTCGGGTGTCTTTTGGGTAGTCTTTTGGGTAGTCTTTTGGGTAGCCTCTTCAACATCCTTAAAGTGGCGGGATAGATGGACAATGACCTCGAATACTGACAGTTTACTAAAGTCAAAAATCGCATCGCCGTTATCGTTCAATCGCAATTCATGATTGACGCGGGCAACCCCTCTGCTAAAACGATTGACATATCCGAGTACTTTCATCCCTTCGGCCACCACCGGATTCCGGTAATCATTGACATTCGGAAAATTCTCCGGACGAGCATTGCCATACAATCCCCCTGCATTCATGATTTCAATCCGGTCATCGAACTGATACAACCGGATGGGTGTATTGGACTGATAATCCCGGTGCATCACCGCGTTCATGACCAACTCCCGTAGTGCCCAATAGGGATAGTTCAAAACAGGTTCTTCCCGTAGCACAGAGACCGGCACCGGCTTTTTCTCTACCAATGAAGTATCAATAAAAGTATCCAGACGTTCCAACATGGTGATGAGATTACCCGAGAATTTGATCTCTTTAAAAATATTGCCTTCTCGTCCGGTACCGCTGAATCGAACATATTGTATATATGCGCCGGGTAAAAAATATTCAGGATTTTTTCCCAATAACAGCAAACCTGCTACAGTAGGTACATTCGAATTGGTGTCGTACAAACGCAAAGAAGCTAAGTCTCCAACTTATACAGATCGTGGGCCAAGGTATACGAAAAGAACTTGTACAGGTCATACCTGCCCCCGTAGAACAGCCAAGAGAAAACCACAGCCACAAAAGGCAAGATCAACAGATGCGCGGCGATCGGCAAGACCATCGACATGACCGTCCTCAGCCTGCTGTCCAAGGTCTCCATTTGCAGCCTGTGGTACAGTACGGCCAATATCGGGACAAACAGAAACCAAACCGCCTTGAACAGCAATGACTCATCAAAGTAAAACGCATGTCCCTCCCGTTGTGATTTCAAAAAATCCTGGAAAATGGCCAAACCCACGATAGACAGGAACACCCCCGCAAGTGTCAAGAGCAGCCTGATCCCATTTTCAGCAAAAACCGGCCTGGATTGGTTATGTGCGATTGTGTTTGGCATTTTGTATTGATTTGTTATCCGAAACGTTGATCAAAAATACAAATTTTAGTTTGCTAAATTTTAATATTGCAATGTGACCGTGATTTCCGGCTCAGCCAAACACCACTGCCAGGCTTCCGCAGAAAGCCTTGACCAATAGCAGCCCGTCGATGACGATCAGGTAAAACAGGATATCCTTCCTGCGGTACATCAAAAACGCTACCGCAATGGTCAGCAGGAAGGGGATCGTATTGAGGATGACCCGGATGGGAGAGAAGCCCCCGGCATAGGCAAATACAAGGAAAGAAGCCAGCCCCAGGCTGAGCAGCGGCAGGAGGATGCAGGCAATGGTCCGGTGGATCCCGATCCGGACTACAAATGTTTTGAGCTGCTGGTTCATGTCCACCTCGTAATCCTTGATATCAAACATGATGGCATTGACCGTGCAGAACATCCAGTTTTTGATAAATAGCCAGATCCAGAGGAAAGACGGAATCCCCGGCAAGCCTCCCGGCGTAGTTAAGCCCCCGGATCCCGGTGGAACCTCCTCACTGATCCCGCTGATCACCAGAAAGACCAGCGGCAGCACACCCACCGTGCAGGCCCAGACAAAACCGATCATAAAAGGCTTGAGCCAGCCGGTATTCCGCAGCTTGAGCCGGAAAAAGACTCCCGGCAGCAGCCCATAGTACAACAGGGCGACCAGCAAAGTCAGCAGCAGCAGCCCCCAATAGTAGACCGGCAGCCCGGGAACCCCCTGCAGATTGTCCAGCAACAGGTAACCGCCCAGTACGATGACAAGCCCCACCATGATCCATTGGCTGATCTGGATCAATCTCCTGTGGGCCTGCATCCAAACCGTACGGGGATTACCCGCCAGGCCCGCCAACCCTGTCCGGCCCGTCATCCCCACTTGGCCCATCATCTCCTCCACACTCGCCAGGCCCGCCCGCCTCAGCGGCATGCTTCCTATATATGCATAGTTGTAATAAACCACCGGCAAGCAGAACAGCAGGATGTAGAACGGCAAGGGCAGCAGCGGCAGCCCTAACTGCAGGCTGGACTCCACCGCCAGTGCGACCGCCAACAACCCGACGAAGTAGTTCCCGAAAAATACAAATCTGACCATGGAATTGCAACTTATAATAGGAGACTTTTTTATGCTGCCATTTTTTGTTTTTAATAGCGACTAATGATAGTTTTTTGTGGCCAATTTACATCATTTTAGTTTTTGCCCGAAGTAAACATTGATTCCACATTCTTTTCGAAGATTGAGTAAGACAACCTTCATCCGAATACTTCAATCGTCATTCAGACACTTTATTGTTTAATTAATGATTTGGTTTCTATACATTTGCATGAGAACCAATTAGTTTGGAAACAAAAAATTAGTTTGGAAACAAAAAGATGAATAAATCAATAGAAGACTTTAATAACCAGCTCTCGGATTCCGATAAGGAAATTTGCGATTTGCTGGCCACGACTATAGATGCTGAATTGTGTGAAGCAGAAAGCAAAATCTGGCATGCTCACCCTGTTTGGTTTTTGGATGGTAATCCAACGGTTGGGTACAACAAGCAGAAAAGAGGAATTAGACTAATGTTTTGGAGTGGTGCTGACTTTGAAGAAGATCAATTAGAGGTCAATGGCGGTAAATTTAAAGACGCTTCGATTTTTTATAACAACATAAAAGAGGTTAATACGGATGATTTGACTCGTTGGCTTAAAAAATCGAAAGAAATCCAATGGGATTACAAAAACCTTATTAAGCGTAAGGGAAAGTTAGAACGACTCAATTAGGTATTTATTCATTTAGAAATTTATTCATGCTTTTAAGGATCCGCTCATTTAATCAAAGTAATCATGGAAAAACTTCAATTCAAAAAAGAAATACACGCGCCCGCAAGTAAAGTGTTTGACCTGATGTTAGGGATCTCAAACAAAGCAACATATGAACTATGGGCAGGCGAATTCAATCCTACGTCTACGTATGATGGGAATTGGAGTAAAGGAAGTAAAATCTTGTTTTTAGGCAGCGATGAGTTTGGAAAACAAGGAGGTATGGTTTCGGAAGTTGCTGAAAACAGACTCAACCACTTTGTTTCAATCAGGCATTACGGATTGTTAATAGATGGTGCTGAAGTTACCGAAGGGCCTGATGTAGAAAAATGGGCAAATGGATTTGAAAACTATTCTTTTGAAGAAAATAACGGAGTTACGATGGTGACCGTTGACTTAGATACTGCGCCGGACTTCGTAGATTTTATGAACGAAACATTCCCGAAAGCGCTTGACAGGTTGAAGGAAATGTGTGAACAATAATTCGAGCCATATTAAACTTGACATATAACTTTTTAGCCATGGAAATAGAACAGCAACGGATTCGACAAGAGGATGCGAATGATCATGCGGAAGTCTTTGATTTAATTAAAGAAACTTGGATCGAAATCGCGAGTCAGTTGCGCCAGCCTTCAGGTCAGAAAGGCGTGGAAATCAGCGATATGATGGGGGAGACGAATCGCAACATGATTCAACATGCTATTCGCCAGATCCAATTAAATGAGGGGGAGGTGGTGTTAGAGTTGGGGCACGGAAATGGGGCACATATTCCTGGTTTGTTGGGGCAAAAAAAGAACGTGGCTTACTACGGACTTGAGATTTCCACTTTAATGCATGAGCAGGCGCTAAAACTGCTTGCTGCTGAGCCTGGTGCGAAGAGCTGGAACGTACAATTTGACCTGTATGATGGTTTAAAAACACCGTATAAGAACCATTTTTTCGATAAGATTTTCACAGTTAATACGCTTTATTTCTGGTCGGATCCAAAGGAATTATTGTCGGAGCTGTATCGCATTTTAAAGCCATCGGGAATTTTATGCATTACTTATGCGGATAAAAGCTTTATGGAAACGCTTCCATTTACCCAATTCGGCTTTACAATTTATGACGAGGAAAAAATGAGAAATCTGATTGCCGAAACGGAATTTTCCATCCAGGACATGGAGGTGGAATTCGAAAAGGTGCGAAGCAAAACCGGCGAATTGGTGACGAGAAAGTTTACGACAGTTCGCTTAATAAAAACAAGTTAATTTAAGATGCGCGCATTTTAATCATGAATACGATGGGAAAGGTGTTTATTACGGGAGGAACGGGCTTAGTCGGCAGCCATTTAGCTGAAAAATTAAGGTTAAAGGGTTATGCAGTCGAGGTTTGGAATCGGCATCGCGCAGATGGCCTGGATGGTTTGAATGGTTTGATGGACGCAGATTATATAGTTCATTTAGCTGGCGCAAATATTGGCGAAAAGCGGTGGACGGCAAAGCGGAAGAAGGAAATCATAGATAGTCGAGTAAAAACGGCTCAAAAGCTTTTTAACCATTTAAAAACGCATACATCCGTGTCTAAAACTCAAATATCCGAGGTAAACACCCCTACAGCTGGATCTAAAACGCATACACCCACTTGTAAACTCAAAGCCTTTATCAGTGCTTCAGCAGTGGGCTATTACGGAAGCATTACTCGAGACGAATTATTTGAGGAGGACGATGCTCCCGCAACAGATTTTTTAGGTGAAACTTGCCGCTTATGGGAAGAAGCCGCGGATGAATTTCAAAAACTGGGTGCCCGGGTCGTGAAACTAAGAACGGGGTTGGTCTTGTCTAAACAAGGCGGAGCCTTGGAAAAAATGGTGCTTCCAGTCAAGCTCGGATTTGCATCGCCTTTGGGTTCTGGGAAGCAATATGTCCCTTGGATTCACATCGAGGACCTATGTAATTTATACCTGTACGCCATCGAACATTCCAGCTTAAATGGAGCATATAATGCCTCCAGTCCAGCAAAAGACACGAATGCAAGCCTCATGAAGGATTTGGCAACCGCCCTGCAAAAACCATTTTGGGCTCCTAATGTCCCTGCCTTTGCGCTGAAAGCGTTACTCGGCGAGCAAGCAAATTTGGTCTTAGAAGGCTCGCCCGTTTCGACCCAAAAAATCCTTCAGACAGGATTTCAATTTCAATATCCTGATCTTCCCTCGGCATTGAGTCAATTGTATCAAAAACAATAGGTAAATCCATTATTCGGGCCGACATTCACGCTATTATTTGTTTAACTTTGAACATCATTCAAAGCAGTACTGCCCATGAACAAGCATTTTTTTCTACTATTTGCAAGCATTTTTATCTTGTCCAATGCTTTTGCTGAGGCATCCATAAATCAAAGTTCTTCCAAGGAATCATATTATGGAGTCGTCTATCAAGATAACAATCGAAACGGGAAACAAGACGCTGACGAGCCAGGTTTAGCCGGCGTATCCGTGAGCGATGGTTTGCATGTGGTTCAAACGAGCCAAGACGGAAATTATGCGTTGCCAGGTTTTGAACGCACACGTTTTATCCAAATTACGATACCCTCAGGCTATGAGTTAAGCACTCCGTTTTTTCAACGTGTAGAGAAGGGGGTACCACAATATCATTTTGGCATTCTGCCGAATAAATCAAAAAAGTCTGAAAACGATGAAGTGAAATTGATTCAGATTTCCGATACCGAGACGCCTGAAGTAGGCCAATGGATTAATGATATTCAAGCTTACGCAAAAAACCATGAAGTGGATTTTATAATTCATAATGGAGACATATGCTACGAGCCGGGAATGCACATGCACGCCAAAGAATTCACAACGGAACGCCTTGGGGTGCCGGTATTTTATACAGTGGGGAACCACGATTTAATTAAAAATTTATCGCATGGGGAAGCCTTATTTGAAGAGTTGTTTGGGCCCACACATTATTCATTTGAGGTCGGACCTGCTCGAGTCATTGTGACGCCCATGCCGATTGGAGATGCGGTTCCGTCTTACACCCAAGCCTCCATTCTGGAGTGGTTGCAAAACGACTTAAGCACCTTGCGCACCGATCAATACATCATTTTTGTCCATCATCGACCAGCGACCGGAAAACAGCCGTATACGCTTACAGCAGGTGATCAAACAATTAATTTGTTAGATTATCGATTAAAAGCTTGGTTTAATGGTCACTGGCATACGAATTATATTTTCAAAGATCGTGCTTCTGGGGTGTATAATGTGACGACCGCTCCTGCTCGGGTTGGGGGTAAAGACAATTCGCCTGCCCGCTTTGTGGTCGCTGAGTTTAATAATAATGGTTTGGCTTCAGTGAAAACGGAACACCCTTTCCTATCGGACCATGCTTCGGTCGTTTCTCCTAATGCGATGGGTCAGCTTTTTTCTGCTGACGCAAATGAATTATTATTATCTATTAACGCATACGACAGTCAGCGAAGGATCGAATCGATCACAGCTTTTTTGAAATTAAGCGACGGTTCGGCCATGCAACTTGCTGATTTGTCCCAACGTTCCGCTTGGAATTGGGAAGCAGAAGTGCCGATCTCTTCTCCAGCATTTTCTTCAGTCTTTGCGGGCCGCAAATACGAAATTGAATTTTTATTGGAATACCAAAACGGGCAAAGCACCAAGGCCTACCAGGCGCTTGTTTGGGAAAGCCCAGCGACAACTTCCAAAGACGCTTCCATGGACGCATCAGCTCTCCTTAAACAGGATTTCCGACCTCTGTGGGTGAAAAACGTGGGGGCACCAGTATGGAAATCTTCTCCTTTGATGGGGAAAGACCAAATTTACATTGCGACAGCAGCCGACACGCATCCAGAAGAAAACGTGATCTTGGCCTTAGATAAGAAAAGTGGGGCCGTAAATTGGACACATCCTGTTAAAAATGCCATCAGAAGCACCCTGCAATTGGATGCTGCAACGGGCTATTTATTGGCCACTGATCTGGATGGAATGGTGTATGCATTGGAAGAAAAAACTGGGGAATTGCAATGGACGTATCAGCTGCAAGGGGATAAGGTTTCCAGGGCCTATGTAAGTGGTAGCATCCTCTCAGATGGCGTGTATTATACGGGTGCAGGCGTTTATTTACAAGCTTTGGACGTGAAAACCGGCCAATCACTTTGGAAAAACACAGCCTGGTCGAACGAAGACGCCACCTCGGCCTCCATGTTGATCTATGAAAACCTTTTGATCACCGGTAGCAATTGGACCTCTTTGTTTGCACATGATCTGAAAGACGGTTCGCTCGCATGGAGTTTAAAAGATAATGGCACCCGATACCGGAGTTCCACTGGCTTGGTCAACGGAGAAGTGATGTATTTGGCCAGCAATAAAAATCTATATAAAATTCACGCAGGTACAGGTGAAATTCTGGCGCAAACCACCACCGATTATGTGTTCAATGTGATGGCTCAACCTACAATCCATCAGGGGCAAATCGTGGTCGCTACAGCGAATGCAGGCATCGTAGCATTTGATTTAGACACCTTTGAGGAGCGATGGAAGTTTACACCGCGGGAATCCTTGATTTATACAGCGCCATACACGGGTAAAGGTGCCAAAACGGTAGAAAACACGGTGTTGGTTCACGGAAACCGCCTGATTTTCGGGGCTTCGGATGGCTATTTATATGTGTTGGACGCTGCGACCGGGCAGGCACTACATCAAATTAATTTAGGTGCCCCGATTATTTCAACCGTAGTAATCGATGAAAACAGCCTTCTGACCGTGGCTGATTACGCCGGAAATGTGTACGCCTTCTATTTATAATTTAATCGAAGGCTATTCAACACCACACTCACACTGCTTAAAGCCATTGCAGCGCCCGCCCACATGGGATCCAAAAGGAATCCATTGATCGGGTAAAGGACGCCTGCAGCCACCGGAATAGCGATTATATTATAGATAAAAGCCCAAAACAGATTCTGTTTGATGGTGGACACTGTGTGCTTTGATAACTGTATCGCTTGCGGGATTTTCAATAAATCCGAAGAAATAATCGTCATTTTTGCCACATCCATGGCGATGTCACTTCCTTTGCCCATGGCAATGCTGACGTCGGCTGAGGCCAAAGCTGCACTGTCATTGATTCCGTCCCCCACCATGGCGACCACTTTCCCTTGTCTTTGAAGATCTTGTACATAAGCGGCTTTTTGTTGTGGCAACACCCCGGCTTTATACTGCTTGATGCCTACTTGCTCCGCAATGGCTTTTGCTGCCTGCGCATGATCCCCGGTTAAAATGTGCAATTCAATGCCCATGTGTTTAAGCTGCTGAATGGCGTTCACGGAAGAGTCCTTTAATTGATCCGACACGCCCGCTACCGCCAAAGCCTGTTTTTCATCCGCGAACCAGACCAGCGTTTGTCCTTTGCTCGATAGTTCCTGTGCTTTTTGCGCGAGCTGAGGAGGAATTTCCACCCCACTTTCTACTAAAAAATTTTCATTGCCGGCCAGGTATTTCTTTTGATCATGCAGGGCCTGCACGCCTTTTCCAGTGACGCTTTCAAAGGCAGTTAAATGGATCGGAGCTATTTTCTGTTCGAGTGGATGCATTTGGTTTTCAATATTATGCAATTGTTCTTCGAAGTGATTTAGTATCGCTTCACCCAATGGATGTTCGGATTTTTTCTCCAGCTCCGCAAAAATGTCTGCATATTTTCCTGTTCCACCCGCTCCATTTTCTACTTCATCCAACCAAAACAGCTCCTGTACCATCGGGGTTCCTTGGGTGATGGTGCCAGTTTTGTCCAAGATAACCGTGTCGATTTTCTTCGCTAACTCTAAGCTTTCTGCGTCTTTAATGAGGATGCCTTGACTGGCTCCTTTTCCGATTCCCACCATCATTGCGGTCGGTGTCGCCAAGCCCAATGCGCAGGGGCAAGCAATGACCAGCACCGTGATGCTGTTTAGTAAGCCAATAATCACCGCGTTTTCTACTCCAGTCATCCACCAAAGCAAAAACGTTAGCAGGGCGATGACTATGACAACGGGTACAAAAATTCCTGCTATTTTGTCCACCAATTTTTGAACAGGCGCTTTACTTCCTTGGGCGTCTTTCACCATTTGGATAATTTGGGCTAATAGGGTATCCTTGCCCACTTTTAAGGCGCGGTATTTAAAGTTCCCTTTTTGATTGATGGTGCCAGCGTACACGAGGCTGCCAGTCGCTTTATGTAAGGGAATGGGCTCGCCGCTTAACATGCTTTCATCCACAAAGGAATCCCCTTCCACCACTTCGCCGTCCACTGCGATTTTTTCACCTGGTCGTACGATGATTTGATTTCCTACCTTCACATCTGAAATAGGAATTTCGGCTTCTACACCGGATGCTTGAAGGATTTTAACGGTTTTCGGTTGTAGGCCAATTAATTTTTTTAAAGATTGGGTCGTGTTTCCTTTCGCGCGTTCTTCTAATAATCTTCCGAGCAAAATAAAGGCGATAATCACTCCCGCCGCTTCAAAATATACGTGTGCATGTAGGCCCCTGGTTTCCCAATAAGCTGGGAAAAACAGGTTAAACAAGCTAAATACATAGGCGATTCCTGTGCTTAACGCGACTAAGGTGTCCATGTTTGCTCGTCTATATTTTAATTGCATCCATGCATTTTTATAAAAATCCCTTCCAAACCAAAGCACGATCGGAGTGGCCAATACCCACATGATTTCATTCGCGTAGGGCATGTTCATAAAGAACATTCCGATCGTCACCAAAGGGATGGATAAACCGACAGCCCACATGGTTTTGCGCTTCAGCGATCGATAATTGCTTTCTTGAATTTCTTCTAAAGTCGCCTGTTCTTCAGCATCTGGAGAAGGGATTAATAAGTCGTATCCCACCGCTTGCACTGCTTTTTGCATGTCTTCGGGCGAAGTTTTATTTGCATCGTATGTTACAGTCAGGGTGGCGTTCGCATAATTTACGGCTGCCGCAACCACACCGTCTACGGCATTCACTGTGCTTTCTGCGCTGATCGCACAAGATGCACAGGATAGGTGCAAGACGGGGTATTCGGTATGTATGATGGAGCTTTTTTGTTGCATAATCTTATACATTTTATGAAGTGCGCGCAGAAATCTGTCGCATTCAGGGTTATACAAATATCGGAATTAAGCTTTGCAATTGCCACGATTTCAATGGATATTAACAGAATTTACTTAACTTCAACAATTCATTCATGAAAAAGGTGATGCCATCGGAAAATATAAAAATCGTGCCCACAGAAATTCAAGTGCCCACAGAAATTCAGGTGCACACAGAAATTCAAGTGCCTGCTGAAACCCAGGTGCCTGCGGAAATTCACGTGCACACTGAAATTCAAGGGAGCCCCCGTGCCGAAGCGAAGGACATGGTTTTTGAGTGGCTGAGCACCCCGTTTGGTCGAGCGCTTGTAGCCGAAACAGCCTTTGGTCTATGCTTTATAGGATTTCCGCAGCTTGAGCCCCGTCAGGGAACGACAGAAGAAGAGAAAGTGATGACTGAGGAAAAAGTAGAGAAAGTGATGTCTGAGGAGAACGTGGAGAAAGTGATGACTGAGGAGAACGTGGAGAAAAAAGAGAAAGAACATGCCTATGGACTTCAAGAACTTTGTCATCGTTTTTTAGGTTACCAGATACAAAGCGGAACCATCTCCAGTGCGCATAGAAACGCACTATTGACAGGAATGGATAAATCGGCTCGCACATCCCTGAAGGTGCATTTAATCGGTACTGCATTCCAGTTGAAAGTTTGGAAGGCATTATTGGAAATCCCCGAAACCGAAACTGTGCAATATTCGCAGATTTCAGAGAAAATTGGCCATACAAAGGCAGTTCGCGCGGTAGGTACCGCCATTGGAAAAAATCCTGTTTCGTGGTTAGTGCCTTGCCATAGGGTGGTGCGAAAGGACGGGTCGTTGGGAGGCTATCATTGGGGATTAGAAATAAAAAAAGCCATGCTCGTTTCTGAGCAGGCTAAGTAATGTTTAGTGCCTTTTTTACATAGATAAAAAATCCACGATTTCTTTACATAGATAAAATATCTACGATACGGACAAGGTTTTGGTTAATCGTACCTATGTGTTTAATCGCTTTGGTAAAAGGTGTAAATGCAACTTGACCATGAATTAATCCGGCCATTTCTCCACTTTTTCCTTCCAATAAACCCTCTACTGCTCCTACTCCTAATCGGCTTGCTAAGACTCGGTCCATGCATGAAGGTCGCCCACCCCGTTGAATATGTCCTAAAATGGAAACTCGAACATCATAGTGAGGAAAGCGATTTTTTACTCGCTCCGCAACGGCGAAACCGCCTCCAGCATCGTCCCCTTCTGCGACAATAATAATTCTCGAAGATTTATTTTTACGCGTCTTGTCCAAGCGATCCATCATGGCATCGTAATCCAGCTTTATTTCAGGAATTAACACGGCTTCTGCACCCGAGGCGATGCCCGTTCGCAGCGCAATTAATCCGGAATCCCTCCCCATTACCTCGACCACAAATAAGCGATCATGGGATTCAGCCGTGTCCCGAATTTTATCCACTGCATCGATGGCCGTATTCACTGCGGTATCGTACCCGATCGTGAAATCAGTGCCAGCTAAATCGTTATCGATAGTCCCTGGTATCCCAATAATCGGAATTTGATATTCTTCTATAAATTTTGCCGCGCCAGTAAAAGTCCCATCTCCTCCAATGGCAATTAATCCATCGATTTCAAACTTTTTAAGGTAATCAAATGCTTTTTTGCGCCCTTCAACCGTTCTAAACTCCTCGCTTCTTGCTGTTTTTAAAATGGTTCCACCGCGTTGAATGATGTTTGCTACGGATTTGGCCTCCATCTGAAAAATATCCCCATGTACCATTCCGTCAAAACCGCGTCGAATCCCATACACATTTAACCCATGATATAATCCCGTTCTAACAACAGCTCTGATGGCGGCATTCATGCCCGGCGCATCTCCACCCGAAGTAAAAACTGCAATATTCCTGATTGTTGCCATGTGTATGTTTTGTCTATTTCTGCTAAATAACTAATTGTCTATAAAAAACACAACAAACTAATTATTTTCCTTCCTGAAAGGCCTTCAAACCAGTCTCTAAAAATTGAATATAATTTTGAATGTCCTCGTTGTAAGCCTCCGCAGGAACTAATTGATTCCCATCATGATCGACGATGACATAATACGGTTGGGCATTGGTGCCAAATCGCTCCGCTTGGAAATCCGACCATTTTTGACCGACCCAACGAATATTTTTCCCGCTGAATGTAGACGTGTATTTTTCGCTTTCTTCTAATGGCGTGCGATCGTCTACATATAAAGACGCAATCACAAATTCTTCATTTAATAAGCGAAGTACGGTAGGGTCTGGCCACACGGACTCTTCCATTTTTCTACAGTTCACGCAGGTCCAACCCGTAAAATCTATTAGTACAGGTTTGTTTACTTGCTTCGCAAATTCTAACGCTTGCTCGTAATCATAGAAAGCGTCCAACCCGTGTGGAGCTTGATGACGATCGCTTTTGTATTTTTTCTTAACCGAACGGCTGTCATCACTACTTAAGGCAGAGAAATTTGTGCCTTGTACAGGTCCAATCTGATGTTGATGTAGGTTGAAATCCTGCGTGGTCGAAGGAGGTAGCCAAGCACTTAAGCCTTTTAATGGAGCACCCCATAAACCCGGAACCATGTAAACGGTAAAAGATAAGACCACAATGGCGAAAAACAACCTTGGTATCGAAATAAATTTCACTTCGCTATCATGTGAAAACCGTAATTTGCCCAATAAATACAAGCCAAATAACCCAAAAATCACAATCCACAGGGCTAAGAATATTTCACGATCTAAAATACCCCAGTGGTATGCCAAATCCACATTGGATAAAAATTTCAACGCCAAGGCCAGCTCTAAGAAGCCTAAAGAAACCTTTACAGAATTTAACCATCCACCCGATTTTGGCATCTCTTTTAACAAGAATGGGAAGAAAGCAAAAATCATGAATGGAATCGCCAAGGCTACTGAAAACCCTAACATTCCGACCGCTGGCCCTAAAAGTGCCCCTTCTGCCACGGCTTCCACTAAAAGATAGCCTATAATCGGCCCCGTACAAGAAAATGAAACCAATGCAAGGGTAAAGGCCATAAAAAACAAGCCAACCATGCCCCCTTTATTGGACTTTTCATCCATTTTATTTACAAATCTTGATGGCAATGTGATCTCAAAAGCCCCAAGAAATGAAACCGCAAAGACCAAAATGATCAAGAAAAACAATAGGTTAAACCAAGCACTGCTGGCCGCCTCGTTCAATGCCGATGCGCCAAACAATAAGGTCACGATCATCCCCAAAGCGACATAGATCACAATAATAAATAATCCATATAGCAATGAATTAAGTACTCCTTTTGTTCTGGATCCGCTTTGTTTTGTGAAAAACGAAACCGTTAAAGGCACCATAGGATAGATGCAGGGCATCAAAAATGCTGCGAATCCCCCAATTAATCCCGCAATAAAAATCCCCCAAAGTGAACGGGGGCTGTTATTCATATCCTTATTGCTCGAATTTTCTGAAGTAGCTTCGGTGATGGAATCGTTTACATCAGATTCAATCGCTTCGCCACTGGTGTCAGTTGCATCATCAAAGACGACATCATCAAAGCTAAATAAGGTGTCTACTACTTCCACTTCTTCTTGAAAAGCGAATAAGTTTGACGGTTGGCTTACTACAAAAACAGCCACTAAAAATGCAATTAGTACGGGTACAAATTGGGCAGGTCTCCTCATGAAACGAAAATAATAAAGTAGTTACTGGGTGATTTGAATGATTACTTAATGGTAATGACAAATGGCACTTCATCTGGTGGAAGACATTGCTCCGCATCACAGGCCATAAATTCTACCACACCCCGCACAGTGGCTTGTCCTTTATTTAATTTAACACGTTGTTGGAATACCACTTCGGTGTTATGATAAGCCACGTCCATTTGGAAGACTTCTTCCCATTTCGACTTTGGCTTCGGCTCATTGGTTTTTCCGACTAATGAGTAATCTGCTGATTTGTTGAAATTGAAAGACGTTTTAATCGGCCCACCGTCTTCCACATTCATGGAATAAATGTGCCAACCCTTATCAATTTTTGCCTTCATAAAGATAACGGCTTCTTTGTCGTTGATTTTTTTCGAACCAAACTCCCATTTAACAGGCTTCAAAATTTGCGAAAACGCACTTGAACAACCGATTAAAACCATCACAATCACTAAAGAAAAGTTTTTCATATTTTTTAATGTATAGCGCTATTTATAATTAATAATTCTCTTTGATTCATCCTATTTATGAATCATGCTAAAATACAATCATCCTTATAATAGGACACCCAGAAGGAAGAAAGGTTTAAAGCTAAAAGTTTTTTCTTGCCGCAGCCATAAATGGACTTGCAAACACAAAGTTATTCAGTTCAGCGATGTCTGTATGGGCGATTTCTTTGTTGGAGCCTTCCCACCATTTCTTTCCCTTATACAAAAATAGTATTTTATCGCCAATTCCCATAACTGAATTCATATCGTGCGTAACGACAACGGTGGTGCATTGAAGTTCTGTCGTGATGTCCCGAATGAGTTCATCGATCAAAATCGCCGTTTCTGGGTCTAATCCTGAATTTGGTTCATCCACAAATAAATATTTTGGATTCATGCTGATCGCTCGCGCAATGCCCACTCGTTTTTTCATACCACCAGATAGTTCGGCGGGATATAAATGATTCTGGCCAGCTAAATTCACCCTTTCTAAACAATAGTTTACGCGTTCAAGTTTTTGCTCACGCGACTCATCGGTAAACATTTCCAGGGGAAATAAAATATTCTGTTCCACGGTCATGGAATCAAAAAGAGCGGAGTTCTGAAATAACATGCCGATTTCTTTTCGGATCGGGATGCGTTCTTCAAAACCCAGTGCAGAGAAGGCTTGATCGTCAAAATACACTTGACCTTCATCGGGGGCGTGCAATCCCACCATACATTTTACCAAAGTGCTTTTTCCAGAGCCAGAACCGCCAATAATCAAGCTAATTTCGCCCGGTTGAAAATCTGCGTCTATGCCTTTTAACACGTGGTTGTCACCAAAAGATTTATGTATATTTTCTATTTTTATCATGGTAGCCGCTTCGCAAATTTGAACTTATAACATGAGCGCTGTAATCACATAATCGGATGCTAAGATCGCAATACACCCGATTACCACCGATTTAGTGCTTGCTTGCCCCACTTCTAATGCTCCTCCACGCACATAAAAACCTTTATACGCAGGAATCGATGTAATGATAAAGCCGAATACCACCGCTTTTACCATGGCTACAGAAACAGTAAAGCCGTTAAAATTATCTGTTATTCCGTTGATGTAATCGGTCGGAGTGACGGCTCCTGAAAGAGCTCCTCCTATCAATCCGCCAGTGATTGCGCAAGCAATCGCTACGATGACTAAGGCAGGAATCATGATGACCCCAGCCAAAATTTTTGGAAGAATCAAATATCCAGGAGCATTGATGCCCATGATTTCCAAGGCGTCAATCTGTTCAGTGACCCGCATGGAGCCGATTTGGGACGAAATCGAGGACCCTACTTTTCCCATGAGTACCAAGGCTGAAATGGTCGGGCCTAATTCCAGAATATTCGAATCGCGATTGATTTGTCCAATCACGGAGGTGGGAATTAAGTCTGAAACGAGCTGGAAAGCAATTTGCATGGTCATTACCGCACCGATAAAGGTGGAAATAATTACGATGAGGCCTAAGGAACCGATCCCAATTTCATCCATTTCATGCATGATTTCCTTCCAATAAATTCGCCACTTTTCAGGCCGTTTGAAAACGGATTTTAATAGCAAGATATATTGGCCGAAATGGTTAAAAAACATAGTATGCCTTGTTCTTATTATTGCAAACTTAATTAAAATTTATCTAAGTTTGAATCAAAGAAAATTAAAATAACACAAGGAATGGCTGATTTAGAAACAGGAAATAAGCGAATTGCGTTCATTACAGGTGCTACCAGGGGGATCGGGCGGGCCATTGCAGAGGCCTTTGCTGCTTCAGGAATTGATTTATTATTGGTGGCTCGGAATGAATCGGATTTATTGACCATGCAAATAACTTTGCGCGAGCAACACCCGGGCATTCAAATAGAAGTATTGGTGGCTGATTTAAGCGACTTGGCCGAGATTCAACGCGTGGGCGATTGGGTTGTGCCTAAATCTCCTAACATTTTTATTAGTAATGCAGCTGTTTTTAGACCGGTTTCCCTTTTAAATGAAGATGATGCAGATTTTTTACCCCAGTTTTATCTGAATTATTATGCTGCCCATTTCTTAAGCATTCGCATTGCGCGGCAAATGAAGCAGTCGGCTCAGGGTCACATCTTTATGATTGGATCTACTGCTAGCCGTCAGCCCGTGAAGGCAGGGACTTATACTGTAACAAAGTTCGCATTGAAAGGTCTAACATTTGTACTGCGAGAGGAACTGCGCTTGTACGGTGTAAAGGTCACTGAAATCGTGCCTGGATCGACAAGAACTTCGTCTTGGGACGGTACGAATTACGAAGAGGAGCGTTTTGTAAAACCTGAAGAGATCGCGAAGTCGGTGCTGTTATGTTTGGAAATGAGCGAACAAACAAATGTAGAAGAGCTCATTATAAAACCTCAGCAGGGAAATATTTTCACCGATTGTTAATCCCATAAGGAAGCAAAAGCATTTATACACGTTTATTAATTAAAAATTGGAACCATGAAAAAGCGATTATTTAGATACAAAGAAGAGGGAGCACTTTCCGGCGTCTGTGCGGGAATTGGGGTCTATTTTGATGTGGACAAAACTTGGATTCGACTGGCTTTTGTGGTGAGTGTGATTTTTTCTTCTATGTTGGGATTGGGGATGTTGGGCCCGATATTATACATCATTCTTTGGGTGGTATTGCCTGTCAAATATGCTCCTTCAGGACTGCAGGATGGCCAGAGAAGTCAACAGGACGGGTATTCAGGCTACGAAGATTACGATGTAGATTACCGGGTCGATGGTTCGGGGAGTTCAGGTAAATCTGGAGGCTCAGGGAATTCATGGGATTGGGGTGATTCGAACTCTTGGAGCTGGGGTTGTTCAGGGCAAAACTCTCGAAAAAAGCAAAATGAAGATCGATTTATGGCAGGTATGATCCTGATTATTATTGGTTTATTTTTTCTGCTGAATCAATTAAATATCGTGAACTTTCGTGACTATATTGGTTACTGGCCTGTTTTATTGATGATTAGTGGGGTATATACGTTTTATACAGGATTTTTTGACCGAGAAGACGATTATCAAGTGCGCAATGAAGCGATTAGAAAAAAGGAAACGGTGAGAGATAATGAAACGGTGAGCGATAATGAAACGGTGAGAGAGAAAGAAGCCATGGATGAAAAAGAAACCATGGATGAAAAAGAAACTATTAATAAAGAAGTGGATGATTCAGCTTCAGCAACAGATTTAGAATCGGACACCAATAAATCAGAATAATATGAATAGGGAAAAAGTTATTTGGGGAATTGCACTATTTTGTGTGGGCCTCATTTTGTTACTTAGTAATCTGGATTTGTTAGATTTTCATTGGAGATCCGTTTTTCGGATGTGGCCATTGATTATCATCATTGTGGGCGTAAATTTGCTCTTTTCTAAATCCAAAGTTGGTAAAACCGTTTCTGTTTTGATCACTGTTTTATGTTTAGGCTGGTTGGTTTATGTAGGGGCAAATCCAGCGCAGTCTGAAAAGTGGCAGTTTTCTAATCGAGGTAAAGATTGGGGGGGGGCTTCTGAGAGTGGGAATCGCCGGGTAACGAAGAATTACTTATCACACGAGTTTTTGGCCACTACCGAAAAAGCTAATTTAGAAATCCGCGGAGGGGCTGTTGAATATAAAATCGAAAAGGCAGATCCTGCGCAATTATTTTGGTCGGAGATTGAAAGTGTGGTTGGTGCACACGAATTGAATGTGAACCAGACCGATTCAAGCGCACGCCTGTTGTTTACGATGAAGGAGCAGACGAGAAAAAGCGATTGGAATTTTCGGAACGAAAAAAACGAAGCGATCATTCGATTACATCCAGCGCCGGTGTGGAATCTTCAGTTAAACATGGGGGCTGGCACGGCAGAATTCGATTTGCGCTCTTACAAAGTGGCTAAATTAGACATGAATTGTGGAGCTGCTTCTATTGAAGTGAAGTTAGGTGAACCCGTGGGGCATAGCGAGGTCACGGTAGAAAGTGGCGCGGCATCTGTAGACATCGAAATTCCTGCGAACGTTCCTTGTAAGATCTATGTAAAATCAGCGCTGTCTGGAAAGACTTTCAAAGGATTTCAGAAGCAAGCAGATGGATCTTATACGACTCCAGGGTATGCTGAACAATCCGAACGTTATACGATCCATTTAAGAGGCGGTGTCAGTTCATTCTCAGTGAAAATAGACGATTAATTTCTGCATATTTGTATCATGACGAAAGATTGGGGATCTGAAACATATTACGTTGTAAAAGGGGGAAAACCTTCCGGGCCCTTTTCATTGAAGGAACTAAAAGACCTTCAAATCAGTCCTTTGGACTTTGTGAAAACACCGGATATGCCAGAATTTAAAGAATTAAGGGAGATTCCATCTTTAAGCATCTTATTAGGACAAAAACCGCATGTGACTGCCCCGCAATATTTTGCGACTTTAGATGTGCGCTTGGTGGCTTGGGGAATCGATTTTTTTATCGCCGTATTTATGTATATGATATTCGTCGTTGCCTATTTAGTGGGCACCGAAGCGGATGATCCCCAACGCATTCCTACTATTATAGTCGGTTTTTTGTCGGTCCCTGTTTTAAAGTTTTTATTTAGCAGCATCCTGGAAGGTTCCGACCTACAAGCTTCTCCGGGTAAATTATTAATTGGGATAAAAGTTTGCGATTCAGATGGAGGAAAATTGAGTTTTGCGCAAGCGTTTTGGCGTAATTTTTCGAAGCTCTCAGGCGTATTAAGTCTTGGCGTTGGGTTTTTTATGGGTTTTTTTGATCGCAAACAACGTTGTCTACATGATCGTATCGCCGGAACTCTGGTCATAAAAAGTCGCCTCATTTAATTCGATGAGGCGACTAGAAAAGCCAAAATGGCAATTTGGCGTCTTTTAAAAGCTGTTTTCCTGTAATTTATTCTACCACCGTAACCTTAATGGTATTGGTTTTCCCTTTTCGATGTAATGGTGTAGATGCGGTGTTGATTACTATCTGCCCTGATTCCACCAAATTCTTTTCTTTAAGGAGGCTGTTCACATCGTTAATACTGCCGTCGGTGCTTTCAAATTTGTCATAGAAAAATGCACGAACTCCCCAAAGTAAACTTAAGGTGGTTAATAGTTGACGATTTCCGGTAAAGATAAATATGTCCGCATTTGGACGGTAACTTGAAATTTCGAATCCGGTATATCCAGATGAAGTCATGGCTACAATCGCTGCAGCGTTCGTGTATTCTGCCAAATAAATGGAAGAACCGCAAATTGCGTCTGGAATTCTAGAGCTATGGTTTTGCTCGGTAGTTTTGTTTATGTAATATGGATACGATGTTTTTTCAACATGCTGAATCACTTTACACATCGTTTCAATGACTATTTCTGGGAACTCTCCGACTGAGGTTTCGCCGCTAAGCATGACTGCATCCGCGCCATCCATCACAGAGTTTGCCACATCGTTCACTTCTGCACGTGTCGGCCTTGGTGTGGTAATCATGCTTTCCAACATTTGCGTAGCAATAATAACCGGTTTAGAAGCGTCTCTACACTTTTTAACAATCATTTTTTGAAGAACGGGAACCTCCTCCATCGGCATTTCTACACCTAAATCACCCCGAGCGACCATGATCGCATCGGATGCTGATATGATTTCGTCGATGTTGTCAATGGCCTCTGGTTTTTCGATTTTTGCAATCACACGGCTTGTTTTACCGCTTTCTTGAATGATCTTCTTTAGTTGCAAAATGTCGGCCGCGGTACGCACAAATGACATGGCGATCCAGTCTGCATCGTTCGCTAACGCAAATTCTAAATTAATCAAATCTTCGTCCGTCAAACTTGGAATAGACACTTTCGTGTTAGGTAAATTGACCCCTTTTCTTGAAGTTAAAATTCCTCCGTGAACCACTTCGCATTCTACGGTGTCTACAGCGTTTGTAGCGATTACACGCAGCTGAATTTTCCCGTCGTCTAATAAGATGATTTCATCTGCCTTGACGTCTTGCGGAAATTGTTCATAGGTAAGGTATAACTTTTCCTCGTCTCCAATGAATTCCGATGAATCTTCGGAAAATTTGGTTAATATATTAATGCGTGATTGGTTTCTTAGGATTGCACCGCCTTCTTTCATCTTGCCTATGCGGATTTTTGGTCCTTGAAGATCGGCTAAAATGCCCACATTGATGTGTGCGTGTTCTTGGTTAATTTCACGAATGGTTTTAATTAATTTCAAATGGTCTTCGTGTGATCCATGAGAAAAATTTAATCTGCATACATCGACGCCAGAGGCAATCATTTGTGTCAGTGTTGATTTGTCAGAAGATGCAGGTCCAAGTGTCGCGACTATTTTAGTTCTTTTGTGAACTTTATTCATTAGAATTAATTTTTAATATGGTGGTACAGCTTGCTAATTTAGTGTATTTTGTACACTATTGCAAATTTTGCTAAAACAATTTAGGTAAACAAATTGTTAAAAAATCAAGTTGTCTTTAGATTTTAACTTTTCCGGATTGATTTCTGTAGCTACGACGACTTCTGGAATTTCATTAATGGCGTTCAATAAGGTATCCAAGTCTTCATCATCGATGAAGTTTTTGATTAAGATAAAATAATCTGTGTTTTTCATTTCAGGAATGAGGTACCCGTTTTCATTTGCTTTGTTCGCAAATAAATAATACTCTGTTTCAAACTCCTCCGGAAAGAAGTTGTATGCGGAAAAAGCACACAATTCGTCATACTGCGGGATAAACACCGAATAATCTTTTGATTTCTCAAACTCAAGTCCTGTACTTTTATTTATAAAATGACAAATCCGGTAATCTTTCAATGGACAGGAAATCGCAATGAGGACAAAATCAAAATCAAAATCGTATTTTAGGACAATTTTATTCAACTAAATCGTTTTTATTCAAATTAATTATTTATTTTCAGCACAAAATTACGGATATCTACCGAAGTTTGATAATTTTGGCAGAAAGAGTTACAGAAAGTTAATATAAATCAAAAAACTTGTTTATTTGACTGTAGGCATAGTTTTCATTAGTTTTGAGTAGTATATAACCGATGTGTAAAGGCATACAATTTTGGGGTAATCATTAAAAAGGTTTGATTATTGACTAAAATTATTTTTCTTTGCACAGATTTATTAAACACATTAAATTTTAAAATCATGTCTGATATCGCTTCAAGAGTAAAAGCAATCATCGTTGAAAAGTTAGGAGTAGATGAAAACGAAGTTACACCAGAGGCTTCATTTACCAATGACTTAGGTGCAGATTCACTCGACACAGTTGAGTTGATCATGGAATTTGAAAAAGAATTCAATGTAGAGATTCCTGATGACCAAGCTGAAAATATCAGCACTGTTGGTCAAGCAGTTTCATTTTTGGAAAATAAAGTTAACTAATTGATTAAGCCAGTCTTAGCATATTAAATGGAGCTTAAAAGAGTAGTAGTTACTGGATTGGGAGCACTTACTCCTATTGGCAATACTGTTCCTGAGTATTGGGATGGTCTGTTAAAAGGAGTAAGTGGTGCTGGTCCTATTACGAGGTTTGATGCGTCGAAATTCAAGACCCAGTTTGCCTGTGAATTGAAAAACTTCAACCCTGAAGATTTCATGGATCGCAAGGAAATCCGTAAAGCAGACCCTTTTGTTCATTACGCTATGGCGTCCACTGAGGAAGCCATAGGTGATGCAGGACTGGAGTTTGAGAAATTAGACACCAATAGAATTGGTGTAATTTGGGGTTCAGGTATTGGCGGGTTAAAAACGTTTTTAGATGAGGTCATGAACTTCGCCGCTGGCGATGGGACCCCTCGTTTCAATCCGTTTTTTATTCCAAAAATGATTCTGGACATCGCCCCAGGTCATATTTCTATGAAATATGGTTTAAGGGGTCCAAACTTTTCCACCGTGTCAGCATGTGCATCTTCGACCAATGCGTTGATCGATGCCATGAATTACATCCGTACTGGATACGCAGATATCATCATCTCTGGAGGTTCGGAGGCGATTATTAATGAAGCTGGAATCGGTGGATTTAATGCTATGCACGCCCTATCTACGAGAAATGATGATCCGACCACTGCTTCTCGTCCATTTGACAAAGACCGTGATGGTTTTGTTGCAGGTGAGGGATCAGGAACGATCATTCTTGAAAGTTTAGAGCACGCTCTTGCCCGCGGCGCTAAAATTTACGCTGAAGTCGTAGGAGGAGGAATGAGTGCGGATGCGAACCACATTACTGCACCACATCCAGAAGGTTTGGGCGCTAAATTAGTAATGGGTAATGCATTAAGAGACGCAGGCTTAACCGTTAGTGACATAGACTACATCAATGTGCATGGTACTTCCACTCCGTTGGGAGATATCAGTGAATCTAAAGCAATTTTAGATTTATATGGCGAACATGCGTATAAATTGAACATTAGTTCTACAAAATCCATGACTGGACACTTATTAGGTGCGGCGGGTGCAGTAGAATCCATTGCTTCGATTTTGGCAGTTAAAAACGATGTAGTTCCACCTACCATTAACCATTTTACGGATGATCCAGATTTGGATCCGAACTTGAACTTTACGTTCAATACTCCTCAGTATAAAACGATTCGCGCAGCGATGAGTAATACGTTTGGGTTTGGAGGGCATAATGCATCTGTTATCTTTAAGAAATACGAAGGATAATCCAAGTCGGCAAAAAGCCTTAGTATTGATTTAGTGGTATTCGCTACATGCCAATCGCATCAACTTTTAAATTATATTTTTCGTCGGAGAGGCAATTCGTCCGATCCTTGAAAAATTTGTTAGGATTTGTTCCAGGGAACCTCTATTTATATAGATTGGCTTTTCGGCACAAGTCTGTAGCTACGACTTTGAATAAAGCTGGCGCGAAAAACAGTAATGAACGTTTAGAGTTTTTAGGCGATGCAATTTTAGGTTCTGTGATCGCAGAACTTTTATTCAAAAAATACCCTTATAAAGGGGAAGGTTTCCTGACGGAAATGCGTTCGAAAATCGTAAGTCGTTCCCACCTGAATCAATTATCCAGAAAGTTAGGGATTGATGAATTAATTCAATTCGATGCTCGAATGATTCAATTCCCAAACAAGCAAGGATCTTTGCTGGGCGATGCATTTGAAGCATTGATCGGTGCTATATTTTTAGATAAAGGGTATGAATTTACCCGAAATTTTATCATCAAGCGCATTATTGGGCCTCATGTGGACATCCAAGTATTGGAACAAACCGAAACCAACTTTAAAAGCCGATTAATCGAGTGGTGTCAACAAACCGGGAAAGAAGTCGTTTTCGTTCAATCTGAAAATGCAGAAGGGGACAGCGACAAGATGTTTACCGTCGATGCCTTAATCAATGGCCAAGTGTATGGCACCGGAAAAGACTTTAGCAAGAAGAGTGCTGAAAAACTTGCTGCTGAAAAAGCTTGTGAAGTCTTAAGCGTGTTGTAGATTTTAGCTAGACACTCCTATCATTTAATTCTACCCTTTTTGTAAAAAATATCCTAAAAAGCATTAACTTCGGAGAATGAAACCGACGTTAGCTAAAGGAACCCGCGATTTTTCTCCACAGGATTTGGGGAAGAGAAATTATATTTTTGAAACCATTAAAACTGTTTTCAAAAAATACGGATACCAGGAGATTCAAACGCCTACTTTTGAAAACCTTACTACCTTAACGGGTAAATATGGGGATGAAGGTGATCGTTTAATCTTCAAAATTGTTAATTCTGGTGATTATTTGGCGAAAGCACCATCAGAACTATTAGATGGCCGTGATTCAGCGAAACTCATTCCTCATATTTGTGATAAAGCGTTGCGTTATGATTTGACAGTGCCTTTTGCACGGTATGTGGTCATGCACCAACACACCTTGACTTGGCCATTTAAACGTTTTCAGATCCAACCCGTATGGCGAGCAGATCGTCCACAAAAAGGTCGTTATCGTGAGTTTTACCAATGCGATGTGGACGTGGTGGGTTCCACAAGTTTGCTAAACGAAGCGGAGTTCGTGTTGATTTATCATGAAGGACTTACTAATCTTGGACTGAAAGATTTTACCATTAAGATCAACAATAGAAAATTATTAACAGGAATCGCTGAATTTTTGGGTAAGCCTGAGCTAATCATTGATATGACCATCGCCATTGATAAATTAGATAAAATCGGTGTAGAAGGGGTGACCAAAGAATTGTTGGACCGCGGTTTTACGGAAGCGGATGTGGAAAAGCTAAGTCCTTTGTTTACTATGGAGAAAGGGAACGAGCAGCGTTTGGCCACGATTAAAACACTCTTAAAAGATTCAGAAGTGGGTCAAAAGGGCGTAGAGGAAATTCAGACCGTATTGACCTATTTAGAGGAAATGACCGGCCAGAGCGATTGGATTCATCAATTTGTGGAAATTGACTTGACCTTGGCTCGTGGATTGAATTATTACACCGGTTGTATTTTTGAAGTGAAGAGTAACGAGGTGAGCATGGGCAGTATCGGTGGCGGCGGACGTTACGATGATTTGACGGGCATGTTTGGGTTGAAAGGTTTAAGTGGGGTAGGAATTTCGTTCGGTGCAGATCGTATTTACGACGTGATGCAAGAGCTGAATCTTTTTCCTGAAGATACGCATGTTTCTACCCAGGTCCTGATTACGAATTTTAGTGCGGAAGCAGAGCGATACGCTTTGCCTATTTTGCACACGCTCAGAAAAAATGGAATTGCGACAGAAATGTACCCAGAAGTTTCAAAATTAAAGAAACAATTATCCTATGCGGATAATAAACGGATACCGTATGTGATTATTATCGGGGATGAAGAAATTCAACAGGGCCATTTATCCATCAAAAACATGGAGACGGGTACGCAAAGAACGCTGGAATCCAATGTCATCGTATCATTTTTGTCAAAAGAAGCCAAACAGGTCGATTAATTTTGGGTAAACCAAGCTATTAAATATATTTGACGCATGAAAAGCATAGAAAACTCAAATTTTTCAGGAAAAAAAGTGTTGTTACGAGTGGATTTTAATGTCCCGTTGGATGAACAATTTTCTATTACGGATGACACCAGAATCCAAGGTGCTTTGCCCACTATGCGGAAACTGTTAAATGATGGGGCAGCTTTAATCCTGATGTCTCATTTAGGTCGCCCAAAAGGAGGGCCGTCTGAGAAATATTCATTAAAACACATTGTGCCTCATCTTTCTGCCGTGTTAGAGACGCCAGTAGACTTTGCTTCGGATTGCATTGGAGAGGAAGCGCAGCGCAAAGCCGGAAATCTAAAAGATGGCGAAGTGCTTTTATTGGAAAATTTGAGATTTTATCCAGAAGAAGAAGCGGGTGATGAGGGGTTTGCGAAGCAATTAGCTGCATTAGGGGATGTGTATGTGAACGATGCATTTGGCACGGCGCATAGAAAGCACGCCTCGACTGCTGTGATCGCTTCTTTTTTTCCTACAGAGAAGTATTGTGGATATTTAATGGCTGCGGAACTGGAGAATGCGGACAAAGTATTAAACCAATCTCAAAAACCTTTTACGGCCATTATGGGAGGTGCCAAAGTCTCAGATAAAATCCAATTGATTGATTCAATGTTAGATAAAGTGGATAATTTGATTATCGGAGGAGGCATGGCCTACACGTTTATCAAAGCACAAGGCGGTGAAATTGGAAACTCTTTAGTGGAAAATGATAAATTAGATTTAGCACTTTCTTTGTTGAAGAAGGCTGAAGAAAAAGGAGTCAATTTAATTTTACCTACTGACGCCAGGATTGCGGATCATTTTGCGAACGACGCGCCGAGTTACGTGGGGCCAAATAATGAGATTCCTGAAGGCAAAATGGGTTTAGATATCGGTCCAGAGTCGGAGCAGCACTTTGGAAAAGTGATTGCGGCGTCGAAAACCATTTTATGGAACGGTCCAATGGGCGTGTTTGAAATGGAAAATTTTGCTCGAGGAACCCGTGCTGTTGGTGGCGCTATTGTGGCAGCTACAGAAATGGGCGCGTTTTCATTAATCGGTGGGGGCGATTCTGCTGCAGCAATTAATTCCATGGGCATGTCTGAGCATGTGAGTTATGTGAGCACCGGAGGGGGCGCATTGTTAGAGTACATGGAAGGGAAAGAATTGCCTGGGGTAAAAGCTTTAGGGAACTAATTTCAATATTAGGGAACTAATTTCACTAAAAATTGAATGCATTATAAAATATTTAGGTGGCGCTTACGATTGTGAGCGCCATTTTTTATAATATTTAATTAAACCACTCGTGGGAGCGTCATGATTTTTATGGGGGTCATGATCGTTCATTAATTCGTTTTGAAGCTTCCCAGCCAGTTTTTTCCCTAATTCTACCCCAAACTGATCAAAGCTATATATGTTCCAAATCACTCCTTGGACAAAGACTTTATGCTCGTATAGGGCGATTAACTTTCCTAACTGTCTTGGGTTCAGTTTTTCTAATAAAATACTATTCGTAGGACGGTTTCCTTCGAACACTTGATAAGGCGTTTGTTTGTCTTCCAGGGCTTGATTTTCCGTGTTATTACCCCCTAATCCTGCCTGGAAATTAGCTGCTTTTTGAGCTTTTTCATCCTGAATTTCTGTCAAACTTTTGCCATTCATAAGGGCTTCTGTTTGTGCCAAAAAATTAGAAATTAATAATGCGTGATGGTTGCCGATTTCGTAAATTGGATTTGCTGCCGCAATAAAATCTGCCGGAATGATTTTCGTCCCTTGATGCAGTAGTTGAAAAAATGCATGCTGACCATTGGTTCCTGGTTCCCCCCAGATGACCGGTCCTGTTTGATAGGTGATTGGTCGACCATTTCGATCCACTGATTTTCCATTACTTTCCATGTCGAGTTGCTGTAAATAAGCAGGGAAACGATGCAAGTATTGGTCATATGGCAGCACTGCATAGGTGTGTGATTCAAAGAAATTATTATACCATATGCCCAGCAGGGCCATGATCACAGGAATGTTTTGATCAAATGGGCTGTTTGCCACGTGTTGATCCACTTCATGTGCACCGGCTAAAAGCGTTTCAAAGTTTTCGTGCCCCAGGCTTAAAGAGATCGACAATCCAACGGAGCTCCATAAAGAATACCTGCCTCCTACCCAATCCCAAAATTCAAACATATTATTGGGATGAATGCCGAATGCTTGCACCGCCTCCTTATTTGTAGAAACGGCTACAAAATGCTTTTCGATGGCCGAGGATGGGTCCACTGAAGGCGGTAGTGCGTCCAGTAACCATGCTTTTGCAGTATGGGCATTTGTCATGGTTTCTTGGGTCGTAAAGGTCTTAGAAACGATGATAAACAGCGTCGTAGCGGGATTTATATCTTTTAAAGTTTCGACGATATGGCTGGCATCTATATTTGAAACATAGCGGACATCTAAATGATTTTTATAAGCTTTGAGGGCTTCTGTTACCATCATGGGTCCCAAATCAGATCCGCCAATCCCAATGTTCACAACGGTTTGAATGGCATCCCCAGCATATCCTTTCCAGTTCCCCAAAATGACCTTATCTGAAAAACTGCGCATTTTTGTCAATACCCCTTGGATCTTTTCTTGAATGTTTTCTCCGTCTAAGAGGGTGGGTTCTGGGCGAATGTCGCGTAAAGCAGTGTGTAAAACGGCACGTCCTTCGGTTTCATTAATGATTTCCCCGGATTTTTGAGCCTCCAGCGCTTGTTTTAGCCCGCACTCTTCCGCTAATTCTATCAATAAACGAATCGTTTCATCGTTAATTCGATTCTTTGAGTAGTCGAATAGTAACCCATTTAAATGAATGGAAAACTTTTCAAAGCGAGTGGGGTCATTTTTAAAAAGGTCCCGCAAGTGCACGCCTTTTATGCTTTCAAAATGCTTGGTTAACTTTTGAAAAGCGGCCGTTTGACTAAAATCAATTTTTGGCAACATAAGATTTCATTTAGAATTCCCAATAATCATCTACTTTTATCTGGACCCGATCCCCGTTTTTTAATGCGCTGTTATCTGCTAAAAAAGCTTTGAGAATCAAATCTTCACATTTCAATACCAGGTCGAAATAGAGTCCTCGAAAACGGATATCTACGACCTCAAACTTGCCATCCACCGCCGGAGATACCCGGATCGCCTTCCTATGGATTCCTATTTTATCGCTGCTGCTTATGCCAAGCAGGCTCGCTTCTTCGGCTGTTATCAGATTTGCTTGGGCTAATAAGGTGGCGACATAGGGATGAGGAGGCTGTTCGAAAAGCGTTTTAGGATCCCCCTGCGCTACTTTGTTTCCTTTACGGATGATTAATAGTTCATCAGCTAGCGCAAGCACTTCCGAAGGGTCGTGCGATACTAATATAACGGTTAAGCCAGTGTCTCGAACAATCGCCTTGATATCTTCCTGTAAGGACTCCCTAAACGAGGCATCTACTTGATTAAAAGGTTCGTCTAATAACAGGACTTTGGGTTGTTTGACCAAGGCGCGAGCGATCGCTACACGCTGTTTTTCTCCTCCACTCAAATCAGCAATGCGCTGATCCTTCAAATGCGTTAATCGGAGGCTTTTTAGTGCTTTTTTGGTGTGCCTGTTTTTTGCTGCTAAGTCCGTGTTCGACCATTGCGAAGCCACATTATCCCACACCGTTGCATAGGTGTTAAGATCATCGAAACCTTGGGACACCATGCGCATTTCCGGATGCCCTGGGATTAATTGATCTTTAGGATCAGGTATTTTATATCCTTCACAGCGAATTTCGCCTTGTTCGGGGCTTAATAATCCGTAGATGATCTTTAATAGGGTGCTTTTTCCACTTCCGCTTTCACCAATGATGGCCAATACTTGCCCCTGATTCGCATGAAAACTTAGATTCCGAAGTGCGTAGACGGGTTCTTTGCCATAAAAAGTGAAAGAAAGCCGCTTCCCTTCAAGAAAATGACGGGTTTTAACGTAATCGGGTAGTGCTGGCTCGCAAAAGTGTTCTTGATCATTCATAATAAAAAAGCGAAACCATTCATTGAGAAGGTTTCGCTACGAAAATATGAATTCTATATCAATTATTATCAGGTTTAGAACCCTAAGGTTAAACCAAAAGTCAAGTTTTGTATTCCTTGCCCAGCAGGACTTTGGTCAAACATGTCGTTGAAGTAGTATTTTGCATAGACTCCCATATCTCCGACGCCAAATCGTGCAAAGGCACCGTATTGGAATGGAGCGTACCCGAAATCTCCTTTGCGTTTAATTCGATCGCCGTCTTCGTTTCTGTAACGCTGCGTGCCTTTTAATAGAAACCCGGTGATCGGGCCTGCCGCGAACTTTGTCCTTTGATCGTCTGATCGGAATTCAAAAGTTAATGGCAAGCGCAAATAGGTCGAAGTTAGTCTGTTTTTTGAAAAATCTTCGGTCGCAGGAGTCGCTGATGCGTACGGCGAGCTGTCTGGATCCATGATGATGTCTTTGCGCAGCCGAATATAGGTCCAATCGAAACCTGCTGAAGCAAACACTTTGAAGTTTCTATTAAATCGATAACCTGCTTGAAACACATCGAAACCAAAATTTACGGTTTTTGCTGGACGATACTTGAAAATTTCATTGGCTCCGTCCATTTTAAAATCGCCCCCATGATGCGGCTTCATTAAGCCTAAGTCGATGCGTGAAAAGGTGATCCCGAAAATTGGTTTGCCTGTACTTTTCTTTTCGCCATCTTCTCCATCATCGCCATTTTTGCCATCTTTTCCATCGTTTTCCCACGTTTTATACTTTTTATTGCTGGATTTTTCTACGGTGATAATCCCATTATCCTGCCCAGGCAGATGAATTTTGATTTTTCTTTTTTCCCCAGTTTTTGCGTCCTCCACAATGACCTCATCGTTAATAATAGCTAAGGTGTCCTTAATGGTGTCTGCTTCAAGATAAAATTCTTTTGCATTTACAACAGCGGCAGTGGCTAACAATAAGCCTGTCGCGAGAATTTGTGCGGAATATTTAAATAGCTTTTTCATATATGGATCTTATTTGTTTTATAATCTGTTAATAATCTGTTTTATACTTGTTTTGTCTAACGCGTTATTATTATTTATTGAGTTACTTTATTATTTATTTCTGGTTTGCTTTGCTTGCGCAATGTTTAAATCAATTTTTAAACTACCTTCATCGTCGTTTGAGAATGAAATAAACTTTTCGTCTCTACGGTCAATTTGAGCGACCATTAAATTCAAGAGCCGACTAACTCCAAAACGATTCCTCGATGGTTGATCGCTGTCCATTTCGTCGGATTCCAGTTCTACAGCATGGTTTTTTACTGGCAGCCCAAGTGCATGAACATCTTCGACTTGCACTGCAGGAAAAGACGGTTGAACATCCGTTTGTACATCTACACTTGCTACCAAGTTTTGAAGTTTCGAAGCGTCCAAAACGGTCTCGTTTTTTAACCCCTGCTCATTGGATGTTGATCCTGTTTGTGTGGACTCATTCAGGGCCAAATGCAATAATGCTTCCTCTTGATTTGAAGGCGTTGAAAGCAAGTTTTCGTCACGATCGACAAGTTTGTTTGCAAACACCTCGCGGATGCTCCGAATGTCATCTGTTAAAGATGGACTCTTTTTAATATCCTCCGGTTTTTCTTCTTGTACCTGTGTGAAAGGTGAAGATGCTGAGGATGGGTCCGTTTCTAACTCTGAATTCGTAAGGTATACGACTTCTTTCGGCTGGTTAGTCATCACCAATAAGCTGGCAAATAGTACCACGATTACGGCCGCTGCCGCATATTTTGACCAGTTTAATCGTTTTATTTTCGGTGTGCCGAATACAACAGTCTCCGAACGATGATCTAATTCCTCTTGGATTTTATCCCAAAGCATAGTAGGTACTTCGGGGGTGAAATTCTCCAATTTTTCTTTTAATTGGCGATCAAACTCTTTATCCATGTTTTTTTTCATATGATCCTCCTTCCAATAACATTATTCTTTTTTTGAGCCATTCTCTTGCTCTTAATAGTTGAGATTTTGATGTGCCTTCAGATATTCCTAAACTTTCAGCGATCTCTCTGTGTGAATAGCCTTCTATGGCGTACATATTGAAGACTATTTTATATCCTGCCGGTAATTCTTGGACGATGTTCATTAGATCTTCATATGCTAATTCATCTACGGAAACCCCTGGAGCCTGGTGATCAGATAAATTTTCTATATCATCTGCTTGAATCATTCGTTTATTTCTACGAAAATTTTCAATCGCCGTGTTCACCATGATCCTTCGAATCCACCCTTCAAATGAGCCATCGTTTCTATAACTTTCTATTCTTGTAAAAACGCGTACATACCCTGTTTGTAAAATGTCTTCTGCTTCCTCTCGAGAATTCGTATATCGCATACACACCCCAAGCATTTTCGATGCAGTAAGCTGATAGAGCGTCGCTTGCGACTTTCGGTCGTTTGCTCTGCAACCTTCAATAAGCGTAGATATGTGTTCTATTTTCTTCAACTTTAACGTAAACTATCTATTTCAACTTACTATTTCAACTTACTATTTCAACTTTAACAGGCTATTTCAACGTAATCTTGCTTTGCTTTCTATGGGTTAGATGAACAATGCAAGCACAAGGTTGCATGCACCCTTGATTTATTTTAATTTTTTTTAAAATCAGGGTGAATGTAATAAAAATTCGATGTTTAGTCAGAAATTAAGCGAGCTAAATATGGAATAAGCGTGCCAAATCTGAAATAAGCAAACCAAATTTGGAATAAGCGAACTAAGTCCGATTTGTGCGAATTAATTCTTGGTTATGGGGTCGGCTGTTGGACTTCTATGATTCTATTTCCGTTCGTTTCTACGGAAATCTTGATTTTAATGGCCTCTTCTGGGAGCAAGGATGGAATTAATTCAGGCCATTCTACAAAACAAGGACGTCCAGAGTAGAAATACTCTTCATATCCAAGATCCAGGGCTTCTTGTTCTGATTTTATTCGGTAAAAATCAAAGTGATAAACAGGACCCTTTTCAGTCGCATATTCGTTTACGATGGAAAATGTGGGGCTCGAGGCTTGGTCTACCACCCCTAATTGCTTGCATATTTCTTTTATGAGGGTCGTTTTACCACTTCCCATCTCTCCATAGAATAACCATACAGGTTCGTTAGACAATTTTTCAACTAATTGTTTTGCCACTGATTCGAGTTCCGTAAGGTCTTTGACTTCTATGTGCATATGCGTTACCGTTTTTCATCGCAAAGATAATAAATCACGATTATTTTGGGGTGTAAACCGCGAATGGAATAATGATCTCTTCCAATGAAATCCCACCGTGCTGAAAGGTTCCATTGTAATAATTCACAAAGTGATTATAGTTATTTGGGTATACAAAGTAAAAATCCTCTTTTGCAAAGATAAAGCTTGAGCTTACATGTTGTTTGGGTAATTGGGCATCCTGAGGATTTTTTATATGCAATACATCCTTATTTGAGAAACTCAGGTTTTTACCTTGTTTGTATCTTAAGTTTGTATTGGTGTTTCTGTCCCCGATTACTTTACTTGGTCTGCGGACTCGGATCGTTCCGTGGTCCGTGGTGATGACGACCTTTACTTTTTTTTGCGCGAGCCAACGAAGCGTTTCTAAGAGCGGGGAATGTTCAAACCAGGAAACCGTCAAGGAGCGATATGCGGCTTCATCATTCGCTAATTCACGAATCATGGCCATGTCCGTTCTTGCGTGTGAAAGCATGTCCACAAAGTTATAAACGAGTACATTTAAATTATTCACCATCAACTTACTTAGGTTTTCGGTGATTTCTTTTCCTTGTTCTAAGGTGAGGATTTTATGATAAGAATGTTTAATTTCTTTTCTGAAAAGTCGTTGAATTTGAGCGCTTAGAAAGGCCGCTTCGTGCAAGTTTTTTCCTCCTTCATCCTCGTCATTTTGCCATAAATTTGGATGCCTTTTTTCCATTTCTGTTGGGGTTAGACCACTGAAAATGGCATTTCTTGAATATTGCGTAGCGGTAGGGAGTATGCTAAAGTAACTATCCTCATTTTCCAATCTGAAATATTGGTTAATGACATCATTGATTACCTTCCACTGGTCATAACGCAAGTTGTCAATTAAAATAAAAAATGTAGGAGTATCATCGTTTATCAGAGGCAGGACCTTTTTTGAAAACAATTGATGGGATAAGGTAGGGCCAGTTTCTGGTTGCTTAAGCCATTTTTGATAATTTCGTTCTATGAATTTTGAAAATTGAATATTCGCCTCTGCTTTTTGTTGAGTGAGGATCTCATGCATGCCTGAATCCTCTAATTTTTCTAAGGATAACTCCCAATAAACTAATTTTTTATAAGCCTCCACCCATTCGTTATACCCTAAATCATCGTTTAAGGTCATTCCTAAGGTTCGAAAATCCTGTTGGTAGGCCATGGTTGTTTTTTCACTTACCAGGCGCTTGTTTTCGGTAAACTTTTTAATGGTGAGCAAAATTTGTTTTGGATTCACTGGCTTGATCAGGTAATCGTCGATTTTCGAACCGATGGCTTCTTCCATTAAATGTTCTTCTTCGTTTTTTGTAACCAAAACCATGGGAATCGTCGGACTCACATTCTTTAGGATGCTTAATGTCTCCAACCCCGTTAATCCAGGCATGTTTTCGTCCAAAAACACTAAATCAAACACGCCCTTTTGGAAAGCATCTACGGCATCATTTCCATTTGTAACCGTTTTGACTACGTAACCCTTTTCTTCTAATAACAAAATGTGAGGCCTTAACAAATCAATTTCGTCATCTGCCCAAAGGATTCTTGCTTCCTGCATATTTTTTTTGTTTTCTTATGTAACCTTAACCATGTTCGAGCATCCTAATCTTGCTGACTTAAGTAGCTTTTGTCAAGATGCTAAAGCGCAGATGCGGGTTCTTCCTGAATGAGAATTATTTGCCTGATATAAGCGAAAATAGCCAAAAAAAAATGTCTTGACGTTCATTTAACAAAAATTAACGGAAGCAATTGTATCTTTGCATGAGATTGAGGTAAGCGAAATTGAATAAAAGAAAAATAATAAACGACCCAGTTTATGGGTTTATTACTATTCCGAGTGACTTTATCTTTGATATTGTCCAGCATCGGTATGTACAAAGACTGCGTTATATTAAGCAAGTTAGTATGACGCACTTGGTGTATCCTGGGGCATTGCATACTCGCTTCCATCATGCATTAGGGGCTATGCACTTAATGGGATTAGCATTGGACACGCTGCAATCTAAAGACATTTCCATTACTCCAGAAGAGCGGGAAGCGGCGATGATCGCAATTTTACTGCACGACGTCGGGCATGGACCATTTTCTCATTCCTTGGAATGCACTTTAGTAGAAGAGGTGTCTCATGAGTTGATTTCTTCCTTATTAATGGATGATTTGGATCAACAGTATGGAGGCAAACTTCAGCTCGCAAAGGCCATCTTTAATAATCAATATTCCAAGAAATTCTTGCATCAATTGGTTTCAAGTCAACTTGATACGGACCGAATGGATTATTTAAATAGAGATAGTTTTTTCACTGGAGTATCAGAGGGGGTGATTAGTTTTGACCGCATTATAAAAATGTTTAATGTGGTGGATAATCAGCTTGTCGTCGAACAAAAGGGTATTTATTCCGTTGAAAAGTTTCTGATCGCACGCAGGCTTATGTACTGGCAAGTCTACTTGCATAAAACGGTTTTAAGTGCTGAAGGAATGTTGATTCAGATACTTAAACGTGCGAAAGAATTGTATCAATTTGGAGAAGTTTTGCCCGTTTCGCCATCATTGGAACATTTTTTGCGCCATCGTTTAAATAGAAGTCATTTTGAGAATGAGCAAATTCATTTGCAAATGTTCTCAAATTTAGATGATGTAGACATTTTAGCAGCTATAAAATGTTGGATACAGAGTGCGGATCCTGTTTTGAAGGATTTGTGTGGGCGCTTGATGAACAGAAACTTATACCACACAGAATTAATGGATGCGGAGCCGGGGGCTGAATTATTAGGAGAAATACGGGCTTTGGCGAAGAAAGAATTAATGCTTTCTGATGATGTCATTCAATACTACGTTTGGGCCCAAGAAGTCGTGAACAGTGCTTATGACCAAGACCATGAACCTATTCAAATTTTAATGAAAGATGGAATGGTGCAAGATATATCGAAAGCATCGGACCTTTCTAATGTAGAAGTGCTTTCAAAGAAAGTAAAAAAATACGCCATTACTTTTCCAAAAGAATTATTAAAACGATTGGAATTAAATAAAATTAATTAATGCAATTTTCCGCATCACAAATAGCAAACATGATCCATGGGGTCATTGAAGGAGATGAGAACGCTACGATTTCGTTTCTTGCCAAAATAGAAGAAGCCAAAGAGGGTGAGTTGTCTTTTTTGGCAAATCCAAAATATAATCATTATATCTATACGACCGCTGCCTCGATTGTGATCGTACCTGATACTTTAAAGTTGGAAAAACCAGTCCAATGCACATTAATCCGAGTAAAAGATGCTTATTCAGCATTCTCTTCACTTTTGGATTTGTATAACGGCATGCGTTTGGCCAAAGTAGGAATCGAACAGCCAAGCTTTATTCATGAGGAGGCTTCATTAGGAACGGATGTGTATGTGGGCGCGTTTGCTTACATTGGTAAAGGAGCTAAAATCGGCGATCGATGCAAGATTTATCCCAATGTTTATATTGGAGATCGCGTGGTGATTGGGAATGATACGACTTTATTTCCAGGCGTTTCTGTTTATTACGATTGCGTTATTGGGCAAAACGTCATTGTCCATGCAGGGGTGGTAATCGGAAGTGATGGTTTTGGCTTTGCTCCACAACCTGACGGTTCGTATGTGAAAGTGAGTCAGATTGGAAATGTAATTATCGAAGATCGTGTAGAGATCGGGGCAAATACGGTGATCGATCGTGCGACCATGGGGTCAACCATTATTCGACAAGGTGTTAAACTAGATAATTTTATTCAGATTGCACATAATGTAGAAATCGGGCAAGACACTGTGATCGCTGCGCAATCAGGTATTTCTGGATCTACAAAGGTTGGTAAAAACGTGATTATTGGTGGGCAAGTAGGTTTAGTGGGACACATTAACATTGCCGATGGCTCGCAAATTCAAGCTCAGTCGGGAGTGAATAAGAGTATTCAAGAGCCCGGGAAGAAATGGGGAGGCACGCCGGCGGCGCACTATAATTCTCATTTACGTTCACATGTAGTATATTTGCGACTTCCAGAACTGGAAAAAAGAATAGAAGAGTTGGAAAAACGTTTAGCCACTGCTGAAAAATGACAATGAACGAAAAACAAAGAACGATTAAAGCCCCCCTTACCTTATCTGGGGTGGGTTTGCACACGGGGAAACATGTAACCATGACACTTCATCCTGCTCCTGAAAACCATTGGTATCGGTTTCGTCGCATTGATTTGCCGGAATCGCCCATCGTATTAGCAGATGCAGATAACGTTACAGATACTTCAAGAGGGACGACCATTTCTCAAGACGGGGCCAGTGTGAGCACCATCGAACACTTATTAGCAGCGTTGGTTGGATTACAGATCGACAATGTGCTCATCGATATTGACGGGCCTGAAGTGCCGATTATGGATGGTAGTTCATTGCCTTTTGTAAAAGCTTTATTAGAAGTTGGCTTTCAAGAGCAGGAGGCGGATCGTGATTATTTTGAAATTCCACATAATATTCATTATGCAGAAGCGGATAGAAAAGTGGATATGGTCGCGATGCCTTTGGACGATTACCGTTTCACCTGTATGATTGACTTTAATTCTCCTGTTTTAGGTAGTCAACACGCATCTATTTCATCTCTTTCTGAATTTAAAGATACCATCGCTTCATCACGAACATTTTGTTTCTTACATGAACTAGAAATGTTAGTGGCCCATGATTTGATTAAAGGGGGTGATTTAAATAATGCGATCGTCGTGGTAGATAGAGAGGTCCAAAAGGATGAACTACAAGGAATTGCGAAGTTATTTAATCGTGACGACATTGAAGTGGCCAAAGAAGGTATATTAAATAACATAGAATTGCGCTATCAGAACGAGCCCGCACGTCATAAATTGTTAGATATGATTGGCGATTTGGCTTTGGTAGGCCAACCAATTAAGGGGCACATCATGGCAGCGAGGCCAGGACATGCTGCGAACGTGGCTTTTGCGAAGAAAATCAAACAACATATTAAACGGGCGAAAGAATCGAAATTCCCGAAAGTGTACGACCCGAATACAAAACCGGTGTACGATACCGTCCAAATCATGGAAATTCTACCGCATCGTCAACCATTTTTGTTAGTGGACAAAATTCTTGAATTAACAAAAACACATGTGGTCGGTTTGAAAAATGTCACCATTAATGAAGACTTATTTATGGGTCATTTCCCGGGGCAGCCTATTTTCCCGGGCGTGTTAAGTATTGAGGGGATGGCTCAAACGGGTGGAATATTAGTTCTAAACACGGTTCCAGACCCAGAGAACTATATTACTTTGTTTTTGAAAATCGATAATGCTCGTTTTAGAGCACAGGTCAACCCTGGGGACACCTTAATTTACCAATGTCAATTAAATGAGCCAATTAGAAGGGGCATTGCACAGATGAAAGGCGTAGGAATGGTCGGGGATAAAATTGTTGTGGAAGCAGATTTAATGGCTCAAATTGTAAAAGTAAAATAAAGAAATGATTCAACCATTAGCATACATTCATCCTGAAGCTAAGATAGCGGATAACGTGGTCATTGAACCTTTTGTGACGATTTATAAGGACGTGGTAATCGGAGAAGGTACTTGGATAGGTTCAAATGTTACCATTATGGATGGGGCGAGAATTGGGAAAAATTGTAGAATTTTTCCAGGAGCGGTAATCTCTGCAGTGCCTCAGGATTTGAAATTTGATGGCGAAGTCACTACGGCTGAAATTGGCGACCACACGACTATTCGTGAGTGTGTGACCATTAACCGTGGTACAAAAGATAAGTGGAAGACCGTGGTGGGTAGTCATTGTTTGATACAAGCGTATAGCCACATTGCACACGACTGTATCGTGGGGGATTACTGTATTTTTTCAAATAACAGTACCTTAGGTGGTCACATTACCGTAGGCGATCATGTCGTGCTTGCTGGTATGGTGGCGGTTCACCAATTTTGTCATATTGGATCTCACTCTTTTGTGGCGGGGGGATCTTTGGTACGAAAAGACGTGCCTCCTTTTGTGAAAGCTGCCAGAGAACCATTGGCATATGCCGGAGTGAATTCAGTTGGCTTAAGAAGAAGAGGATTCACCGATGCGCAAATCCATGAAATTCAAGATATTTATCGGGTTCTGTTTGTCAAAAACAATAATTTATCCAAAGCATTAGATATTGTGGAAACAGAATTTATGCCGACTGAAATTCGAGATGAAATTTTAGACTTTATTCGCAATTCTCATCGTGGCGTCATGAAGGGTTTTGGTCAAAATAAAGCTCAAGGCTAAATTTGAATGAAATGAGTTTAGAAATCCAGTTACATCAGATTGGCAGACGCTTTAATCGTGACTGGATTTTTAAAGACATTCACTATCACTTTGAATCCGGCAAACGATACGCTATATTAGGTCGTAATGGTGCCGGAAAGTCCACGCTCCTTAAAGTAATATCCGGAATCCTAACTCCTTCATCTGGGACGGTTGAGTATGTGTTAAATGGGCAGTCTTTACCTATCGAGCAGGTCTACAAACACCTGTCCATCGCGACTCCATACATGGAGCTAATCGAAGATTTTACCTTAAATGAAATGGTGGATTTCCATTTTAATTTTAAATCTTATTTAGCGGGTTATAATAAAGAGCTGGTGTTAGATTCCATGGGACTTTCAAGTTCTTTGAATAAACCACTGCGTTTTTTTTCTTCTGGGATGAAACAGCGTGTTAAATTAACTTTGGCATGTATGTCGGAAGGTGAAGTGCTGATGTTGGATGAACCTACTTCCAATTTTGACCAACACGCTATTCATTGGTACCACGAATTATTGGAAAAAACGGTAAAAAATCGTATCTTAATCGTTTGTTCTAATCAACCAGAAGAATACAAAACCTGTACAGAGTTTTTGCGGTTAGCGGAAATAGAATCGCCTGAAGCGAAGTAACAGATAATTTTAGCGAGTGAATTTTGGCAGTCGCTTGATTTTTCTATTTTTGTAATCAATTATACTAATAATATTTATACTGAATTTAAAATGGCAAAGGCATCAGAAGTAAAAAGCGGCAATATTTTAAGATTCAACGGGGAATTAGTGTCGGTCGATGAATATATCCACCGCACGCCTGGAAACTTAAGAGCATTTTATCAAGCTAAAATGCGAAACGTCAGAACAGGAAAACTGGTTGAATATCGCTTTCGTACAGACGAAGAAGTGGAAATTGCACGGGTAGAAACGAATGATTATCAATACTTATACGATGATGGAGATTTCTTTGTCGTGATGGATAACGATACCTATGAGCAATTTAATATTCCAAAGCAACTTTTTGGAGATTCGGCACGGTTCTTGTCCGAAGGTATGCAGGTTATTATCGCGATGGAAAGTGAAGAGCCTATCATGGCCCAAGCACCCACCACTGTAGAATTAGAAATTATTTATACTGAACCTGCAGTAAAAGGCGATACTTCTACCAACGCATTGAAGAATGCAACGGTGTCTACAGGAGTTGAAATCCGCGTACCGTTGTTCATTAATCAAGGCGACAAAGTTAAAGTAGATACACGCAGCGGTGAATATATCGAACGCGTTAAATAATATTAAGATTTAGGTTTAGGTTGATTATTCGGTCTTGGGGCTCTCCGCCCTAAGGCCGATTTTTTTTATCGAATCCGTTCCTCGTAAATTAAGTTTGCGACATCTTTTAATAATTTCACGTAGCTTTGGTCATAAACTTCGACGCAACCATTCGTGATGAGCACGATTCCAAACTTCTTTTCTGGATGGAAAAATAGATTGCTGTATAAGCCATAAGCGGATCCGGTATGCCCGACCAGCTCTTCGCCTTCAATGTAATTTTTCACTTTGCTTAAAGCTAAGCCATATTGGCTGCTTACTAAAACTGGAGTTTGCATTTCCCTCGCACTGTTTGCAGAAATAATTCTTTTTCCGTTTGCGGTGCCAAAGTTCATGTGCATGATCATGTATTTTGCCAAATCCGGAGCCGATATTTTCATTCCGCCCGTAGGGGAAAAAATAGGCGCAGAATATCCATTTTTATACGTTTTTAATTCTTCTCTACGCGGATGATAAGCGTCTACCGATTCTGTAAACACATCTTTTTCCTTATTATATGCATATAAAGCAGCAAAAAGTTCGCTATTTAAGGAATCAATGCAGTATCCTCCATATAGTCCCAGCGGATTTAAAATATGGTTCACTATGTATTGATCAAAACGCTCTTCTGAGTACCTTTCAATGACCGCTCCAGCTAAATTAAAGTTTAGGTTGCAGTATTGATATTGTGTGCCTGGTTTATAGTCGTTATACGATTTTTGCCATTCAGGATTTTTTCCTGGATCAATGACGTCCAATTTGAAGTATCCTTGGGAATCGTTTATGCTTGAAGTATGAGAAAGTACCATTCTTAGGGTAATAACCTCTTCTGGGAAATGCGGATTTCTAACTGTAAACCCTACTAAATCGCTAAAATCTGAATCCAAGGTAAAATGTCCTTTTTCGATTAATTGCATAATGCCCGTTGAGGTAAAGGATTTGGAAATGGAAGCAATCCTAAACACATGGTCTATTTCCAACGGTTTTTGCTTTTCAATATGTTGGTAACCAAAGGAATTCACGTAATCAAGCTCGCCATTTTTCACCACAGCTACCGCCAAGCCCACTGCTTTATTTTCTTGCATAATGGCCAGTATTTTATTCTCTATAGTTTCGCCTGAGCCTGGTTGTGCGAATACGGATTGCATGCAAAGGCAACCAAAAACAAAGATTTTTAAGAGTATACGGGATTTTTTAAGCGCGTTCATAATTTGTTTATTAAGGGATTAATTGCGTTTATAAAGGGTTAATTGGCCTCCTAAATTATAAATAATTTATTAAAAAGGCAGTCCGATTCCAAAGTTATATTGCACAAAGCGGTATCGATCGGGTGCATTGGTTTGTGCGTACGTTTCTTTAAATGCTTTTGCGCCAGCAAACCATTTATTAATTACCCACTGAGTAGATCCTGAGAATTGTGGGTCTTTAATTTTTGCCCCCACATCGAAACGAATTATAAAATAGTCTAAATCAAATCGTAGTCCCGTTCCAGCCCCAATTCCCAGCTGACCTAAAAATTTGTTGCCATCGAATTTTCCACCGGGTGTAAGTTGTTGCTCGCGCAACTGCCAAATATTTCCAATATCCGTGAAAGCTACGCCATTTACCTTTGCGCCCCAAAAATTATTCATGATTCGAAAACGGTACTCAAGATTCGATTCAAATTTTATCTCTCCTAATTGATCCAAATTTCTCAGGTTCATTCTAAGGGATGGATCTAAATCTTTCCGGTTGTAATTTCCTGGACCCAATGTTCTCGCTTGCCAGGCGCGCATGCCGTTCATTCCTCCTCCGAAAAAGCTTTTTTCAAAGATTAATAGGCTGGAATTATTCCCATACGGAATGGCAATCCCCGGATTTATTCTGAAAACAAGCTGTCTATCTCCGCCTAAATGCTTATAAAAGCGAATATCGGTTTCGAGTTTTGCATATTGAAGAAAGGGTACGCCAAACACTTGTTTTTCACCTTCTTCATTTTGACTAAAGTCAAAAATCGTGCTGCTTAAATCAAGTAGATTGCCACTTAAATCCACGGAACTTTTTAAGTAGACAAACGATTCTTTTCTTAGTAATTTGGGTGCATTTAAGGTGAATACATATTGTGAACCAAGGCCAAAATAGGCTCGATTATTACTCCTTACATAAAGCAAATAGCCTTTATCGATTAATTCTTCAGCAAAATCACCGTCTAAGCGACCATGGCGATATTCCAAAACCAATGGTGAAAGTTGATGCAGTTTATTAGCGCTGGAATTCCAGTTATAAGTCACTGTATTTACCGCATATCGATTTGAATAGGTAGCCACTTGATCGAAGATTTGTAGGGATGAAGTAAAGGTGGTCTTAGGGATTCCTACGTTATTAGGGGCTTTCAAACCGAAGGGTACGAGCAATCTGGGAACGGAAATGTTGACCCCAATCTGAAAATCATTGTTAAAAACTCGATCAAATAAAGGTCCGTGTAACCTTGAATCAAATAAAAGTCCGTATCCTAATTTTATATCCAATTGCTCAGAGCCGCCAAATAGGTTGCGGTGAGAAAAGGTATTGGCTAAATTAAATCCGCTCATTCCTCCACTGAAGGTGTATTCCCCTTCGATTTGATTCGACATAAAAGCCCTTGGAACTAATTCATAAGCCAGTGTCAGGCGGTGGGTGTCCAGTTTTACATATTGGCTATTTACAGTTCTAAAGCTGTTTAATTCAAATAATCGATCAAAGGTTAGGTTTTCGTTGTCGAGGTTATAGATTTCCCCTGGGCGTTGAAAAAAATATCGTTCTAATGCTTTTGCACGAAACTTTTTCGTGTAGTCATAAAATGTTAACCCGTCGCTAGTTTGGGTAATTTTTGGTTCCTCAAAGTTTCTTTCTTCTTCTTGGTAGCGGATGTTTACTTCCGTGTTAGCTACGGTGTATTTTGTATAAGCGGATTGGCCCGGCACGTTATCTATGTGTAGACGCAACTTCGCTTGTTTGTTTTCCCGCGAAGTGTCTAATTCTATGTACATGTTTTGACGCGTATAATCGATGTAGCCGTTTCTCTTCATTAATAAATAAATCGATTCTCGTTCGGCTGCAATGGAATCTACGTCTAATCTGGATCCTGGGAATATACTCGAGAAAGTGTGTTTGTTTTGTAAATACAAGACAGCAATGGTGGGATCTTTTATCTCTAATAACACGCTTTCAATCGTATATGGGCTTCCTGGATTTGCATTAAAGCTTAAGTGCGCACGTTTACCCTGATAAAAAATGCTGTCATTTACTTGCGCATCCAGGTAACCTTTATTAAATAAAAATCGATTGATTTGCAGTTCGGACAGGTCCACCAGCGCGGTGTCTAAAATATGGGGTGCCTCTCCAACACGGCGAATATTCTGCGTTTTATATTGTCCGTTTCGAGTGTTTACTAAGTGATATAAAAATAAATTAATGCGGGAATTTGGGCGTAGGTTTTGAGGAATATAAGCCTGGGCCTCTTCTTCCAAATGGGTTTCTAAGCCATTAATTTCAGTTTTAGTAACCAAGGCTTGGCCCTCTTCGAGAAACCGAGTCGATCGACAACCGGCTGAAAATAACAACAAAAACCCTATACTTGCATAGAGAAAAACTTTCTTGTAATTACATTCAATCATCAAGTATGTTGTCAAAATCCCAGATTCGATTTATAACTGCCTTAAAACAAAAAAAGTATCGCAAAGAGCACGGGGCTTTTATCGTTGAAGGAGCAAAGTCTGTGCGAGAGTTCATTGCGTCCGATTATCAAGTTCATTCTATATACTGTACCCCTGATACCCTTGCAAAAATGGGTAAAATCCCTCAAAATATACAATTATTTGAGATAAGCTCGGATGATCTGTTGAAAATATCTAATTTAACCACTCCTCAAGGGGTATTGGCGGTGGTCGCCATTCCGAATCAACCAGCTGAGGATTCTGCATCCACAGGCTTTACGATAGTATTGGATGACGTACAAGATCCAGGAAATTTAGGCACCATCATTCGTACTGCGGACTGGTTTGGAATCAAAAAAATCGTTTGTTCTATAGGCTCAGTGGATGCATACAACCCGAAAACGGTGCAAGCAACCATGGGTTCATTGTCAAGGATGCAGATTGAATACCATGATTTGTCTTCATGGTTCGCTCACTCAAATTTGCCTGTGTATGGAGCCTTGTTGGATGGCACCTCGATATATGAGGTTGACTTTAAAGATCAAGGTTTTATTTTGCTTGGCAACGAAGGCAGTGGGATATCTCAAGAATTACAAACCTTTATTACAGAATCTGTCACCATACCTCGAGGAGGGAATGCCGAATCCCTGAATGTGGCCATTTCAGCCGCTATTTTTTGTTCGGAGTTATTTCGGCAGGCAAGTTCAAAATCTAAATTGTAATTCATTGGAAAATTCAATACTTTTGAAGCATTAAGCAGCTATGGCAATAGAATTTTACGGCGATTTTAAGCTAGGAATATTAGGAGGCGGTCAACTCGGTCGCATGTTGATTCAAGACGCGATCAATTATAATGTTGATATCAGTATCTTAGACCCGGACCCCAACGCACCTTGTAAACATTTATGTTCTCATTTCAAAGTGGGCGCATTAAATGATTTTGACACGGTCTATGAATTCGGGAAGGATCTCGATATGTTGACCATCGAAATTGAGAAGGTGAATGTAGACGCGTTAGAAAAATTAGAAGAAGAGGGCGTAAAGGTGTACCCACCATCCCGCATTATTCGACTCATTCAAGATAAAGGTTTGCAAAAGCAATTCTTCAAGCAAAACGATATTCCTACCGCACCTTTTCAGATGATTTCACATCCTTCAGAATTGTCGGAAGTGGGTTGGAACTTGCCCTATATTCAAAAGTTACGTAAGGATGGGTACGATGGCCGGGGGGTTAAAAAGATCGTGGATGAAGCCGATATTCAGTCCGCTTTTGAAGCGCCCAGCTTAATCGAAGAATGGATAGATTTTGAAAAAGAAATCGCTGTCATCGTTTCTCGGAATGAACAAGGTGAATTATCTACCTTCCCCTGTGTGGAAATGGACTTTAATCCACAAGTTAATTTAGTCGAATTTTTGATTTCACCTTCTATATTGCCATTAGAAATCCAACAACAAGCCGAGCACATCGCAAGAAAAATTGCGACCGACCTTCAAATGGTTGGGATTTTGGCGGTGGAGATGTTTTTAACAAAAGAAGGCACTTTGCTCGTCAACGAATTGGCACCAAGACCACATAATAGCGGGCATCATACCATTGAAGGGAACTACACCTCCCAATTTGCGCAGCATTTAAGATCCATTTTTAATTTATCACCGGGAGATACCGGTGCGAGAAGCACTGCAGTCATGATTAATCTGCTCGGTGAAGAAGGACACGATGGATTAGCGACTTATAAAGGCATAGAAGAGATTATGAAAATGCCTGGCGTATATGTGCATTTGTATGGAAAAAAATTCACGAAACCTTTCCGAAAAATGGGCCACATTACTATCATCAATGATGACCGTGAAGAAGCCATTGAAATCGCACGAACTGTTCAGCAAACCATTAAATCCATCACCTAATTTTTAAATAATGGAAAACTCAATGAATCCGAAGGTAGGTATTATAATGGGAAGTCAATCGGACTTGCCTGTTATGCAAGATGCGGCGACTATTCTTAAAGAATTTGGTGTGGCTATAGAAGTTACCGTTGTGTCCGCACACCGAACTCCTGAAAGAATGTTTGAATACGCAAAATCTGCTGCTGATCGAGGAATTCAAGTGATTATTGCGGGAGCGGGTGGCGCGGCGCATTTACCAGGGATGGTGGCTTCCATCACGACCTTGCCGGTAATCGGTGTTCCTGTAAAATCCAGTAACTCCATCGATGGTTGGGATTCGGTTTTATCTATTTTGCAAATGCCTAATGGAATTCCAGTGGCGACTGTGGCGTTAAATGCTGCAAAGAATGCAGGTATTTTGGCTGCGCAAATTTTGGCCACTGCTTCCCCAAGTTTGAGGGAAAAATTGGCTGCATATAAAGAAGAATTGGCAGCGAAAGTTTTGCAAAGTGCCGAGGAGCTGGAGAAGCGTTCAAAATAGGAAATCGCCGGGCTCTGCGGTTTGCGAAGCCTTTCCAATGAAAATAAGCACATGATAATTACTCAGTTTAGAAAATATACACCGCTTAATATCCTTATTCTGGTGGTGCTGGGACTCGTTTTATGTGTGCACGCGGTGTTAAATTATCCTGCGAACCTTAGCCGCCCCTTAGTGGAGCCTGGATTATTGCTGCCTTTTGGGCAGAATTATCAATTAGCTCTTTCTCCGACGGTCAATGTATTAGGCACCTTGTTCATTACGATTTTGCAGGGTTTATACTTGAACCGAGTTTTAAATAATTATAATTTTTTTGGTAAGCCAAGTTTTCTGGTCGCCCTGCTATATTTAACGATCGCGAGCTTAAGTGATTCTTTTCTGGTGCTATCGCCGGTGCTATTATGCAATTTTATTTTTATCTGGATGCTGGATAAACTGATGGGGATTTATCATCGTGATGAGGTGAAATCGACCCTGTTTGATTTAGGTATTTTAGTGGCGATAGGGAGTTTGATCTACTTTCCATTTGTAATCATGCTGCTGGCGCTGTGGGCAGGATTAAGGATATTCAGGCCTTTTAATTGGAGAGAATGGACTGCAGCTTTGCTTGGGTGTCTATCCGTTTTCTTTTTGTTATGGGTGTTGTATTTTTGGAACGGCATGGAGGGGCAGTACACCACATTTTGGATGCCTTACTTATCTCCTACCTTCACCATCTTTCAAATGGAATTGCAGGAATATATTCTGTGGGCTACTGTGTTTTTTATTCTAATATTGAGTTTGAACGTGTTGCGGGAAAACATTTTTAAACGCATCGTATTCATTAGAAAAATCGTACAACTTTTATTTATCATGTTGCTGTTTGCTTTTTTAGCAATCTTTTTTGAACAAGGTAAAGAACACACGCATTTTTTGTTAATGGTTCCGCCTTTATCCATCTACGCAGCTTATTATTTCCATTTTGCCAAAACGAAGTGGTTTTATGAGTCCGTATATCTGATTTTGTTTGCGTTAATCGTGATTTTCCAAATATTGTAAGTGTTTGTGAAGCAGTCTTTTAACCTTTTTTAACAAAAACTAATCCCTTAAAGCCTAAAAAATAGATAGCTTTGCATGCGGCTTGCTGTATATTAGTAAGCTTCAAAACGATAGAGAGATCCATGAAGAAATCCTTAATTTTAATTTTATCAGCTGTTTGTATTCCTGTTTTTGGACTGTTTGCACAAAAAGCTAGTACCTCTTCGCCGTATTCAAAATTTGGTATAGGCGACACGCGTGTCAATCAACTTCCACAACTTCGTGCGATGGGTGGAATCGTGAGCGGAGTTCGACATATTGGACTATATAGCAACATCAATGTGGATAATCCAGCATCTTATTCGGCCTTCCAATTTACGGTCATCGATGCAGGCGTGAACGGCAATATTGCAGAATTAAGTAATGGTACAAAATCTGAAACCAGCTATAACTATAATTTAAGCCATGTGAATTTTGGTTTTCCATTAGGAACCGCTGGCGGTATAAGCATGGGTGTGCGTCCTTTCTCAGAAGTCGGGTATAATCAAGTGATCCCTGATAGGATCGATACGACCCGCGTAAATCGAGGCTATGCCGGAGAAGGTGGAACCAATGCTGCATACATTGGATATGGAGTGCGTTTAAATCCGAATATTAGTGTGGGGGTAAACTTTAATTATGTGTTTGGTAAGATTAATCACATTCGTGGGGTTGAGATGCCGGATCAAGTAGGCGCATTCAACACGCGTGAAAACGTAGAAACATTTATTAACGGGTTTTCATTTGGTTATGGTGCCCAATACTTCAAGCCGTTATCTGGAGGTTATATTTTGGTTTTAGGTTATAACGGTGCTATAGGGTCAAATTTGAATGCAGATAAGGATGTATTAACTGTTCGCACAAATTCAAAATTAGAAGACGGAACCGCTTATTTACCGATTGATACCATTTCGTTTTTTGAGGGGCAAAATGAAAAAATCAACATGCCTTTCAAACACAGCGCTGGATTTACCCTATCAAAGGGAAATAAATGGATGGTCGGAGCAGACGTGAACTATGAAACGTGGTCAACGTTCAAACAAGGCAATCAACCTCAAACCTTACGTGATAGTTATGGATTTGCTGTGGGAGCTCAGTTAACCCCAGACCCAACTTCTGTAAATTATTTAGACATTGTGGATTACCGTGTGGGGTTCAATTATAAACAAACGCCTATTCAAATAGGTGGGGAAGGCGTGGATCAGATGGCGGTGTCCTTTGGATTAGGCTTGCCATTGCCGACCATGTTCGGTTTCTCCTTTAATAAAGTGAATTTAGCAGCTGAAATCGGCCAAATGGGGAAAGTCTCGAATCACTTAGTGCGTGAGCGCTTTGTTAATTTCAGTTTAGGATTTACCTTAAATGACAGTTGGTTTAGAAGACCTGCATACGATTAATTCGAAATTTTAAGATCATGAAAGTATTCAGCAGCCTTGCGGTACTTTGTGTTTTAATCCTTTTTGCTTCTTGTGAACCGGATCTCAAGGAAGTGGATAGAATTGCTTCTATTCAAGCAGAAGAGCCAGTGGATGTGTCGACCGGAGTGGTTATTTTTTTCAGCGATTCCGCAAACGTTAAAGCCCGATTAGAGGCTCCAGAGATGCGTAACTATTCATCGGAAGCGCAACCTTATTACGAGTTCCAAAAAGGCATTACGATATATTTTTATGATGAAAACGGGCAGGAAAGCCAAGTCATCACCGCCGATTATGCAGTGCGCAGAACGGTGGACGAAATCGTTGAGTTTCGAAATAACGTAGTGATAACGCGCTCAGACGGCATGATTATCAAAACCGAAGAACTCATCCATAACGAAAAAGAAAACACCTTTTATAACAGCGTTCCAATCTTTGGATATTCGAAAGACGGCAGAAACACATTTTCAGGAGCTTCCTTCAAATCCGACGGAGATTTCAAAGAGATCGAGGTTCAGAATACTACAGGTGTGATGCACATGGACGAAAGTCGTACTCCTGGATTTTAACAAGCAGCTTTGCTCCAGAATTTTACCTAATTTTCGGCTCTAATAAATAGGTATTTTAATTATTTTCTATTTTTTTTTATAAAAGTTGTATCTTGCGCCTCATTTTGGATAAACTCTAAATAGATAAGTCCACTTATAGTGCATATTATCAAGTAAAAAACTATTATTTTTCGATATGGGATTAATGAATTATTTGCGGAATCGAGCTGGAGTGGTGATTGTTTCTTTCATCGGTTTTGCGATTGTTGCGTTTTTATTGGGTGACGTTGTGAATTATGGCACACCATTTTGGGCTAGACAACAGAATCAAGTGGGTGTTATTAACGGGAACGTGATAGACTATAATGATTTTAGCCAACAAGTGGACCAAACCACAGAGATGTACCGTCAACAACTTGGCGGAAATTTAAATCCTCAAATGAGAACTTGGGCATTGGATCAGGTTTGGAGTCAATTCGTTAATCGTGAATTGTTAAATAGTGAAGTTGAAAAAATTGGTTTGACTGTCGGAAAGGCGGAATTAAACGAGTTGGTAAGCGGAAATAATCCATCTTACCAAATCTTACAAGCTTTTTCAAATCCTCAGACAGGTCAATACGATCGCCAGCAATTATTATCATTCATCAGCCAAGTAGGAACTCTTCCTGCTAACCATGAAGCTGTATTGCAGTGGAGTGCTTTGCTTGAGAATGTAGTAAGTGAGCAATTAAACATGAAGTATAATAGCCTAGTAAGCAATAGCGTTTACGTGACGAACTTGGAGGCGAATGACGAGTACACAAGAAGAAATAAGCTTGCTAATTTTGAATATGTTCAATTAGATTATGCAAGCATTGCTGATGAAGCTATTACCTTGACAGACGCAGATTACAAAGCTTATTACGATGAAAACAGAAAGTTATTTGTTAATCTTGAAGAAACCAGAGACTTACTATTTGTAGAGTTTGATGCGAGTCCTAAAGCTCAAGATACCCTAAGAGTGTTAGAGCAAGTGCAAGGTTTAGCTACTCAATTAGCAGAAACAAAAGCAGATTCATTGTTTGCGGCAGTAAACTCTGATACCAAATATCCTTTTATGTATTATAAGAAAGGTGCAGTGAGCCCTTCTTTAGATTCATTAGTATTCAAAGCGTCAAAAGGAACAGTGGTCGGACCGGTGTATAATAACGGTGCGTTCGAAGTGGCTAAAGTAATCGATGTGCGTATGAGTCCAGATTCGATTAAAGCAAGCCATATTTTATTGAATCCAGTGATGGAAGGTGGGCAGGATTTGGCTCGCGCAAAAGCTGACTCTATTCGTAACTTAGTTCGTAATGGTGAAAGCTTCTCTGCATTAGCGATCCAATTCAGTGTGGACGAAGGCAGTAAAGTAAACGGAGGAGAATTAGGAACGTTCCCAAGAGGTTACATGGTTCCTGAATTTGAAGAAGCCGTTTTTGACGCTCGTAAAGGAGAAGTGATCGTTGTGAATTCTCAATTTGGTGTTCACATTGTTAAAGTTGAAGATGTCATCGGAAATTCACAAGTGGTGAAATTGGCGATTATCGACAAAGCCATTACAAGTGGAAAAGAAACCATCGATGAAGCATATAGCCATGCTACCGCGTTTTTCGGTGAAGTAAAAGATAATGATTTAGTCGGGTTAGCACAAAGCAAAGGCTTAGAAGTAAAAGAAGCGAAGCATGTAAATGGTCGTTCTTCTATGTTAGAATCTACGATGGTAAAACGCGATTTAGTTCGTTGGGCATTTGATGCGAAAAAAGGCGATGTTTCTGATAAAATTTACGAGTCAGAAAACAACGATAAATACATCGTGGCTCAAGTAACCGAAATTCGCCCTAAAGGTCAATTGCCTTTGGATGCTGTAAAAGAAACTATTAAAAACGATGTGTTGGATATGGTGAAAGCGAAACAATTAACTGAAAAGGCAAATGCAGCGTTGGCGCAAGGGGGTGATTTAGCATCGATCGCTTCGCGCTTAAATGCTTCTACTGAAATCGTAGAAAACATTGCGTTAGCGAATCCGGTATTGCCAAGTGTAGGAATGGAATATTCAGTAGTGGGAGCAGCTTTTGGTTCAGAATTGAATAAAGTAGTGGGTCCGATTAAAGGATACCATGGGGTATATTTACTGCAGGTTCAAGGTTTTGTTAATCCGGAGGCTCCAACTGTGTTAAGTGAATTGAAACGTCAGTTAGAGCAGTCGCAAGTTCAGCGCACTTGGAACTCGGTGTTCAAAGCCTTGTTAGATAATGCCAAGGTTACTGATAATAGAGCGCGGTTCTTCTAAGAATTCTGCGTTGATTTAAGGTTGTTTGATTTTAGCTAAATTTTTATTAAATTAGCTAAAATCAAACAATTGTTAATTTAGGGGGTACCTGTGATGATGGAAATCCAAGATAAAATAGTCAATAAAGTCGCCCAAAGTGGGTTAGTAACGGTGGATTTAGCCAGCATTTATCCGGTGGGTAAACGTATTCTTTACGACATTAAGGATAACTTATTCCATGGGCTGATTTTGAAAGAGAAGGACTTTCGAGAATTTGTTAAAACCCACGATTGGTCTGCTTATCAAGATGCTTATGTGGCGATAACTTGTAGTGCTGACGCTATTGTGCCCACTTGGGCTTATATGCTGCTCGCAAATAATCTTCAGCCCTATGCAAAAGAAGTCGTTTTTGGCGATTTGGATGTATTAGAAACGTTGTTATTTGAACGCGCAATGGCAGAAATGGATTTATCGCCTTTTGTGGATCAACGGGTCGTCGTAAAAGGTTGTGGAGAGGTTCCGATCCCGGCTTCAGCGTTTGTGAAGTTTACGGTGGAATTAAGCAAAATTTCTAAGAGCATTATGTATGGAGAACCGTGCTCTACGGTTCCTGTCTTTAAAAGGAAAAATTAAACCTTCCTGCAGGAATTTTGTCCAATCATAGCATTTAATGGATGGATGCGGATATTAAACAAAACAGCATGATTTACAAAAAAGGTAAAAAACATCTCATCCTAAGCCTATTCTTACCTGTTCTTCTTTTGTGTAGCGGCGTGTTGGCGCCGTTTAAATTTGCGCGAGCACAACAACTTCCGTTTAAAAAAGAATCTTCCTTTCAAGCAGGAGAAGAGCTTAAATACAAATTAAAATACGGGTTTATTTCTGCGGCTGAAGGGGTGTTATCGGTGAGTGATTCCGAGCTTCAATTTAGTTCCCCACATGCCTTTAGACTTTCTGCAAGGGGGAAAACTTCTAATGCATTTAATATGTTGTTTCCGGTAGATAATCGGTATAATTCTTACATTGATTCTAAAACATTTTTACCCTATTTTTATACTGAAAATATTCGAGAAGGTAAATATAGAAGAACCGACGTGGTTCGATTTGACCACAAAAATAAAAAAGTCAACGGAAATAAAGGGGAGTTTATAAGTCCGAGTAATCAAACGTTTGACTTATTATCGGCTTATTACTTTGCAAGAAATTTAGATTTAACGAATGTTCGCCCGGGCCAATCTTTTAAATTGTCGTATTTTCTGAATGACGAAATTGCTACTCTGGGAATTGAATATATCGGAATCGAAACCATTGAGACAGAGTTAGGTCGATTAGAATGTTTAAAATTTAGTCCTGAGCTTAAACCAGGACGCGTTTTCAAAAAAAATAGCCGCATGTATTTATGGGTCACGAATGACGGGAACCGGATACCAGTGCGAGCAAAAGTAGAAATTTTGGTGGGAACCGTGTCTTTGGAGTTAAGTTCTGCCACCGGATTGAAATATCCATTAGGTAAAAAATTATAGCATGATAGAAGTTGGTCAGGTGTTAGTGAGCGAAGAGCTGCTTCGAGAAGAGTTTGTATGTAATCTTTCAAAGTGCAAAGGAGCCTGTTGTGTGGAAGGCGATGCGGGTGCTCCGTTGGAACAATCAGAACTCGAAGTGCTGGAAGCTATTTATCCAGCAGTCTTGCCTTATATGACACATGACGGCATTGTGGCGAAATGTGCGATTGAAAAGGCTTATGAAGAAGGAAAAGTCGATTGGCAAAAACCTATTTCATGTCATTTGTATCCGATACGCATCACCCAATATCCAGGTTTTGATGTATTGAACTATGATCGCTGGCATATTTGCCACGCAGCTTGTAGCTATGGTAAAGAATTAAAGGTGCCCGTGTATAAGTTTTTGAAAACTCCTTTAATTCGGAAATATGGGGCTGACTGGTATGAAGAGTTGGAAAAAATCGCCCGTGATTTTAATGGCTAATGGAATTATCTTAGTATCTTTCGCTCAAATTTGAAATTGGTCAAACACCGCCCATAAATTCATGCTCAAACTGAACGATATACAGAAACCGATTTCTAGCGAACTCGAGATTTTCGAAGAAAAGTTTAAAGCATCTATGAAAAGTTCGGTCCCTTTATTGGATCGAATCACGCATTATATTGTCAAGCGCAAGGGCAAACAAATGCGGCCAATGTTTGTGTTTTTCTCGGCGGGAATGTGCGGTGGAATATCTGAAAGCACTTATCGTGGTGCCGCTTTAGTCGAGCTGTTACATACCGCTACTTTAGTACACGACGATGTGGTTGATAACGCGAATCTTCGCCGAGGTTTTTTTTCAGTAAATGCTTTATGGAAGAACAAAGTCGCCGTATTAGTCGGTGATTTTTTGTTGGCAAAAGGCATGTCGCTCTCGGTAGAAAACAAAGATTTTGGTTTGCTGGAAATTGTGAGTGAAGCGGTGCAGCAAATCATTGAAGGTGAGTTGCTTCAAATCGAAAAGGCCAGGCGGTTAGATATTAACGAGTCGATATATTTTGAAGTCATTCGTCAAAAAACGGCTTCTTTGATAGCTTCTTGCTGTGCATGTGGAGCCGCATCTGCTCAAGCCGATGCAGAGACCATTGCTAAAATGCACGCTTTTGGCGAAAAAGTAGGAATTGCCTTTCAAATCAAGGACGATCTTTTCGATTTTGGCACAGATGATGTAGGAAAACCACTCGGGAATGACATCAAAGAAAAAAAGATGACCTTACCCTTAATTTACGCCTTAAACCAATCAAATAGAAAAGAACGTCAACACATTATACAGTTGGTGAAATACCATCACGAAGATAAAGAGAAAGTCAATGAGGTGGTCCATTTTGTGCGAGCAAGTGGCGGGATGGAATACGCGCATGCAAAAATGATGGAATACCAACAACAAGCTTTTGACATTTTATATAGCTTCCCAGACAGTCCTTATCGCCAAGGCTTGGAGCAATTAGTAAGGTTTACAACACAACGAACAAAGTAATATGAATCACGAAGTACTATTTTTTGGAGGATTTATCCTTTTTATCATTTTGATGCTGGCCATTGATCTTGGCGTTTTTACAAAAGGCAATAAGACCGTTAGCTTGAAACAAGCCGCCATTATGAGCGGCGTATGGGTTAGTTTTGCGTTGGTCTTTTATGTGGTTTTACGTTTTTGGGGTCATGAACTTCATGACATCCACTCATTCGAACAATTGCTTTATATCAAAGACAAACACTTGCATAATTTTAACATTATACAAGATAATTTGGCGGCGAGCATAGAGGTGTATAATAAAAATCTTGCACTGGAATACATCACAGGTTACGTCGTGGAGTATGCATTATCTGTCGACAATATCTTTGTGATGGTGTTGGTGTTTTCGTCTTTTGGCGTGGCTCCGCAATATTACCATAAAGTCCTTGTTTGGGGGATTATCGGAGCGGTTGTTTTGCGCTTTATCTTTATTTTCGTTGGTGCGGCATTGATTAGTAAATTCGGATGGATCTTGTATTTATTTGGGTTTTTCTTAGTCTATACTGGCATTATGATGTTCTTAAATCGTGATCAAGACGAAGAAATCGATCCGAAAAATCACACAGTCGTTAAATTTGCATCGAAATATTTTTCGGTGTATCCAACTTTTGTAGGGGGGCAATTTTTCCACAGAGAGAACGGTAAAAAATACATCACACCTCTATTTTTAGTGTTATTAGTGATTGAATTTACAGATGTGATTTTTGCAGTAGATTCGATTCCGGCCATTTTTGCGGTCACCAAAGATCCGTACATCGTATTTTTCTCTAATATTTTTGCGATTTTAGGTTTGCGTTCCATGTTCTTCCTTTTGGTGAACATCATTCATAAATTCCACTATTTAAAAACGGGTCTTTCATTCCTGTTGGTATTTATTGGTGCCAAAATGTTATTGCATAGCTGGCTTGCTGAGTGGGGCTTTACGACCACGCATTCCTTAATCATCATTTTAAGTATTCTATTCTTGAGTATCGTCGGATCATTGGTGTTCCCTAAGAAGGAAGAGCGTCCTACGGCATAAGGAATACGATCAAGCGATTAAACCTAAATGAATATGAAAAAGAACAGAATATTTTCCTTGGGTCTAACTGGTTTATTGTTGGGGGCAATAAGCTGGGGTTGGACCGTACGCACAGCGGAGCCGCCAGTGAATGCAGCATTAGTCAGTACATTTAAGAAAATCGATGAAGAGGTCAGTGCGCGCTCTGAGGCATATTTAAGATTGGGGGAGTCCATTGATCAAATCGGTCATCGCTTAACGGGTTCGCCGAACGGCGAAAAAGCCGAAGCATATGTGCATAATTTATTGCGTTCATATGGTTTCCAGAATGTGCGGTTTCAACCTTTTGAGGTGAATGGTTGGATTCGTGAAAGCTTGGATTTTAAGGTGTCTTTTGGAGGCCAAACGACCGTTTTAAAATCAGTGGCTTTAGCACTGACACCGGCAATAGCAAACTTAGATGGGGAGCTGGTGGACATGGGCAATGGCTTGGAGAATGATTACTTAGCAAATCCAGAAAAAGCGAAAGGCAAGATTGTATTAGCCGCTTTAAATATTTTGCCAGGAAGTCCAGATGGAACCAGAAATGTGCATCGTTCTGCAAAAGTAACTTTGGCTCATCAATATGGCGCGAAGGGAATCATCTTATTTAACAGTGTACCGGGTGGAACTTTGTTAACTGGGACCGGATCGATTGACGGCACCTTATTAAGCATTCCAGCCATTACATTAGGTTTAGAGGATGGAATGAAATTAAAAGAAGTGCTATCTACACAAGCGGTGACAGGTCAATTGAAGATGCGGAATAAAACAGGTAAAATGACAGCTCGAAATGTGGTTGCACGCATTGAGGGCAGTGAATTTCCAGATGAAATCATCGTAGTAGGCGGTCACTTAGATAGCTGGGATTTATCTCCAGGCGCAGTAGACAATGGTCTAGGATCTTTCTCGGTCATCGATATGGCGAGGACCTTTATTCAATTAGGATTGAAACCAAAAAGAACGGTTGAATTCGTGTTGTTTATGGGTGAAGAGCAGGGTTTATTGGGGTCAAAGGCTTATGTGCGGGATCTTCAAAAACAAGGTAAACTGGATCAGGTTCGCTTTATGATTAACTTCGACATGACGAATGATCCTAAGTTTTTCACAGCGACTTTAGAAGCTGCACGGCCGTTATTTCATGAAATTAGTGAAGCCGTCATGCAAGTGGATCCTTCCTTCCAGAATCGGTTCACACCTCGTGCTGGATTATATAGTGATCACCAACCGTTTATGTTGCAAGGCATTCCCACGGGTGGGGCAGGCGGAGGACAGTTAAGTCGTGAAGCAGGCAGCTGCTACCATGCAGATTGTGATGTGTTCAGTTTAGTGAATGATCTGGAAATGCGTAATACGGTACGCTTTGGGGCGATGCTTGCTTATGGGTTGGCGGATGCCCAGCAAATTCCAGTAAAGCGTTTAAATGATGGTGAAGTAAAGCAATTAATGCTTGATAATAAGTTAGAAGAATCTTTAAGAATCGGCGGAGACTGGCGTTGGTAATCCCAATGGCAAACTTCCGCCGATCCAGGTTTAAACCTGAATTTTATAAAGACTTACAAGACATCATGTAGGTCTTTATTTTTTTCCAATACTGCTTTCGCAAATGGACACAAAGGGATAATTTTAACTCCTTTTTCACGTGCAAATTCTACTGCGCTGAGCACCATGCTTTTTCCCACGCCTTTGCCAGAAAATTTTGAGTCCGCCTCGGTGTGATCGATGATGAATTGGGTCTTTCCAGCCCATGTATAGGTCATTAATCCTGCTTGTTCCCCATCTATATAAGCGGTGAACGTTCCCTTGTGATCATTTTCTGTGCGTTTGATTTCCATGCGATAAAATTTTGAGTATCTTTCTTTTGTTTACTCGTTCTTTAATGCAAAAATGGCGCCATTAAATCATTTAATGGCGCCATTTTCTTATTTAATTACTTTATACGATGTGCCGGTTTGTTGGAATAAAAAGGCCCATTTATCGGTTTGCTCCGCAATCACCATCGCGGTAGGCTTTCCTGCACCATGCCCTGCATTCGTTTCTATGCGGATAAGTACTGGATTTGGCCCCTGATGATATTCTTGTAAACGGGCTGCAAATTTAAAAGAATGCGCTGGAACGACTCGGTCATCGTGATCTGCGGTCGTAACCATGGTGGATGGGTACGAAACTCCCGGTTTCAAGGCATGATACGGAGAATAAGTGTGCAAATATTGGAACATTTCTTCGCTTTCTTCCGATGTACCATAATCATACGCCCATCCAGCCCCCGCTGTAAACTTATGGTACCTTAACATATCCAGCACCCCAACAGCCGGGAAGGCCACTTTAAATAGCTCAGGTCGTTGGGTCATGGCCGCGCCCACTAATAACCCTCCATTTGATCCGCCTGCGATTCCAAGTTTCTCTGAAGAAGTGTATTTTTCAGCGATTAAATATTCTGCGGCAGCGATAAAGTCATCGAACACATTTTGCTTGCTTAATTTGGTACCCGCTAAATGCCATTTTTCACCATATTCACCCCCTCCACGTAAATTTGCTACCGCATACACACCGCCTTGTTCTAAAAACACAATATTCGATGTGCTGAAGGAAGGCGTTAAACTGATGTTGAATCCTCCATACCCGTATAATAGGGTTGGATTATTTCCATCCAGTTGAATGCCTTTTTTATAAGTAATGATTAATGGCACTTTCGTTCCGTCTTTAGACGTGTAAAACACTTGTTTCGATTCGTATTGAGTAGGGTCGAAATCTACTCCTGAAGCTTTATAAAGTTCCGAAGTTCCGTTTGCAATGTCGTATTTAAAGATGGATGGCGGGTATACATAGGAGGTAAACGAGTAATACAAGCTTTGATCCCCTTCTTTGGCTGAAAACCCAGAGGCACTTCCCACTCCAGGTAATTCGATGGTTCGTTCTAAGTTTCCATCCAGGCTGTATTGTTGAACCAGCGAGGTCGCATCCTTTAAATAATGTGCGAATAATTTTCCTCCACCTGTAGAAGGAGAAAGCACTTGTTCGGTTTCAGGAATTAAATCGGTCCAGTTTTCAGGATTTGGCGAAGCCGCATCTGCCACCACTAATTTACCGTTAGGCGCATTTAGATTCGTGTATAAAACTAATTTTCCGCCGTTATGTGCTAAGACATAGTGTTCTTTATCCATGTTTGAAACGACGGGTACGATCTTATTTCCCTCTGCCGATACATCTTGAATATATAATTCATTGCCACTGGTTGCGTTAGCTGCCGTAATCACTAAAAACTGCTCATCTTCGGTCAAGTAAGCGCCCAGATACCTTCGTGGTTGTTTGGCCCCGCCAAAAATCAATGCATCTTCAGACTGAGGTGTATTTAGTCGATGGAAAAATAATTTGTGCTGATCGGTCATGGCAGACAGCGCGCTTCCTTCCACGGGCTTCTCATAGCTGCTATAATAAAATCCTTCATTTCCTTTCCAGGCTAAACCACTGAATTTTACATCCACTAAAGTGTCACCAACGACTGATTTATCTTCCGTGCGCATTACGACCACCTTTCTCCAGTCTGACCCTCCTTCAGATAGTTGGTAGGCCACTAAACTGCCGTCTTTACTAAACTCTATCCCAGCTAAAGAGGTCGTTCCGTCACTGGAAAAGGAGTTTGGATCCAAAAAGACTTCAACGGCTCCATCCTCCCCTTTTTGCCGGTAGAGCACACTTTGGTTTTGCAACCCATCGTTTTTATAGAAGTAAGTATACGCACCTTCTTTAAAAGGAGCTGAGTATTTTTCGTAGTTCCAAAGTTTTTCTAATCGCGCCTGAATGGCAGATCGAAATGGAATTTGATCTAGATAATGATTGGTTACTTTATTTTGAGCTTCTACCCATTGCTTGGTTTCCGCGGATAAATCATCTTCTAACCATCGGTACGGATCTTCCACTTCTTGGCCAAAATAGGTGTCCACCACCGGGACTTTTTCTGTTTCAGGGTACGATAGCAGTTTCATTTCTTCCGCTGGCGCAATCGTTTTTGGGTTGTTACAAGCATTCAATACCATCACCATAAGTACAAGGATTCCAATATTTTTTTTCATATCATTTCAAATCAAGGTTTATAATTAGAAAGCGATCATTCTTACAAACTTACCCAACGAATTTTGTAATCACAAATCTTAAGAATTTATGGTTGGTGCTTGCAAAAAATCGTTCGAATGCCTAAGTTTGGCCATCATGACGCTAAACATGTCGCTGCCCCAAGGCAAAAAAATCTATTTTGCATCCGATTTTCATCTGGGGTCGTATCCACTTTCGGATTCTATCGAACGGGAGCGCCGCGTCATCGCTTGGTTAGATCAAGTTTCTTCAGACGCTGCAGTCATTGTTTTATTAGGCGATGTGTTTGACTTTTGGTTTGAATATAAGACGGTAGTGCCTAAGGGTTACGTCCGCTTTTTAGGTAAATTGGCTGAATTATCAGACAGAGGCATTCAACTTTTTTTCTTCAAGGGGAATCACGATATGTGGATGTTTGGGTACCTAAAGGAAGAATTGGGCGCGACCATCATTTCGAATGAGTGCCTCCTAAATTGCAACGGAAAACGTTTTTATTTGCATCATGGGGATGGTTTAGGACCTGGTGATCAAAGTTATAAATTTTTGAAAACCATCTTTAGAAATCCACTTTGCCAATGGTTGTTCGCCAGGATCCATCCGAATCTGGGGATTTGGATCGCCCAAAAATGGTCGAAAAATAGCCGCATTTCTTCGGGTAAAAAAGAAGAATTCGTTGGAGCGGAAGCAGAGTGGTTAGTGCAGTTTGCGACTGAGCAACAAAAGAAAACCCCAGTGGATTACTTTGTTTTTGGCCATAGACACCTCCCATTAGATTTGCCTATTTCCGGTGGGAGTCGGTATGTGAATTTAGGAGAATGGATACATTTTAATTCCTATGCTTCCTTTGATGGAGAAAATCTAATCTTAGAAACCTGGCAAAGAAGCGAGTAGATTTGTCTACAAACACAAATATTTTCCCCTTATTTTTACTATTTTTTGCGTAATTTTGCACCTTTCCGATTAAGTGTGAACAAAATAGCGGAATTCTATATCGGAGCGAATACATTTATATGCTAGAAAAATTAAAAGCGATCAAAGATCGTTGGGAAGAAGTCGAGCGGGAGTTGACTAACCCAGAAACTATAAACGACATGTCTCGTTTTGCCAAATTGAATAAAGAATACAAAGATTTAGGTAAAATTGTCGATCAGTACCATATCTACAAAAATATGGTCAGCAACATAGAAACAAATAAAAAAATTCTTGCTACTGAAAAAGATCAAGAATTGCGGGAGATGGCAAAAGAAGAGTTGGATATTCTTTTGGAAGACATCGAGAAAAAAGAAGAAGAAGTGCGCTTAATGTTGATTCCTAAGGATCCAGAAGATGCTAAAAATGCAATTTTGGAGATTCGAGGAGGTGCTGGAGGGGACGAAGCTTCTTTGTTCGCAGGCGATTTGTATAGGATGTATATGAGATTCTTTGAGGAGAAGGGCTGGCGTACTGAAGTGATGGATGTAACTGAAGGAACATCTGGCGGATACAAAGAGGTGATTTTAAAAGTCATCGGTGATGACGTGTATGGGCAGTTGAAATATGAGTCGGGCGTGCACCGGGTACAACGTGTACCGGATACGGAAGCTCAAGGTAGGGTGCATACTTCGGCAGCATCGGTTGCGGTTTTGCCTGAAGCAGAAGAAATCGACGTATATATTAATCCGGCAGATATCGAGTTGCAAACTTCTCGTTCTGGTGGGGCGGGTGGCCAAAACGTTAATAAAGTTGAAACAAAGGTGCAATTAACGCATAAACCAACTGGTATTGTCGTGGTTTGTCAAATTGAACGATCACAATTAGGGAACCGTGAACGTGCGATGGAGATGCTTCGCTCTAGATTATATGAATTGGAGTTAAATAA
>CAYTDM010000010.1:69120-69391 GCA_964436635.1 uncultured Sphingobacteriaceae bacterium
GCAAAACGTAAAACCATGGTGTCAGGTGGGGACCGATCGGCGAAAGTTCGTACCTATAATTATCCGCAAGGAAGGGTGACTGAACATCGCATTGGCTTAACTATGTATAACCTTTCAGCGATCATGGATGGCGATATTCAGAGCATTATTGATGCATTGCAATTTGCAGAAAACGCAGAAAAATTAAAAGAAGGTGCTACTTTATAAGCACTTAGGGATTTGGGGTGGATTTTTTTTAAAAAAAGCCTTGACAAATCAATAAATCGCACTA
>CAYTDM010000011.1:0-47472 GCA_964436635.1 uncultured Sphingobacteriaceae bacterium
ATCAAGACTCACTGTTGCCGACAATAGCGGAGCTAAAGAAGTTTTAGTAATCCGCGTATTGGGTGGTACTCGCAAGCGCTATGCGTCGATCGGAGATAAAATCGTTGTGACCGTTAAAAGTGCTATGCCATCAGGAAACGTTAAAAAAGGATCAGTTTCCAAAGCAGTTGTAGTTCGTACGAAAAAAGAAATCCGTCGTAAAGATGGTTCTTACATTCGTTTCGACGATAACGCTGCCGTATTGTTAAATAATAATAATGAACCACGCGGTACACGTATTTTCGGGCCAGTTGCTAGAGAATTGCGTGAAAAGCAGTTCATGAAAATTGTTTCATTAGCTCCGGAGGTATTATAATCATGGGAAAAAATACAACAGCAACATATAAGATCAAAATCCGTAAAGGAGATTTGGTAAAGGTCATCGCTGGAAATTCCAAAGGTACCGAAGGAAAGGTTTTGGAAGTGTTGATCGAGAAAAATAGAGCCATCGTAGAAGGTGCTAACATCATCAAAAAACATGCGAAACCTAGTGCGAAAAACCCGAACGGTGGAATCGTAGAACAAGAGGCAGGAATTCACATTTCAAATCTTGCATTGATCGATCCAAAAACCGGTAAACCAACTCGCGTTGGCCGGAAAGTGGTTGAAGCAGATGGTAAAAAGAAAATTGTTCGTTTTGCTAAAAAATCAGGGGAGGAGATCAAATAATGACTTACACACCAAGATTGAAAACAAAGTACAGAGAGGAAATTCGTACTGCGTTAAAAGAGAAGTTTCAATATAAAAGCGTTATGCAGGTCCCTAAATTGGAGAAAATTGCCATTAGTCAGGGTATCGGAGGCGCAACTTCAGATAAAAAGTTAATTGAAAATGCAATCAATGAATTGACCATGATTACTGGTCAACAAGTGGTGGCTTCAAAATCTAAAAAAGACGTTTCAAACTTCAAATTACGTAAAGGAATGCCAATTGGTGTTCGTGTTACGTTGAGAGATGTGAAAATGTACGAATTTTTAGATCGTTTAATTTCTGTTGCATTGCCTCGTATCCGCGATTTCCGTGGGATTAACGACAAAGGATTTGATGGACGTGGAAACTATACTTTAGGTATCACTGAACAAATTATCTTCCCTGAAATTAATATTGACAAAATCAATAAAATTCAAGGAATGGATATTACCTTTGTAACAAGCGCTAATACAGATGTGGAAGCATTAGAATTGTTAAAGCAATTTGGTCTTCCATTTAAGAATCAAACTAATAATACTACTGATAATGGCTAAAGAAGGAGTAAAAGCGCGCGAAGTAAAACGCGCAAAACTTGTTGCCAAGTATGCTGACAAACGTGCTGCTTTAAAAGAAGCAGGTGATTATGAAGCATTGGATAAATTGCCAAAAAACGCTTCTCCAGTTCGTTTACACAATCGTTGTAAATTAACCGGCCGTCCTAAAGGATACATGAGACAGTTTGGTATTTCACGTGTAACTTTCCGTGAAATGGCTCTAGCTGGAAAGATCCCAGGGGTGAAGAAAGCGTCTTGGTAAACTAAACACGTTGGAAATTATAAATTTTTTTTTTAACCGGTAGAAGGTCTTGGACGTGATGTCTGGGAAACCATTACCAAAATTCATATCAAATGACTACAGATCCAATAGCGGATTACCTTACTAGAGTAAGGAATGCCATTAAGGCCAACCACAGGGTTGTTGAAATTCCTGCATCTAACCTGAAAAAGGAAATTACTAAAGTGCTTTTCGACAAAGGGTACATTGCAAATTACAAGTTTGAAGATGATCAAGTTCAAGGCAAAATTAAAATTGCGTTGAAATACCATCCAATTTCTAAAATTTCTGCGATTACTACGTTGAAACGTGTGAGTAAACCTGGACTTAGGAAATATGCAGGTGTTGATAATATGCCACGCGTATTGAATGGTTTGGGTATCGCAATTCTTTCTACCTCCAAAGGAGTGATGACAGACAAAGAAGCCCAAGTGCAAAACGTGGGTGGTGAGGTTTTGTGTTACGTATATTAATTAGGAGGAAGACAACATGTCAAGAATTGGAAAAGCACCAATCGCCATTCCTGCTGGAGTGACGATTACGGTTTCAGATAAAAATCTAGTGACCGTTAAAGGACCTAAGGGTGAGTTAACTCAACAGGTCAATCCCGATATTAAAGTTAGCCTAGAAGATGGTCAATTAGTTGTAACTAGACCAACCGAACAAAAGCACCACAAATCATTACACGGTTTGTATCGTACATTAATTAACAACATGGTTGTTGGTGTAACTGAAGGATACAAAGTGACTCAAGAATTAGTGGGTGTGGGTTACCGTGCAAGTAGCCAAGGTACAACTTTAGAATTGGCTTTAGGTTATTCTCACCAAGTGGTGATGATTTTACCTAAAGAAGTGAAGGTTTCTACTACTGCTGATAAAGGGAAAAACCCTACAGTAACATTAGAGAGTATTGATAAGCAATTAATCGGCCAAGTGGCTGCTAAAATCAGAAGCTTACGTACTCCAGAACCTTACAAAGGAAAAGGTATCAAATTCGCAGGTGAACAATTGAGGAGAAAAGCAGGTAAATCTGCAGCTAAAAAATAATAGTCATGTCAGGAATTAAATTATCCCGTAGGGAACGTATTAAAAAAGGAATCAGAAAGCGCCTAACAGGTTCTGCTGAGCGTCCACGTTTGTCGGTTTATAGAAGTAATAAAGGCATTTATGCCCAGGTTATTGATGATGTAAAGGGAATTACCATTGCATCGACTTCATCCCTGTCTAAAGATTTTTCAGCTTCAGGAAATAAAGTCGACCAATCTAAAGCAGTTGGACTAGCGATCGCAGAGAAAGCTAAGGCTGCAGGAGTAACTAAAGTAGTATTTGATAGAAATGGGTACTTGTACCATGGACGTGTTAAGTCCTTGGCTGAAGGTGCACGTGAGGGTGGTTTGGACTTTTAATCTCAATTGAACATGTCATTAAGTAATATAAAAAGAGTAAAATCAAGCGAGATCGAACTAAAAGACCGCTTGGTGAGCATCCAACGTGTTGCAAAAGTAACCAAAGGTGGACGTACATTTAGTTTTTCAGCTATTGTTGTAGTTGGAGACGAGAATGGCGTAGTAGGTTATGGACTTGGCAAAGCCAAAGAAGTAACTGAAGCTATCACTAAAGGTATTGACGATGCGAAGAAAAACTTGATTAAAGTTCCAGTTATCAAAGGAACAGTTCCGCACGAACAACTTGGTAAATATTCAGGTGGTAAAGTATTGATTAAACCAGCTGTACACGGTACAGGAGTACTTGCAGGTGGCGCGATGCGTGCTGTTTTAGAAAGTGCTGGTGTAACCGATGTATTAGCGAAATCGCTTGGATCTTCTAATCCTCATAACGTGGTGAAGGCTACGATTGATGCATTGTTGAAAATGCGCGATGCTTACACAGTTGCCCAACAAAGAGGCGTAGACTTAAACAAGGTTTTTAACGGATAAGATCATGGCAAAAATCAAAATTACACAAATCAAGAGTATCATTGATCGCAGCGAAAATCAAAAGCGCACAATGAAAGCTCTAGGATTGAAGAAAATCAACCAAACAGTTGAAGTAGAGGCCACTCCTGCAATCATAGGGATGGTAAGAAAAGTAAACCATTTGGTCGTAGTACAAGAGAGTTAATAACTTTGCTAGAAGCTGGAAACAGCTTCTAGCAATTATACGTTTAATCGTTATGTCTGTTTAGTGAAAGCGAAGACATAGCACAATTTTGGAAAAAAAGATGAACTTAAGTAATCTAAAACCAGCTGCAGGGTCAGTTAAAACAAGAAAACGTATCGGTCGTGGTACCGGATCAGGTCGTGGTGGTACATCTACACGTGGTCACAAAGGTGCTGGATCTCGTTCAGGTACTTCAACTAAAATCGGATTCGAAGGTGGTCAAATGCCTTTGCAACGCCGTGTACCTAAATTTGGATTTAAAAACATCAACCGCGTTGAATACGTAGGTGTAAACTTAGATGTTTTACAAGGATTGGTAGAAAAGCACAATCTTCAACAGATTGATTTTGAAACATTCAGAACTTACGGATTAGCTTCTAAAAATGACTTAGTAAAAGTTTTAGGAAGAGGCGAAATTTCCACAAAAGTTGCAGTAAAAGCACATGCATTTTCAGCTTCAGCTCAGAAAGCAATTGAAGCTGCTGGAGGATCGATTGAAAAAATTTAATCCATGAAGAAGCTAATCACCACCCTAAATAATATTTGGAAAATTGATGATTTGAGAACGCGTATTCTAAATACGCTTCTCTTTTTATTGATCTACCGAGTAGGATGTTATATTGTTTTGCCGGGGGTAAATCCTCAGGCGCTTCAACAAGAAGCACAAGAAGGCCTTTTAGGTTTGTTGGATATGTTTGCAGGTGGATCTTTTTCTAGATCTGCAATCTTTGCATTAGGTGTTATGCCTTATATCTCTGCATCCATCGTTGTGCAATTGTTGGGAATCGCGGTTCCTTACTTCCAAAAACTTCAAAAGGAGGGAGAAAGTGGCCGTAAGAAAATGACGCAAATTACGCGTTATTTAACGTTAGCTATTACCATCGTTCAATCCATTGCATATGTGCGTACGCAAATTGATGATGGTGCAAAAATGATCCAAGATCCTCTTTTCACCATTTTATCAGCATTTGTATTGACTGCAGGTACTTTATTTGTTATGTGGTTAGGGGAGAAAATCACTGATAAAGGTATCGGTAATGGTATTTCGTTAATCATTATGGTGGGTATTATTGCCCAACTTCCATCGGGTATTACTGCTGAATGGTTCTCACGTATGAGTACTGGAGGCGGTGGTCCAATTCCATTGTTATTAGAATTCGTAGCCTTATTCTTTGTGGTGGTATTTACCATCTTAATCGTTCAAGGTGTGCGTCGTATTCCTGTTCAATATGCGAAGCGTATTGTTGGAAACAAACAATATGGTGGAGTTCGTCAATACATCCCATTAAAAGTAAATTCAGCTGGAGTTATGCCAATCATTTTTGCGCAAGCTATTATGTTTGTGCCAATGACTTTAGGACAATTTTTCCCGAATTTACAATCCGATTTCTTAAGTCAATTAAGCAATTACCAATCCCTCACGTATAATGTAATGTTTGCAACGTTAATCATTGCATTTACATTCTTCTACACTGCCATTATGGTAAATCCTCAGCAAATGTCTGAAGATATGAAGAAGAATGGTGGTTTCATTCCAGGCATTAAGCCAGGTCAAGAAACTAATTTATACATTGATGGGGTGATCTCAAAGATTACGTTCCCCGGATCGATTTTCCTTGCGATCATTGCGATTCTTCCAGCGATTGCTGGTTTATTTGGAGTAAACAACCAATTTGCACATTTCTATGGCGGTACTTCTTTACTAATTTTAGTAGGGGTCGTGTTGGATACTTTACAACAAATCGAAAGTCATTTATTAATGCGTCATTATGATGGATTAATGAAAACAGGAAGAATCAAGGGAAGAAATCCTATGGATGAAAATGCTGCAACTGGTACAGGCCAGTCAGTAATTTGATAAGCAATAAGCATGTCGAAGGTTATGTATAAAACGGAAGAGGATATTGAGCAGATTCGGAAATCTGCTGATATCCTGTCCCGTTTATTAGGGGAGATAGGCGGGTTGATTGGAGAAGGAGTAACTACCATTTCCTTAGATAAGTTTGCTTACGAATATATTCATGATCATGGTGGAAAACCTGCTTTTTTAGGGTATCATGATTTTCCATATTCACTTTGTGTTTCCGTTAATGATCAGATCGTTCATGGTTTTCCAAGTGATTATGTCATTAAAGATGGGGATATTGTTTCTGTAGATGGTGGGGTGAATCTAAATGGATTTATTTCAGATTCTGCATATACTTTTGCCATCGGAAATGTGGCTCCAGAAGTACAGCAATTACTGGATGTTACTCAACAGTCTTTGCAATTAGGAATTGCGGAAGCGATCGTTGGAAATCGAGTAGGTGATATTGGTAGTGCTGTACAAGATCATGTCAATCAATTTGGTTACGGGATTGTAAAAGAATTGGTGGGTCATGGAGTCGGGTTCTCATTACACGAAAAGCCGGAAGTTCCAAATTATGGGAAACGGGGGTCTGGGATGAAGTTGGAAGAAGGTTTAGTGATTTGTATAGAACCCATGATTAATTTAGGTAGAGCAGGGGTGAAGTTCTGGGACGATGGTTGGACTGTGAGTACAATCGATGGAAAACCATCCGCCCACTTTGAGCATATGGTCGTGGTTCGAAAAGGTCAAGCGGAAGTTTTGACAACTTTTGAACACATTGAAAATGTTTTGATTAAAAAGAGTTGAAAAGAAAATAATTTTTCATATCTTTGCATCCCTGTTTGTTGCAGGTGTAATGTATATAATAATCAATACGGTATATGGCTAAACAAGCCTCAATAGAGCTAGACGGAGTAATTAAGGAAGCACTTTCCAACGCGATGTTTCGTGTAGAATTGGAAAACGGGCATGAAATTATAGCGCATATCTCTGGAAAAATGAGAATGCACTACATTAAAATTCTTCCTGGAGATCGGGTTAAATTGGAGATGTCTCCATATGATTTGTCTAAGGGCAGAATTACGTATAGGTATAAATAAAAATTTAAACGGCTTCATCCGGCCACTTAATAAAAACTATAGAGATGAAAGTAAGAGCATCCATTAAGAAGCGCAGCGCGGATTGCAAGATTATCCGTCGTAAAGGAAAAGTATTTGTAATCAACAAAAAGAACCCGAAGTTTAAGCAACGTCAGGGTTAATTCAATTATTGTAATCGCTTAATAAGTATATGGCAAGGATCGCAGGTATTGATTTACCAAAAAACAAAAGAGGAGTAATTGGCCTGACCTATATTTTCGGTATTGGCCGTTCTACCGCAGAAGATATCCTGAATAAAGCAGGTATCGGGTACGATGTAAAAGTACAAGATTGGAACGATGAGCAACTAGCAGCTATTCGTACCATCATTAACGATGAGATTAAAGTAGAAGGTGCCCTTCGTTCAGAAATTCAATTGAACATCAAACGTTTGATGGATATTGGATGTTACCGTGGATTACGTCACCGTAAACACCTTCCTGTTCGTGGTCAACGTACTAAGAATAACTCTCGTACTCGTAAAGGAAAGAGAAAAACTGTTGCAAATAAGAAAAAAGCTACTAAGTAATAATTGATTTAAGAAATGGCTAAAAGTAAAAAAGCAACCAAGAAGAGGATTGTAGTCATTGAACCAGTGGGTCAAGCACACATCAATGCGACGTTCAATAACATCATTGTAACGCTAACAAACAATCAAGGTCAAACCATTTCATGGTCTAGTGCCGGAAAAATGGGTTTCAAAGGTTCTAAAAAGAACACGCCTTATGCAGCTTCACAAGCAGCTGCTGATTGTGGTAAAGTGGCACATGATTTAGGATTGCGCAAAGTTGAAGTGTTTGTAAAAGGACCTGGTTCTGGTCGTGAGTCAGCAATTCGTACTTTACAAAGTACAGGAATTGAAGTGACCACTATCCGTGACATCACTCCGCTTCCACATAATGGTTGCCGTCCTCCTAAACGCAGACGCGTTTAATAACTAAACGAATAATTAACAAAATTTTTTAAAGCTAAGATTCTTCGGCGAGAGGCTGAATGATACTTTAAAACAACATTTTATGGCTAGATATACCGGACCTAAGTCCAAAATTGCCAGAAAATTCAGAGAGCCAATTTTTGGTCCTGATAAGGCATTAGAAAGAAAAAATTATCCTCCAGGGCAACACGGCGCCTCTAAAAGACGTGGTAAACAATCGGAATATGCGGTCCAATTGTTAGAAAAACAAAAAGCGAAATATACTTATGGAGTGTTAGAGCGCCAATTCGCTAACTTATTTGACAAAGCTTCTTCAAAACAAGGAATCACAGGTGAGATTTTCTTGAAATTATTAGAAGCTCGTTTAGATAACACAGTTTACCGTTTAGGTATTGCTCCAACACGTGCTGCTGCTCGTCAATTAGTAGGGCACAAACACATCACTGTAAATGGTGAATTGGTGAACATCCCTTCTTATAGCTTACGTCCAGGTGATGTAGTTGCTGTAAGAGAGCGTTCTAAATCATTGGAAGCTGTAGTAAATTCTGTTGCAGGTAAGAAAATCAACAAATTCAGTTGGTTAGAATGGGATAGCAATGAATTATCAGGTAAATTTTTAAATTATCCTGAGCGTACAGAGATTCCTGAAAACATTAAAGAGAACTTAATCGTAGAGTTATACTCTAAATAATCTGTGATGCCGCAATTCGTCTTGATGGATGGATTGCGGCAAAACAATTTTTTTAACAATTTTAATACATACTAAATGGCAATTTTAGCATTTCAAAGACCTGATAAAGTTATCATGCAAAAATCCACGGATTTTGACGGTACTTTTGAATTTCGTCCGTTGGAACCTGGTTTTGGTGTGACCATTGGTAATGCTTTACGCCGTATTCTATTATCCTCTTTAGAAGGATATGCAATTACGTCGGTTCGTATCTCTGGTGTTTCCCATGAGTTTTCCACGATCCAGGGAGTTGTAGAAGATGTTACCGAGATTATCTTAAATCTTAAACAAGTACGCTTCAAAAAAACTGGTGAACTTGGCGATAGTGAGAAGGTGTTTATTGTCATTAATGGGCAGGAACAGTTCACAGCTGGTGATATTACTAAATTCTCAAGTAACTTTACTGTATTAAATCCGGACTTGTTGATATGCAACATGGAGAGCAGTGTTACTTTAGAAGTAGAACTTAGCATTGCTAAAGGTCGTGGTTATGTGAACGCAGAAGAGAATAAAGTAGCAGATGCTCCATTAGGACAAGTCGCTATTGATTCTATTTATACGCCGATTAAGAACGTAAAATACAGCGTTGAGAACTATCGTGTTGAGCAAAAAACTGACTACGAAAAATTGGTTCTTGAAATCTCTACAGATGGATCCATCCATCCTGAAGAAGCGTTAAAAGAAGCTGCCAAAATTTTGATCCAACACTTTATGCTATTCTCTGACGAAAACATTTTGTTAGAGTCTCAAGCTAAAGAAGAAACCAAAGTTGTTGATGAAGAAATTTTACATATGCGTAAAATTTTGAAAACTGAATTGGTGGATCTTGATTTATCAGTTCGTGCATTGAACTGTTTGAAAGCGGCTGATATTCGTACACTTGCTGAATTAGTAACTTATGATGTTGCCGATATGTTGAAATTCCGCAATTTCGGTAAAAAATCTTTGAGTGAAATTCAGGAATTAGTAAAATCCAAAGGTTTATCTTTTGGTATGAATCTAAGCAAATTTAAATTAGACGAAGAATAATAATTATTAGTGCGTGCTGCTTTAGGTAGTGCAATTTTAGCGACCTGTTGCATAATTCCCTCCTTAATTGGAGACGGTATGCACAAAATTAAATAACATGAGACACGGAAAAAAAATCAATCATTTAGGAAGAACGGATAGTCACCGTAAAGCAATGCTTGCGAATATGACTTCTTCTTTAATTAAGCACAAACGTATTACTACTACATTAGCAAAAGCAAAAGCATTACGTAAATATGCTGAGCCTTTGTTGACAAAGTCTAAAAACGATACTACTCACTCTCGTAGAAGTGTATTTAGCTACTTAAACGATAAAGACGCAGTAAACATTTTGTTCCGCGAAATTGCACAAAAAATTGCAACTCGTCCAGGTGGATATACTCGTATTATCAAATTGGAAAATCGTTTAGGTGATAACGCTGAAATGGCGATGATCGAGTTAGTTGATTACAATGAAATCTACACGAAAGGTGGAGAGGCTAAAGTAGAGAAAAAATCTACACGTCGTCGTGGAACTGGTAAAAAAGCGGCAGTTGCTGCTGAAGCACCAGCTACAGAAGCTCCAGTTGAAGAAGTAGCTCCAGTTGAAGAAGTAGCTCCAGCTGAAGAAGCTGCTGCTCCTGAAGCGGCTGCAGATGAAACTGCAGAAGACAAAAAAGACGCTTAATAACGTTTAAGGAAGGCTCTTCCTAACCGTAAATTAGGTATAAATTATAAATCCCTCAAAAATTTAATTTTTGAGGGATTTCTTTTTTTAAATCCTTTGAAACAATTTACACCGTTTAAACAATTTACGCCGTTAAACAATTAACGCCGTTAAACAATTAACGCCGCTTAAAAAATTAATGGAAAATTTCTATGCTGTAATTTAATGCTGCTTGCCAAGCTTCTAAATCCAGCTCTGTGTCCCTTCCTTCTTGTTTTAAAACGTCTAAAAGCGTCTCTGTCGCAATATTCCCCACTAATTCGTCTTCTGCCATCGGGCAGCCGCCAAAGCCCCTTAGAGCCGTGTCAAAACGCGTACAGCCAACACTTAGTGCGGCTTCAATTTTCCGTCTACTTTCCTCTGAGGTGCTATGCAAATGCAAACCCCATTCTATTTTTTCAAATTCTTTGGCTAAGAATGGATAGAGTTGTTGAATTTTTTCCGGGGTAGAAGAACCAATGGTGTCTGCTAGCGCTAAATGTTGTACACCTAATTGTTCCAATTGCGCAGCATAATTAGCTACTAACTCTTCATTCCAAGGATCTCCATACGGATTCCCAAACCCCATGGACAGATATATTAAAGGTGTTTTATTACTGCGCGCACAAATGGATAAAATTTCCTTTACGCGGTCCATGGATTGTTCTATGGTGCTATTTGTATTCCGTAATTGAAAAGTTTCAGATACTGAAAATGGAAAGCCTAAAAATTTTATTTGTTCATGGCTGGCTGCGTCATTGGCTCCGCGAACATTTGCGATAATCGCCAAAAGATCTGTTTTGGCCACAAATTCCGGATCCAACCCATCCAATACTTCTGCTGTGTCCTTCAATTGGGGGATGGCGCTCGGAGAAACAAAGCTGCCAAAGTCGAGCCGATCAAACCCAACTTTTAACAATAAATTAAGATATTCAATCTTTTTCTGAGTAGGTATAAATTCCACAATGCCTTGCATGGCATCTCTTGGGCACTCAGTGATTTGAATGAATTTGCTCATATTTTCCCCCACATTCATTTATAAAAATTAATATATATACACATCATAAGGCATGATTGCCAAATTTCCAGAATGCGTCGCTGCTTTCTTTATAGCTTCATACTGCTTATAGAAATTGCCGAATTCTGCTTTCCCAAACCAAGATTTTGCTTGGCTTGCAGAGGTGCCTAAAAATCCTGCGAATGGATCTTTAATCGCAGGGTATTTTACCAACTGATAACTCTCTAAATTAGCCATTTTAGCTGCAGCTGTGATGGCATCCTCTAAATTCCCTAAGCGATCTACCAGCCCGATTTCTATCGCCTGTTCCCCTGTCCAAACACGACCCTGTCCGACGCTATCTACGGATTCAGGGCTCATTGAACGCCCATCTGCAACGCGTTTTACAAAGGTGTCATAAATTCTATTGACATCCATTTGCATTAATTGACGTTCTTCTGGGGTCATCGGACGGTCAAAGTTCCCACTTAAGAAATTAGAGAACTTCCCGGTTTTCACGTGGTCAAAGGTAACGCCTAAATGTTGGTTCCACAGTTTTTGCATATTTGGTATGGTGCCAAATACGCCAATCGATCCGGTTAAGGTCGTTGGCTGCGCAAAAATCGAATCCGCGGCAGCTGCAATATAATATCCTCCAGATGCTGCGACATCACCCATGGAAACAATCATTGGTTTTGTTTGGCGAATCAAATCCACCTCTCTCCAAATAATTTCTGACGCAAGTGCACTCCCGCCTGGAGAGTTTACGCGCAGGACAACAGCTTTTACTTTATCATCTTTACGCAGTTTTCTTAATTCACGAGATATTTTTTCGGAGCCGATGCTTTCATCACTACCTTCCCCACCTGTGATCGTTCCCACGGCATACACCACAGCAATGCGATCTCTATTCACACTTGCCTTTATAGTCGGCTTATAATTCCTTAAATTAACTGATTTAACATCCTCTTTCTCATCGATGGATAGCCAGTTTTTTAAGGTGTCAATGACTTGATCCTTATAGACGAGTTCATCCGCTAATTTATATTCCAAAGCATCCCCAGCAGTTCTCGCTAAGAATTCGCTCGCGATATGATCAAGGCTATCCACTGAAAGACCTCGGCTCTCTGAAATGTCAGAAAGGAAGTTTTTATAAATGCTTTGTACATATGCATTCATTTGAAGACGATTCGCATCGCTCATTTTGTCTTGTAAGAAGGGTTCAACAGCACTTTTAAACGTGCCTACTTTCACGACTTGCATATCCATCCCAATCTTATCCAACAATCCCTTTATAAACATCACTTCCGCACTTAAACCTCGAAAATCAATCGCGCCTTCTGGGTTTAAAAAGATTTTATCTGCTGTGGAAGCCAAATAATAGGCTTTTTGTGAATAAATCTCACTATACGCAAGGATGAATTTACCTTCCTTCTTAAATTCCATTAATGCATCTCGAATATCTTTTAGGGAAGCGAAATCTGCATTCACGGTCGAAATATCCAGGTAGATCCCCTTGATTTTGTCTTCTGTCGCCGCATGCTTAATTCTAATCAAGATGTCGTCTAAGCCTAAACTTCTATTGACTTCAAGTCCCGGAATATTTAACTCTTCGAAAGGATTTGGTATCGTTCGTTCAGTGACCATGTGGTCGAACGGCACGTGTAGAATAGAGTTGTCAGCCACCACGGTGGTTTTTTCAGACATTGCTGAATTCACCATTACACCAATTATAACAGTGAATAATAAGATTAAAAGGATGGTGGAGATTAAAATCCCAGTTACCGTCGCTAATACATATTTGAAAAATGATTTCATAATTTAAAATCTTGACTTGAATCTTTGTTATATTTGATTCATTATTTAGCGTAAAGTTACACAAAAGATGGCTAGGTTATATCTCTTATTAGGGGCAAATTTGGGAGAACCCAAAAAGCAATTGATTGCGGCCAGCAAAGCCATTCAGTCAACCGTCGGGAAGATCACGCAATGTTCTGCTATTTATAGCACTGAAGCTTGGGGAACTGAGGATGAGCAGCCTGAATATTTGAATCAGGTTCTGGAGGTCCAAACAGATTTAGAACCAAGCGTCGTATTGGAACGCACCCAAGCCATTGAAAAGAAATTAGGACGCGTTAGAAATAAAAAGTGGGAAGCCAGAATCATTGATGTTGATATTCTATTCTATGATGATTGGGTGATCGATTCCCCGTTGCTAAGCATTCCACACCCTTATTTTCATGTGCGGAATTTTGCATTAATTCCTATGAATGAGATTGCGCCAGCATATATACATCCCCTTCTTAATAAGCCGGTCCGTCAATTACTCGAAGAATCACCCGATATATTATCCGTAAAATTACTACATTCGCAGGAACATGAATTTTAAAGAAGCGAACCTCAACTATTTAATTGAATTATCTAATGGAGAGCCCTCGATTATCGGGGAGATGATTCGTATGTTCTTGGAGCAAACGCCAAATCATGTGCAGGATTTAGCGAAGGCCATTGAAAATCATGATTGGGAGCAAATCAAAGGCATGGCTCATCACATTAAACCCACCCTTGCCTATATGGGTGCAGAAGAAATGAGAAAGGTTTTGCAGGAAATTGAAACTTTGGCTTCAGAAAGAAAAGATTACGAGATAATAGTCAATGAATTTCAGGTCGTATTACCAAGATTTCAAACTCTTTTCCAAGAATTAGGCAGCTACCTTGATGAAATGTAGTCTTGAAAATAGAAAATATAGCATCAAAATAATAGGCAACGCCAGAAGTTGCACGCCGATTAATAAGCCCGCCGAAACCAATAAAAACATATATTTATACTTATTGTCAGCCCATCCTAAGTTTTTGAACTTCATGGAGAACAAGCGGTATTCGCTCACTAATAACAGGGAAGTGAGTAGGAGGCTTGCGAACAAAAAATAGGGCGATGAAAAAAGTTGAGCGATGGCGGGTTGTTCAATATTTCCGGCCAAAAATGGCAAAGACATCACATAAAATGTATTCATCGGCGTATTTAAGCCAATAAAATCGGTCGTTTGCCTCTCATCAAGGTTGAATTTTGCTAATCGAATCGCCGAGAATAAAGTGACGATGAATCCCGCAAAGGGCAGCCAGGTATTTTCTGGGAAGGCATTGCGCAGCAACATAAAATAAACGACGCCTGGAAGAAAACCAAAACTGACTACATCCGCTAAGGAATCTAATTCCCGTCCCATCGGCGAATGAACCTTTAAGATTCGCGCGATCATGCCGTCAAATAAGTCAAACAGCCCCGAAGCAAGCACGAAATAGAGAACGGTTTGAAAATCTCCTTGGAAAGCAAAATAAATACCAATACAGCCACTTAATAAGTTCATGCAAGTGACTGCATTGGGAATATGTTTTACCATGTTATTAGCCATTCATACTAATCAGAAACTCTTCATTCGAGCGTGTACCGCGCATTTGTGCGAGTAAAAAGTCCATCGCTTCGTTCGAATTCATATCTGCTAAATGGTTCCGAAGAATCCAAATTCTTTGCAGGGTTTCTTTGTCGTTTAATAGGTCGTCGCGACGTGTGCTGGATGCCGTCAAATCAATCGCTGGGTACACGCGTTTGTTCGCCAACTTACGATCTAATTGTAACTCCATGTTACCCGTTCCTTTAAATTCTTCAAAGATCACTTCGTCCATTTTAGAACCGGTATCGATTAATGCAGTCGCCAAAATCGTCAAAGAACCACCGTGTTCGATGTTTCTTGCCGCGCCAAAGAAGCGTTTAGGTTTGTGAAGGGCGTTTGCGTCCACACCACCGGATAAAATTTTCCCAGATGCAGGAGCTACCGTGTTATATGCACGCGCAAGACGAGTGATGGAATCTAATAAAATCACGACGTCGTGCCCGCATTCTACCATGCGTTTTGCTTTTTCAAGTACGATGTTCGCGATCTTCACATGGCGTTCCGCTGGTTCGTCGAAAGTAGAGGCAACTACTTCTGCCCGCACACTCCTCGCCATATCAGTCACCTCTTCAGGACGTTCATCAATTAATAAAATAATTAAATAAACTTCCGGATGGTTTTTGGCAATCGCGTTCGCAACATCTTTCAATAACATGGTTTTACCAGTTTTTGGCTGCGCAACGATTAGACCACGTTGACCTTTACCAATCGGGGTAAACAAATCCATGATTCGGGTGGAGTAATTGTTCGGACCCGTAAATAATTTTAAACGCTCTGTTGGAAACAGGGGCGTTAAATAATCAAATGGAACACGATCACGCACCTCTGCCGGATTTTGGCCATTAATAGCCTCAATACGAACTAAAGGAAAATACTTTTCACCTTCTTTAGGAGGACGAATGCTGCCGCGTACCGTATCACCTGTTTTCAATCCAAATAATTTAATTTGAGATTGGGACACATAGATGTCGTCAGGAGATGTTAAATAGTTATAATCCGAAGATCTTAAAAACCCATAACCGTCAGGCATAATTTCTAAAACTCCTTCATTTACAATGACATTGTCGAAGTCTGGAGAGTTATTTGAAGAATATTCTGATTTTGCGCTCGAGTTTGATTTTGTCTCAGTATATGAATTTGCTTCTTGAGAACTTTGTGCGGCAGGGGGATTGAATGAATAGGAATCATCCGCTTTCGATGGAGCTTTATTATATCCCATCGGTTCATTGTTTGATTTGTGGCTTCGCAATCGTTTCCTTGGGCGATCATCCGCAGCATCCATCTGCTCAGAGCTCCCCTCTTCTGCTTTTATTTCAGGTGATGATCCAGAAACTTCTGACGCAACGGACGCCTCCTGATTCGAATCTTCCTCTCCGGTTTCCACGATGCGTTGAATTAGCTCTTGCTTTCTCAATTTCTCGACATCTTGAATGCCGATCAAAGCTGCTATCTCACGTAATTCGGACACGAGCTTCGCATTCAATTCACTTATATTCATTAAATGTAGTTATAAATATGGGTTTTTGCTATTATGGTATAGAAATAAATCCTGTCCTAGCAACTTTAGTTCTCTATGCTTGTTAAGAAAAAGTCTTTCGGATTTCAGCCTCGCTTCGCAAACTATTATACGACCCCATAGGCGTGAGTAGGATTAATTCATAAAAGAATTATACTGCAAAGAAAAGGAATCATTTCCATATTACAAAAAAAATAATCGAAAATAATTCTTAATATTGCATACTCTTTTAGAGCACGAAGTGCTCTATTTGATGTAAAAACTAAACACAACTAAACGAATGATAATAATTGCGGATGGCGGATCGACCAAAACCAATTGGTGTTTGTTAGACGATTCGGGAAAAAAAATATATTTCAACACAGAAGGATATAATCCTTTTTTCGTTGGAACAGACTATATTTTAGCTTCCCTTAGAAAAGGGTTGCCAAAAGATTTGCCTTTTGAGAGTATTCAAGAAGTAAATTATTATGGAGCCGGGGTTCATAACGATGAAAAGGCTAAAATTGTTGTGGCAGCAATGGCTCAGGTATTTCCAAATGCAGAGATTCATGTAGGACACGATTTAATAGCAGCGGCGAGAGCTTTATTAGGAGACCAAGAAGGTTTTGCAGCGATTTTGGGAACAGGAACGAACACCTGTATCTATAATGGAGTTGAAATCACCCACCAAATTAGTTCTGCTGCTTATATTTTAGGGGACGAGGGAAGCGGGTGTTACATCGGTAAAAAATTATTAACCGATTATATTCGTGGGTACATGCCAGAGGATGTGCGCGTAGAATTTTGGGAAACATACAAATTAACTCCAGATGATGTGATGGATGCAATTTATACGAAGCCACTGGCGAATCGTTTTTGTGCAGGCTTCGCAAAATTTGTTTATGATTGCACGGTAAATATTAATTATAACCGTAGCATCGTCGTCAATGCTTTTGATGATTTTTTCCGAAACTTAGTATCCAAATATCCTGATTACCAAAAATACACATTCAATTGTATTGGTTCAGTTGGCTATAACTTTCGGAATGTTTTAGAAGAAAAGGCAAAGGAGTACGGCATGCCATTCGGTCGGATCGTTCGTTCTCCAATTGACGACTTAGTTCAATACCATATTAATAAGATAAAAAAACGCAGTTAATGCGTTTTTTTATCTTATGGATAAGTTCTCTGTGCCTTATTATTCATTTTTCTCAATTATTAGATTTTTCTAATTAATTGGATGAAACTGGGGCTTCAAATTTCAAGCATAGTTCAAACTTACGGAAGGCCCATTTACATTTAATCTTGCCGGTAATCCTAAAACCAATGCATGATTATTTGGGATGTGTCCCGACGGGAAATCAAAGGCCACAGGATAACTTGTATGTTCGATTTTCTCCAATATTATTTCAGGAACTTCTTGCCCAAAGGGAATACACGGATGGTCTTTCATGCTTGTAAATCCCCCGACGATTAAGCCTGCTAAGTGATCCAGTTTTTTCGCGCGTTTAAGCGTCCAAAGCATTCTGTCAACATTGTAATATTGTTCGCCTACATCTTCAATGACTAGGATTTTCCCTGAGAAATCCATTTCCGATTTGGAACCCATTACACTGTGTAATAAGGCCAGGTTTCCTCCAATCAAGACGCCTGATCCAATGCCGTTTCGGTTGTAAATTCGGTGTGCTTCATCGGCCTGATATTCATACGAGATTGGGGAACCAAATAGTGCTTTTTTTAAGGTTTCTAAAGAAGGTGAGGTGGCATCTGGAATGGTTACGGGCATTTGTCCATGAATGGTTGGTATGCCAAAGCAAGCATGAATATGGCTATGCAGAACGGTGATGTCACTAAAACCAATGATCCACTTTGGCTTTGCCACAAAAGAAGAAAAATCCAGATCGTCTATAATTCTTACAGTTCCATAACCTCCTCTGGCAGCAAAGATCGCTTTAATGCTCGGGTCATCTAAAGCCTCCTGAAGATCCTTCGCACGCAGGGCGTCCTCTCCAGCAAATTGGTGATGTTGCGCGCTGACCGACTTGCCGATTTTAACCTTTAAGCCCCAATGATTTAATAATTCATGTGCTTCTTTCAGTTCTCCCGTCACGAAACTTGCTGGACATACCAATGCAACGGTATCACCTGGTCGTAGAAAATCGGGCATTTTAGGGGTTGGCATCATATAATTTCACAAATTGATTTATATTTGTCAAATATACTAATTCAAGAGAAAGATTTTGAGTACGATAGATCCAAAACGTTATACGATTACGTCCGCCTTGCCTTATGCAAACGGACCGCTGCACATTGGTCATTTAGCCGGTGCATATATTCCTGGAGATACCTTTGTTCGTTTTTTAAGATTAACGGGTAAAGATGTGGTGTATGTTTGTGGTTCAGATGAGCACGGGGCTGCCATTACCATTAAAGCAAAACAGTTAGGAATTAGCCCGCAAGAAATTATTGATCGATACCATGCTCAAATTCGCGATAGCTTTGAAGAGTTTGGAATCGCATTTGATATTTATCACCGGACGTCTTCATCCATACATCACGAATTATCGAAGGATTTCTTTTTGAATTTATATGAAAAGGGTGAATTCATCGAGAAATTTTCAGAACAGTATTTCGATGAGGAGTACCAGCAATTTTTAGCAGATCGCTATATTACGGGAACGTGCCCGCATTGTAAGAATGAAGGGGCATATGGGGATCAATGTGAAAAATGCGGAACTTCTTTAAATCCTACAGATTTAATTAATCCGATTTCGACATTAAGTGGGAAAACGCCTGTTTTAAGAAAGACAAAGCATTGGTATTTGCCTTTGGATAAGTATCAACCATGGCTGGAAGAATGGTTAATTCAGGGTAAAAAAGATTTGTTGAAATCGAATGTATATGGGCAGTGTTTATCTTGGTTAAAAGCGGGCTTACAACCACGTTCCATGACCCGTGATTTAGATTGGGGAGTAGATGTGCCCTTAGAAGAAGCCGCTGGAAAGAAATTATACGTTTGGTTGGACGCTCCGATCGGTTATATTTCAGCGACCAAACAATGGGCGATGGATCACGCCAAAGATTGGGAGTTGTACTGGAAAAAGCAAGCCGACCCCGAGGATGATGCTTGTTTGATCCATTTTATTGGAAAGGATAATATTGTTTTCCATTGCATTATTTTCCCAGCGATTTTGCATGCTCATGGGGGGTATATTTTACCAGAAAATGTTCCTGCGAATGAATTTTTAAACTTAGAAGGGGATAAGTTATCGACTTCAAGAAACCATGCCGTTTGGCTGCACGAATATTTGGAAGAGTTCCCGGGCAAACAAGACGAGCTGAGGTATGTATTAACCTCTATCTTGCCAGAAACTTCTGACAGCGAATTTACTTGGAAGGATTTTCAAGCACGCGTGAACAATGAGTTGGTGGCAATTTTTGGAAATTTTGTGAATCGTGTAATGGTGCTTTCGGATAAGTATTTTGATGGGAAGGTGATGCCAGCTACGCAAATAGGAGCGGAAGAAGAAGCCGTTTTCAAGGAGTTAGCAAAGTTTCCTGCTCAAATTTCCGCCTCCGTTCAACAGTACAAATTCCGTGAGGCCTTATCCAGCATGATGAATGTGGCTCGTTTAGGAAATAAATACTTAGCCGATGCTGAACCTTGGAAGGTGATTAAAACCGACGAAGAAAAAGTGAAAACGGTGTTAAATGTGAGTTTGCAAATTGCAGCAAATTTGGCGATTCTCGCGCAACCTTTTTTACCGCATACCGCTGAGAAAATGTTTGCCATGTTGAATATGCAGGATCGCGATTGGAATTCAGCCGGTAAGGGGGATATTTTAGCGCCTGGACATCAATTAGGGCAAACTTCTTTGTTGTTTGAAAAGGTGACGGATGAGCAAGTGGCTTTCCAATTAGAGAAGTTGGCCACAGCCAAAGAAAAAAATCAAGCCGCTAAAAGTGAAGCAAAAGTTGAAGTTTTGCCAAGCAAAGAAAACATCACCTACGAGGAGTTTACAAAAATGGACATTCGTACTGGGGTGATTTTGGCTGCGGAAAAAGTTGCCAAAACCAAAAAACTCTTAAAATTAACTATAGCTACTGGCATGGATCAGCGCACGGTCGTTTCGGGCATAGCGGAATTTTTCGAGCCTGAAAATATCGTGGGTCGTCAAGTGAGCATCCTGGTTAATTTGGCACCAAGAACCATAAAGGGGATCGAGTCACAAGGAATGATCCTAATGGCAGAAGATGCAGATGGACGATTGGACTTCGTAGCACCGACGACTTCTGTTACTGCAGGAAGCGTGGTTCGTTAGACAATAAGGATTTGGTATTTGCAAGATCTGCGGTTAATTGAATACATTCTTTAGCCGCAGCTACATCGTGAACTCTCAGCAGTTGCACACCTTTTAATAGCAAAATGGTATTCAGGGCTGTGGTGCCATTTAGCGCATCCGCAGGGGTGATATTTAAACGTTTGTAAATCATAGATTTTCTCGAAAGCGCACCTAAGATGGGGTAACCATGAATAAAAAGTTCTTCCACCCGATCGAGGAGCTGATAATTTTGCTCCATCGTTTTTGCAAAGCCGAAACCTGGATCCAAGATGATATCTTTAACCCCTAAATTTCTTAACGCCGTGATTTGGCGCCCAAAAAACAACGAAATTTCTTCAATAAGATCGTTATAAACGGTTTCTTCTTGCATGGATTGTGGCGTGCCACGCATATGCATTAAAATGTACGGCACTTGTAAATCTGCGATGGTTTGGAACATTTGATCGTCTAAGGTGCCTCCACTAATATCATTGATGAGGTGGGCTCCTTGTTCTATGGCTGCTCGCGCAACATTTGCTCGAAAGGTGTCTATGGACCAAATGGCATTCGGAAATGCAGACACACCTGCTTTTAATACCGGAATTAGGCGATTCAGTTCCTCCTCTTCAGAGACGTTTTCGGCGCCGGCCCGCGACGAATATGCGCCCATGTCAATGATGTCTGCACCTTCCTCTAACAACGATTCGATGCGCTTTAAAGCCGTGTCTACAGACAAATAATTACCCCCGTCGAAGAATGAATCGGGGGTAATGTTCAGAATCCCCATGATTTTTGGGGAACTTAAATCCATTAAGTGATTTCCAAATTTAATGGAATGCATTTTTTATAATTTATTTAATGACAATGACTCCTGCTGCCAAGATACCAATGTCAGATTTTGGTTCTGTAATTTTAGCGATTTCTTCAGGGCTTTTACCCGCATCTTCCGCATAATGTTTTAAGGTTTCCACTGAAATTTCTTTGATTTTTGCTTCACCTTCCAGCACGATTGTTTTTCCCAAAATATCTTTTGGCATAAAGAATCCATAATCCTTAAAGCGCACTAAAATCGCTTCTTCGTCACCGGCTCTTTTCAAGCGGATGAAACAGCCTTTTTTTTCACAGACTTCCACGACTTCTCCTTGAATTTTACCGTTAAAAACAGCGTCCATATCTGTTAATTTAGCCTCTAACTGCGCCACGGTTATGGCTTGATCCTTAGTTATGGCTTTGCCATATTGAACACCCGGTTTGGCGGACGGAATTTCTTGCGTTTGAGCTTGTAATCCTACTATTGAGCAAGCAATAAATGCTGCCATTGCGAATAATTTTTTCATTTTACTTTTATTAATGGTTCCTTATTTTTATTTATAATCATTCAAAATTAGGCATTATTCCAGCATAAAAAAATTTATTTTCGAATAAATTCAAATCGCCCACTTGGTTCCAGGCGCATAATTACGGATGGAGTTGCATTTTCCAAATTATCTTGACCATAAGAAGCCACATAATCCACTTTTTCAATAAGTTGTTCATCGATTTCAGAAAAGTTTTTCGGCGAAGGCATGCCGCTTAGATTCGCCGAAGTCGACACAATGGGTCTTCTAAATCTTTGCAATAAGGCAGAACAAAATGGGTGGTTCACAATTCGAATCGCGATCGTGTCATCTGGACCAATTAGTTCAGCAGGCAAATTTTTAACCCCAGAATAGATGATGGTTAATGGCCGCTCACTGTACTCGATTAATTGATAAGCGACATCAGGGATCTCTTTTACATAACTGGCAAGCTGATTTTCATTTTCTAACAAAATGATCATGCTCTTTGAGCGATCGCGTTCCTTAATGGAATAGATTTTTTCAATCGCCGAAACATTCGTAGCGTCACAGCCGATTCCCCAAATAGTATCCGTAGGATATAACAGGGTTCCTCCTTGATGTAAGGTGTCTAAAGCAGCTTTTATATCCGAGCCTTCCACTCTTTTCATATACTTTTCCTTCTATTAGACCGCCACGTTATGCTCGCGCAAAGCATCGTTCAGCGATGTTTTTTTATCTGTGGATTCTTTTCTCGTACCGATGATCAACGCACAAGGCACTTGAAATTCACCTGCAGGGAATTTTTTCGTGTACGAACCTGGAATTACGACAGAACGTTCTGGTACGAAGCCTTTGTATTCAACAGGTTCTTCTCCAGTGACGTCAATGATTTTTGTAGAAGCAGTTAAGACGACGTTTGCGCCGAGCACAGCTTCACGCTGAACATGCACGCCTTCGACCACGATCGCTCGAGAGCCGACGAACACATTGTCCTCGATAATTACAGGCGATGCTTGAACGGGTTCTAAAACTCCACCAATTCCTACACCCCCACTTAAATGGACATTTTTTCCAATTTGAGCACAAGAACCCACCGTCGCCCAAGTGTCAACCATGGTTCCCTCATCTACATAAGCGCCTATGTTTACATAAGAAGGCATCATAATGACCCCTTTTCCAAGAAAGGCCCCATAACGTGCGATGCCATGAGGAACCACGCGCACTCCTAATTCCTTATAATTCGTTTTTAACTTCATTTTGTCGTGAAAGACAAACGGCCCCACGTGTTCGACTTCCATGGTGCGAATCGGGAAATATAGAATGACGGCCTTTTTTATCCAATCATTGACATGCCAACGGTTGCCAATGGGTTCGGCCACTCTTAATTCACCCTCATCCAGTTTTTTAATGACGGTCGCGATGGCTTCTTGATATTCTTTGTATTCTAAAAAGGTTCTGTTCTCCCAGGCACTCTCAACGAGTGATTTTAATTTTTCGATCATCTTCTTATTCTATATAATTATCTAAATAAACAATGGAATTACATGAAGATATGAAATCCATGCTTATGCTGGAAACAAAGTAACGAATTTTTTTTCGGCCTTTACACCATTCTGAATTTGTGATGAAAATCGTATCTTCGAACGATGACGGATGTAAAAGAAAAATTAAGAATTGATAAGTATTTATGGTCCATTCGGGTGTTCAAAACGAGAAGTTTGGCCACAGAAGCTTGCAGGGCAGGAAAGGTGAAATTAAATGGACAAAACGTGAAACCATCCTATGAAGTGAAGGTGGGGGAGGTGTATCAAATTCAAAAAGGCATTGAACGAAAAGTTTTAAAAGTACTGATGCTATTGGATAAACGGGTGGATGCGAAAACAGCGGTCTTACATTATGAGGATTTAACGCCTGTGGAAGAAACGTATGCGTTTAAAAGTGTGTTTCATGCACCGGCATTAAAGCGGGACCGAGGTACCGGTCGTCCGACTAAAAAAGATCGTAGGGAAATTGACGACCTACAAAGTGACTGGTTTGAAAAAGACTAGGATTAATGTGCTGCCGCAATGGCTGCCATTTGAATAGCTGTAATAGCGGCTTCTGATCCTTTATTGCCGTGTTTGCCTCCTGAACGATCCATCGCTTGTTCTTGGTTGTCTGTCGTGAGCACGCCAAAAATCACAGGTTTTGTGTATTTAAGTCCTACATGTGCTAATCCATGTGCTACCGCAGAGCAAATAAAGTCAAAATGCCTGGTTTCACCTTGGATTACACAACCTAAACAGATGACCGCATCCAAAGCTTGTTTTTGGAGTACAATATCCGCACCACTGATTAGTTCATAACTTCCTGGAACCTCAATCACCTGAATGTCCTGCTCTTCTGCTCCATGTTCTAACAGGGTTTCGATCGCCCCATTTAATAAGGAGGAGGTAATGCTTGCATTCCACTGAGAGACCACGATTGCAAATTTTTTATTTGCAGCCGAGGCCACCTTCAGATGACTGAAATCAGATAAGTTTTTATGTAACGAAGACATATTGGCGATTCTTGCCGATTAATTTTTTACCTCAACACGCGCGATGTATGCTTCGATTGTCGTAGCTTCTTGACTATCTGGGAAATCAGCTTTGATTCTTTTGTAGGCATTTAAAGCTTGTGCGTAATCTTGTTGTGCTTCTGCCACTAAGCCTAATTTTTTAAGCATTAATGGAGTAGTAAATGAATTTGCGCTTTTATCAGCAGCTTTTTTATAGTAAGAAGCAGCTTTTTTATAATCTTGCAATTCAGAGTACGCATCCCCAATCATTCCAGTAACTAATGGGTCAAGGATTTCACTCCCTGTATCGCTGTATTTTTCTAAAGATTTTATCGCATCTTCAAACTGTCCTTGACGAAGGTACAATCCACCTAAGTATGCGTTTGCAATATTTGCAGATTTTGTATTGTTGTATTCTTCTGAAATTTCTTTAAATCCAGGGAAGGATCCATCCCCATCGATGGCTCTCTTTTGCAACGAATCGATCGTAGCATATTGTTGAGCTTTGTAAATTTGCTCCGCAGCAGTAGTCGCTCTTGGGCTCAAATAAAATTGCTGATAACCAAAATACAACAGGATTAAAACGACTACTCCACCCCCGATAAACGTTAAGCTTTTAGCGTTTTCTTGAATAAAGCTTCCTTTTTTTTCTGTTCCTTCTGTTGTATTCATGTTTTTTTCGTTAGCCATGTCCTAATTTAATTTGGAATGCAAAAATACACTTTTAGAAATTATATGCAAGAGTTTCAGATGAATAATTTATTTTTCCCCTAACTCGCAGCAGCGGCCTGATACTTACTTCCTTGAATCGCTCCTTGCCGTTCCAATTCTTTGTCAATATAAGTTTGAATGCTTGACTTGCCTTTATTCCAATTTGGCGCTATTAATAAGTCTTGGTCCGCCAAACCAAATAAACGTTGAATAATGATGTCAGGACGCAATAGCGGTATAAAGTCGCATAGAAAATCTGCATATTCCTCCAGGGAGAATACAGGGAAAGGATTGCGTTTGTAATGCACGCCCATAATCGACCCCTCCACAATATGTAAATGATGAAGCTTCACAAATTTGATTTGTGGAAACCGATTTATTTCCTCTGCGTATTTTAACATCATTTCTTTTGTTTCCCAAGGGAAGCCAAAAATGCTATGCACACAAATTTCCAATGGACTATTTTCCACCAGCGATAAAGTCTGAATGAGTTCGTCGTGTGAACAACCTCGATTGATTTTCGCAAGGGTATCGTTATAAATGGATTCCATCCCCATTTCCAAGTCCACGTCATAGCGGTCAGAATAACTTTCTAACAAAGCTATTTTTTCAAAATCTATACAGTCCGGTCTAGTGCCCACCGAAAGTCCTACGATGTCGCCAGGCGCTATTTTTTCCGCCTCCGCAAGCGCCTCGTCGTACATGGCTTTCAAATAATGGGCCGGTGCATAGGTATTTGTGTTCGGTTGAAAGTAAATGACAAACTTTTCAGCACGATACCCGTTAATAGCACGTTGTATGCCTTCTGAAACTTGCTCGCGCAAAGTGGGTAATTTTCGGGCAGAATCTGGCGTAAATGAATCTACATTGCAATAGGTACACCCCCCATATCCTTTCGAACCATCTCGATTAGGACAGGTGAAATTACCATCTACAATCACTTTAAATACGCGTTTCCCATCATATTTCTCCCTCAAATAAGCACCGTAATGATTGTAAGGTTTTTGTCCGTTATCCAGTAGTGTTCCCATGCTGCACAAAGATACATTTTTCTGTTATAATGTCTGTGTGTCGGCAAAATATGGTAAATTTGTCACTGTTTCTCAAAAAAAATTAGTTTATTTGAGGCAAAAACGTTCAGTTTTTTAAGATTGGCGTGGCGCGGTATATTTTTTGATGTCCATGCAATACAAATAAGAATAAAGAATTAAGAATAAAATTAAAATTATAGCATATGATTTGGATTATTTTTGGTGGGATTATGGTCGTGAGCATGATCGTACAGTGGAGATTTAAGAGCAAATTTTCTAAGTACTCGGAAATGCCTTTAAGTAGCGGCATGACTGGTCGTGACATTGCGCAGAAAATGCTAAATGATCATGGAATCTACGATGTGGAAATTATATCTACGCCAGGGCAATTAACAGACCATTACAATCCAAGTAATCGTACAGTTAATTTGAGTCCTGAGGTATACAGTGGAAGAAGTATTGCGGCAGCAGCAGTAGCGGCGCACGAATGTGGGCACGCCGTTCAGCATGCAAAGGCATATTCTTGGTTGCAATTTCGTTCAGCCATGGTGCCGATCGTTAGTTTGGCCTCCAAATTAGTGCAGTGGTTATTGATGATCGGTGTGATGATGATGGTGATGAGTAATAGTCCGACTGTGTTGGCTGTTGGTGTAGCTGCACTGGCGATTACTACTATTTTTGCTTTTGTGACTTTACCAGTGGAATTTGATGCTTCAAACCGGGCATTGGCTTGGCTAAACGCAAATAGTAATATTATGTCGAGCAGCGCTGAACACAAGGGAGCAAAAGATGCATTATGGTGGGCAGCTATGACCTATGTAGTAGCGGCATTGTCTTCTTTAGTGATGTTGCTATATTATGCAAGCATGTTATTAGGAAGAAGAGATTAATCACTTGCATCGTTTGGTCATTTAAAGATATTAGATTAGAGCAGGCATTTGCCTCAAGCACAAATTATGTTTCAGAATTTACAGGATAAGTTAGATAGAGCCTTTAAGGTACTAAAAGGACAAGGAAATATTACGGAAATCAACGTGGCAGAGACCATGAAAGAAATCCGTAAAGCATTATTGGATGCCGACGTTAATTATAAAACGGCCAAATCGTTCACCGACGAGGTAAAGCAAAAAGCACTGGGTGAGAATGTATTGACAAGCATCTCACCAGGTCAATTGTTGACCAAAATCATGAACGATGAGCTGACTGCTTTAATGGGCGGCGAGGTCACAGAATTAGACTTGTCTAAAAATCCTACTGTTATTTTAATAGCTGGTTTAAACGGAGCGGGTAAAACGACCTTTTCTGGTAAGTTGGCAAATTTTTTAAAGGACAAAAAGGGTAAAAAGCCATTATTGGTTGCGGGAGACGTGTATCGCCCAGCGGCAATTAATCAATTGCAGGTTTTGGGAGAGCAAATTGGCGTTCCAGTTTATGCTGATTTGGAATCAAAAGATCCTATTGCCATTGCGAAAGCGGGGGTAGACGAAGCGAAAAAAAATGGCCATAATGTAGTGATCGTCGATACGGCAGGTCGCCTTGCGATCGATGAGGCTCTAATGAATGAAATTGCGGCGGTCCGTGACATTACTCAACCGCATGAAATATTGTTTGTGGTGGATGCCATGACCGGGCAGGATGCGGTAAATACAGCGAAAGCATTTAACGATCGCCTGGATTATACTGGGGTCGTCTTAACTAAATTAGACGGGGATACCCGTGGTGGGGCGGCGCTTTCCATTAAATCTGTAGTGAATAAGCCGATTAAGTTTATTGGTACAGGTGAAAAGATGGAAGCCTTGGATGTTTTTTATCCAGATCGTATGGCTTCTCGAATTTTGGGCATGGGCGACGTGGTGTCTTTAGTAGAGCGTGCTCAACAACAATTTGACGAGAAAGAAGCGGCTGAATTACAAAAGAAAATTCGCAAGAATAAGTTTGATTTCAACGACTTCAAAAATCAAATCCAACAGATCAAAAAGATGGGTAACATGAAAGATTTGATGGGGATGATTCCAGGCGTTGGAAAAGCGATTAAGGATGTAGAGATCGATGACGATGTGTTTAAGCCTATTGAGGCCATCATCAGCTCCATGACTCCTTATGAGCGGGAAAATCCAGATGTGATCGATCAAAAAAGACGCATAAGAATCGCGAAGGGTTCTGGGACGGATATTGTGGAGGTAAATAAACTGATGAAGCAATTTACCGATATGCGTAAAGTCATGAAACAAATGTCGAATCCTACTGCCATGGCGAAGATGATGCGTGGCATGCCGAAACCACCGATGGGACGCTAAGGATTCTCAATATTCATATGGTTCACAAGATTCAGTAAGAACCATTCATTAAAAGTTTAAAAAAAGCTATGCACGCATAGCTTTTTTTTGTTAAATTTGAAATCATTGAACCACTTGAACCAATTTTACAATCAAAGAAATAGATTATGCATTTTGAATTGACCGAAGAACAAAAAATGATCCGGGATGCGGCAAGAGAATTTGCCCAAAATGAATTAAAACCGGGTGTTATTGAACGTGATGAGCATCAAATTTTTCCTGCCGAACAAGTGCGAAAAATGGGCGAATTGGGTTTTTTAGGAATGATGGTGGATCCGGCCTACGGGGGCGCTGGATTGGATGCCGTTTCCTATGTTTTGGTGATGGAGGAATTATCAAAAATAGATGCATCAGCTTCCGTGGTTGTTTCAGTAAACAATTCCTTGGTTTGTTATGGACTTGAGAATTATGGCAGTGAATTTCAAAAAGAAAAATATTTAAAACCCCTGGCTTCTGGCCAACAAATTGGTGCCTTTTGTCTTTCCGAGCCAGAAGCAGGATCGGATGCCACTTCTCAAAGTACGACTGCGGTCGACATGGGAGATTATTATTTGTTAAATGGCACGAAAAATTGGATTACAAATGGCTCGAATGCTTCTACCTATTTAGTGATTGCTCAAACGGATCCTGCAAAGGGACATCGCGGGATCAATGTGCTCATCGTTGAAAAAGGAATGGAAGGCTTTACCATTGGACCAAAAGAAAATAAATTAGGTATTCGGGGTTCCGATACACACTCTCTGATGTTTACCGATGTGAAAGTGCCTAAAGAGAATAGGATTGGTGAAGACGGTTTCGGTTTCAAATTTGCCATGAAAACATTAGAAGGGGGTCGAATTGGTATTGCCGCTCAGGCATTAGGAATTGCATCTGGTGCGTATGAATTAGCTTTAAATTACTCGAAAGAAAGAAAAGCATTTGGAAAGCCTATTTCCGATCATCAAGCTATACAGTTTAAATTAGCAGATATGGCTACTGAAATCGAAGCTGCAAGGTTGTTGTGTTTGAAAGCTGCTTGGTTAAAAGATCAAGGGTTGCCGTTTGCGCGAGCTTCATCGATTGCTAAATTATTTGCTTCAGAAGTCGCGATGAAAACTACAGTCGAGGCAGTGCAAATTCATGGTGGATATGGCTATGTGAAAGAATACCACGTAGAGCGATTAATGCGAGATGCAAAAATTACTCAAATCTATGAAGGCACATCGGAGATTCAGAAAATTGTAATTTCACGAGATATTTTGAAAGATTAATCGAACGAGTGTGAAACGTTTTAAAACATTTATATAACTAAAAAAGCGCTCTTAAAGCGCTTTTTTAGTTTAACTTTTATCGATGCGAAGGGGTCATTATAAGATTAATCCAAGATTAAGGCATCATTTTATAGCGTTCATAAAATGCCTGTGATAATGCGTCGCGATGATCAGGATGTGCGATGCTTATTAATGCTTGGCCCCGCTGTTTTAAATTCTTCCCAAACAAGTTGACGATACCATATTCTGTAATCACCCAATGGACGTGTCCTCTCGTCGTTACAACGCCCGCGCCCTGCTTCAGAAAAGGTACAATTCTGGATTGACCTTTTGAGGTGACCGAAGGCAAGGCGATGATGGGCTTTCCTCCTTCAGAAAGCGAAGCTCCGCGAATAAAATCCATTTGGCCACCAATACCTGAAAATTGAAAAGCACCAATCGAATCGGCACAAATTTGCCCCGTTAGATCGATTTCTATGGCGCTGTTAATCGCGGTCATTTTAGGGTTTTGACGAATCACCGATGTGTCGTTCACATAGGCAATGTCCATCACCAGTGTTTTCGGATTATCATCGACGAAATCATATAATTTTCTGGTTCCGGCAAGAAAACCTGTAACAGTACGTCCTCGTTTTACTTTCTTTTGGCTATTATCGATGACCCCTTTTTCAATCAAAGGAATCACGCCATCGGACAACATTTCCGTATGGACGCCCAGGTGTTTATGATTTGTCAAGTTTTGTAAGACTTGATCCGGTATGCTCCCGATTCCCATTTGTAAGGTCGCCCCGTCTTCTATTAAGGAAGCCACATGTTGGCCGATCGCTTTGACTGCTGGGGAGGATTTTTGAGAATAATCAATTTCAGGCAAATCACATTCCTCAAACACCAGATGATCAATGTCATTGACAGAAATAAATCCGTTCCCGTGTGTTCTCGGCATTTTTGGGTTCACCAGCGCTACTATAATGGCGGCATTTTCTACGGCAGCTTTCGCAATGTCTACTGAAGTTCCTAAAGAACAATAACCGTGTTGATCCGGAGCCGAAACTTGAATCAAAGCCACATCGAGTGTGAGTATTTTTTGATGAAATAGCTGAGGAATTTGGCTTAAAAATACAGGCACATAATCACCTCCATCCTCGTTGATTAAGGTTCGAATGTTTTGGCTTACAAACAAAGAATTAAAATAAAAACTCTTTTTAAATTCAGGGGTATTGAATTCAATATCTCCTAAATTTGTAATGCTCACTAATTCAACATTGCGTAATTCTTCGTGGCGGTTTAATAGCGCTTTTACCAAGCTAACGGGGGTCGCAGCACTTCCATGTATAAAAACACGGTCTCCAGATTTTACACATTTTAGTGCTTCATCGGCTGATTTATAACTTCCTTTCATGATGATTTAGGTTGCAGTGATTTTTTTCGAAATATTTACAAAAGGAGGATATCGCACAAATTTCACATTTCGGTTTTCTGGCAACGCAAGTGTATCGTCCATGTAGAATTAACCAATGGTGTGCGATATGGATGGTTTCTTTGGGTAAATGTTTAACTAATTGTTTTTCTACCGCAAGAGGGGTAGTAGCTTTGCTGGTTAACCCAATTCGGTTCGCGACCCTAAACACATGGGTGTCCACCGCCATGGCAGGTGCATTATACACCACTGAAGCGATCACATTGGCCGTTTTACGACCCACGCCGGGTAGTTTTTGCAGATCTTCCACCTTTTCCGGAACGATTCCCCCAAATTCTGAAAGCAAAAGATTTGCCATGCCGACCAAATGTTTGGCCTTATTATTTGGATAACTGATGCTACGGATGTATTGGAAAACTTCATCAACCGATGCGGCGGCTAAACTTTCCGGTTCTGGGAAACGCTCAAAAAGAGCCGGTGTAACTAAGTTTACACGTTTATCAGTACATTGCGCAGAAAGAATCACCGCTACTAATAATTGGTATGGATTTTCGTAATCCAATTCTGTCTTTGCTTCAGGTTGATGTGTCGAAAAATAAGAAACAAAAGCATCGTACCTTTCTTGTTTCCGCATAATTAATTCACCTCCACTGAATATTGCTCTGCCAACAATAGCGCATTATACACATTGACGATTCCCCCAGAAACGCTCAAGTCTGAAAATTTCACTCTTTTAGCCTGTCCATTTGCATCCCTAATTTTTACTCGTTTATTTACGGGTACAACGGATTTTATGATGATTTCCTTCACTTGCACAGCAGTTAAAGATGGGTAATACGAGCGAATTAATGCCGCCATACCAGCAACGACTGGAGCGGCCATGCTGGTTCCCTGTTGATCTTTATATTCATTCTCCGGCATGGTCGAATATATTTTTACGCCAGGGGCAAACACATCCACAGAGCGCTTTCCATAGTTTGAAAAACTAGCCACAATATTTTTATCAAGCTTCCATTGGCTTGCGCCAACAGAAATCCACGCTGGAGCTTCACCGTGATTAATGCCTAAGCTATCGATAAAATAGCGGTTAGGATAGTTTTCGTACAAGTCCGTGTTTTTGCTGTCGTTACCAGCAGCATGAACCAGCAAGACATCTTTTTCCATGGCATAACGAACGGCTTCATCCACCACTTGTTTGTCTTTCACAAAGGCTTTTCCAAAGCTCATGTTTATGACTTTGGCGCCATTATCCACCGCATAGCGAATGGAGTTAGCTACGTCTTTATCCCGTTCATCGCCGTTCGGCACAGTTCTCAATGACATAATCCGAACGTTATTTGCGATGCCTTGAATCCCAAGTTGATTATCTCGAACGGCCCCAATAATTCCAGCGACGTGGGTGCCGTGTTCTGCATCGGGTCCTTTCACATCTGCATTCCCATAATGGCGTTCGGCACTGTTTTCATAATCGTCACCAATCAAGGGTCTGGGGTCGTATTCCTTATTTAAATGATATAAAACCTGTTGGTCGTAATATTCTACAGCCTCTTCTAATTCATTGTAAAAGTTTTGGAAATCAGGATCGTCTTTAAGTTGTGATTTAATTAGACTAATCGCTCTTTTTTCTAAATCACTTTCCGCCTTTAATTTATTGAAGTCTGCTCGAGTGGGATTCGTTTTTCCAGTCCTTTTCACTAAAGATTCCGTCACTTTTTTTAACATGGTGTACGAGAACTGACTTCTCTGCGCATTGTTAAGCTTATTTGCATAATCGGTCATCATTCGCTGAAAAGCTTCAAATTCACGACGCTCCTTTTCAGATAATGGTGTAGATGGAAGTACGGAAATGTATTTGGCTTCTAATTCACGAATTAATCGAGTGACTTCTAAGTTGTCAAATTCTACATTTTCGCCTTTTTCGTTGCCCAAAAAACTCCAGCCGAATCGATCATTGATGTATCCATTTCCATCATTGTCTAAGCCATTATTTAAGCTGTCTAAGACATTGATCCAAAGATTTGCTTTTAAATCCTCGTGATGAATGTCTACCCCGCCATCGATGACCGCTACAATGACCGTAGAGGAAGGTTTCCCTTTCAATAAAAGTTCATGCGCCTTGTCTGCACTGACACCAAAATAACCATCTTTTGTTAAATCCAAATGATGCCAATTTTTTGGGGGTGTGTTTTTATTTTGTGCAACACCAATAAGGGGAAGCGAAAATATTGATAATGCAATTATCCAATTTTTTAACATCATAGCGAATTCGTTTAGATTCGAGATTTTTTATTAGCTAATTATTTAGCTATTTGCCAAGAAGTTTTTGTGTTAAGAACGTTTCCTAAGGTTGGACGTTTTCTGCTTCTATTTTACGTTGCTCAAAATTCATTGCAGCATTGCGGCTTGCGCGAGAAGATACAATAAGAGCAATGACCACTAATACACTGACGATTGCGATTCCTAACCACCCTTTTTTTCGATCTTGTTTCATTAACCAAATCAAAAATACAAGCAACGGCGCTAGAAATATCAGAAAGAAAAACCAACTTGTTGAAATCATAGTCACAAATTTCGTAATAATAGTTTGACCTTGCAAACTGTAAAATAGTTAATTACCCAAATTAGGCGTTAAACTTTGTTAAAATCAATTGTTAACTATTTAAATTTCACTTATCTTTGCAAGATGTTTATAAATAGGCGAATCACGTGTGCTTTTCTTGGTTTAGCAATGTTGTTTCTTGCTGGAGGTTGTAAAACAAGGTTTGACAAACTTCGTGAGAGCAATAATATTGCGCAGAAATACCAAGAGGCTGTAAAATACTATGACAATAAAAAGTATAGTAAAGCGTTAATATTGTTTGATGACTTAACCAATCGATATAGAGGCCAAGCAGAAGCGGAGGATTTGTATTTTTATTTAGCGAACACAAATTATAAATTGAGAGATTATACCTCAGCACGTTACGCCTTTAATGAGTTTGTAAGAATGTACTCTTTTAGTCCTCGTGCAGAAGAAGCCAGGTATATGGCGGCCTATTGTTATTATTTAGAGGCGCCCAGATCGAGTTTAGATCAAGAATATACGTACCGTGCCATTGAATCTTTACAATTATTTATAAACTTATATCCCGAATCGGCTCGTGCTGATGAAGCAAGCACCTTGATCCAAGAATTGCGCGATCGATTAGAACACAAAGCTTTTGCGAACGCAAAATTGTATTTAGATATGGGCTTAATGGACGATTATCGTGCTGCAGTTATTGCCTTTGATAATGCTTTAAGGGATTATCCAGATACGAAGTACGCGGAAGAAATGGAGTATTTGAGCATTAAGGCTCAATATTTGTATGCTTATAACAGCACCATTAGAAGGCAAGAAGAGCGGTATGCAGAAGTCATCGATTTATACGATCGCTTTGTAACTTCCTACCCGGATAGTAAATTTAAAAAAGAAGCAGATGACTACCGTAAAAACGCGGAGAGAGGAATGAAAGAAGCCAAGCAAAAAATGGATTCATTTACGCTTCCTGAAGTGTTAGCTGCGGCAAGTGATAGTGTTAAACAAGAAATAAAAAATTCACAAAATAAAAATTAGACAATGAGCATTATTCAAAATAAAGCAAACATTCCTACCTCTACTATTACTAGAGATCTTCGTGAAATCGATTCGAAGACTGGAAATCTTTATGAGTCCATTGTGATTGTTAGCAAACGTGCAAACCAAATTGCGGCTGCATTAAAAGAAGAGTTAAATGGTAAATTGGCAGAATTTGCGACAAATAATGACAACTTAGAAGAAGTTTTTGAAAATCGTGAGCAAATTGAAATTTCAAAGCACTACGAAAGACTTCCAAAACCTACTTTAATTGCTATGGATGAGTTTTTGAATGACAAAGTGTACTTCAGAAATCCAGCCAGAGAAGAGAAATAAGGCGAAATCATTAATTTGCGGTCACGCGCAAAACGAAATTTCTATGAAAACGATCCAGGGTAAAAAGATCATACTTGGCGTTTGTGGAAGCATAGCGGCTTACAAGGCCGCTTTTTTGCTTAGATTACTCACCAAAGCTGGGGCCGAAGTTCAGGTGGTATTAACACCTGATGCTGCGAATTTTGTGGGTCCGTTAACGTTTTCCACCCTTTCTTCGAGGCCTGTTTTAGTAGATTATTTTGATCAAAAAACAGGAGAATGGAATAATCACGTTCATCTTGCACTTTGGGCTGATCTCATTTTAATTGCGCCCTTGACTGCGAATACACTGTCAAAGTTTGCGCATGGTGGGTGTGATAATTTGTTGGCAGCCATTTATTTGTCCGCAAGAAGCCCGGTGTACTTTGCTCCCGCCATGGATTTAGATATGTGGCATCATCCAGCGACTAAAAAGAATATTGAAACATTGATTTCTTACGGTAATGTGATGATTGCTCCGAATAATGGGGCGTTAGCAAGTGGTTTGGAAGGGGAGGGTCGTTTGGCGGAACCAGAAGAAATAGTAGCGGTGGTGGAAGATTTTTTTTCAAATGGAAATTCCACTGAAAAGCAGCTTTTTACCTCCCAACAAACATCTGAAAAAAGTCAGTTTTTTGCTGGGAAACGGGTGTTAGTGACGGCTGGGCCGACGTATGAAGCGATCGATCCTGTTCGCTTTATTGGGAATCATTCTACAGGGAAAATGGGCGTTGCGCTAGCGAAAGAACTGGCAAATCGTGGCGCTCAAGTGTACTTGGTTCATGGGCCGATAAGTGTTCCAATTCCTAATCACCCAAATATTCATGCTACGGCTGTAACGAGTGCTGCGGAAATGTTGTCAGCTTGTGAAATGCATTTTTCTAAGGTGAATTTACTTATTATGGCTGCGGCAGTGGCAGATTATACCCCACAAGTCGTGGCTGCGGAAAAGATAAAAAAGGAAGCGAATGACCAAGGAGGTTTGCACCTCGAATTGAAAAAAACGGTGGATATTTTAAGTACATTAAGTGCGAAAAAGTCTCCGGGTCAATTTCTGGTTGGATTTGCATTGGAAACACAGCAAGAAGAAGAGCATGCGCGTTCTAAAATGATTCGTAAACATTTAGATATGATCGTGCTGAACTCGCTAAGAGATCCAGGCGCAGGATTTGCTACCGACACGAACCAAGTGACTGTTTTTCATAAAAATGGTGAAAAAAAGGCGTTCCCTTTAGCCTCTAAAAGTGATACGGCTGGAATCATTCTCGATGAAATAGCGGCAGCTTGGTCGAGCGAATCCTAAAGTCACCATTCCATTCGAATCAGACATTCATAATCCATTCGAATCAGACAGTCATCATCCATTCGAATCAGACATTTATACATTATAGATAAAATAAATCCCCCAAGATTGTTCGTCTTGGAGGATTTGTCTTTTATTGACTTTTTTCTTACTAATATAAGAATAAATCGTTGCTTAGATAGTGTTCAAAAGACTCTTTAAACTTGCCTGATCTGCAATCATTTTTTCAGCTTGTTCGATCGACATGCGTTCTTGTTCCATGCTATCTCTGTAGCGAACGGTTACGGTGTCGTCCTCCAATGTTTGGTAATCTACCGTTATGCAGAAAGGTGTTCCAATCGCATCTTGACGGCGATATCGTTTACCAATCGAATCTTTTTCATCGTATTGTACTTGGTAATCCAATTTTAAACGATTTAAGATGGTTTTCGCTTTATCCGGCAATCCGTCTTTTTTCGTCAACGGAAGGATCGCTGCTTTAACAGGAGCGATGGCAGGATGAAAATGTAATACAGAGCGAGAATCTTGTTTTTCTGCTGTGCTTAGATCCTGTTCTTCAAATGCGTTACATAGTACAGTAAGGAATAAACGATCCAAACCAACCGAAGTTTCCACTACGTAAGGCACATAGTTTTGGTTGATTTCCGGATCAAAGTATTGAAGTTTCTTCCCTGAGAATTTCTGGTGTTGGGTCAAATCAAAATCAGTACGCGAGTGAATGCCTTCTACCTCTTTGAAACCAAATGGGAATTCAAATTCAATGTCCACTGCAGCATTCGCATAGTGCGCTAATTTAACATGGTCATGGAAGCGATATTTCGTTTCTTGTCCATTCAAGGCAACGTGCCATTTTAAACGGGTTTCTTTCCATTTTTCATACCATTCCAGCTCTGTTCCTGGGCGCACGAAGAATTGTAATTCCATTTGTTCAAATTCACGCATGCGCATGATGAATTGCCGTGCTATCACTTCATTTCTAAATGCCTTTCCGATTTGAGCGATCCCAAAAGGAACTTTCATACGGCCACTTTTCTGCACATTCAGGAAGTTCACAAAAATCCCTTGCGCAGTTTCAGGGCGTAAATAGACGGTGTCTGCATCTTCGGCTGAAGCCCCCATTTGGGTGCTAAACATTAAGTTGAATTGACGTACATCCGTCCAGTTTTTTGTGCCAGAAATTGGACAAACAATGTTATGGTCTTCAATGATATTTTTTAAACGCGTTAAATCGTCGTTATTTAACGCATCGTCCATTTCATTCTGAAGATTTGCCGCCTCATCCATTTTACCATCTTCTTGGTATCGGGTGATTTGATCTTCTATTAATTGATCGGCTCTATAACGCTTTTTTGAGTCTTTATTATCGATCATTGGATCGTTGAATCCATCTACGTGTCCTGATGCTTTCCAAATGCTTGGGTGCATAAAGATAGCAGAATCAATTCCCACGATATTATCGTGCAATTGCACCATGGATTTCCACCAATATTGCTTCAGGTTGTTTTTTAATTCAGCCCCTAATTGGCCATAATCATATACAGCACTTAAGCCGTCATATATCTCACTAGAAGGGAACACAAAGCCATACTCCTTGGCATGTGATACTACATTTTTAAAGAAATCTTCTTTCTGCTTACTCATGGCGGCAAAGATAAATCTTTTTACTTCAATTCTCTAATTTGTTGAGCGGCGTTTTTATTGTCCACCTTTTTGATCACGTGCTTTATAATGCCTTGTTCGTCAATTACAAAGGTGGTCCTATGCGTACCTAAATACTTTACCCCATATAGGTTTTTTTCACCCCAAACTCCGTAGGCATTCACCACTGCTTTGTCCTCGTCAGTAATTAGCTGGAAAGGAAGTTGATGTTTTTGAATGAATTTTTGGTGAGAAGATTGAGAATCAATGCTTACTCCAATGACTTCATAGCCTTCCGCTAATAAATCTTCGTAGTGATCCCTGAAGTTACATGCTTCCGTGGTGCATCCTGGAGTGCTGTCTTTTGGATAAAAATAAAGAATTACTTTTTTCCCGCGATAATCCTTCAGCGATATGCTTTCACCATGTTGGTTTTTAGCGACAAAATCCGGTGCAGCATCGCCTTCTTTTAAAATTGTGCTCATCTATTAAAGATACTAAAATTTATAAAAAAATCCAAATATTACCGGGTAAATTTAAACTCGTAGGTGCTTAAATTATCCTTGCCGTCTCGCACTTCCAGTTTAAACTGGTGACTGCCTTTAGCAAGATTTCTATCCAAAGTATGCCAAAGCAAACGGTTTTTTGGATCGTACTCCATTAACACCCATTCTCCATCTATATAGGCATGATAAGATGCAATGCCCGATAAATTATCAGCGATTCGAAACGATATTCTGGATTGGTTCGCTAAGTTCTTACCAGGACTTACATTTTGTGGTGTAATGCTTGGAGGCACCGTGTCCACTTTTATATAATAACTGCCGAAGTTTCTGCTTTGCGAAGTCACCCAGCCGTCTTCATATTGCCCTCCTATAGAACTCCCACGTGCGTCGACGATCACCGTTTTATTAAATAAATGCGCAGAGAAACGTTCATCGGCACGAATGCGAAGTGTATAGGCCTTTTGCAGCGGAGCCACTTCATTCGTATGTACATGTTGAATCAGCGAATACCCATCCTCCGGAGAAGCCCCTTGGGAATAATTAAAATACAGATCATCGTAAAGCGAATTTTCCGGAATGGTAACGCTCAAATTTTCACTCTCAAAGCGGTTTTCTTGGGCATATCTGAACATGCTCGTTCCGGTCATTCTTGGAAGTGCTGGCTGATATTTCGAATCAAACTTCACAGGAATATTCAGGGTACTGGTATTCCCATGCACATCCCTTACCCGATACGCTAAGCGCAAAGTCCCTCCGTCTTGGGTATTAAAAGAAGAAGGAAATGCATCCGTATGCAAGCTCCCATCTCCCTGAAGGGTGTAGAAAAGTTGAATCGGATTATTGGGTTCCTTAAAAGACTTCTGAACTCGTGTACGAGTCTTCAAAAAATGCGGATAATCTATGTATCCATGTATGGTGCCGGAAGTGGCAAAAGACAAGCGTTCAAATACCACACTGCTGATGACTTGATCGCCAGCCATTAGTTCAATGCTGTACACCCCATTATTAAAAGTCGTGCCAGTATGTTTGTCCACGGTTTGTATTCCCAAACCAAAACGTCCATTGACAGGAATGCTCGCATTGCGTTCTAATTCAAACTTACCTGGTCCACGATTCACCACCTTAAATACCCGGCGTGCCGTCTTTTCAGAAAAAGGTCCATCGCCCAAATCGTATATAATAATGCTTTGAATAACGGGCGGAAGTCGGTCCGGGAAATGCAAGCCGAATAATTGAGGATTTATAGGGTCTTGGCTTTCGGTTTCGCGAATTTCAAAATGTAAATGGGGTCCCTCAGAACTTCCAGAATTTCCAGCCAATCCGATTTGTTCCCCTTTTTTCACAGGGAACTGGTTTGGTTCAAAATTTAGATCCACCTCAAAACTCTTATTTGCATACTGGGCATCTCGAACGGCCTTTTTATACCTTGTGCCAAATTCATGCACATGTAAATAAACACTGGTATATCCATTTGGATGCGTAATATACATGGAATGCCCTCCACCCGCAGCTTGAATCCGAATTCTCGACACATATCCCTCAGCGACCGCAAATAATGGCAATCCGACTTTTTGTTGGGTGCGATAATCATCCCCAGCATGAAAGTGGGTGCTACGCAATTCCCCAAAAGTCCCAGAAGCCTGATGAGGAATGTTTAACGGGCTTCTAAAATATTGAGTGGGATACGTTCCTTTTTTAATTATAGGATCTTTCGCTTGCGCAAATCCATCCGAAGGAACACCCCATCCCAGCATTAGTGCAAAGGCAAAGAACCAATAAATAGGTTTAAAATTTATATAAATGTGTTTAAAATTTATATAAATGAGTTTTAAATTTATAATAGCCAGTTTTAAATGAGTAAAGGCATTTGTTTTTTGCATGGAATCCTCTTTTACACGGGTACAACCAACGGGCACAACTAACAGATACAACCAACGGGCACAACTAACAGATACAAACAACAGGTACAACTAACGGTTACAACTAAAAACCAGGACTTCATTATTTAATCTGGAAGTCCAATAATTTTTTATCGTTCAAAAATCCGACCAAATGATCCCCAATGGCCACAGGTCCGACCCCATGAGGGGTGCCGGTGAAGATCAAATCGCCTTTGCGCAGCGTAATAAACTGGGAAACAAACACAATAATATCTTCGAAGGAGAATAATAAATCTTTCGTGTTTCCTGACTGGACGATTTCATTGTTTTTTTCTAACCGAAAATTCAAATCATAAAGATCCGCAAATTCATCTTTGGGCAGCATTTCACTCACCGGAGCGGAGTGATCAAAGGCTTTCGCTAATTCCCATGGCAATCCTTTTTCTTTGTGTTTTTGTTGAATGTCTCTGGCCGTGAAATCGACTCCTAATCCAATGGAATCAAAGTAATTAGAGGCGAATTTTTTGGCGACATGTTTGCCTTCTTTACAGACACGCAGCACGATTTCTATTTCATGGTGGATGTCTTGTGAAAATGGAGGTAGATAAAAATCTTGATTATCTTTCAGTACAGCTGTGTCCGGCTTTAAAAAGATGACCGGTTGTTCAGGAACTGGATTATTTAGCTCTTTCGCATGTTCAGAATAGTTTCTACCAACGGCAATAATTTTCATTGTTTTAAATTTGAACGTGATTAATTAGATTTGATATACAAAAATAGCAGACTTTTCGAGTATATTACAATATGATTCAAAGTTCAGAGACGGAATATCATAATAACATAGTAAGGTTACATGGGGTTTCCAAAATTTATCAAACTGGGGACACCACCATTACCGCATTAGCTAAAACGGATATAAGTTTTAGCGCAGGAAAATTGACATTGATTATGGGACCTTCCGGAAGTGGAAAAACAACGCTTTTATCGATAGTTGGGTGTGTGATTTATCCAACTACAGGAAAAGTGTTTTATAAAGGTCAAGAAGTTACGAATCGTGATGAAAATGAATTAGCGACCTTACGATTAAATGAAATTGGCTTTGTGTTCCAACAATTTAATTTGATAGAACCCCTGACTGCATTGGAAAATGTGATGCAGCCCTTGCTTTTGCAGCAGGTTCCCCAAAAGGTGGCAAAAGAAAGAGCTTTAAAAGCTTTGAAAGAGGTGGGACTTGCAGATCGAATCAATAATTTGCCAAAAAAACTTAGTGGAGGGCAAAAGCAACGGGTAGCCATTGCGCGAGCATTAGTAACTAACCCAACCATGATGTTATGCGATGAGCCCACAGCATCGCTGGATGCAAAAAGTGCAGAAGCTATCATGCGGGAATTAAAAGGCTTAGCAAATGCCGGAAAAGCGGTATTAATCGTAACGCACGATTTGCGCCTTAGAAAGTATGCAGACGAAGTGATTTATGTGGAGGAAGGCATTGTTTCAAATACCATTAAAAATGAGCAAGATTATAAGTAAATTAGCTATTATGAAATCTATAAGTTGCTTGATTAGCACGTTGATGATCAGTGTATTTCTCAGTGCTTGCAATAATAAAAAGGAAGAGGCTCCTAGAACACAGGAAGAAATTTTAGCGGAGGTGGATGTCGTTCAAGCGATCGGTAAAGTCATTCCTGCGAAGGATTGGACTTTTGTGAGTAGCGAAGGAAGTGGACAAATCTTAGAAATCGCCGTGCAGGAAGGAGATTCGGTGGGTGTGGGCCAAATTTTATTTAAAATTGCTCCGGGAACCACTGCCTTGAAAATCGAAGAAGTCGAAGCAAAATTGTCGGCCTTGCAGGCGCAAACGCGCGCATTGTCCGAAGATTTAGCAAAAGCAAAAGTGTTAGAGCAAGAGTTGAAAAACACCTACGAGAGGACACAAAGACTTTTAGCAAATCAAGCTGAAACCAAAGAAAGAGAACAATCTGATTACTCCAAATGGAAGCAACAACAGCAAATTATCGCGTCCTTAAATGAGCAGATTGCAGCACAACGTGCCAGTGAAAAAGAGCAACTATCCCGAGTGCGCATGGCCAGACAAGAAGCTGGGGAATACCTCGTGAAAGCAATTAATCCGGGCGTTTTAATAGAATTAAATGCACACGTAGGGGAGCGGGTGAATGGCAGCGAAGTGCTCGCGAAAATTGTGGATCCTTCCAGCATACAAATTGAGGCAGAAGTCGATGAGTTATATGCAAACGATGTGGTGAAAGGACAGGAGGTGGCGGTGTTAACATTGGGAAGGAGCGATACCTTGGTGATGGGAAAGGTGGTCTATACCAGCCCCATATTATCGAATAAATCCATCTTATATGAATCTGCGAACGAGGCAGAAGATCGCCGTGTCCGTCTGGTCAAAATACAAGTTGACTCCAATGCATCTTTGGCGATCAACTCCAAGGTGAACCTTAAAATCAAATTAAAATAGGCATGCTCGGACTCGCTTTTAAATTTATAAAATACGATAAAGCCAAAAGCATTGGAATCGTTACGGCAGTAATGATTAGCATCTTTTTGATCGGCCAGCAGTTAAGTTTACTTTTGTATTTAATGGGCTTAATGGGGAACCTCGTTGGCAATGCACCCGTTACAGATCGAGAAATCTGGATCATCGAAAAGCAAAGTAATAACATCAATGCGGTTAATTTGATTGATCAGCGATTCGTGCAGGAAATTGGCAGTTTGAAAGCAGTGGATCGGACACATGGCGTCGTCTTTGCGCCAGCGCAAATCAGTTTTTTAGATGGAAAAACTGCATCGGTCGTGCTGGTTGGAGCGAATGCACCTTATTTTATCATGGGTCCCACTTCGAATCGCATCATGGAAGGCGATATCTCGGCTTTATCAAGACCTGTGACGGTTTCAGCAGAATTTTTTAATCAGAACACCTGGAAAACGGATTTATATTTAAATAAACCGGTAGAAATAAATGGTAAAACGGCTTCCATTGGCATGATTACAAGAAATGCTCAGTCATTTGGGGCCAGTGTGGTCTATACCTCCTTAGAAAATGCCCGAAGATTAGGGAATACCTCACCGAATCATGTTTCTCTAATAATCGCCGAATTAGAGCCGAATGCCGACAAGGAACAAGTCATCGCCGACATTGGTGCCTTATATCCGAATTTACGTGCCTGGGATGCAAAGAAATTGCAGAACTCCACTGTCAATGAAATTTTAGTCACATCAAACATGGGGATGAGCTTTGGCACCTTGGTGCTTTTTGCTATGATCAGTGGTTTTTTCATTATCGGATTGACCTTGTATTCATCTGCTTTAGATCGGCTAAAAGACTATGGGACTTTAAAGGCGATCGGCGCCAAAAATAGATTTGTTAATCGTTTAATTGTAGCACAAGCGTTTTTATACGCTTTGATCGGCTACGCAATCGCCATGATCTTATTATTTGGTTTTAAATATGGGGTGGTCAACAGTGGTTTGGTGATTGAGATTAGCCCATTATTCGCTTTGTTTTTATTGTTAATCACCTTAATAATTTCAGTGGGTGGATCCTTGTTTGCGGTAAGGAAAATCGCTAAACTGGAACCCGCATCCGTTTTTTAAATTTGATCGATCATAAGAATGAATTCTATCTTTCGGAGAAGTAGTATTTACCTGATATTCATAAGCGTCTTGTTGGGCATTCCTTGTTCTGTGCTCGCGCAAACTTTGAGCATTCAAGAATTGCATCAACGCGCAGATCAAAGTGTGAGCTATCGATTGCAAGCTTTACAAGCAAAGGTTGCGGTAGCGAATTATGAGGAAGAGAAGTTGAATCGCTTACCAGTGTTCTTTATAGATGGGAATATTCAACGGAATCTAATTATTCCTACTACTCCAGTTCCAGCCATTGCATTTGACCCGACGGCGCCAGCTGGAGCGATTGTTCCTTTAAAATTTGCTACTAAATGGTCTTCAAAATTAGGGCTGCAATTCGAATGGAACTTGTTTGACCCTGCTCGAAAATATAAAGAAGCGAGCCAAAATGCACAAATAGAGCGCGCGAATCTACAACTGGAGGAAGCTAAGGCGGATTGGATAGATCGCGCTACCCTGGCTTACGCTGCGGTGGTTTTGGCGACCAAACAATATGCATTTTCCATAGAAGATTCTACCACCTATGCAGAGATCTTGAGGCGGGTAGAGTTTCGGGTTCAGGAAGGTCGTGAGCGCCACGAACTCCTCATCCAGTCTCAGCAAGAGATGGAAAGAAAGCGGATACAAGTGCGGGAAGCCTGGTCCGTATTGGTGGAGGCCGACCTGGAATTATCTATGTATGTGGATTTGTCATCGACTAAAGAATTAACTTCAGACATCTCAGAAATCGTTCAACAGCTCACTGGAAAACAAGAAAAGAATTATGAATTTTTACTCACACAGATCGATTTGAAAGAAAGTGAATTCGATTACCGGGCTATCCGAAGACAATACCTACCTTCTTTGTCTATGAATGCTTATATCGGTGAGCAATATTTTAGCAATCAACTTTCATTAGCACAACCCGATCAATGGTATGGGAATAGCTTTGTCAATTTATCTATTAAGGTGCCCATTTCATCCTACTTCGTACTGCCAAAATCACTGAAGAAATCCAGGTACTTTTTGGAGCAGAATCAAATAAAATTAGAAGATCTCGCCACAAATGAGCTTATTAAGAATAAGCAGTTAGATGCAAGGATGGCGGCAGCAGAAGAAAAAATCGCTGCTTTCAAACGGATTGAAGCACTGGCTAAACAACTCGTGGATGATAAGGAGGCGGGCTATGAAGCTGGAAGGATTTTATTAAGTGATTTTCAAATCGCAAGGTCGGCTTGGTTCAAAGCTAAACAAGACGTCTGGCAGGCTGAATACGATTTGATCAATTTGTTAATCACCTATAAAAAAACAAGCTGATCGGAAATTAGGCGTTTGGTCCGATCAGCTTGAAGTGTATGGATTTGTTTTAAGTATAAAGTGCTGTTAGATAGCAAGCTCCGTGTCCATGACAAAATCATCGTCTCGAAGATGCACGATTTCAGTAGCTTTTTCGTAGTTGGTTGATTTTTTCGAGAAGAAATCGTGTTGCGTAGTTTCCAGATTTAATCCGTTTAATACGATTGGATTCACGTTTTTAACTTCAAAGATGGGCTCAAAACCCAGATTCATCAGGGCTTTGTTTGCGTTATAGCGAACATACTCCTTCACATCGGCTGTCAATCCCACTTCGGTATAAATTTCTTCTGTATACTTCAATTCATTCTCATATAAGTCGTTTAAAAGTTTCATTAACTTTTCTTTCGACTGTTGAGGGTTCGGAAGCTTTCTAAACACATCTTGCGCGAGCAAGCCCACGAAAACACCGTGAATGGATTCGTCTGCTACGATTTTTTTAATAATGTCGGCGCTTGCGACCATGTGCCCTTGTCCACATAGCCATAATGGAATGAAGAAACCACTGTAGAATAAGAAAGATTCCAAAAGAACAGAAGCACATAGTCCCATGAATAAGTCTTCTTTACTAATGTCTTTACTTTCTAATTTTCTGTAATGTTTGTCAATGGTCGCCGCTTTGAATTGAAGATGCTTGTTGTTTTGTACCCAATCAAAAATGCGATCGATTTCCTCAGAGTTTGCCACCGTAGTAAAGATGGTGGAATAGGATTTGGCATGAATGGCTTCCATCATACACATGTATGATAATACGGCCTTATTTTGCAAGGACTCTTCATGATCGATGATCATCGGCATCCCTGTATGGCTTTGCAAGGTATCCAACAAAGTCAACCCTCCTAATGCCTTCTTATAACACTCGCGCATTTCTGGTGATAAAGACTTCCAACTGTCTATATCTTTCGAAGGAATGTATTCGGTGTCGATCCAGAACTGCTTGATATTCTGTTCCCAAAACATCAGGGCATAATCGTTATCGGGTTTGTTCCAATTTACCGCTTTATATTTGTGAGCTTGTGCGTTTGTCATGTTGTTATTCGTCGTTAAAAGTAGGTGTTGTTTCTAAGGTTCGAATTTACGCCGAGCAAGAAACACATTCTTCAATAGTTGATTTCCTTGTTCTCGTGTAGTACAAGGATTTTAATCCCATTTTATGTGCATAGATGTAATACCTCGATAAATCTCTGGTGGTATCTTTAGAATTCGTATGCAAAATGGTAGAAACCCCTTGATCTACGTGGCGCTGAATCACGGATACTAATCGAAGGACTTTCATTTGATCCATGTCGTACGCAGATTTATAATAGAAGTAATTATCCTTTGTTAAATAAGGCATCGGGTAATACGTAGTACTATCGCCATATTCACGCACTTCGATTACATCCACGATTGGCATCACCGAAGCAGTCGCATTCATGATGTAAGCTGTCGATTGATTTGGAGCGATGGCCATACGATAAGCGTGGTATACCCCGTGCTCTTTTACTTCATCTCTTAATTTTTTCCAATCTTCTTTTGTAGGAATTTCAATACCGTTAAAGAGTTCAGTGGCTTTGATGGTCGTTGGGAAATAATCACGGGTCACATATTTTTCAAAATAGCTTCCATCTGCATACCCGGATTTTTCGAACCCTTTGAAAGTTTCTTTTCGCGCTTTCGCAATTTCCATCGACGCCTGTAAAGAATAATAGTTCACCATCATAAAGAAGACATTGGCAAAGTCAAGCGCTTCTTCACTTTCATACATCACAAAGTTTTTAGCCAAATAACCATGAAGGTTCATCGCGCCTAAGCCCACACTGTGTAATTCGCGATTCGCCTTTTGGATGGATGGAACCATCGCAATATCACTCACATCCGAAACCACAGTTAAACATTGCATCGCTGTTTTAACGGCTTCTTTGATTCGTTTATTTTCCATCACCGTCGCGATGTTCAATGAACCTAAATTACATGAAATCCCGTAGCGAATGGTGTCTTCTTGACCGTAAATATTGATGTCAGAAACCTCCGACACTTGCATGATTTCCGTACATAAGTTCGAAAACTTAATTTTACCCACACCATTTAAGGCGTGTTCTCTGTTTGCATTTTCCTTGTAGAAAATATACGGATAACCACTTTCTTTTTGTGTTTGGGCGATTTTCACCAATAAGTGACGGGCATTGATCTTTTTCTTTTTAATATTCGGATTAGAAATCAATTCGTCATACATTTCATCCATGTCCATTTCATCCAAATACTTGCCATACTCT
>CAYTDM010000011.1:47482-61954 GCA_964436635.1 uncultured Sphingobacteriaceae bacterium
CCGTGTGTGGATGAATCAAGTAACATGGTTCGTCTTTTTCAGCCAACTCCATGAACTTGTCAGGAATAATAATTCCGATGGATAAGGACTTGATCCGTACTTTCTCATCGACATTGATCTTCTTACAGTCTAAGAACTCTTCGATATCGGCGTGGAAAATATTCAAATATACCGCGCCAGCACCAGGACGTTGACCCAATTGATTTGCGTAAGAGAAAGTGTCCTCCAAAATTTTCATAATTGGGAGCACCCCGCCAGCACGTCCGTCTACGCCTTTGATCGCTTCGCCACGTGCACGGATTTTTGAAATGTTAAATGCAACACCACCACCGATAGAGGATAATTTCATTGCAGAATCGACGGCATATCCGATTCCATTCAAGTTGTCCCCGATTTCATCTAAGAAACAAGAAACCAATTCGCCAGAACGTTTTTTTCCAGCATTTAAGAACGTTGGTGTAGCAGGTTGATATTCTTGATTAATCAAAATTTTAGCGTATTCCAGCGCACTTGGAACACCTTGTCCCCTTGCAAGGAACAATGCGACTGCCACGACGCGGTCTTCATAGCGTTCAAGGAATTTTTCACCAGAATCATCCCTGAGGGCATAACTTTGGAAAAATTTAAACGCACTCATGAAAGACGTAAAGCGGAATTTTTTAGAGAATACAAAATCATACACTTCTTTCATCTCTTCGAAAGTGTACCATTCGTAAAAATTGATATAGTAATTCTGCTCGATTAGGTAGTCAATTTTTTCTTTCAAGGTGTAAAAGAATACTGTGTTCTTATTCACATATTCTAAGAAATAAGCCCTAACGGCTTCCTTGTCCTTGTGCAGACTATACTCATCGTTCTGCTTGATCATAATCTCATTATTGAGCAGAATCCAGCTCTTCGCGAGTTCGTTCTTTACCATAATTTTTTTCCTCTAAAATTTGAATAAATAAATTAATATCTTCTGTAGTACCCGATAACTCAAATTTATGACCCATCGGTATGCCATACTCAGTCGATATGATGTTTGCTGCTAACGCAAAATTTCTTCCCCAATTTCTATTCCCGCTTGACGATACGGTTAGTATTAAATGCGAAGATTGCATTAAAAATCGTCTCGTTGTTTCTGGAACTTCTCCAAACCTGGTCGTAAAAGTAACCAGGTGACCCGGTTCAAAAACAGGTTGGTCATCTTCAATCTTGATGAACTCCCATCCTGTGATCGCTTTTACATGTTGGATAAATCGCGCTACATTCCCTGTCTTACTGTCATAATAAATCCGCTCCATGTTGCTCCCTTTTTCATCCTTGTGCAACCAATGTAGACAGTTCTTCCGGTTTAAATCCTATGATGCGCTTTTGTTCCTCGTCGCCATGTAATACGATCACTGTAGGCACTGTTCTGACCTTGAATTGGACAGCCAAATCGGGATTGTCAAAAGGGTTTACCTTTTCATAACTGATCCCTTTGCTATCCAAAAAATTTGAAACTTGGTCACAGGGAGCGCAATCATTTTTCTCGAATTTGATGATCCTTGTCATAGTCGTAATGTTTAAATGTATTGTATTAATTTTTGGCTCCTAACAAATATCATGATTTCAAATCTCAAAGCAACAAATTGTTATCAACAGTTGTGGAATTATTCACAATCCTGTTTGTAGAACAGCGCTTTGAATTGGTAATATGCTGAAATATAGATATTTGAGAAACAAAAAATTCTTTGAAAATTCTAAATTCTCTTTGGACGTTCCTTTCTGATTGTAAAATTACACCAAATACTCAAAGAGTGTTTGATCATTGTTTACCGGAATATATCCAAAATTATTTTGCTGCATTCTTTCTATGAGTGCAGGGTAATCTGAAGAAGATTTGAGTTCTATACCGATCAACGCAGGGCCCCTTTCTCGCTGTGTTTTTTTTATAAATTCGAATCGGGTAATGTCGTCATGTGGGCCTAAGACTTCGTTGACAAATAGTTTTAATGCGCCCGGTCTTTGCGGGAACCGCACGATGAAATAATGTTTAAGTCCTTCATGTAATAAGGACAGTTCTTTTATTTCGCTCATTCGGTCAATGTCATTGTTCCCACCGCTTAATATACAGACCACTTTTTTGCCACGAATCTCCTCCTTAAAATAGTCAAGTGCAGCGATCGATAAGGCTCCAGCAGGTTCTGCTATAATGGCGTCTCTATTGTAAAGTTCTAAAATAGAGGTGCATACTTTGCCTTCAGGAATCGCTTTTACTTCGTCTAAGTATGCGTTGCAAATAGTAAAAGTTAACTCACCGATGCGTTGAACTGCCGCTCCATCTACAAACTTATTGATGCGTTCAAGCGATGTGGGCGCGCCCATTTCCATGGCGTATTTTAGGCAAGCAGCTCCTGCGGGTTCAACACCAAAAATCTTCACATTTGGGTGATGGTTTTTAAAGTAAAAACTGTTCCCAGCGCCTAATCCACCTCCTCCAATTGGTAAAATCACTACTTCTACATCTGGTAATTCTTCAGCGATTTCAACTCCCACTGTTCCTTGACCCTCGATGATCGCTGGATCGTCAAAGGGTGGGATAAAGGTCATATTATGCTCGGCGGCATACCTTAACGCTTCCCGTTGGCAGTCGTCAAAGGTGTCCCCAGTTAATATAATTTCTACATTGCCATTTCCAAACATTTCAGTTTGCGAAATCTTTTGCCTTGGGCTCGGCCCCGGCATAAAAATCACGCCCTTGATGTTTAATAGTTTGCATGAATAAGCGACCCCTTGAGCATGATTTCCAGCGGATGCGCAAACCACTCCCTGAGACTTTTCACCCGCTGTTAATTGACTGATTTTATTATAGGCGCCACGCAGCTTATACGATCTTACGACCTGCATATCCTCGCGTTTAATATAAATGTCAGCTGAATACCGATTGGATAAGCCAGCATTATATTGCAATGGAGTTTTAGACACGACTTCCCTGATTCGATTCAGCGCCGCCTTCGAATTTAAATCAAAAGTATTCACTGGTAACTTATTGAGATGCGATTAAGAAACTTGTTCCATTAAACCTTTCAAATCTTCGTCGGATATGTCTTTTTTCTCATCAGCGATGGCTAAAAAGGCCGTATAAGCTTGATTAAGCGTATCTTTATCTAAAGAATAACCTAAACGATGTAAATGGTGTTTTAGTGCATGACGTCCACTTCTGGCTGTTAAGATAATGCCAGCCTCTTCAAGTCCTACATCTTCAGGATTAATGATTTCATAATTTTCCCTGTGTTTCAAAAAGCCATCTTGATGGATGCCGGAACTATGTGCAAAGGCATTTTTCCCCACGATCGCTTTATTCGGTTGTACAGGCATATTCATCATGCTGCTTACTTTTTTACTGATGTAAGTAAACATTTTACTGTTGATTCGCGTTCCTAAATTAAAGAGGTTTTTGTTATGGACTTTCAAAATCATGGCCACTTCTTCTAAAGAAGTATTCCCTGCTCGTTCACCAATGCCGTTAATCGTGCATTCGATTTGTCGAGCACCATTTTGAATGGCGGCTATAGAGTTTGCGGTAGCTAATCCTAAATCATTATGGCAATGTGCCGAAATAATCGCTTGATCAATGTTTCGCACATTTTCTTTCAAAAAGCGAATTTTTGAACCGTACTGATCCGGTAAACAATAGCCGTTTGTGTCCGGAATATTAACTACAGTGGCACCGGCAGCGATCACCGCTTCGATCATTTTCGCTAAAAATTCCACGTCCGCTCTTCCAGCATCTTCTGCATAGAATTCCACATCTTCCACATATTTTTTAGCGTATTTAACCGCATCTACTGCACGGGACAAAATTTCTTCACGCGTGCTGTTAAACTTATATAGGATATGGGTGTCAGATGCCCCAATGCCTGTATGAATGCGTGGTCGTTTTGCATATTTTAATGAATCAGCGGCCACGTCAATATCATTTTTATTTGCGCGCGTTAATGCGCAAACAATGACATCGTCCACGGCTTTCGAAATTTCAACCACGCTCTGAAAATCTCCAGGGCTTGATACTGGGAAACCGGCTTCAATAATGTCAACGCCCAATTCCTCCAAGTCGATCGCAATGTCTACCTTTTCTTTTGTCGTTAATTGGCAACCAGGCACTTGTTCGCCGTCTCTAAGAGTTGTATCAAATATATACAAGTGATTTGGGTCGTGTAACATATCCTTTAGCTTTTATTGGTTAATCCTTTGTTTAATCTTTATTTATGGGGTTAAAGTCGAAATTTCTTCCATGATTTCTATGACTTTTTTACCCATTTCTTGTGTTCCTAAAATGTGAGAAGCCGGGGTGTTTGCGTCTGCAATATCCACCGTTCTATATCCGGCTTTTAAAGTTGCTGCCACCGTATCGGTGACTAATTTCGCTTCTTCTTTTAAACCAAAACCGATTTCTAACATTAAAGCGGCCGATAAAATAGAAGCCAGTGGGTTTGCTTTGTTTTGTCCGGCGATGTCGTGAGCTGATCCATGAATGGGTTCGTAAAACCCGGTACCATCCCCTACAGAAGCGGAAGCCAGCATGCCCATAGAACCTGCGATTTGTGAAGCTTCATCCGTTAAAATATCTCCAAATAAATTAGCGGTTAAGACCACGTCAAATTTACGCGGATTTTTAACAAGCTGCATGGCCGCATTATCAATGAACATATGCTCGGTTTCTACGTCTGGATATTGCTTCGCAATTTCTTGCACCGTTTCTCTCCATAATCTGGAGGTTTCCAGCACATTTGCTTTATCCACTGAACACAAGCGTTTTGATCTGCTGCGAGCGGCTTCAAATGCTTTTATTGCAATTCGAACTACTTCAAAACGATAATAATTCATTAAGTCGGAGGCAAAACCGCCGTCTTCAGAACGTTTTTTTTCTCCGAAGTACACATCGCCCGTTAATTCCCTGAAGAATAAAATATCTGTGCCTTTCAAAATTTCAGGCTTCAGACTCGATGCATCTAATAATTCGTCAAATAATAAGATCGGACGCAAATTCGCAAACAGCCCTAATTCTTTACGGATTTTTAATAAACCTTGTTCTGGACGCACCTTTGCGTTCGGATCTTGGTCGTATTTAATATGCCCAATGGCACCAAAAAGAATCGCATCACTATCTTTTGCCTTTTGTAAGGTTTCATCTGGCAAGGGATTCCCAGTCGCCTCGATCGCCACATGCCCCATCATCGCTTCATCAAAAGTGAATTGGTGGTCAAAAATCTGTGCGACTTTTTCAAGGGCGGCTTTTCCCCAAGTGGTCACTTCTTGGCCAATCCCATCTCCGGGTATGACTAATATGTTTTTATTCATCGGTAACTCCTGTTCGTTTCGTAATTTTCAATCGCTTCTTTTTGGCTTAAGATATAATCGATATCATCGTATCCATTTATTAAACAAGCTTTCTTGTAAGGATTGATTTCAAAATGTTCTTGCTCTCCAGTCTCCAATAAGGTGATCGTTTCCTTTTCTAAATCCACTTCCAGTTGAGTGCCAGGATTCGCCTCCACCGCTTGGAAAATTTTTTGCAAAAATGCTTCGCTAACCTGTACAGGAAGCAATCCATTATTTAATGCATTTCCTTTAAAAATGTCTGCAAAGAAACTACTAACCACTACATCAAAGCCATAATCTGAAATGGCCCAAGCTGCGTGTTCACGACTGCTACCGCAACCAAAGTTTTTGCCACCAACCAGAATCTTTCCCTGATATTTTGGGTTGTTTAGAGGGAAATCAGCGACTGGCTCGGATTCATTTTTAAATCGCCAATCTCTAAATAAATTTTGCCCAAAACCTTCCCGGGTAGTCGCTTTTAAAAAACGTGCAGGAATGATCTGATCGGTATCTATGTTTTCAATTTGTACCGGAACGACGCCCGATATTAAATGTTTAAAAGTTTTCTTTTCCATGATATGCCTAAATTTCTGCAGTTTATGCCATTGCTTCTTCCCCAATCATCGCCCTTACATCGGTCACCACACCAGTAATAGCAGCCGCTGCGGCCATCAACGGGCTTGCTAAAAATGTACGGGAGTTCGGTCCTTGACGGCCTTCGAAATTCCGGTTTGAAGTGGAAATACAGTATTTTCCAGCAGGAATTTTGTCTTCATTCATACCTAAACAAGCACTGCACCCTGGCTCACGCAGGAAAAACCCCGCCTCTTCAAAAATTTTATCTAAACCTTCAGAAATAGCTTGTTTTTCTACTTGCTTAGAACCTGGCACTATCCAAACAGTCACATCTGGAGCTTTTTGCTTTCCTTTCACAAACTCAGCAACTTGTCTTAAATCTTCTATTCTGGAATTTGTGCAACTTCCGATAAATACATAATCGACCGGTTGACCTTCTAAACGTTGACCTTCATTTAAGCCCATGTATTCAAGCGCTTTTTTGTAAGAAGTTTGTTCTGAAGCATCGATTTCTTCGACCAGTGGCACGTGTGTAGAAATACCGATACCCATTCCTGGATTCGTACCATAGGTGACCATCGGTTCAATATCCTCCGCACGGAAAGTCAACACACGATCAAATTCCGCATCCTCATCCGAACATAAAGTTTTCCAATAAGCCACTGCCTCCTCCCATGCTTCTCCTTCAGGCGCGAATTTCCTGCCTTTCACATATTCAAAAGTCGTTTCATCTGGAGCAATAAGTCCCCCGCGAGCACCCATTTCAATGCTCATATTACAGATCGTCATCCGTCCTTCCATTGACAAAGAACGAATCGTATCTCCAGCATATTCTACAAAATATCCCGTTCCGCCTGCAGCAGAAATTTGAGAAATAATATATAAAATGATGTCTTTAGCGCCTACACCGACTTGAAGTTTGCCGTTCACTTCGATTTTCATTCGCTTCGGTTTATTTTGAAGCAAACATTGTGTAGCCAAAACTTGCTCTACTTGAGAAGTTCCGATCCCAAAAGCAATGGACCCAAAGGCACCATGCGTAGAAGTGTGACTATCTCCACACACATAGGTTCCACCCGGTCTGGTGATCCCTAATTCCGGACCGATCACATGGACGATTCCCTGAAACGGATGACCTAACCCATACAACTCCACACCAAACTCAGCACAATTTTTAGTCAACATGTCCACTTGTAGACGAGATAATTCTTCTCGAATCGGCAAGTGTTGATTAATGGTTGGTACGTTATGATCCGCTGTCGCAACTGTTTGTTGAGGCCTAAAAACCGGTAAATTTCGGTTTCTCAGCCCGTCAAAAGCTTGAGGGCTGGTGACTTCGTGAATGTAGTGCGTGTCTATATATAGGACATCCGGGAACCCTTCCTTGCTGCTAACAACGTGAGCATCCCAAATCTTATCGAATAAAGTTTTACCCATGATAAATCTTAATTTTATATGCTTGAATGAGCAGGTTTCTCGCACTGCTTGATTAAAAATGCCAGCATGCTCTTTATGCAAATCTAATGATTTTTTAGTAAAAACTGCCAAACACAGGACGTGCGATTGAACTTTTACAAATGAAAACTTCCACAACGATCTATTCAATCATTGTGGAAGCAAATCGAAGGAAAGTTGTATAACACGCATACAACTTATATAACCAGCGGTTTATTTTTGGTTTTCAGGGCGCAAACTTCTCACGGCTGCACCTGCTTGCCATAACTCACTTTCACGAAGTTCTTTTAATTCTGCTTCAAGTTTTTCACGATAATCCACCTGACTATTGCTGTCGATCGAGCGTTGAGACTCTTGGCCAGTGGCCACACTTTCGTATAATTCCTTAAACACTGGAGCCGTAGCATCGCGGAATTTTTTCCACCAGTCCAATGCCCCGCGTTGTGCAGTCGTTGAACAGTTTGCGTACATCCAATCCATTCCATTTTCAGCCACGAGTGGCATTAAAGATTGCGTTAACTCTTCCACGGTTTCATTGAATGCTTCCGATGGCGAGTGTCCTTTGTCTCTTAGGACTTGATATTGCGCAGCAAAAATTCCCTGAATCGCGCCCATTAGGGTACCACGCTCTCCAGTTAAATCTGAATACACTTCTTTCTTAAAGTCTGTTTCGAACAAATATCCACTGCCCACCGCAATACCTAATGCGATCACACGATCCCTGGCTTTACCTGTAGCATCTTGGTAGATGGCGAAACTGGAATTCAAACCGCGCCCTTCTAAAAACAATCTTCTTAATGAAGTGCCGGAACCTTTCGGCGCCACTAAAAATACATCCACTTCAGCAGGAGGGATAATGCCCGTTTGCTCGTTAAAGGTAATGCCAAATCCATGTGAAAAATACAGGGCTTTTCCTGGAGTTAAATGCTTTTGTACGGTAGGCCAAAGTGCAATTTGCGCAGCATCGCTTAATAAGTAACAAATGATGGTACCACGTTCTAACGCTTCTTCAATTTCAAACAAAGTCTCGCCTGGAACCCAGCCATCTGCGACTGCTTTATCCCAAGTTTTTGAATTTTTGCGTTGGCCGACAATCACACGAATCCCGTTATCTTTTTGATTCAATGCTTGTCCGGGGCCTTGAACTCCATATCCTATAATCGCGACGGTTTCTTCTTTTAATACTTCTTGTGCTTTTGAAAGAGGGAATTCCTCACGTGTAACTACATTTTCTACTGTTCCGCCAAAATTAATTTGTGCCATAATTTTTTAAATATTTATATATGATGCTTATTTGTTTTAACCAATGATGATTCTGCGTTGAGCCTGTGCATATCCCCAATGCAAATTATCGTGCATTAAAGTCGTCATTAGCACTTCTTCAATAGAATTTAAAGTCGCGCCATACGTCCCCGTGGCATAAGGCGTAAAGCCATTATTGAACACTCCCGCATGATAGTCGATTTCTAATTGATCGATAGTATGAATCATCAACTCCCTTAGAAAATAGATTTCTGTGGTTTCTATAGGATGGGTTGGGAAAGTGTCCTTTTTATATGAATTTTGAAAAGGAATAGGGAAATCTTCTTGTATGCCAGTGCGTTGGTAACATAGCGCCGGTGTCGTGACCACTAAGTGCCCGAAATTCCAAACAATGTTGTTTTTAAATCCAGCAGGAATCAAGTTTAGCTGTTCGGTACTCATGGAATTGATGAGGGCGATAAATCCATTTCTAGTTTGACGTATGCCGTCAAAAATTGACTCTATTTTCATTTTAAATAATTAACTATGTTTCCATTTACATTACATCGTAAACACTTGATCGCGTTGATCTAAAAAAGAATTGTCAATGCGCTCGATGACTGGTTCTGCTTCTTCAAATTTCTTCAGCTTTTTATGGAATCCTTCACTGTCCTTAATAATAGCGATGCGCGCACTTCTTACAAACTCTATAAGACCATACGGCGCTAAAGCCTGAGTAAGGGAATCGATCTCCTCCCTGTGGCCGGCTGTCTCGAAGACCGTGTAATCATTCCTGATCACGACTGCATTCGCCCCAAACTGCCTTAACAACCGCTCTACCGGCGCTTTTTCAGTAATTACCGGAGTTGGAACTTTATACAACGCCTGTTCTTGCCAAATCACTTCATCGTTTGTATTGTAATACGCTTTTAATACCTCGACTTGCTTTTCAAATTGCCTGCAAATCTTACTCAAAACCTCTTCCGTTTCGTGCACCACAATGGTAAATCTATGAATGCCTTCCACCTCTGAAGGCGAAGCATTAAAGCTCTCGATATTGATTTTTCTTCGCGAAAAAATGCCTGAAATTCTTCCAATCATCCCGATGGAATTTTCGGTATACAAGGTAATGGTAAATTCTTCTTTTTCCATATTAAATTTCGCTAACTATTTGTAGCCATTCATTTTATTTTAAACGGATTTCTGCCACACTGCTTCCTTGTGGCACCATCGGAAACACATTATTTTCTTTGCCCACCATGACCTCTAATAGGTAGGCCCCGTCGTGATCGATCATGTTCTTGAGGGCATCGTGCAGTTGCTCGCGCAAAGTCACCCGGGCACCTGGAATCGAATAACCGGCAGCCACCTGAACAAAATTTGGGCTGGTAATATTGACAAATGAGTAACGTCGATCATGGAAAAGTTGTTGCCATTGGCGCACCATCCCTAAAAACTCATTGTTCAAAATTAGCACCTTCACTTTCGCTCCGAATTGCATGATCGTCCCCAGTTCTTGAATGCTCATTTGGATTCCACCGTCACCAACGATCGCAAAAACCGTTTTATTAGGTGCTCCATACCAGGCTCCAATGGCTGCCGGCAAACCAAATCCCATGGTACCCAAACCGCCCGAAGTAACGTTTAAACGCGAATGCTTAAATTGTGCATAGCGACAGGCGACCATTTGATGTTGCCCCACATCGGTTACAATGATCGCCTCGCCATGACAAAGTTCATTAATGGTTCGGATCACCTCGCCCATCGTTAACGTTTCCGAGCTTGGATTTAATTCTTTTTCAATAACTTCTTTGATTTCTTCTTGTTCCAATGCGCGGAATTTTTGTAACCATTCGGTGTGCGTCCGCTCTTGAATTAATGCATTTAATAAAGGCAAGGTTTCTTTACAATCGCCCCAAATCGACACCGTACTCTTCACATTTTTATCAATTTCTGAAGGGTCTATATCCAAATGGATGACTTTTGCCTGTTTGGCATATTTATCTAATCGACCAGTCACCCGGTCATCGAAGCGCATACCGATCGCAATCAGCACATCGCATTCATTGGTTAAAATATTGGGTGCGTATTTCCCATGCATGCCTAACATCCCCATGAATTGAGGATGGTCGCTCGGAATAGCACCTAAGCCCAAGGCAGTCGCTGCAGCAGGAATGCCAGATTTTTCTAAAAATTGTTTAAATTCTTCTTCCGCTTTGCCCAGCAACACCCCTTGCCCAAAAACAATAAAAGGCTTTTTGGCCTCATTAATCAACGCGGCGGCTTGCTCCACAAACTCCAATCGAACATGTGGTTTAGGTCGATAACTTCGGATATGTGTACAAGGAGTGTAACCTTGAAAATCGAATAATTGCATTTGAGCATTTTTCGTAATATCAATCAGTACAGGTCCAGGTCTTCCCGTACGAGCTATGTAAAAGGCTTTTGCTATCGCCGCAGGAATCTCTGAAGCATCGGTTACTTGATAATTCCATTTAGTGACTGGAGTGGTAATGTTGATAATGTCGGTTTCTTGAAAGGCGTCGGTGCCCAAAAGATGCGCAAAAACTTGCCCCGTTATACACACCAAAGGCGTACTATCTATCATCGCATCCGCTAAACCAGTCACTAAATTCGTAGCGCCTGGTCCGCTCGTCGCAAACACCACTCCTGTACGTCCGGATGTGCGAGCATACCCTTGAGCGGCATGAATACCGCCTTGTTCATGGCGAACAAGAATGTGTTTGATTTTGTCTGTGTAATCATATAAGGCATCGTAAATAGGCATGATGGCCCCACCTGGATAGCCGAAAATAGTCGACACTTCTTCTGCTAATAAAGACTCCAAAACGGCTTTTGATCCGGATATTTGAAGAGAAGTTGCATCCACAACTTCCGCGTCTTGTATGACCTCTGTGTTCATTTTATTAATTATTATACCGAATTATTCATCTGTCACACACCCGGATGCAGCGTCAGAAACACTGCGGGCATATTTGTATAAAACTCCTTTAGATACTTTTAATTTGGGTGCTTCCCATGCTTTTTTGCGCAGCGCAATTTCTTCCTCATCCACTAATAAATTAATCGAATTGTCCACTGCATTAATTAAGATGCGGTCCCCGTCTTTCACTAATCCGATCAATCCACCATTAAACGATTCAGGAGTGATGTGGCCCACCACAAATCCATGTGTACCTCCACTAAAGCGGCCATCTGTGATCAGCGCTACAGATTTCCCAAGTCCTGCGCCGATAATCGCCGAGGTGGGTTTTAACATTTCGGGCATGCCTGGCGCTCCTTTTGGTCCCTCATTTTTGATTACGATTACATCTCCCGGTTGTACGCGACCGCTTGATAATCCTGCTATCAGCTCCTTTTCTCCGTCGAATACCTTCGCTGGACCTTCGAATCGTTCTCCTTCTTTCCCTGAAATCTTCGCCACACTTCCTTTTTCGGCCAGGTTTCCGTATAGGATTTGTAAGTGACCTGTAGCCTTTATTGGGTCGTTTAAGGATCGAATAATTGGTTGGTTAATTTCATTTATCGGCACCACATCTGCTAAGTTTTCAGCCACTGTTTTACCTGTAACCGTGAGGCAATCGCCATGCAATAAGCCCTCGTTTAATAGGTACTTCATCACAGCGGGGATGCCTCCATATTCATGCAAATCTTGCATTAAATATTGGCCACTTGGCTTGAAGTCTGCAAGTACCGGTGTTTGATCACTCATTCGTTGAAAATCATCTTGAGTTATGGGAACCCCCACGCTTTTGCCCATGGCGATAAAATGAAGGACCGCATTCGTGCTTCCTCCTAATACAATAATCAACCTTAAAGCATTTTCAAACGCTTTTGGGGTCATGATATCCGAGGGTTTAATGTCCTTTTCTAACAGAACCCGAATATATTTTCCGACAGAATTACATTCTTCGATTTTTTCTTTGCTAAGAGCGGGATTGGATGAAGAATAGGGGAGGCTCATGCCTAAAGCTTCGATCGCGGCAGCCATGGTGTTCGCGGTATACATGCCTCCACAAGCACCTGCCCCTGGACAAGTGTGTTTGATAATGCCTTTAAAGTCTTCCTCGGTTAATTCACCCGCTATTTTTTGTCCCAAAGCCTCAAAAGCTGAAACGATATTTAACTCTTGATTTTTATAATGACCAGGCGCAATGGTTCCTCCATAAACCAACAGTGCAGGCCGGTTTAAGCGGCCCATCGCCATGATGGATCCAGGCATATTCTTATCACAACCCGGAAGGGCGACTACACCATCATAATATTGCGCTCCGCAAATGGTTTCTATGCTGTCCGCAATGACATCTCTGCTCACTAAGGAATATCGCATGCCGTCTGTACCATTACTCATGCCATCGCTGACGCCAATGGTATTAAATATTAACCCTACGATTTCGTTGTCCCAGACAGATTTTTTGACGATTTGTGCCAAATCATTTAAATGCATGTTACAGGTGTTTCCATCGTAACCCATGCTGGCAATTCCGACCTGTGCCTTATCCATGTCCTCATCGGTTAAACCGATTCCGTATAACATGGCCTGTGCAGCAGGTTGTGTTTTATCTTGCGTAAATACCCGACTGTATTTGTTCAAACAGCTTCCCATTAATAATCCTATTTTTAGTTTTTCCAATTTAATGGCTTTCTAAATATTTGGCAATAGGGATTCTGATTATTTTAAATTAGAATATTATTTGGTTTTTTATTAAAATACAAAATAAAAGAACGCAAGTTTGGATTTGTTCTTTTGTTTTGTTGCAGGTCTTTGTACCAAATCCAAAAATAGTATTCGGTACAAAAAGTAGCGCTCTGTGAAATTTGAAGAGAATTCTGCGTAAAATCTCAATTTTTACAAGGAAAGTAAAGCAAGGAGATAAAGAATAGGATAAAAAAAACCCTTCTCTAAAGGCTAGAGAAGGGCATTGAATTTTATAATTTTTAAGTATTAATCTACAATAATACCTTCAGCTAATACCGTAACAGTGTTTTGAATGACTTCTACCACTCCACCAGTAATCATAATGGTTTCTTCATTTTTCCCATTACGAATGACCACTTTTCCTTTATCAAGAGAAGATACGATCGGTGCGTGGTTTACTAACACTTCAAAATTGCCAGCAGAACCAGGAACCATCACTGAAGTTACTTGTCCTTCAAAAACAGCTTTGTCCGGTGTGATTATTGATAATTTAATCATAGTTTCTCGCGTTACTTTTTAGGATCAATTATACAGCCACTTCAGCAAGTAATTTCTTGCCTTTTTCGATGGCTTCTTCAATCGTTCCTACTAAGTTAAATGCTGCTTCTGGATATTCGTCTACCTCGCCATCAATGATCATATTGAATCCTTTGATGGTTTCTTTAATGTCTACTAATACACCTTTTAAGCCAGTAAATTGTTCTGCAACGTGGAATGGCTGTGATAAGAAACGTTGAACACGACGAGCGCGGTGAACGGTTAATTTATCTTCTTCAGATAATTCATCCATACCTAAGATCGCGATGATATCTTGAAGCTCTTTATAACGTTGCAAGATTTCTTTTACACGTTGTGCAGTATCATAGTGTTCAGCACCCAATACAGCCGGACTTAAGATTCTTGAAGTAGAATCTAATGGGTCCACCGCTGGATAAATACCTAACTCAGCAATTTTTCTGGACAATACGGTAGTCGCATCTAAGTGGGCAAACGTAGTCGCAGGAGCAGGGTCAGTTAAGTCATCCGCAGGAACGTAAACGGCCTGTACGGAAGTAATAGATCCTCTTTTTGTCGAAGTGATACGCTCTTGCATCAATCCCATTTCTGTAGCAAGTGTTGGTTGGTAACCT
>CAYTDM010000012.1:0-48837 GCA_964436635.1 uncultured Sphingobacteriaceae bacterium
CATGAATTCACTCATGTCGATGCGGACCATAGACTGATCATCATCAAATAAAAACTCAGCTAAGGCCTTTGCAAGTTCCGTTTTCCCCACACCTGTAGTGCCAAGGAAAATGAAGGAACCGATAGGGCGACGTTGGTCACTTAATCCTGCGCGTGCTCGTCGTATCGCATCGGAAACCGCTTCTATGGCTTCTTCTTGACCGGCTACACGCTTATGCAACTCAGCTTCTAAGTGTAATAATTTTTCGCGTTCGCTCTGTACCATTTTAGTCACCGGTACGCCTGTCCAACGAGACACTACTCCTGCGATGTCTTCAGCCGTAACTTCTTCTTTTAGCATGCGAGAATCGCTTTGTTTTTCTGCTAATTGCTGTTTTAGGGCTGCTACTTTATCTTGAGATTCTTTTACACGTCCATATCGAATTTCTGCCACTCGACCATAATCACCTGCGCGTTCCGCTTGCTCGGCTTCGATCTTATAATTTTCTATTTGCTCCAGTTCCGCATTGATTTGGTCTACCAATGATTTTTCGCTTTGCCAAGCAGCTCTTAACGCATCTCGTTCTGCACTTAGATTCGCGATTTCGGCACTTAAATCTTGTACCTTTCGTTCATCATGTTCACGCTTTAATGCTTCTCTTTCGATTTCTAATTGCATGATTTTGCGTTCGATTTCATCTACAGATTCTGGAACGGAGTCCATTTCAAGGCGTAATTTTGAAGCCGCTTCATCCATTAAATCGATGGCTTTATCGGGTAAAAATCGATCGGCAATGTAGCGTTGAGATAATTCTACAGAGGCAATGATGGCCTCATCCAAGATGCGCACTTTATGGTGTGTTTCATAGCGTTCTTTTAATCCTCTTAGAATAGAAATGGCATCTTGAGCATCCGGTTCTTCCACCATTACTTTTTGAAATCTTCGCTCTAAGGCTTTATCTTTTTCAAAAAACTTTTGAAATTCATTTAAGGTCGTTGCACCGATCGCGCGCAGCTCCCCACGAGCCAGGGCAGGTTTTAAGATGTTTGCTGCATCCATGGCCCCTTCGCCACCACCAGCGCCGACCAGGGTATGAATTTCATCTATAAATAAAATAATTTCACCGTCGCTATCAGCCACTTCTTTTACCACAGATTTTAATCGCTCTTCGAACTCTCCTTTGTATTTTGCGCCAGCTACCAATGCACCCATATCCAATGAAAAAACAGTTTTAGATTTGAGATTCTCTGGCACGTCGCCTTTGATGATTCTATGCGCGATGCCTTCTGCAATCGCGGTTTTCCCTACACCCGGTTCACCAACCAAGATGGGATTATTTTTCGTCCTTCTGGACAAAATTTGAATAACCCGACGAATTTCTTCATCCCTTCCGATAACAGGATCGAGTTTCCCCGATTCAGCGAAATCGTTTAAATTTCTCGCATATTTATTTAGCGCATTATAAGTCGCTTCCGCATTTTGGCTCGTCACGCGTTGGTTTCCTCTTAATTCTAAGATGGCCTTTTTTAAATCTTTTTCAGTTACACCAGTATTTTTTAATAGGGTAGACGTGTTGTCATTTACTTGTAAAATAGCCAATAACAAGTGTTCTACCGAAATAAACTCATCTTTAAACTCTTTCAAATAGCTTTGAGCCTTTTGAAAGAGGGTGTTACTGGAAGAAGATAGGTAAATCTGCCCGCCACTCACTTTAGGAAGTTGCTCGATGCGCTTATCTAATTCCTGAATCAAGTTGGGTACATTTACCCCAATTTTCTTCAAAACGTGATGAACGACTTGGTCATCTTCCATGAGTAAGCCTTTTAAAATGTGAGCAGGTTCAATGGCTTGTTGTTGGTGACCAGTCACGATTTCCGTCGCTTTTTGAATTGCTTCTTGAGCTTTTATTGTATAATTATTAAAATTCATAGTATTCTTATTGCAAAATGTATTAACAAAATTCTATTAAATTCCGTCAAAATAAATACCACGATGCATCCTTTTCTTAAATCAGTCGAAATGGCTTTTAAAAATTCAATCTTCTGTCAATTTGGCGCTTTAGGATCGTTTTTTCTGAAAAAATGTCAAAAAAAAGGAGCGACTCACGTCACTCCCTTATTATTATAAAACAAATAAGATCCTAAAGTTATGAAGCATATTGGGCAGCTACAAAGTCCCAATTTACTAAGTTCCACCAATTCGAGATGTATTCACCTCTTTTGTTTTGGTAGTGTAAATAATATGCATGTTCCCATACATCGATTCCAAGTAATGGAGTGCCTTTTATTTCTGCATCTCCCATTAATGGGTTATCTTGATTTGGAGTAGAACCAATTTTCAACCCATCTGCATCTTTCACTAACCAAGCCCAGCCAGAACCAAATCGAGAAGCACCTGCAGCAGCAAATGCAGTTTTAAATTCGTCAAAACTTCCAAAAGATGCTTCAATGGCTGCTAACAAATCACCAGTCGGCGCATTATTTTCTTTAGCTGCTTGCATGGATTTCCAGAAAAAACTATGGTTCCAAGCACCACCACCATTGTTTCTTGCTTTTGTAGAATAGTTGGAAATGTTAGCAAAGAATTCTTCAACGGAACCAGCAGAAATGGACTCTTCCTGAATCGCATCATTTGCATTCGTAACGTAAGCAGCATGGTGTTTACTATAATGAATTTCCATGGTGCGCGCATCAATGAATGGCTCTAATGCATCGTATGAATAGGGAAGAGGTTCTTGTTCAAAATTTGCTAATAAACCACCAGTATTTTGTTTTTCAGGTGAACTGCAAGACACTAAACTGCTTAAAGGATTCACGCCTAAAGCGGTGCTCGCAACTGTGACCACAGATAACCCAATACTGGACTTTAAAAAGCTTCTCCTATTAGATAATTTCATATGCTGAAATGATTGTAAATTCCTGATTTATATTGGCACTATTTACCAAAGTTATTAAAATTGATTTAAATTCCAAATTTTTTTAAATGCACTTTAACTATTATTTGGCTTTTTACTCAACATACTTAATAATGCAAATCCTAAAATACCTGAAATTAAGGATGCCAATAGGACGGCAATTTTTGCCTCAGCCAGGATGAAATCTTGCCCCGCAAAAGACAAGATAGCAATGAAAATAGACATGGTAAATCCTATACCCGCTAACATGCCTACGCCTACAATCTGACCAAAATTTGCTTTTTCTGGTAGATCAGCAATTTTCAACTTGACCGTTAACCAACAGATTAAACTAATACCGAGCGGTTTTCCAATGATCAATCCACCCATAATTCCAAGTCCAAGGGGGGTCACTAATCCCGCGAACATTTCGGATTCGATTACAATGTTCGTATTGACTAATGCAAACAGCGGCATGATTAGGAAATTGACTGGTTTCACTAAAAGGTGCTCCAATTTGATTAATGGAGATTCCGTATCACCTGTAAATACTTTAGTAGGAATGCTCATCGCGACTAATACCCCAGCAATGGTAGCATGGACTCCAGAATGATGGATAAAATACCATATAAATAACCCTGGAATTAAGTAGAAATACAACTTTTTTACTCCCATTCTATTGAATACAAGGAGCAGTGCGAATATGGCCAATCCTAATAATAAATAAGTAACTTGAAGATTGGAGTTATAAAATATTGCTATCACTAAAATCGCGATCAAATCGTCCACAATAGCTAAGGCCGCTAAGAATATCTTAAGAGACAATGGAGCTTTTCGCCCTAACATATTAATAATCGCTAAGGAGAATGCGATATCTGTCGCCATTGGAATCCCCCATCCAGACGCTGTTTCAGTGCCTGAATTAAACAGCACATAGATTAAGGCTGGCGCAGCAACCCCGCCTATAGCCGCTAAAATCGGAAATATGGCCCGTTTTGGCGAAGACAGTTGGCCGTTTACTAATTCTCTTTTGATCTCCAAGCCGACCATCAAAAAGAAGATGGCCATTAAACCATCATTGATCCACAAAAGGATGGAATAATTCAGATGAATACTTTCGGAATGATACCCAATTTCCTTCGCTAATAAACTTTCAAAGTCCGCTCCTAAGGGAGAATTGGCAATAATTAGTGAAATCACCACACAACTTAATAGGATGATTCCTCCTATAGACTCTGATTGAAAAAACTCTTTGATCCCTTTCACAAACGTACTCATCGATGATTAATTTAAATGGTTTTCTGTATATATTTTTTGGAAATGCGAATGATTAAAGATTGCCTGAATGAACAGTTAATGAATTTTGAAGTACAAATTAATTTTTAAAGCGCTAATCAACCTTTAAAAGTGCTAATCAGCCTTTAAAGCGCTAATCAACCTTTATAAGTGCTGATCAACCTTTAAAATGCTGATCAATTTCAATGATCACGTCTAAAACGGCTTTTGTCGCTTCATAAAAGAACTTTGGCTGAATATTCTCAAAGGTGTCTCTCGGCGTATGGTAATCTGGATGATCTTCCACACCAAAATAGATAAAAGGAATATTTTTTCTAAAAAAAGCACCTTGGTCACTTTGCATGGTCCAATCATTTCTACCCGTACCTGGGACATCGTATCCAGCCACTAATTGAATAAATTCCGTACTTCCATTTTCAATAAATGGCAATAAGGAAGGCGTGTGGTGCGTGCCTGCCGCCACTAAACGACTTTGATCGTTACGACTAATCATATCCAGGTTAATGTTTAATACGATATTTTTCAGCTCGACAGGAGGTTGTTCTACAAAATGCCTTGCTCCGCGCAAACCCATTTCTTCCGCATCAAAAGAAGCAAAAATCAGCGTGTGTTCTGGATTTTTGTCCGCAAAATAGGCCACAATCGCTAACAAACCAGACGCTCCACTTGCATTGTCATCCGCGCCAGGGTGCAATTCCCCTCTACGAAATCCAATATGATCGTAGTGCCCCGAAATAACGATGGCTTTTTCTGATTTCCCTGGAATATAAGCGATTAAGTTTTTCCCTGTTAAGGAATCATTGATCGAAAATTCTTGAATATAAGAGCCGTTAAATTTTTGAAGGTTTAACTTTTCAAATCGATCGAGGATGTAATCCACCGATTTCTGATGTTCTGGAGTACCCGGTTTTCTGCCTGCAAATTCTACCGAGGCTAATGTTTTAAGGTCATTTAATAATTTAGTACTATCTACTTTGCTTTTTTGCTGCGCAAAACTTGTATTTGCGGAAAAAACCAAGAGAAATATAAAGATCGATGCAATAAAGGTTTTGTTAGTTTGCATGGCAATTAAATTGTTAAAATAATGTCTAGTTAACGGTTATTCAGCAGTGTTCTGAATCGGATCGCTCAGCGAATTGGCGGGAAAATTACGTTTTATTTTGCCAAAAATGAAATACAAACAAGTCATTGCGCAAGCCACCCAAAAAAGATATCCACCGAAATGAAAGGAACTTTTTAATAAACGATGGGAGGTCGTCGTGAAGTCCAAATACGTGTAGTAGGCACCAATTCCAACACAAATCAAGAGTAAAATGGCAATGATTACACTCACAAAATTAGGCAAGAGGCGTTTGCTTAACCATAAGATGAAAATGATTAAAAGTTGAATTCCAAATAACAATAGCGCTGTTTTCCACCAACTTTTTAATATTCCATAATCGCGATAAAGCAAGAAGATGCTTACTTTTCCTATCCATGACATGTTCGCCATCATAATGCCCGAAATCGTCGATAACAATGCTTGAAACGTGATGAATGTACTGAGTCCTTTCATGGGGTTAAGGTAATAAAAAATGCCCAATTAAGGGCATGATTTCTTGTGTTTTGTATCGTAAATTTTACTGCTGTTTAAGCTAAAAAAGATCAAGTAATTAAGGAACAATCGACCATCCGATGGTTTCATCGAATCTAAAATTATACGACTTTTTTAAAAAAGATGCACTGGAGGCGCGGTTCTTTTTCGCTAAAGGCGCAAAATCCGTTTCTTGTTGTTTCAGCGTAACAGTTGCCTTTACTCGATTCTTGCCGGTTTGTTCAAGAATCACCGACTCCGATTCATCGATCACATATTCATACGTTTTAACCGTAGCCGTTTTTTCGGTTTTTTTGGTGACATATGGAATGGATTTCTCCGTCAAAAACACGTCGTAAGTAAAGATGCTATCGCTGGATAAAAATTTCTTTCTTTCTTTTAATATATCTAACCTTATGTATCCATATTTTTCTAAGGTTTCGTACACGTCAAGCAGATCAGCTTCGTTTTTTTTGCTAAATTTTACTTCGCCGTAGGCAAATTCTGCTGTTTCGTAAACAGGAAAATTTTCCAGGTGGTACGTAATCTCATTAAGCGCAATGCGTTCGTTAATTTCTTTTTTATTCGTACAGTTCACTAATAAAAAAGAAAGCAGCATCACCGGAATGAAGCTGCTTAATGTGTTTATTCTTTTAGCCATGGCTGTGCATTTTGGTCCTATTTAGTTGTAGCCGAGCAAGCGTAACACTTGCTTGCTGTTTTGCTCTTCACCAAAAACCTCAAAATTAAATGTTTCATCGCGATTTCTGCGGATTAAAACATGTTTTGGGGACGGTAATAAGCAGTGATGAATTCCACCATAACCGCTTAAAACTTCCTGATAGGCGCCGGTATGGAAAAATCCAATGTATTGCACCTTTCTTGTTTTCGGCATAAATACGTTATTCATATGCGCTTCCTGACTGTAATAGTCTTGTCCATCGCATGTAATACCACCCAAATTTACACGTTCATATTCAAAATCCCAATTATTTATAGGTAATAGAATGTATTTTTGGTTCAGGGCCCAAACATCTGGTAAATTCGTAATAAACGAGCCATCTAACATCAACCATTTTTCACGGTCATTTTGTTGTTTTCTGCCCAAAACCTTGTACAAAATACCCGAAGCTTCTGCTACGGTGTATTTTCCGAATTCAGTGACAATATCAGGTTCCATGACGTCGTGAACTGCACAGATTTGTTTGATGCGATTCACAATTTCGTTCACCATGTATTCATAATCAAAATCGTGTACCAAAGAATCTTTGAACGGCATACCTCCACCGATGTCTAAGGTGTCCAAATCCGGATTGATTTTTTTGAATTTACAATACAGGGTGACATATTTCTCTAATTCATTCCAGTAATACGGCGTGTCAGAGATCCCAGAATTGATAAAGAAATGTAAAAGCTTTACTTTAAAGTTCGGGTTATCTGCAATTTTATTGTTGTAGAATTCAAGCACATCTTCTAAACGAATGCCTAATCGGGAAGTGTAGAATTCAGAGTTCGGTTGTTCTTCAGCCGCTATTCGAATCCCTAAATTACACGGTTCATCCAATTCAATTTCATCGTCATAGATGTTGAATTCTTCCTTGTTATCCAAAACCGGGATAATGTTTTTATACCCATCGTGGATCATATCCACAATGTATTGCTTGTATTGATAGGTTTTAAAACCATTACAAATAACGGTAATGTCTTTGTTTAACACCCCTTTTTTCTCCAAAGCATCAATCAGAGGCATGTCAAACGCTGAAGACGTTTCAAGGTGGATATCATTTTTTAAGGCTTCTTCCACCACGTGTCTAAAGTGGGAGCTTTTCGTACAATAACAGTACATGTAGCTGCCTCTATAATTGTGTTTTAATATAGCCGTTTGAAATAATATTTTCGCTTGTTGAATCTTTTTACTGATTAATGGTATGTACGTGAAACGTAGGGGGGTCCCATAGGTTTCAATCATCTCCATTAAATTCAGATCATGGAAAAATAATTCATCCTCAATGATGTCAAAACCGTCTTGAGGGAAGCCGACGCTAAGGTCAAGGAATTCCTGGTAACTTTGCATTTTCAATTATCAAATTTCCTTTTTAAATAAATTTATCTAAGTTTGGCAAAGATATGTTTTAGGAATGAATTCCTAAATAGATAAAGTGTTTATGTTAGATCATTTTCAAGATAAGTTAATTTCAACGGTAAAAGCTGGTACTCAGGAGCTTTTCGGACAAAAAATAGAGAGCGAAAACATTACATTGCAAGAAACTCGAAAAGAGTTCGAAGGTCAATTGACCATTGTGGTTTTCCCAATCACTCGATTTTCTAAAAAATCCCCAGAAGAAACAGCGAATATTTTAGGAGAATATTTACAAAATAATCTTCCTGAAATCAGTCGCTTTAATGTGGTTAAAGGATTCTTAAATCTTGTTTTAACCGATCTGTTTTGGGTACAAATACTACAAAATACCATTGCAAAGCCTAACTATGGCAATTTTCCTGCCAATGGAAAATCTTTGATGGTAGAGTATTCATCACCTAATACAAATAAGCCGCTCCACCTTGGACATATCCGCAATAATTTATTGGGATACTCGGTGTCGGAAATATTAAAAGCGTATGGATATGATGTCATTAAAGCGAATTTAGTAAATGACAGAGGCATTCACATTTGTAAGTCTATGTTGGCTTGGAAACTGTGGGGAAATGGCGAGACACCAGCCTCATCTGGTTTAAAAGGCGATCATTTAGTAGGTAAATATTATGTGTTATTTGACCAAGCCTATAAAAAAGAAATCGATGCCCTGAAAAGCCAAGGTATGGCGGAAAATGACGCAAAGAAAGAAGCGCCATTGATTAAAGCTGCCCAAGAAATGTTGCAAAAATGGGAAGCAGGCGATGAGAAGACCATTCAACTTTGGAAAACCATGAATGGATGGGTGTATGAAGGTTTCGAAGCGAGTTATAACCGTTTGGGCGTTGACTTTGATAAGTTCTATTATGAATCGGATACTTATCTTCTTGGTAAGGACATTATCGAAGAAGGCTTGCAAAAAGGAGTGTTCTTTAAAAAAGAGGATCAATCGGTTTGGATTGATTTAACTGCTGAAGGCTTGGACGAGAAGTTGGTATTAAGAGGGGATGGAACCTCGGTGTACATTACACAAGATTTGGGGACGGCTGAATTAAAATTCAATGATTTCCAAGTTGAGGAATCTATATACGTGGTTGGAAACGAGCAAGATTATCACTTTAAAGTGCTTTTTGAGATTCTAAAAAAGCTGGGAAAATCTTGGGCAAATGGCCTCTACCATTTATCATACGGCATGGTGGATTTACCTTCAGGCAAGATGAAATCCAGAGAAGGAACCGTGGTGGATGCGGATGATTTAATGGATGAAATGTACCAAACCGCAAAACAACGTACTGAAGAGTTGGGTAAAACCGAAGGTTTGAGCGAAGAACAAAAAGATGCCCTCTACGAAATGGTGGGGATGGGCGCTCTAAAATACTTTTTGTTAAAAGTCGAGCCGAAGAAACGCCTTTTGTTTGACCCCAAAGAATCCATCGATTTTCAAGGGCATACCGGACCATTCATTCAGTATACACACGCAAGAATTCAATCTGTATTATCGAAAGGTAGGGATTTAGGCAGTTCATTTGGAACCATCGAACAGACAGGAGTGGATGCGGTTTCCTTATTTGGTGATCGTACTTTAACACCATCTGAACTAGACTTAATCCAACAATTAAGCAATTATTCCAACACGATTGCAAGTGCTGCAAAAGATTTTAGTCCGGCGATCGTGGCGAATTACGCCTATGAATTAGCGAAAACATTTAATAAGTTTTATCACGAAGAGACCATTTTAAAGGCTGAAGTGGAAGCTGTTCGGGATTTCCGCCTATTGATGTCAGCAGCCACAGCCGCTGTAATAGGTAAAAGCATGAAATTGTTAGGAATTGGCGTTCCAGATCGCATGTAAGCCGACCGAAAGTGATGCAAGCCCGCATGAATATTCAGCAAGATTTTGACGCCGTAATTATTGGTGGAGGAGCTTGTGGATTAATGTGTGCAGCGCAGGCAGGGCGTATGGGTAAAAAGGTTTTGCTGTTGGAGCGAAATGATCGTTTGGGGGCAAAAATATTGATATCCGGTGGAGGTCGATGTAATTACACCAATCTTCATACCACGCCGGCCAATTTTGTGTCCAACGATCCTGGATTTTCTGCTCCAATCTTCGAACAATGGTCCGTACAAGATACCATTGATTTTTTTGAATCGAACGACATTTATGGTCAGGAAAAAACTCTTGGCCAATTATTTCCCACGACAAATAAAGCGAAAGATATCGTCGCAGTATTCGAAAGAATTCTTCGAGAAACTTCTCAAACCGTCCTGTTAAATGCGTTAGTGAAGGAAGTGACGAAAGACGACTCGAATTTCGTCATTCATACAGAAGTCCAGGGAACCGAGCAGATTTTCACCGCGAAGCAAGTAGTATTTGCTTCAGGCGGATTGCCGGTGGCCAAATTGGGAGCATCTGATTTTGCCATTAGAACCGCTTCAAAATTTGGTTTACCCATCGTTCCTACAGCTCCTGCATTGGTACCCTTAGTCATTACCGGAAAAAATGCCGAATGGTATGCTGCACTTTCAGGCAATACCGTATTCGCACGTGTCAGCAATGCAAGAATATCGTTTGAGGAGCAAATATTATTTACCCACTGGGGGCTGAGCGGCCCTGCCATTCTGCAAATTTCATCGTATTGGAGAGCAGGAGAGTCGATTTTTATCAACTTGTTGCCTCAGCAAGACATCGCCCAATTAATCAAGGAAGAGCGCGAAAATGGTGGTCGAAAATTAGTTCACCAATTATTAAAGGACTATTTTTCTAAACGTTTAATAGACGCTTTGTGCCAATTGCTGCCTTTGGACACCAAAATAGCTTCATTAAGTAAAGCAGATGCTACTTTGATCTCCAAAAACATTCATAAATTTGAAGTAAAACCCGCCTCCGATAAAGGCTACGATAAAGCAGAAGTGATGCGAGGAGGGGTCGCAACAGATTCGCTTCATCCGGATACTTTAATGGCAAAGGACATTCCAGGGATGTATTTCGGAGGGGAAGCCGTGGACATGACTGGCTGGTTAGGCGGATATAATTTTCAATGGGCCTGGGCTTCTGGATTTGTTATCGCCAAATCACTTCAGTCTTTTGCTGTATCAAAAACCTAAACGTACACGACATACTATGGATGCATTAAAGAAAGATCATAAACCCACCATCCGTGCTTGGGCGATGTTTGATTGGTCGAATTCGGTCTATAATTTGGTCATTACCTCAACGATTTTTCCAGCCTATTACAACGCGATCACGTACACACAAATGAACGGTGACGTGGTTCATTTTTTTGGAATTCCGGTCGTCAATACCGCTTTATCTAATTTTGCGTTGGGTTTTGCCTATCTCATCATGGCTTTTCTCTTGCCGATGCTATCCGCAGTCGCAGATTATAAGCAAAATCGCATGATGTTCATGAAGTTTTTCACCTATTTGGGTGGAGCAGCATGTTGTGGGTTGTTCTTTTTTAAGCTGGAAACCCTTGAATGGGGGATCATCTGCTTTGTGTTTGCGGCGATCGGATATATTGGAGGTTTGTTATTTAATAATTCCTATTTGCCTCAGATCGCCAGTGTAGAACGGCAAGATCAGGTGAGTGCATTGGGTTTTTCTTATGGATATATCGGCTGTGTAACCTTACAAATCATTTGTTTTATCCTTATTTTAAAGCCTGAATGGTTTGGCATTTCAGATCCAAGTCTTCCTCCCCGAATTTCCTTTTTATTAGTCGGGATTTGGTGGATGAGCTTTGCGCAAATTCCGTTTAAAAAATTACCGCAAGATCCTGTAAACAATCAAACCCTACATACAAAAATATTTAAAAAGGGATTTGAAGAGCTTCTAATTGTGTTTAATAAGGTAAAGCAAATAAGAGAAATCAGGAACTTTTTGCCGGCTTATTTTTTCTATTCCATTGGGGTACAAACCTTGATGGTCGTGGCGGCTGCCTTCGGAGAAAAGGTATTACAATTAGGAACGACTAAATTAATTGGAACCATTTTACTGATTCAACTCGTGGCCATTCTGGGTGCGAAACTCATGTCTTGGCTTTCAACCTTTATTGGGAATGTGCGCGTACTTATTCTGGTAGTGAGCATTTGGATGGGAATTTGCTTCGCTGCCTATACGATTCAAACCGAGTATGAATTTTATATATTAGCTTCACTTGTCGGCCTCGTGATGGGCGGAATCCAATCTTTGTCTAGATCGACCTATTCTAAATTAATTCCTGAAGGCACGGAGGATACGGCTTCGTTTTTTAGTTTTTATGAGGTGACTGAAAAAATCGCCATTGTTTGCGGATTGTTTTCCTTCGCGGCGATCGAACAAATCACGGGCAATATTAGAAATTCTGCATTGAGCTTAGCTGTATTTTTCTTTATTGGAATTCTGCTGTTGATTCGAATGTGGTGGTTGGATAAGAAATTTGCTGCGCAAAAGGAATTTAAATAAATCTAATCATGTTTAAACTCATCTAAATAAATTTGGGCTACCAACTAAGCGATCAATAGGTTACAACCTCGAATATCGCTGTGGTCAAATCTTCCTAATACTTCAAAAGTATCGTCGTCGTAGGTTTTACCTAAGTCTTGCGTCGCAATAAAACTGCAAGCATGGAGGTTCGCTAAATCGATCACGTTGATCCCTCCAGTCATGCCCTGTGGCAAATAGCTCAATGGATCATTGGTGTCTCGAATCATAACTTTCATCCAGGGGGGGCAAGTAAACCGTCCGTCCCCATCGGAGTAGGCTTGGGATAATAATTCAGTCATTCCGTATTCTGAATGAATTTTTTTCACACCAAAACCTTGGGTTAAGTGTGCATGCACTTCTTCGCGAATCATTTCTTTTCTTCTTCCTTTCATGCCTCCGGTTTCCATCACGATTAAGTCTGGAAATTCGTGCCCTGAATAGGCTTCTATATAGTCTAAAAGTGCATAGGTGACGCCGATGAGAAGGGTCTTCGTACCTTTCTTTTTTAGGCTCAAAAGTGCATCGTGTAAATCAGAAAAATTATGGATAAAATACCCGCTTTCAGGCTGTTTGCTTTGCTGAATGAGGGCGTCCACCATATAGATTAATGAGGAACCCGTGCGTTCCAAATAGGAAGGGAGCAGCGCTAAAATGGTGATCTCCGATGGATTCCCGTAGAATCGTTCAAACGCTTTTTGAAAACTTTGGTTGTATAGGGTTAAATCATGGACATAATGGGCGCTTTGTTGCATTCCCGTTGTACCCGAACTGCTGAAAATGATGGCAGTTTCATCCGGAACAGCCGTTACTTTTTTCGTTTTAAAAAACTCGATTGGTAAGAATGGTATGTCTATTATTTGGTCGATTTTTTCGGGATTTCGACCTAAAAATTTAATATAATCTGCGTATACAGCACAATTTTTTGCCTGGTAACGAAATACCTCCAGGGTGATTTCTTTAAAATTTGCTGAATTGACTTCGAAAAGATCTGCTGCTCTAACCATGTACTACTTGCAAAGGTACGGATTGAGTATTGAATAACAAATTGCCAATTATCCAGGATTATTCTGTAATTTCGCATAAAATTATTAATATGTACGAACGTCGATCCGAACACCGAAATGAGCACCGATCATCGCATCGTTCCGAATACCGAACTGAGCAACGAGATTTTAAACGCGAGAAGCGAGAAACAAATCAGCAGGTTTATGGCATTCGAGCGGTAATGGAAGCCATTGAAAGCGGAAAAGAAATAGAATCATTGTTTATTCAACGGGGGCTATCAGGTCCTTTATTGAATGAATTAAAGCAATTGATTAAAGAACATGGGATTAGCTATCAGCAAGTTCCCATCGAAAAATTAAATCGCATTACAAGGAAGAATCACCAAGGTGTCATCGGGGTGATTTCTCCAATCGCCTACCAACGGGTGGAAGATGTCTTGCCTATTATTTTTGAGAAGGGTGAAGTGCCGCTATTCTTGATTTTAGACGGAATTACGGATGTAAGAAATCTGGGTGCGATCGCAAGAAGTGCTGAATGTTCAGGGGTGCATGCATTGGTAGTTCCAAGCAAAGGATCTGCTGAAATAAATCCAGACACCATTAAGACTTCTGCTGGAGCACTTTATAAAATTCAGGTGTGTAGAGAAGACAGCCTTTCTAAAACAGTTAAATTTCTTCAAGAATCAGGGGTTAAAGTTGTGGTATGTACTGAAAAGACAAAGGATTTAATTTATGATGTCGATTTCACTGGACCGACTGCCATCATTATGGGGTCTGAGGAAAGTGGGGTAAGCGATGATTTAATTCGCGTGAGCGATGATTTGGCGAAAATCCCTATGTACGGTGAGATCGGTTCTTTAAATGTATCCGTTGCCAGCGGAATCGTTTTATACGAAGCAGTTCGTCAACGTATTTAATTTCAAAATATTTCAAATCATTCACACTACCGAACGTTTATTAAGTTCGATATAAGACAAAAAAAAATGCTATCCAGATGGATAGCATTTTTTGTTTTATCTATTTAATAGGGATTAATATCCGCCTAAAGCATCAATTTTAGCTTGTAATTCTGCTGCCTTTTCTTGATTATCTTTAATTTGATAATATTTCTGAAGGTTTGCAAGCGCGATTAAGTTCGTGTCATTCAAATCTACTGCTTTTTGTAAATACGGATAAGCCGAGTCAAAAATTGCAAAAGTTTTTTCAATTTCTGCATCGTATTGCTGTTGTGTGATATCGCGTTGATTATTTACAATATTCCAGTTATCAATACCTTTATTCAAGATCAATCCGCCTAAGTTAATATTGGCATCTACATAATCAGGATCGATTGATAAAGCTTTTCTGTATGCTTCTTCCGCTTTATCTATATTTTCTGAAGAACCATAAGCAATTCCTAAATAATAGTATAATTGTTTGTTGTTAGGGTCTTTTGACACTAAATTTTCAATACTACCAATTACTTCTTTCTCATTGCCTACCATTAGGTTGTATTCAATATATTGCGTAGCAACCTCAGTGTCTTCTGGGTAGATTTCCATTCCTTTATTTACATATTTCACAGCTTCTACTGTATCTGTTTTCATTAAGAAAATACGAGGAATGTCTAACACGATTTGTTTGTGGCTTGAAAACTCTGGAGCATCTAATAGCTTAATGTATTTCGCTAAAGCGTTATCGTAATCCTGGGATTGTACTGCTGCCGCTCCAGCATAATATAATAAAGTGGTATCACCAGGAATGAATTTTTCAGCTTTATCAAATCCAACATAAGCCGCTTTGAAATCTTGCTCTTCCCATGCCTTAATTCCGAAATTTAACTCGTATTGAGCTAAAATATAAGATAAAGCAGTGATGTTTTCGCTGTGCTCGTTTTGTGCGTCCATAGCTTTTGCTTTCGCAATCGCATCTACAGCGATGTCAAAGTATTCTTTAGCTTTATCACCTTGATTTAATAAGGCTAAATCACCATTCACTAAACCGTAATATACCCAAGTTTCAGCCAGATCTTTTGTTTTATCGTGTTCAACCGCTTTAATCAATGCTTGATGGGCCGTATTCAAATCATTCATCCCTAACTGAGGAGTCCCGACTGATTTTACATCCGAAAATTTAGTGTAACTAGTTTTTGCTTTTCGCAAATTGCTAGTTTGTGAAAAGGCTACCGTTGTTAATAACAAAAGTGCCAAAGATAAAATTGATCTCAATTTCATGTTTAATTTAATGTAAGTTGGTCTAAAATGTTGTTTACTCGTTCCAACTGTAAATAATCACCCTTTGTTTGGTAAAAAATAGCCAAAGACTTCAGGGCATTGATGCCAGTTGGATTTATTTGATTTGCTCTTAATAAGTACTCTTGTGCGTTTTGTTGATTTGTGCTGTTTTTTGGGTTTTGAATGTATTTTTCTAAATAAATTAATCCGACTCCAAAATTACCATTATAACTGTTTTTGTCAATAGCAATCATCTGTTCGTAACAAAATTTTGCCTTTTCAATATTTCCAGTGCTTTCATAAGCGTAAGCTCCAATTTCATATAAAGCTATGTTTTTTGGATCTAATTTGAAAGCCTGGTCCAATAATGGAACAATGGCTTCGTGTAAATTTTCTTTTTTAAACGTGTTTATTAATCTAAAAAGGATGCTCGCATTCTCTGGATAGTACTCGAATCCTCTTTCCAAAGTTTTAATTACTTGATTCGTGTTTCCCTTTTTATCATATAAATCTGCTAACAAATGTATGTAAGAGGCTTTTGACGACCTTGAAGTATTTGTTAATACCTCAAAGCGATTGATGGCTTCATCCACATATCCTAATTTTTCACTTAAGATGGCTAAATTAGGTTTAACATGGTACATTTTCTCGTCGATAGAATCCACTTTTCTAAATGAAAAATAGGCTTCCTGAAGATTGTTTTTAGCCAAGGCTTTGTTCGCCCTGATGATATGACCATTCGCTAAGTTCCGAATGACGTGATTGATCTCAGGCTCACTTTCATAGGAAAGTTGTCGATCTGTCAGCTTTTCCAATGCACGGTGTGCGGTAGACAGAGGATCTTCACTATATTTTAGTGTTCTGTTTGAGTCCACCACAGAAAGGGTGCTATACACCAAGGCCCTTAATAAGTTGTTTTTGAAGCTGGTCGTATCTCTACGGGTAGTATACGCGTCATCTGCAAACTTTCTTGCTGCCTCTAACTGCTTTCGATCACCAGATTTCGAATATAATGCGTATTGATTTCTACCTTCTTTCAGGTTGGATTGAGCAAAAGCGGTGCTATTGAATGCGCAAAGGCAAACAATAAGCACCGGTATGAGTGTAATAAAATTCTTTTTAATTTTATTCTTGTTCATTCACTTCTTCTGTTTCTATCTCTTCGTGTTCAACTTTCGCTACCGAAGCGATTTCATCCTCGCCTTTAAGGGTAATTAATCGAACACCTTGTGTAGCACGACCCATCACTCTTAATTCATTCACAGCGATTCGAATCACAATACCTGATTTATTGATAATCATCAAGTCATCGTTATCCGTTACCCCTTTGATGGCTACTAACTCTCCAGTTTTTTCAGTAACATTGATGGTTTTCACGCCTTTTCCGCCACGATTTGTGATGCGGTAATCTTCCAGATCCGTACGTTTTCCATACCCTTTTTCTGAAACAACTAAGATCGTTTCTTCTTCATTATCTACACTAATCATGCCAACCACCTCGTCTTTTTCGCTATCCAAAGTGATTCCGCGAACCCCTGCAGCCGTTCTTCCCATCGGACGAACCGTAGATTCAGGGAAACGAATCGCGCGGCCTGAGCGTAGCGCCATTAGAATTTCACTATTTCCACTGGTTAAGCATGCTTCTAATAATTGGTCACCTTCATTAATGGTAATCGCATTGATACCATTTGCTCTTGGTCTAGAGTAGGCTTCAAGAGAAGTTTTCTTAATCGTGCCCTTTTTGGTACACATGATAATGAAGTTATTTTCTAAATAATCCTGGTCTTTTAAATTTTTAACCTTGATGTAGGCCTTAATTTTCTCTTCCTTAGGAATATTGATGATGTTTTGAATGGCCCTTCCACGCGACGTGCGGCTTCCTTCAGGAATTTCAAATGCTCTCAGCCAGAAACAACGACCTGTTTCAGTGAAGAATAGCATATAATTATGTGCAGTCGCTGTGATAATGTGCTCGGTGAAATCTTCTTCTTTCGTATTGGTGCCCAAAGCTCCTTTACCACCACGACCTTGAGTTCTGTATTCACTTAAAGGAGTACGTTTCACATAACTTTCGTGCGAAATGGTAATTACAATCTCCTCATCTTCGATAAAGTCTTCCATACGCATGTCTTCTGCAGAATGAACCACGACCGATCGACGAGCATCTCCATACTTTTCTTTCACTTCCACCATTTCGTCTTTGATGATTTGCATTCGCAATCCTTCATCGTCCAAAATAGCTTTCAAACGCTCAATCATTTTCATTAATTCAGCGTATTCTTCCTTGATTTTATCCCTTTCAAGATTCGTCAGCCTTCTTAAAGTCATATCTAAGATGGCCCGGGCTTGAATATCGGATAAACCAAATTTTTCCATTAAACCTACACGAGCATCTTCAGGCGTTTGCGAAGCACGAATTAATTTAATCACCTCATCTAAGTGATCCATCGCGATCAAATAGCCTTCTAAGATGTGCGCTCTTTTTTCCGCTTCCGCTAATTCAAACTTCGTTCTACGAACCACCACCTCGTGACGATGTTCCACGAAATGTTTGATCATGTCTTTTAAGTTTAATAACATCGGTCGGCCATTGACTAACGCAATGTTATTTACACTGAAAGAAGTTTGTAGAGCTGTATATTTGTAGAGATTGTTTAACACAATGGATGCATTCGCATCTCTTTTGATCTCATACACAATGCGCATCCCGTTACGATCAGACTCATCCCGAATCGTCGAAATGCCTTCTAATTTCTTTTCGTTGACTAATTCAGCCGTACGCTCGATCATGGTAGACTTATTCACCTGGTAAGGTATTTCAGTCACTATAATGTGTTCACGATCGTTTTTAGTCACCTCAATTTCTGCTTTGGCACGCATTACAATACGACCTCTACCGGTCATAAAGGCCTCTTGTACTCCTGAATACCCATAAATGATACCACCAGTAGGGAAATCAGGTGCCTTAATGTGTTGCATTAATTCAGAAATTTCAATGTCGTTATTATCAATATAAGCGACAATTCCATCCACCACTTCCGAAAGATTATGCGGCGCCATATTTGTGGCCATCCCGACAGCGATTCCGGAAGCTCCATTTACTAATAGATTCGGAATTTTAGAAGGTAAAACCGTAGGCTCTTCCAATGAATCGTCAAAATTCAGTTGGTAGTCAATGGTGTTTTTATTAATGTCTGCTAATAATTCTTCCGCAATTTTATTCAATCTTGCTTCCGTGTAACGCATAGCTGCAGGAGGGTCACCATCCACTGAACCGTAGTTACCTTGTCCGTCTACTAAGGGATACCTTAAGCTCCATTCTTGAGCCATGCGAACCATCGTGTCGTATACGGACAAGTCACCGTGTGGGTGATACTTACCTAAGACGTCACCGACAATACGGGCAGATTTTTTATAAGGTTTGCCGCTAGTGACACCTAAATCCAACATTCCAAAGAGTACCCTTCTGTGTACCGGCTTTAAACCGTCTCTAACATCGGGTAAAGCACGTGAAACGATGACAGACATAGAATAATCTATGTAAGCCGATTTCATTTGCTGTTCAAGATTAATAGGAATCACCCGGTCATTTGCCGGAGTCATTTCATTTTCGTTTTCTGTTCCTTCAGCCATAAATCAAATGTTCAACCAAAAAATGGCACATGCCTATAACAATACTGCATTGCCATATACTGTGCGCATGCGAAAATAACAAATTTTTAACGGATTTACGAATAGTTTTTGAATTAAATAAGTGCTATTTTTGACGAGAATGTCAATTCTTTATTATAAAATTATTAATTTCCTCTTCATGACACTAAGTTCAAAACTTGTCTTTCTCATTAAACTCATTCTCGTTTTCGTCATCGGGTATTCCCTTACGAAATATACCGTATTTTTTCAGGACTATCCAGTGTTAGCAAATCTGGCATATGGGCTAAATACATTCTTAACAGCGAGTGTATTAATCTCTATAGGAAGATTTTTGCTGATTTCTTGGTATAGTAGAAAAATCCACAATAATAATCGAATGCGAAACAATGCTTTGATGGGAATTAATCAGATAGCAGGGATATTAAATGTAGTGTTTATTATTCTGGGAATTATGTTGGCCATTAACATTAATCCAAAGGAATTTTTAACGAGTATTACCTTAGTGGCTATGGCGATCGCATTATTATTTAAGGATTATATTACCAACATGATATCAGGCTTACTGATATTGTTTTCGGATCGGTTTTCATTAGGCGACTTTATACGCATTGGGAATGATCATGGTAAAATTATTGACATTACCTTGTCAAATATTGTGGTGAAAAATGAAGATGATGACGCCGTTTTAATCCCAAATAACTCTGCCTTTACAGCGAATATCGTCAATCAAACCATGGAAAATGCACGCAAAATGGTTATCGATTTTACCTTACCACTGAATAGCGCGCATCGTGTTCAACAACTACAAGCTGATTTAGAAAAAGTGGTTTTAGAATTAAAAGAAGCTGTTATAAAAGATAGTGTAGATTTTAAAGTGGTTTCCGTGACGCATAACGAAGTGCATTTCAAATTAAGTCTAAATCTTCATGGGAAGAATAAAATGCGAAAAAGTCATATTCGAGATGCTATTTATCGCACAGTTTTAGCGTTTGACGCTGCGCAAACATTTGAAACTGAAAAAAAATAAAATGCATAAATTTCAAATTAAATCATCCTAATTTTCACACACTTAACCTGATGGTATTTCCCTTTCTTTAAGATCAGATTCGCCCGGTATTTCGTCGGCTCTATGTTCTTGAGTAGGTTTGGTTTGTTAATTTCTTCCCAAATATCCTGTGCCATTTTGTGGCTTTCATCGACATGCAAATTGGCAAATTTATGAAAATAGGATTGGGGGTTTTGGAAGGCTGTTTGACGCAGAGATTCAAACCGATCTATATACCATTCTTTAAGATGCTCTCTTTTCGCATCAACATAGATGGAAAAATCAAAAAAGTCCGAGACAAATACCCTGGCTTCTTTTTTTTTCGAGGCCATGTTTACTTGAAGTACATTAATGCCCTCTAATATGAGCACGTCGGGTTGGTCGATTAAATGTTCTTCATACGGCAAGACATCGTATTCTAAATGAGAATAAACCGGCGCTTTTAAATGCTTTTGACCCGATTTTAATGCGGATAAAAAAGAAAGTAAACGCTTAGTGTCGTAGCTTTCAGGAAAACCTTTTCGGTTTAATATGCCGCGTTCGATTAAAACTTTATTTGGGTACAAAAAACCATCCGTAGTGACTAAATCCACTTTTAATTGTGGGTTGCCTAAGGATAACACGCGCTGCAGAACACGTGCGGTCGTACTTTTGCCTGCCGCTACACTGCCCGCAATGCCAATGACAAATGGCAATCGTTTCGTGCTATTATTAAAATATCCATCCACATCCTGATGTAACTCCCAATAATGCTTCATGTGGATCTTTAATAAATGGCTTAACGGAAAATAGATCTCTTCGATCTCTTTTAGCGTTAAAGGCTCATTTAAAGCGCGTAGATCGCTGATATCCTTTTCGGAAAACAAATGTGAGATGACTCCATTTAAATCTTTCCAAGCTGCGCGTTTGATGTGTCTAAACGGCGAATGGGTATTATTTACTGCGGAATCGGACATTCAATGTGGAGTTAATACGCTGCAAACTTAGATAATTAGTAAGGATAATCAAAGATAAATACTAGATAATTCGATCATGATTAAGATCCAAAAAACACATAAGCCACGATGATCGCTGCCACTACTCCCGCTAATTCAGAAATCAAAGCACATGGAAGTGCATGCCTTGTTTTTTTGATTGCCACGGAACCGAAGTAAACGGCAAGCACGTAGAAGGTCGTTTCTGTGGAGCCTTGGATCACACAAGCTACCCTGGAAGCAAATTGATCTGCTCCATTTGTGTGCATTAATTCCACCATTAATCCTCTTGCGCCGCTTCCACTTAAGGGTTTCATGAAGGCTACTGGCAAAGCTTCTACAAAGGAGGTGTCCATGCCAAACCAGGCAATCATTGCGCTCACGCCACCCACTAAATAATCCATCGTGCCGGATGCTCTAAACACTGCAATGGCTACTAAAATACCCACTAAATAAGGAATGATTTTGATGGCTACATCGAAACCCTCTTTCGCGCCTTCTATAAAACTTTCGTAGACATTGATTCTTTTAAACAGGGCCAATGCGATAAAGGAAACAAATAATCCAAATAAAATCACATTGCTTAATACCTTTGAAATCATGCTGATTTCCTCTTGAGGTAAGGTAGAAAAATAGTAAAGAGTGCTGCCAACGAATACCGTTAAGCCCCCTAAGTACAGTAAAATAGTCTTTTGAAATAAATTGATCTTTTGATAAATGGATACCATGATCAAGGCGACCAGGGTGGAAAAAAATGTGGCTAATAAGATGGGTAAAAACACATCTGATGGATCCGCCGCCCCAGCTTCTTGCCGGTATGCCATAATGGATATCGGTAATAAGGTTAAGCTCGATGCGTTTAATACGATAAACATGATTTGGGCATTCGAAGCCGTGTCCTTTATAGGATTGATTTCTTGAAGTTCTTTCATGGCTTTTAGTCCCAGGGGAGTAGCAGCGTTGTCCAGTCCGAGGGCATTTGCAGAAAAATTCATTAATATGGAGCCCAAAGCTGGGTGGTTTTTGGGCACCTCAGGAAACAATTTGTTAAAAAACGGTCCGACTAATCTAGAAAAAAGTGCAATCATGCCGCCTCGTTCTCCAATTTTCATAATGCCCAAGGCAAAGGTCATCATCCCGATCAAGCCTAATGAAATGGTCGCTGCAGTGGCTGCACTATCAAAAAGTGAATTAACAATGCGTTGAAACACATCGTAGTCCCCGAAGAAGACTAATTTTATGAGTGCAACCAAAAAGGCAATTAAGAAAAAGGATACCCAAACGTAATTTAAAGCCATGTTAACTGGGGTTAGGACAGTAAATATACAAAGCTAATTGTATACCTAAAATAAAAATGGAAAATGCAGATTAAAGAAAATGCCGATTTCCAAGGAAATCGGCATTGTTTCTGGTTTTTTTTAATTATAAAATCAAAAGTTCCTTGATTTTAATTCATATATTTAAATGTGTTTGCTGCTGTTTCTTGAGCAGTTTGCTCGACTAAAACCACCTTGTTTTCCAATTCGATTTTGTCTTGATTCGAGGCATGAATTCCTCCACCAATGTTAATGTGAGGAGCGATAATCAACGAAACGATAGACATTAATTTAATTAAAATATTCATGGATGGCCCGGATGTATCTTTAAATGGATCACCTACGGTATCTCCAGTTACGGATGCTTTGTGCGCATCTGAACCTTTGTATTCCATTTTTCCATTGATTTCAACGCCTGCTTCAAAAGATTTTTTAGCATTATCCCAAGCACCTCCAGCATTGTTTTGGAACATACCCATTAAAACACCTGATACGGTAACACCAGCTAATAAACCTCCCAACATCTCAGCGGATGAGGTATCAGGAAATACTCCTTTAAATCCAAATCCAACTAATATAGGAACGATAAGCGCGATGGCTCCTGGTAACATCATTTCTCTTAAAGAAGCCTTTGTTGAAATGGCTACACATTTATCGTACTCAGGTTTTGCCTTGTATTCCATAATTCCTGGAATCTCTTTAAACTGTCTTCTTACTTCTTCCACCATCGCCATCGCAGCACGACCTACTGCAGCGATCGCTAAGGATGAAAAGATAAATGGAATCATCGCGCCTACCAACAAGGAAGCCAGCACCGGTGCTTTGTAGATGTCGATCGCAGAAATACCAGATACGCCCACAAAAGCTGCGAATAAAGCGAGAGAAGTCAAGGCTGCCGAAGCGATCGCAAAGCCTTTACCTGTGGCTGCAGTTGTATTTCCAACAGCATCTAAAATATCAGTACGTTCACGAACTTCTTTTGGTAAACCACTCATTTCTGCGATTCCGCCTGCATTATCCGCAATTGGGCCAAATGCATCGATGGCTAATTGCATTGCAGTAGTCGCCATCATACCTGTAGCAGCGATCGCCACTCCATATAATCCAGCAAATGAATAGGAGGTAATAATACCAGCAGCTAATACAATGGTAGGGTATAAGGTGGATTCCATTCCTACTGACAATCCTCCAATAATATTGGTCGCATGTCCTGTTGATGATTGTTTAATAATAGAATTAACCGGACGTTTGCCAATGGCAGTATAATATTCCGTTAACATACTCATCAGCGCTCCAACGATCAAACCAATTACAATCGCAATAAATACGTCTGTAGAAGTGAAAGAATAACCTCTTAATTCAAGTTGTTCAGGCAACATCCAAATCACTATAAAATAGGATGCTATGGCCGTTAAAACGATGGATGCCCAATTCCCTGTGTTTAAGGCGCTTTGTACATTTCCTTGATCGTTTTTGATTTTAACAAAAAGCGTTCCTATAATGGAGAACAAAAGTCCAATGCCTGCGATTAAAATCGGAAGTAGAATCGGAGCGATGCCGCCGAATTTATCAATCGATAAGATTTCTTGTCCTAATACCATGGTAGCAAGAATGGTCGCTACATAAGAGCCAAATAAATCGGCTCCCATACCCGCAACGTCGCCCACATTGTCGCCTACGTTATCAGCGATGGTGGCCGGATTACGAACGTCATCCTCTGGGATTCCTGCTTCTACTTTGCCCACTAAATCCGCTCCCACGTCCGCAGCTTTCGTGTAAATTCCTCCTCCTACACGCGCGAAAAGCGCAATGGATTCTGCACCCAGTGAAAAGCCGGCTAACACCTCAATGGCTTTAACCATTTGAACGCTGTCCACACTTGCACCTGTGCTAATCACAAACATTTGGTAGAACACAATAAATAACGCACCCATTACTAAAACGGCCAATCCAGCAACACCTAATCCCATCACCGTTCCACCGGTAAAGGAAACTTTTAAAGCATGGGCTAAACTCGTTCTCGCAGCCTGGGTCGTTCTAACATTTGCTTTTGTCGCGATGTTCATCCCGATATACCCAGCAAATGCTGAAGTGAACGCTCCGATCACAAATGAGATCGCGATCATCCAACTGGATGTTTCAATTAAAGTACCAGACCAGGCCAATAGCAAGGCAGATATGACTACGAAGTAAGATAGAATTTTCCACTCCGCTTTCAAAAATGCCATAGCACCTTCTGCAATATACCCGGCAAGGGTTCTCATGTTTTCATCACCGGCATCCTGTTTGTTAATCCATGCAGATTTTACAATCATCACAACGATGCCTACCAATCCCAGTACCGGAATAAGGTAAATAAGGTTTTGTTCTAAAAATTCCATTTCCGTAAGTTAGTTTATAATTTAGTATAGCGTAGCCAAAAATAAGATCCTTCGGCAAATAAACAAAGAAATCGAGTTAATTATTTTCTCCTTCACGTTAAAAAATCAAAAGCGTTCCGAATTATTTAGAATCATTCTTATTTATTTCCAGAAATCACTATGTTTGTCCCAGTTTTAACAATTTTAAATTTGAAAATTTCATGAAAAATATCGTTTTGGGAATTTGTGTTTTGATGTTGGCTGGTTTTAATCAATTTGGTTATGCACAAAATCAACAAGTTAAAGTGGATGTGTTGAACTCTCAAGTGGATTGGGAAGGCCAACGGTTTTTTGGCGGTGGTCACACAGGAACGATTACCTTGAAAAGCGGGGTATTAGAATTGAAAGATGGGAAAGTAGTATCCGGTGAATTTTCTATTAATATGGAAAGCATTCAGGTGACTGATTTAGAGGGCGAGACCGCAAAAAGATTAGAAGATCATCTTAAAACGGCCGATTTTTTCGATGTTGGTAAATTTCCAATTGCCTTGTTTCGCATTAAGCAAATCGATTATGCAAATGATAATCTTGCAGCAGTAGTGGGGGAGATTGTGATTAGAGGGATCGCTCAACGGATTGCATTTCCTGCTGAAATTGAAGTGAAAGATGGTGTTTTTTCGGCTAGCGCAAAAGGCATTCGCGTGGATCGCACCTTGCATGATTCTCAATACGGATCATTAAAATTCTTCAAAGATTTAGGGAGAAAAGTCGTGCATGATGAGTTTCTTATTCATTTAAATTTAAAAGGTACGGTGCAATAGCATATGTTGCGGTGATATAGCATAAGGTACGGTGCAATAGCATATGATACGATTCAATAGCATATGATGCGACACAATAATATTTAGTAAAAAACTGGTGGTTTTAGGTCGAAATCGTGTAAATTCATTTAAATCGGCCTGAATTTTGCATATCTCAGTTAAACCCAAATATCTGAGATATGCAAAATTCCTATAGTTCCATTAAATCCAATACTTCGCTTTTATCGATGCTCTTTCTGTTTTTACCCGCTGTTTTGTTTATCGCAGGATGCAAAACAAAAACCGCGGTTCAGCCGGGCTTAGGCGCTTATGTAACTATTGATGGAACAGACGATGGTTTGGAACACATTCAAACCGAATTTAAGGATGCGTCAAGGACTTCAGACGGGATTTTGGTGAATTTGTCTTCGGATGTGTTATTTGCCATTAATTCAGCCAATTTAAGTTTGCCCGCAAAAAAAGAACTCGACAAAGTCGTGAGCCTTCTCAATAAAAACAAATCTCGGAAAATTCAAATTAATGGGCATACGGACTCCACTGGACCGAGTGCGTTCAATCAAACCTTATCGGAAAATCGTGCGAAGGCAGTGAAGACCTATTTAGTATCCAAAGGAAGGCAAAGCAGTCAAATAACTACAAAAGGATTCGGTGCCAGCCAACCCATAGCAAGTAATCAAACCAATGAAGGTAAACTGAAAAATCGCAGAGTTGAAATTATAATTTTAGATTCACCCCAAAATTGAATAAGCGGTTTAGAAAATTTTTCCTGATTTTTTTCCTGATTTTTTCCTGATTTTTTCCTGTATTTTCCCTGATTTTACCCCTGATTTTCTTCTCGTTTACCTGCCAGTGACGGCACAAACTTTAATCCAGGTGTTAGCCAATACATTAAAATGACTCTTGAATACCGAAAATTAAAGGGCGCTAAAATGATTACAACACCTAATACGACCCCTAAATATAACCAAAACGAATCGTCGATCCCAGTTAGGAAGTAGATGCCAAGGCAAGCAGTTACGATTTCTGCTACATTTAACGCATAACTTACAAACATCGCTACATAAAAATAGCCGGGTTCACGCTCGTAGCGTAGGTTACAGTGGGGACAATTGTCATGCATTTTTTGTCCATTTTTACGGTATAAATTTCCTTGGAAAATCGCACCGGTGCGGCATCTTGGACATAAAGCTTTTGCTGCAGCCTGCCCTTCAGACAACACATACCCCTCTTTATTTTGATTAATTTTTTGCTCTGAACCGTTCATTTTATTCGTGTTTATTCCAAAAATAAGTGTTTATATCTAAATTAAAATAAGTACTCTATATCTATTATAGATGTATTCATTATATCATGTAATTACATCAATAAGTGTTTGATGTGTAAATTTTTAAATTGTTCAGGCGACATGCCTGTGCCATTTTTGAAGAATTTTGAAAAATAGGAGGGGTCGTTGAATTTTACCAGCAGACTTATTTCCTTAATTTTTAGGGTAGGGTCGATTAGTAAGCGTTTTATTTCTAAAATAACTCGGTCTCTTATCACTTCCCCAGCCTGTTTTCCTAAATGGGCTTTGCAAATATTGTTTAAGTGATGAATCGTTATGCCTAACTTTTTAGCATAAAAACTCGGATATTTTTCCTCAAAAAAATGTTCATTAATAGCGTTTATAAATTGTTGCGCTAACTTTTCTCCCGCACAAACCGCTTGAAAGCTTTTTGAAACTTGGGAGCTGGACGCACTCATTAATTCAAATAAATGCAATAACGGTATTTGAAATTGAGAAGTGCTGCTCCATGTGTTTTTTAAAGTGCTATTATAGAGGCTGGTTAATAATTCAATGATTGATTTTTGCTGATGCTCAGGTACCTGTATTACTTGACTGCTTGGTTTACCATTAAACATTGGGAAGTCATAAATCATGGATGGATGTTTTAGAAAATCAGAAAAATAATCCGCCCCAAAATTAACCACATACCCTGTCGGAATATCCTGAAAATCCCAAGTATGAACTTGTCCCGGCGCCATAAAATACATGGAATAGGGTTTTATGGTAAAATTTGTAAAATCTATACTATAGCTACCATCTCCAGAAGTAAACAAGACAAAGTGAAAAAAACTATGTCTATGTGGAAACACCATATCATTATTATCGATGATATACTCGTCAAGTCGTCTCATATAGAAGTTATAAGAAAGATCTTTAGAGATACAACAATTTTCTATATTAGGGATTGACGTTTCCATTTGTAACACAAAGATACGCAATAAAATTCTAAATATTATGGTAATAATTGTAAACAATAAAATTTTTATATCCAGTATGACAGAAACTTTGTTATCTTGCCTTGAGATTTCAACTTACAAAATTTACAAATTTATAAACCATGGTAAAAAGACTATCGTTGCTATTCCTGGCAATTGCAGGATTCCAATGTGCTTCCATACAGGCTTATGAGAACAGAATGTTCAATATGAGTGCTGTGTTTAAGAACGATCACGCGCCTGGTTGGGCCAGGTACCCAGCCATTTCTCCGGATGGAAAATCAATTGCATTTACGTATAAAGGGGACATTTATGTGGTGCCAACAAATGGAGGGAAGGCACAACGTTTAACCTTTCATGAAGCCCATGATTTTATGCCAGTTTGGAGTAAGGATAGCAAACACATTGCGTTTTCATCGGACCGTTTTGGAAACTTTGATGTGTATCTTATGGAGGCAACTGGTGGGGAAGCGCAACGCTTGACTTTCCATTCAAATGACGAGTTTCCTTACGCTTTCTCGGCAGATGGAAAGCAAGTCGTATTTGGTGGAAATCGTCAAGATTTGGCCACCCATAGACAATACCCAACTGCTTCACAACCTGAGTTATATCAAGTGCCAGCAACAGGAGGTAGGGTTCAACAAATCTTAACCGTCCCTGCTGAATATGTGAACCTCAGTGCGGATGGTAAAAAAATGCTTTATCACGATAAGAAAGGCGGTGAAAATGAGTTTAGAAAGCACCAGAAATCATCTATTGCAAGGGATATTTGGATGTACGAGGCAGGGAGTGGAAAACACACCCAATTAACCCAATATTACGGGGAAGATCGTCATCCTGTTTTTTCTCCAGATGGAAAATCATTTTATTATCTAAGTGAAGAAAGCGGCAATTTTAATGTGCATAAAAAGGCATTGGACGGAGCAGGGGCTGCTTCGCAAATGACGAATTTTAAAACGCATCCTGTCAGATCTTTAAGTAGTTCGAACGATGGAGTTCTTTGCTTTTCTTACGATGGCGAGTTATATACATTAAAAGAAGGCGGACAGCCAAGCAAAGTATCCATTGATTTGCGTACGCAATCCATCAATAATTCTGTTTCTTATCTTTCTATTAATGGTGGAGTACGTGAAATGTCCATCTCCTCCAATGGTAAAGAAATGGCATTTACGGCAAGGGGAGAAGTGTTTGTGACGTCTGTAGACGGTAAATTCACTAAACGCTTAACAAATAGTCCAGAACAAGAGAGTTTTGTACAGTTTGCACCAGATGGAAAATCGGTCGTGTATGCGAGTGAGCGCGATGGCCGTTGGCAAATTTTCAAAGCTGAAAAAGTGCGTGAAGAAGAACCATTCTTTTTTGCGGCAACGCTCATCGACGAAAAACCGTTAGTGAGCAACGAGAAAGATAATTACATGCCATTGATCTCACCAGATGGTAATAAACTTGCTTTCATTGAAGACAGAAGATCACTCGTCGTCATGGATTTGAAATCAGGTGTGAAAAAGGTGTTGCTTACGCCGGAACACTTGTTCCATATGCAAGACGGGGACCAATATTTTACTTGGAGCCCGGATAGTAAATCGTTATTAGCTTCCTACCGACCTACGATGGCAAACTCAGAAGTCGTGTTGCTTGATGCGGAAGGTAATAGATCCATGGTGAACTTAACTCAAAGCGGGTATGCGGATCGTGCACCGAAATGGGTGATGGGCGGAAAAGCCATTATTTGGTTCAGTAATCGCCACGGAATGAAGAGCCACGCGAACAGCGGCGGGGCCCAATCCGATGTATATGCCTTGTTTTTAACAAAGGATGCTTGGGAACAATTTAATTTGGATAAGGATGAATATGCATTATTCAAAGAATTAGAAAAAGCAAATAAGCCAGCTACCAGCGCCAATGCTGCAGGTGCGGATGCGAAAAAAGATGACAAAGCCGGAGCTTCGGCTGCTTCGAAAGTGGAGCCGATTAAGATTGATTGGGACGGATTAGAAGATAGAAAAGCACGTTTAACCATTCATTCTTCATCTTTGGGAGATGCGGTCATTTCGAAAGACGGTGAGAAATTATTTTACTTAACTCGATTTGAAAGAGGAGCGAATTTGTGGAGCACAAATTTACGCACTAAAGAAACGAAGATGGAAATCGCATTGGACGCTGGGGGTGGAAGCCTTGTGTGGGATCAAGAGCAAAAGAATCTATTTTTATTAAGCGGTGGTAGGGTGACCAAAATCAATCCGGACAATAACCGCAGAGAATCAGTCAGCATTTCTGGAGATATGTTCCTGGACGAACATGCCGAGCGTCTACACGCGTTTAATCACGTGTGGATTCGGAATAATAAAGTATTCTATACGCCAGACATGCACGGGGTGGATTGGAACAAGATGAAGACAGAATATGTGAAGTATTTACCGCACATCGGAAATAATTTTGAGTTCGCTGAAATGTTATCCGAAATGTTAGGAGAGCTGAATGTTTCTCATGCTGGCGCAAGGTATAGCAGTTCAAAACCGGATGGCGATCAAACTGCGTCATTAGGAATTTTGATGGATTACAGTCATCAAGGTAATGGAATTAAAATCGCTGAAGTGTTAGCAGGCGGACCATTAGATAAATCTAATTTGGACATCAAAGCTGGAGACATTATTGAAAGCATTGATGGGGTGGTTATTTCAAAAGATAAAGATGTGGCTCAATACCTGAATCGTTTGGAAGGTAAATTTGTTTTATTAGATGTGCTCGACGCAAAAACCAAAACTAAGAAACAATGGACGATTAAACCCATTTCAATAGGCGCAGAAAATCAGCTTTTATATCGCAGATGGGTGAAATTAAACCAGGAAGAAGTGGAGCGTTTGAGTGGCGGTAAATTAGGATATGTGCACATTTCAGGCATGAACGATGGTCAATATCGGAATATGTATGATGAAATGATGGGTAAATTTGCGGACAAAGGAGGAGTGATCGTAGATACTCGATTTAATGGCGGTGGTGACTTAGTGTCGGATTTAGCCATGTTCTTTACTGGAGAGAAGTTCTTAGACTACGCGGTGGCAGATCGTTCAGTAGGGTATGAGCCGACCTTCCGTTGGACGAAACCGACCCTGGCCATGTTCAATGAAGCGAATTATAGCGACGGACATTGTTTCTCATGCGGGTATACAGATTTAAATATTGGTAAAACTGTTGGGATGCCGGTTCCAGGGACTTGTAGTTTTGCTGGATGGGAAGTATTGCCAAATGGAGTTCGTTGGGGAACTGTTCCTGTGAGTGCAAAAAACAAAGCAGGAGAGTGGATGGAGAACAACGAAACCAAACCAATGTTCCAAGTGAAGAATCAGCCTGAACTAATTGCGAAAGGAAAAGATCAGCAATTAGAAAAGGCGATCGAAGAATTATTAAAAGATATCTAAACCTTGGGTGTTTAGGGATTGAATTAAAAAGGGGTTGGCAAATTAATTTGCCAGCCCTTTTTTAAAAATTAACACTTCAGAACCTTAGACATGCGCACATCAAGAGGCATTCCAAAACTAAGATCTTACTGAAAAGCACTGATTCCAGTCACATCATGACCGGTGATTAATAAGTGAATATCGTGTGTACCTTCATAGGTTACTACAGATTCTAAATTCATCATATGGCGCATAATCGGGTATTCCCCTGTAATGCCCATTCCGCCCAGCATTTGTCGGGCTTCTCGAGCGACATTTAACGCTGTTTCTACACTGTTTCGCTTCGCCATAGAAATTTGCGCAGGCGTGGCGCGATCTTCATTTTTTAAAGTCGCCAATCTCCACACTAATAATTGACCCTTTGTAATTTCGGTCACCATTTCAGCTAACTTTTTTTGTTGTAATTGGAATCCACCGATTGGTTTACCAAACTGTTCACGCTCTTTGGAATAGCGTAAAGCGGTGTCGTAACAATCCATGGCAGCTCCAAGTGCACCCCAAGCAATTCCATAGCGTGCTTGATTCAAACAACTTAATGGTCCCCGCATACTTGAAACACCGGGTAAAATTTGGCTTTTCGGTACACGAACATTATCGAAAACTAATTCTCCCGTAGCTGAAGCACGCAAACTCCATTTGTTATGGGTTTCTGGAGTTGTAAATCCTTCCATCCCTCGCTCAAGAATTAAACCCTGGACTTTTCCTTCTGGGTTTTTGGCCCACACCACCGCGATATCCGCAAAAGGTGCATTCGAAATCCACATCTTTGCACCATTCAGGATCACATGGTCACCATCGTCTTCAAAACGGGTGATCATCCCGGCGGGATTCGATCCGTGATCGGGTTCGGTCAGCCCAAAGCAGCCTAAATATTCACCAGAAGCTAATTTTGGTAAATACTTTTGCTTTTGTTCCTCACTTCCAAATGCATAAATCGGATACATCACCAAGGAACCTTGTACAGACGCGGTAGATCGCAAACCGGAATCTCCACTTTCAAGCTCTTGCATCATGATGCCATACGCTAAATAATCCAATCCAGCTCCTCCGTATTGAGGCGGGACAGTTGGCCCAAATAAGCCTAACTGAGCCATTTCTTTCACTAAGTGACGTGGGAATTCCGCCCTTTGTGCATAATCTTCTATAATGGGAGATAAGGATTGGTTCACCCACTGACGAACACTGTCGCGAATCATTAAATGTTCTTCGCTGATTAATTCGTCTAATAAATAATAATCAGGAGCTTTATATTGACTCATAATTTAGTAATTATTCGATTAAAAACTTGTATTTTGTTTGCTATCGCAAATTCTGTTCAAAAGGTTATTTCGTTCAATTGCAATAATACTCATAATATTTGTGAACAGATAAAAATTATCATAGGTTTGTTGTGCTACTGCAAAATTAAAATATGGTTCATTTAACAAACAGTCGATTGACACAACGCATCACCCTGCAAGATTTGGAATTCTTTGCCTATCATGGTTGGTATCCCAATGAACAAGAGGAAGGAAATACTTTTTTTGTTACGTTGTCAATCAGTTATATGGTTCCCGATTTTTTGCCATTAGATGAGCGCGAAGAGCTGTCTAATACTGTCAATTATGAATTTTTATATGAATGTATTGATGTTGAAATGAAAGCGACGAAAAAATTGTTGGAAACAGTCTGTCAGAGCATTATCCAAAGAATTCTTCAGCAGTTGCCAAATTTAAGTAGCATTGAAGTGAGCATTTCTAAGAAAAAATTGCCCTTTGTCGAGCAAGAGCGGTCCACCACGGTTTCGTTACGTTGGGATCAATAAAGTGTTAAATTTTTCTAAAGTAATTATTCATTTTTCGAGGTTTGAAACATTTTCTGCATATTCGTGGGTATAAAACTATCCAACATATATAGACGAATCGAATGAAATTGCCAAGCGCTCATATAAATCATACACGGATACTCACTCTATTTATCCTGTTTTTAGTAGGTTTTCTATTTTATACGCCCTTGCAAGCCCAATATTTTGGACAAAGTAAAATGCGTTATAAAAAATTGGACTTTAAGGTATACGAAACTCCTCATTTTAGGCTGCATTATTATCTGAATAATGACAGCATGATTCGCTGGTTTGCCAAAGAAAGTGAAGTATGGTACGAACTCCATCAACAGGTATTTCAAGACACATTCTTAAAAAAGAACCCACTAATTTTATATAATAATAGTCCTGAGTTTCAACAAACCACTACAATACAAGGAGAAATTGGTGTGGGAACAGGAGGGGTGACTGAGGCCTTTAAAAATCGGGTAGTCATGCCGATTGCGCAAATTAATCACCAAACTCGGCACGTGTTAGGGCACGAATTAGTGCACGCCTTTCAATATCGAGTTTTGATAGAAGGCGGCGATTCCACCCGCTTAGAAAACATTGCGAATATACCATTGTGGATGGTGGAGGGGATGGCCGAATATTTTTCAATTGGAAAAAAAGACGCATTTACGGCCATGTGGATGCGGGATGCCTACCTAAATAACGATTTGCCTTCCTTGCGGGACATGACCGAAAACATGAATCGTTACTTTCCATATCGTTTTGGTCAAGCGTTTTGGTCGTATGTGGGCTCCACCTATGGGGATACCGTCATTATGCCGCTTTTCAAACAAACGGCCATATATGGTTATGAATACGCGGTCAGAAGAGTGTTTGGGTATGATGCTCAAACCTTATCGAACTTATGGAGAAATAGTTTAATACAAGCTTATAAAAACATACCGATAGACACTTCCAAAGCTCCAATAGGCAGACAATTAATTAATTCTCAAAACGCTGGACGCATGAATGTGTCTCCAGCTATTTCACCAGATGGTCAATATATTGCTTTCCTGTCTGAACGTGATTTGTTTAGCATTGATTTGTTTTTGGCGGACGCAAAATCTGGAAAAGTCATTCGGAAACTGGCAAGTCGACTCACGAATGCAGATATAGATGAATTTAGTTTTCTGGAATCTGCCGGAACCTTCTCTCCGGATAGCAGGAAATTTGCTTTTAGTGTGTTTAGTAAGGGTAAAAGCAAGTTGATGATCGTGGATGTGGTGAACGGTAAAACCCTATCTGTGGAAGAAATGGGAGACATTACAGAGTTTACGAACATTACTTGGGGTCCGGATGGCCAGCACGTGGCGTTTTCAGGATTACATAATGGACACAGCGATATTTACTTATATGATTTAGAAAATAAAGTCCTTACCCAATTAACCAACGATTGGTATTCAGATTTTCAACCCAGTTTTTCACGCGATGGTAAACGGATTGTGTTCAGTACGGATCGTTTGGCCTTGCAAGGAAACCCAAGCGGCGTTGAAATTCCTATGAATTTAGCCATCATTGATTTGGCCACCCGAAAAATTGAAAATTTAAACTTTTTTGAAGGAGCCAATAATCTGAATCCTGTGTTCTCATCAGACGATTCGGAATTATACTTTTTGTCGAATCGAGATGGGTTTAGAAACATGTATCGCTATACTTTTTCTAACAACAAACTTGAACGGATGACGGAGTATTTTACTGGAATTAGTGGGATAACGGAATACTCTCCAGCCTTAAGTGTTTCTATGAACGATGACATTGTCTATTCCTATTATCGCTCGAATGCCTATACCATCTATAATGCAAAGGCGAGCGAATTTGAAGGCATAGAGATCGATCCATTTGATGTGAATTTTGAGGCGGCATTATTACCACCTCCTGTCACCTTAGGCGTGGATGTAGTGAACACAAACTTGCGTAACTTTAATCGTTTTAGAAGGATTGATGGAAACCAAATCGTTCATTCTGCTTACAAGCCAGGATTTAAACTGGATTACCTGGCCAATAGTGGGGTAGGAATGAGTGTAGGTAGTCGTTATGGAGCTGGTATTTCCAGTGGTATTCAAGGGATGTTCTCGGACATCTTGGGTCACAATCAAATTTTTGCAGCAGTCAATGTGAATGGGGAGATTTATGACTTTGGAGGTCAGGTGGCGTATATTAATCAACAAAGTAGGATTAATTGGGGAGGGGCAGTTTCTCATATACCTTATGTTTCAGGGTTCTCTGTGTACGATACCAGGGATATCGGTACTGGCATGGTCGAACCCGTTTTAGATACCTATATGGTGAGGACTTTCCAACAACAAGTTGAAGGATTTGGTTCGTATCCATTCACGAGAAATCATCGTTTTGAAGTTGGTGCTGCGATTGCGCGGTACAGTTATCGAGTGGATCGCTGGTGGCAAAGTTATTATTCTGGCTATACTGGTAGGGATAAAGTTTCTAATGAAGATGCTCAAAACATCGGATTAGGTAATTTGCAAGCCTTCTCTGTCCAACAAATTAATTCAGCATTTGTCGGGGATAATGCCGTGTTTGGAATAACTTCACCTTTGCAGGGATATCGTTATCGAGTGGGAGTAGAACAGTATTTTGGAGATTATAATTTCACTGCTTATACCGTTGATTTAAGAAAGTACAATCGCTATAAACCAGTTACTTTGGCCGCAAGAGCATATACGTATATGCGTGCTGGTGAGAATGAAAATGCATTGTACCCAATGTTCTTAGGATATCCATATTTAGTGAGGGGGTATGAAAGTGCAGGCATGCGAAATAATGTCGGCGGTTTAAGTCTTCAAAAATTAATGGGTTCGCGCGTTGCAGTCTTTAACTTTGAAGTGCGTCTTCCATTTACTGGTCCGGAAAAATTAGCGGTATTTAAATCGGGCATGTTGTTCTCCGATTTAAACTTTTTCTTTGATGCCGGATTGGCGTGGAACAGCGGAAGTGATGTTAAGTTTAAAGGAAGCATTGATCAGATAGGTTGGGAAACCATCGATGATCAAGGAAATCAAATTCCTATTTATGAGAATATACACATTCCTGTTTACAGCGCAGGGGTGTCCTTACGTGTAAATTTATTCGGCGCCATGGTGTTAGAGCCATATTATGCCATTCCATTTCAACGTAAAGACATCAACTTCGGGACGTTTGGGTTAAACTTTACTCCAGGTTGGTAATCTTTTTGGATGGAGGTCCTATTTAAATTCACCCAATTTGGATTGGACCTCCGAATTACTCGTTCTTTTTGCATGCGAGTAAAATTCTCTAATTCCGTTTTTCTGGCTTCTGCCAATTCGGGTTTATCAAAAGTTTCTTGGTAAATGAGTCGAGGATGACTGAGATTGATCACAGCCTCTTCATTCGTTTCTTGCAAATCAAGCACCTTAATATTAAGGGCATTTCTGTTGTTGTCGGTCAAAATTAATACTTTGTATCGCATATGTGGAAAAATTTTTAACTAATAAATTTGGCTAATTCAAAATTTGTTGCTAATTTTATTGGCACAATAATACTAACAATTTTAGTTTTTCCAAACTTATTTTAAAAAATATGGCAACAATTGCTAACAATCTTAAGTTTTTGCGTAAAAAAAAGGGATTAACTCAGCAGGAATTCGCAGATTTAATGGAAATTAAGCGTGCATCTGTGGGAGCGTATGAAGAAGGGCGTGCAGAACCTAAATATGATCTTTTAGATAAAATCGCTCGGTATTTCGAATTGACCATGGACGAGTTAATTAATGAACAGATTGATAAAGATTGGAAACCGAGGCCGAAATCATCTTCTTCCAACGTACGGGTTTTAAGTATAACAGTAGATGCTGAAGATCGGGAGAATATTGAGTTGGTTCCAGTAAAAGCAAGTGCTGGTTACCTAAATGGTTACGGAGATCCTGAATATGTCGCTGAACTGCCAAAATTTAACCTGCCATTTTTTAAACAGGGTACTTACCGTGCATTTGAAATTCAGGGAGATTCTATGTTGCCTTTACCAAATGGGAGTATTATTGTTGGTGAATATGTTGAGGATTGGCGGAATGTAAAGCCAGGGCAAACCTATGTGGTTATTTCAAAGAATGATGGGGTGGTGTATAAAAGAATAGGTCAAAAATATAAGGATGAAAAAGGCCTGTTATTGGTTTCTGATAACAAAGTATATGACCCTTATTGGATTCCTGTAGAAGATATTTTGGAAGTTTGGATGGCAAAAGCTTATATCAGCACCCAATTGCCTGAGCCAAGCCCAGAGCCTACGATGGAGTCCTTGACTTCTATGATTGCTCAAATGCAGAAAACTATTAATAACGTGGTTGAAAATAAGTCCTCTGGAAATTTTAAATAGTCAAATTTTTTTTATATATTTGCACCATATTTGAGTATGAGGGGACAGGATTGTCCCCTTTTTTAATTTTTTTTTTGTTTGCGATATGATGCAGGTGGAAGAGCGCGTTAAGGAGTTAGTTTTAGAAAAAATTGTCGACCGAAGTGATTTGTTTCTGGTGGCAGTTAAAATGCATGGAAATGGTCGCTTAGAAGTATTGGTCGACGGAGATCAAGGAATTAGCATTCAAGACTGTGCAGACATTAGTAGGCATGTAGGTTTTCATCTTGAAGAAGAAAGTGTATTGGATCATGCTTATTTTTTGGAGGTTTCTTCTCCTGGAATTGATTATCCATTGACGCAGATTCGCCAATATCTAAAGAACATTGGTCGCAACGTTGAAGTAGAATATTCAGAAGAGGGTAACTCGATAAAAAAAGAAGGTAAATTATTAGAAGTAAATGATTTATCTGTTAAAATTGAAGCTATTATTAAGAATAAAAATTTGCCAAAGGGAAGGAAACCAGCTGTAGAAGTGGTGGAGATTCCTTTTGAACATATAATAACAACTAAGGTGTTAATTTCATTTAAGTAAAAATGAGCAGCAATATCAATTTGATTGACTCCTTTCAGGAGTTTAAGGAGTTTAAAAATATTGACCGGCCAACTGTAATTAGCGTGCTTGAGGAAGTTTTCAGAAGCATGATCCGTAGAAAATATGGAACAGATGAAAATGTTGACATTATCGTGAATCCGGATAATGGTGACTTGGAAATCTGGAGAACTCGTGTCGTGGTGGAAGATGAATTTTCTGAAGATGATGATTTAGAGATTGAGTTAACTGAAGCCAAGAAATACGATGCTGATTTGGAAGTCGGAGACGATTACATTGAGCAAATTACTTTAGAAAGTTTTGGACGTCGTGCCATCTTAGCCGCTCGTCAAACATTGGTTTCAAAAGTGTTGGAATTAGAAAAGGATGAAGTTTTCAAAAAATATAAAGATAGAGAAGGTGAGTTAGTGACCGGTGAAGTATATCAAATTTGGAAAAAAGAAACCTTAGTATTAGACGACGATGGTAACGAATTGATTTTGCCGAAATCGGAACAAATCCCAGCGGATTATTTCAAAAAAGGAGATAGCATTCGTGCAGTGGTTCACAAAGTAGAAATGATGAATAGCAATCCGCGTATCATTATCTCTAGAACGGCACCTGAATTCTTACAACGATTATTTGAGTTAGAAGTTCCAGAAATTTTTGATGGATTAATTACCATTAAGAAAATTGTTAGAGAACCGGGTGAGCGCGCGAAAGTAGCGGTAGAATCTTACGATGATCGCATTGATCCAGTAGGAGCTTGTGTGGGTATGAAAGGATCTCGTATCCATGGTATCGTGCGTGAATTAAGAAATGAAAATATTGACGTAATTAACTTTACGTCGAATAATCAATTATACATTCAACGTGCTTTGAGTCCAGCGAAAATCAGTTCGATTAAGTTGGATGATGAGAACATGACGGCTGCAGTATATTTGAAATCTGATCAAGTATCTTTGGCGATCGGTAGAGGTGGACATAACATCAAATTAGCTGGTAAATTAACTGGATATGAAATTGATGTATATAGAGAATCTGATGAAATCGAGGAGGATGTGGACATCGAAGAATTTGCAGATGAAATCGATAGCTGGATCATCGATGAGTTGAAACGTGTGGGATTGGATACAGCTAAATCTGTGTTGGCGCTAAATGTGGACGAATTAGTTCGTAGAACTGATTTAGAAGAAGATACCATCCACGAAATTATTCAAGTATTGCAGGCAGAATTTGAATAATTGTGTTAAAAAATGAATCTCATGATACAGTACTAAAAATGAAGAGTAGTGCTTTTTTAAAAAAATACCAGATAAGTGACAAAAAAGCCTACTTTTGTATGAACAAATAAATAATTAGGAGTAGATATAGTAAATGTCAGAAGGAAAGAGCATAACATTGCTGAAAGCAGCAAAGGAATTAAATATTGGTATCGCAACCGCTGTAGACTTTTTGCAGAAAAATGGTCATGATGTAGAGGCCAAGCCTGCAACAAAGCTGAGTGGGGAGCTTTATCAGGTTCTTTTGAAAGAATTCCAAGGAGATAAAATTATCAAAGAAGAGGCGAATCAAATTAATATTGGTCGCATTCGAAGAGATGATGTTCCAGGGGAATCGGCTACTCCTAAGCCAAATCAAGACAAGGAAGTTGAAGAAATTTTAATTAAAAGTGTACAAATCGATCCAGTCGATGGGAAATCTGGGGTCAATGAGGATGCGAATAGTTCTTCAGAAAAGAACGAATCTGCATCTAAGCCTGTAGTACCTGGGATGAAAGTAGTAGGTAAGATCGACTTGAACACACTTAATAAGGAATCTAAGCCCGCTGTTTCAGCTGAAAAGCAGGAAAAGAAGGAAGTGGAAGCTTCTCAAGTGGAAACTCCTGAGGTGGTTGAACCTAAGGTTGAAGCTCCAAAGGTAGGAGTTCCGGCTGTGGAAGCTCCAAAGGCTGAACCTGCTCCAGTTGAAGTGAACAAGCCTGCAGTAGCAGAAGTAAAATCGGTAGATGCTGCAAAAGATTCAGAAGTAGCTCCGGTTACTTCTCCAGTGGCTCCTGCGAAAAATGAGAAAACTGAGGTGACCCCTGCTCCGGCCGAAGAAGTGAAGAAAGAAGCTGTTGCATCGGTTGAAAAACCAGTGATGGAGAAAGCTAAAGAATCTCCAGCAGCCATTGCGCCAGCACAAAAACAAGAACCAGTGCAAAAAGCCAGCACACCTGCAGCGGAAGATCCGAACGCAAAGAAAAAAGATCAAGTCATTCGCGCGAAAGCAGAAAGGCTTTCCGGTCCGAACGTAATTGGTAAAATTGAGTTGCCAACGAAGCCTCTAAGAAATAAAGATGTTCCAGTGGCTTCCTCTTCGGGTACAGGAATTAATCCTCAAAATGCGGATAATAAGCGTAAACGCAAACGTAAAGATAATAAGACAGTTAGGCAGCCAGGTACACCTGGGCAGGACAATCAACAAAGAGGTCCAAGACCAGATTTCCAAAAAGGGAATCACCGTGGTCCTAAACCAGCGGCTCCAGCGAATAAAGAAGAATTAACAGACAAAGAAATTCAGGATCAAATTAAAGCGACACTTGCTAGATTAAGCGGTGCTGGAAAGTCTGGTAAATTCGCCCAACGTGCTAAATTACGGAGGCAAAAACGTGAGGATGTCGCTCAATCTGCAGAAGAAGCAGCACTTGAGCAAGAAATGATGTCTAAAGTTTTGCAAGTAACGGAATTCGTTACTGCAAATGATTTGGCTAATTTAATGGATGTTCCAGTGAACCAGATCATCGCTACTTGTATGAGTTTGGGATTATTCGTATCCATTAACCAACGTTTGGATGCTGAAACACTGACGTTCTTAGCAGATGAGTTTGGGTATGAAATTGAATTTATTAAACCAGAAGACGATTCATCTACTTCGTTAGAAGAACCGGATTCTCCTGAAAATGTCATTCCTCGTTCACCGATTGTGACCGTAATGGGTCACGTTGACCACGGTAAAACCTCACTACTGGATTATGTTCGTAAATCGAATGTCATTGCGGGGGAAGCAGGAGGAATTACTCAGCACATTGGTGCGTATGAAGTGAAATTAGACGATGGACGTAAAATTACGTTTTTAGACACACCTGGTCACGAAGCCTTTACGGCGATGCGTGCTAGGGGTGCGAGCGTAACCGATATTGCGATTATTGTGATTGCAGCGGACGATAACGTCATGCCGCAAACCAAGGAAGCCATTAACCACGCTCAAGCAGCGGGTGTTCCGATCGTGTTTGCATTTACTAAAATCGATAAACCTACTGCGAACCCAGACAAAATTAGAGAGCAACTTTCTGCCATGAATATTTTGGTAGAAGATTGGGGTGGAAAATATCAAAGTCAAGAGATTTCTGGTAAAACGGGATTGAATGTAGACTTGTTACTTGAGAAAGTATTGCTTGAAGCAGAACTTTTAGATTTAAAAGCCGACCCTAAAAAACGTGCTGTTGGTTCTGTGATTGAAGCATCCTTAGATAAAGGAAGAGGAATTGTGACGACCGTGTTGATCCAATCTGGAACCTTGCGTGTTGGAGATCCAATTTTAGCAGGTTCATATAGTGGAAAAGTAAAAGCGATTAGCAATGAACGAGGCCAACGTGTAACAGAAGCAGGTCCATCTACACCAGTCCAAATTTTAGGTATGTCCGGTGCGCCAACTGCAGGGGACAAATTCTACGTAATGGAAAATGAGAGTGATGCGAAGCAAATGGCAAACAAACGCCTTCAATTGCAACGCGAGCAAGGCATGCGTACTCAGAAACACATTACCTTAGATGAAATCGGTCGTAGGTTAGCGATTGGAAACTTTAGAGAGCTAAACATCATCGTTAAAGGGGACGTGGATGGTTCCATCGAAGCCTTATCGGATTCATTATTGAAGATGTCTACAGAAGAAATTCAGGTGAACGTGATTCATAAATCGGTGGGTCAAATTTCTGAATCCGACGTGTTATTAGCTTCAGCTTCTGACGCGATCATTATTGGTTTCCAAGTTCGACCTTCAGTAAGTGCGCGTAAATTAGCCGAACAAGAACAAATTGATATCCGTTTATACTCGATTATCTATGATGCGATTGAAGAATTGAAATCAGCGATTGAGGGGATGCATGCGCCTAAATTTGAAGAGAAAATTGTGGCCAATGTTGAGATTCGTGAAACGTTTAAAATCACGAAAGTCGGAACCATTGCAGGTTGTATGGTCTTAGACGGAAAAATTAACAGAAACCACGATATTCGAATTATTCGAGATGGTGTGGTAATTTATACAGGTAAATTGGCTTCCTTAAAACGTTTCAAAGACGACGTTAAAGAAGTATCTGCAGGCTATGAATGTGGTTTGAATATCTACAACTTTAACGACATTAAAGTGGGTGACATTGTAGAAGCCTACGAACAAGTTGAAGTAAAGCGTAAAGGTTAATCCCTTTATAAATTAAGTTTTGATGAAGAGCTGCCTTTTAAAGGTGGCTCTTTTTGTTTTTGTCTATTTCTGTTGTTTTCAACCTTCCGGAAAGATGCTGATTTTGAATTCTAATTTTAAACCCTTAAATTGATCCCGTTAAAAAGACTTTACAGCCTTTTGTGAATCCAATTAATAACCTATAATAATTTATTGCTTTGAATCGTGCCTTAATTCTCACGCTGGCGTGGATATTATATGCAAATTCCTTTTTATCCGCTCAAACTGCGGTGGAACCTTCCTATTTTCAAGAGATCCCCGGCACCCCATTAAAATTTGAAATGAAATCCATTCCATCAGGTTCATTTGTTATGGGAAGCCTGGATGGAAAAAGTGATGAACAACCTCCTCATGAAGTTCATTTAGATGGATTTTGGATGGGGGCACATGAAATAACTTGGGACCTTTATGAATTATTTCTTTATAAAGAGTTTGAAGAACGACTTCAAGAAAATCAATTAGGGGAGGATTTAGCAGCTTTAACAAGGCCTACCAAACCCTATATTGACATGACCTATGGGATGGGAAAAAGGAATAAACCCGCGATCGGCATGACCCAATATAATGCCATTCAATTTTGTAAATGGTTATATTTAAAAACAGGGGTATTCTTTCGTCTTCCGACGGAGGCAGAGTGGGAATATGCAAGTAGAGCAGAAGCCACTACTGCATTTTATTTTGGGGACCAAGAAAACGAATTAAGTGATTACGCTTGGTTTAAAAAGAATAGCCAGGGCAAAACACAGGAAGTCGGCCAAAAAAAGCCAAATGCGTGGGGGTTGTACGACATGTATGGAAACGTTTCAGAATGGACGTACGATCAATATCAGGCTGATTTTTACAAAAATCAAGCAGACAGACCTGTGCTTAACCCTGTAAATGAACCGAAACAATTATATCCCATGGTCGTTCGAGGAGGTTCATACTTAGATGAAGCGAAGTCTTTGCGTTCTTCTGCACGCGCAGCCTCGGATCCGTATTGGAAACAATTAGATCCTCAAATACCTAAAAGCAATTGGTGGTTCACGGACGCCCCTTTTGTAGGATTTCGCATCGTAAGACCATTCAAACAACCGAGTGAACAAGAAATTTGGGACTATTATAACCGCAAACCCATTGCTGATTATTAACCTTACCTAAACACTGAATATGAAAGCTAAACACAGCAACTTAGATCGTCGAAGCTTTATTCGTTCCTCAGCAGCATTGGCAGGCGCTGGATTGGTCAGTCAACTTCCTATTTCTGGCGCATATGCAGATGGATCTGATGCCATTAAACTGGCTATTATTGGGTGCGGAGGAAGAGGAACCGGAGCAGCTTTTGATGCCATTGCTACGGGAGCAAACATTAAAATTGTGGCCATGGCCGATGCTTTTTTAGATCGTTTGGAAGAATCTTATAGTAAACTTTTGGAACGATTTCCAGAAAAAATGGCTGTTACTACGGAAACAAAGTTCGTAGGTTTCGAAGCATATAAACATGCAATTGAAATAGCAGATGTAGTGATTTTGGCTTCCTCGCCAGGTTTTAGGCCCATGCATTTTGAAGAAGCTGTCCGCCAAGGTAAACACGTGTTTATGGAAAAACCTGTTGCGGTGGACGTTCCTGGTATTCGACAAGTTTTAGCGTCGGCAGAGATTGCGAAGCAAAAGAAACTAAATGTAGTCGTAGGATTGCAAAGACGATATCAAAAGAGTTATCAAGAAGCCATTAAACGCATACAAGATGGAATTATAGGCGACATTGTTTCGGGCCAAGTATATTGGAATAGTGGCGGGGTGTGGGTACGACCGAGGCAGGAGGGGCAAACGGAAATGGAGTACCAAATGCGCAACTGGTTTTACTTTAATTGGTTATGTGGAGATCACATCGTGGAGCAACATGTGCATAATATTGATGTGGCGAATTGGGTAAAAGGTGCATATCCGCATATAGTGCAAGGAACGGGCAGTCGGGCGTGGAGAACTGGTAAAGAGTATGGAGAGATTTATGATAATCACGCTGTGGAATTGACATATGCAGATGGTACTGTAGTGTATAGCCAATGCAGGCATTTTGAAGGCACCAGCAGCCGTGTAAATGAAACTTTTCAAGGAACGAAAGGCAAAGTATTTATGAATAGTGGCCATACTGCCATTATATGGGATCATCAAGGCAATGTTTTGTACGAGCACCCCAAAGAGGGGAATGGAAATCCATACCAATTAGAACATGTAGAATTATTCGACGCCATTGTGAAAGGCGAGTTTAGACATATGGATGCGGAATATGGGGCCTACAGTACTTTGACAGGGATTATGGGCCGCTTGGCCACCTATTCAGGACAGGTGATTTCTTGGGAGGAGGCGTTGCAATCGCAAATTAGTTTGATGCCAGAGGAACTAAGCTGGGATGCCTTACCTAAAGTTTTGCCAGACGAAACAGGTAATTATCCATATGCCATTCCAGGCAAAACAGTCGTACTGTAGACATGTGGGACAACAGTAAAATACAAGTTTTTAGATCTTGGTTCTCTTATTTGGGGCTGTTTTTAGCCTTTTTATGTGGGAGCAATTTTGCTGCAATCAGTCAAGTACAGAAATTTCAATGGGGAGGCTTTGCACAGGGGACGACTTATGAAATTACATATTATTCAGAGGGTCCTGTGGTCTTGAAATCCCAAGTGGATAGTTTACTGGAAGTTATCGATGAATCCATGTCCTTGTATAGGAGTGACTCAAAAATCGTTCATTTTAATGCGCCAGAAACTCAACAAATGGAGCTGGACATGCATTTTTCGAAGGTTATGAATAAAGCTTTCGAATTTCACCGCAAAAGCGGGGGATTATTTGATGTGACGATCGGACCATTAAGTCAATTTTGGAAAACACGAACGGCGCGAGCATTAAATCCTGAAGACACAGCGAAGTTAAGTGAAATTTTGGATGGGATTGGGATGCGATATTTAACGTTGGAAGGCAACCGATTAACCAAACTCCATCCAAGGGTCACAGTGGACCTAAATGGGATCGCCCAAGGCTATACTGTCGATTTATTAGCTGAATTTTTTGAAATGAAGGGCATATCAAATTATGTGGTGGAAATCGGCGGTGAAATCAGAGTGAAAAGAAATTTAACACATGAACAGGGGTATGTGATCGGTGTGCCGGATCCTATCAATAAGACATCGATGCTGCATTTAAGCCTCTCTAATGGCGCAGTTACGACCTCTGGAAAATTTAGTGAAAAGGATCATCAAATTCATCACATTGATCCTATTTCCGGATACCCAGTAAACAATCTTCACCAACAAGTCACCGTCATCGCCCAAGATGCCACCACTGCTGATGCGCTGGATAATGTCCTGATGACCTGGGATGAACAGGAATACTCGAAATTCGAAGCCCTATTTTCCGATATCGCCTTTAGAATACTTGGAATGGACCCAAGCGGCCAGCCCTACGAATATATTTCTCCTAATTTTTTACAGTTTTTAAAGAAATAATAGCATGAAGAGAAGTCAATTTTTAAAAAATAGTTTATTAGCAACGGGCGTATTGGCCAGTCAGCAGATGCTGGGTTTTGCGAACGCAAGCGAATCAACAGTCCAAAATACCCGCCAAGCATCGAATGTTCCGTTTAATTTAAATTATGCCCCCCATCAGGGCCAGTTTGAAAACCATGCCGGAAAGAATTTTTTGGATCAAATTCAATATGCCTATGATCAAGGCTTTAGAGCGATCGAAGACAATGGATTCTCAAAACGTTCCACCGACGAACAAACAAAAATCGGTGAATTATTAGCGAAACTAAATATGCAAATGGGCGTCTTTGTGTTGGATAAAGGAGGTAATGGTGCAAATACCTTAGCGGCAGGCAGTCAAGAACACCTTGACATTTTTCTTAAGGGTTGCCATCAAGCCGTTGAGCTTTCTAAACGATCAGGAGGCAAATTTACCACCGTCGTTCCTGGAGATTTTCACCGCCGCCTTCCTATAGAATTGCAAACAGCGAATGTCATAGAAGCACTCAAACGAGGAGCCGACATTTTAGCTCCGCACGGCATAATCATGGTCCTTGAACCTTTAAGCGATACGCCCGATTTGTTTTTAAGAACTGCTTCGCAAACGTATTTGATTTGTAAAGCTGTAGCCAGTCCTTCATGCAAAATTCTATACGATGCGTACCATTTACAACGAAATGAAGGCGACCTGATCGCAACGATTGATCGATGCTGGGATGAAATTGCCTACTTTCAAGTGGGAGACAACCCAGGGAGAAAGGAACCGACTACCGGTGAAATTAATTATTTAAATGTGTTTAAACACATTTACCAGAAGGGTTATCGGGGGATCGTAGGGATGGAACATGGTAAATCCACGACTGGATTAGCTGGGGAAGTCAAATTAATCAACGCTTATAGACAAGTTGATAACTTTTTAATCTGATTTTTTGACATTTTGATAAATAAAATGCATATTCGTTTTTCATTACTTTAGCCTAAAATATAACCAATTATGAATTTGACCACTAAGTTTCAGTTGTCATTTATGATGTTCCTAAACTTTTTTGTTTGGGGAGCATGGTTCGTGACCTTGGGTACCTTTGTGACCATGGATTTAAATGCTTCTGGCCTTCAGATGTCCAATGTGTACTCCACACAATCCTGGGGGGCGATTATCGCACCTTTTATCATAGGATTGATTGCCGATCGGTATTTCAACGCTGAAAAAATTCTCGCAGTTCTTCACTTAGTAGGGGCTGTTTTGATGTACCAAATGTATCAGGCAACGGATATACAACTGTTTTATCCATATGTATTGGCGTACATGATTTTATTCATGCCTACATTGGCCTTAATTAATTCGGTATCCTTTCGCCAAATGAAAAATCCAGAAAAGGAGTTTTCTGTCATCCGAATTTGGGGAACCATCGGTTGGATCGCAGCCGGATTATCCATCAGTTATGTATTTATGTGGGATTCTGTTGATGGGGGTTTGCTTCGCAACACCTTTTTATTAGCTTCCATCGCTTCAATTGTTCAAGGATTACATTCATTCTTTTTACCAAAAACACCACCGGTAAAAACAGGGAAGGAATCATCCACAAGCTTGGCGGATATTTTAGGACTGGATGCCATCAAGTTATTAGGTGATAGGAACTTTTTTATCTTTTTCATTTCTTCAGTATTGATCTGTATTCCTCTTGGATTTTACTATCAAAACGCTAATTTGTTTTTGACTGAAGTAGGTATGGAAAATCCAACTGCGAAAATGACGATCGGCCAAGTTTCAGAAGTGCTTTTCCTATTGCTTCTACCTTTCTTTTTCAGCAAATATGGATTTAAGAAAACCATCTTAGTAGGAATGCTCGCTTGGGCACTACGCTATGTCATGTTTGCATACGGAAACGCAGGTGAGTTGACCTATATGTTGTTAATCGGAATAGCTCTCCACGGTATCTGTTATGATTTCTTCTTTGTGTCCGGACAAATCTATACAGATTCAAAAGCGGGCGAACGATATAAAAGTTCAGCACAAGGCTTAATTACTTTAGCGACCTACGGAGTCGGACAATTAATCGGATTCTGGGTAGCAGGGTTTGTTTTGGAATATTATCGCGGCCAATACAGCCCAGAGGAGGTGAATACTATTTGGCAACACGTATGGTTAGTGCCGGCTGGAATTGCCTTGGTAGTCATGCTATTCTTCTTCTTTTTATTTAAAGACGAAAAGGTTTCCAATACAACCGGATATTAGCACCAAAAAATAAGCATTGCGTAGCAGAATAAAATTAATAGACCAATATAATAATAAACTAAATGGCAGATAATGTATACGATGCGATTGTCATCGGCTCCGGAATAAGTGGAGGGTGGGCAGCAAAAGAACTTACCGAAAAGGGATTAAAAACCATTATGCTTGAACGCGGGAGAAACGTAGAGCATGTGAAAGATTATCCTTCGGCGACTAAACACCCATGGGAATTCCCTCATCGGGGCGGTAAAACGCAACAAATGATCGAGGATTACCCGGTGTTAAATCGCGATTATCCATTGAATGAAAAAAACCTTGATTTCTGGGTAAATGAAAAGGAAAGCCCCTATGTAGAAGTGAAGCGCTTCGATTGGTATCGGGGGT
>CAYTDM010000012.1:48847-60698 GCA_964436635.1 uncultured Sphingobacteriaceae bacterium
ACCATGTGGGGGGGCGTTCGCTGATGTGGGGCAGGCAAAGTTATCGCTTAGGCGATTTGGATTTTGAGGCCAATTTAAAAGATGGGCATGGAGTCGATTGGCCGATTCGATATGCTGATATCGCTCCTTGGTATAGTTATGCCGAGCGCTGGGCTGGAATAAGCGGGAATCGAGATGGGTTAGATGTGTTGCCTGATGGAGATTATCTTCCTCCTATGCCATTTAATGTGGTGGAAAAGGACTTGGTGGAACGAATTAAAAAAGCCTATGGGGGGAAAAGGCATTTTATTATGGGCCGTGTGGCAAATTTAACGCAGCCGCATCACGGACGTGTGAATTGCCAATTTCAAAATAATTGCTGGTTGGGGTGTAATTTTGGAGGCTATTTTAGCACCCAATCTTCTACACTTCCGGCTGCAGTAGCTACGGGTAATTTAACCTTAAGACCCTTTTCAATCGTTACGCGTATTATATACGATAAGGACACTAAAAAAGCTACAGGCGTAGAAATCATCGATGCGGAAAATAACCAAACTTATGAATACCATGCAAAAGTAATTTTTGTCTGCGCGTCGGCATTTAATTCTACCTGGATTTTGATGAATTCTGCTACGGATGTTTGGGAAGGTGGATTAGGTAGCAGCTCTGGGGAATTAGGACATAATGCGATGGACCATCATTTCCGTTGCGGAGCAAGAGGTCGGGTAGAAGGATATGAAGATCGCTATTTTTATGGAAAACGTCCTACCGGTTTATACATTCCACGATTTAGAAATGTGGGCGGCGATAAACGCGATTATGTGCGCGGATTTGGATATCAAGGATCTGCCAGCCGAGGCAGGTGGTCTGGAGAAATCGCAGAAATGAGTGTGGGTGGTGAATGGAAAGATGCATTATGTGAACCAGGAAATTGGTCGGTGGGATTTGGTGCGTTCGGTGAAATTTTGCCTTACCACGAAAATAGAATCTTCTTAGACAAAAACGTGAAAGATAAATGGGGATTGCCAGTCTTAGCGATGGATATGGAAATCAAAGATAATGAGAAGAAAATGAGGGTGGACATGATGCAAGATTGTGCTGAAATGCTTGAAGCAGTAGGGATTAAAGACGTGTCAACCTATGATAATGGATATGGCTATGGGCAAGGGATTCATGAAATGGGTACTGCCCGCATGGGTCGTGATCCAAAAACTTCGGTCTTGAACGGGAATAATCAAGTTTGGGATGCCCAAAACGTGTTTGTAACGGATGGGGCAAGCATGACATCTGCTGGATGCGTGAACCCATCGTTAACGTATATGGCGCTTACAGCAAGGGCTGTAGACTTTGCAGTAAATGAACTTAAGAAAGGAAATTTATAATCGAATAATTCGCTTATATTAAATTAAAAGCACATGGAAACGAATAACAACAACAATCAAAATAACACAGCTTCGAGCTCAAGGAAGGATTTTATAAAAACTGCAGGTGCAGCCGCCGCTGGATTTATGATTATGCCACGGCATGTATTAGGTGGAAAAGGCTTTACCGCCCCAAGTGATAAATTAGTCATTGCTGGTATTGGAGTCGGCGGAAAAGGAGATTCCGATCTTCGCTCATTTCACGAAAGTGGAAAAGCAGAGATCGCTTTCCTATGTGACGTGGATGATAATCGTGCAGCAAATTCTGTAAAACGCTTCCCTAAAGCGAAATATTACCGGGATTTTAGGGAGATGCTGGAGAAGGAACACAAGCACATAGATGCAGTTTCTGTTTCAGGTCCAGATCATAACCACGCCGCTCATGCTTTGCCTGCTATGCAATTAGGAAAGCACGTTTATGTGCAAAAACCCTTGACACACGATGTTTGGGAAGCGAGAGTCTTAACACATGCAGCAAAGAAATATAAAGTCGTCACGCAGATGGGGAACCAAGGGGCCTCGAATGATGGTGTGAGACAAATGCGTGAATGGATCGAGGCTGGGTTAATTGGGGATGTACGCACGATTTATTGCTGGACAGATCGTCCAGTTTGGCCACAAGGCATTGCTTGGCCAAGCCAAAAAGCACCTGTTCCTTCTACCTTAGATTGGGATTTATGGTTGGGAACTGCCCCTCGTGTAGATTATGTGGAAAAATTAGTGCCGTTTAACTGGAGAGGATGGTGGGATTATGGCACCGGTGCACTCGGAGATATGGGCTGTCACATTATGGAAGCTCCATTTAGTATTTTGGGCTTACAATATGTAAAAGATGTGCAAGCAAGTGTGGGAAGTGTCTATGTGGACGAGTTTAAACGCGGATATTTCCCAGAAAGCTGCCCGCCATCGAGTTATGCAGTCATGACTTTCCCTAAAACTGCAAAGACCAGCGGTGATGTGACCATTCATTGGATGGATGGAGGAATTCAGCCACAACGTCCAGATGAATTAGGGCCTAACGAAATCTTTGGGGATGGTGGAAATGGAATTTTATTTGTCGGTTCTAAAGGAAAGATTTTAGCAGACTGTTATGCGGCAAATCCACGACTTCTCCCTACTTCTATGTCGAGTTTAGTTAACGTGCCTCAAAAATATGCACGTGTACCAGGTGGTGCAGGTGGACACTACGCACAATGGGTAGAGGCGTGTATTGCAGGTTACGGAAATATGGAGGTGAGTGCACCTTTTGAAATCTCAGGACCATTGACAGAGGCCTTGTTAATGGCAAATCTTGCGATTCGTGGCTCAGATTTAAGAATTGACAACAAATATCCTGGACGTAATTTGAAATTGATTTGGGATAACGACAATATGAAAGTTTCTAACTTTGATGAGGTGAATCAATTTGTGAAGCGTCAATATCCTAAAGGTTGGGAAATTAATTATTCATTCTAAAAGCGTATAAAATGAATAGGAGAGAAGCGATTACCAGAGTGGCCTGGTTGATGGGTGGAGCAGTCATTGGGGCCAATTTGTTTTTAGAAGGCTGTACAAGAGCAGCGGATCCCTCCGTTGAGGTTTTGTTTGAGCCGAAAACCATTGATTTTTTAGGTGATGTAGCGGATGCCATTTTACCTCCGACTTCGAGTCCTGGAGCGAAAGAAGCTGGAGTAGGAAGTTTCATTCCAGTGATGGTAAGGGATTGTTATACAAAGCAAGATCAAGACGCCTTTTTAAAAGTCTTAACAGAAGTGGATGCAGCGTCGCAAGGGCTTTTTAATAAAACCTTCCAATCCCTTACGGCCGAAGAACGTCTACAAGTCGTTAATCAATTAGATAAGGAAGCAAAAGCTTATCAACAGGATAAAGAAGCCGAGGCACCTAATCATTATTTCCACTTATTTAAGCAACTTACCTTGTTAGGTTTCTTCTCCTCGGAGTTAGGAGCTTCGAAAGCTTTAAGGTATGTGCAAATTCCTGGAAGATATGATGGGGATATTCCATATCAAAAAGGAGACAAGGCTTGGGCTTAGTACAATGAAACTGAAGCTTAGTACAATGAATCTTAGGCTTAGTAGCATAAAATTAAATTTTATTAAATAAGAGAATTGAAACGGCCCGATGAATTTTCATCGGGCCGTTTTACGTTTATTTTCTTGCAAGAACTTCTGCCTGTATTTTTTACATCCATTCTTTTAATGAAAAGGCTTCTTTCAGTCGAATACCTTTTTCGGTCATTTGCAAGGTGCAACATTCATTGTATGCATCGTGTTCAAGAAACAATACATATTCATTATCCACGATTTCTTGCCAATATGAAAGTCGTTCTTGCATGGTATCTAATGGACGAATATCGTACCCCATCACATAGGGGATCGGAATGTGGCCGACTGAAGGTAATAAGTCAGCCATGTACAACATCGTTTGTTCACCAATTTTAATTTCAGGGATCATCATCGCTTCTGTGTGTCCGTGGACAAAGCGCATGCGGATATCTGTTGTGAATGGTAATTCACCCGAATCTGAAATAAAGGCTAATTGGCCACTCTCTTGCAAAGGCAGGATGTTTTCTGTTAAAAAAGAAGCTTTTTCGCGTGGATTTGGTGCGATCGCCCAATTCCAATGTTTTTCATTGCTCCAATATGTAGCATTTTTGAACGTTGGCACCAGATGTTCGCCTATTCGGCTGACGGCTCCTCCTACATGATCAAAGTGCAAGTGCGTTAACACCACGTCCGTGACATCGTCCAGGTGAAAACCTAATTTTGATAAAGATAAAGCAAGCTCGATGGTACCGTGACGAAAATAATGGCGGAAAAAAGACTCCCCTTGCTTATTTCCGAGGCCCGTATCCACTAAAATTAATCGATTACCGTCTTCTATTAATAGCAATCGAGCAGCCCAAGTGCATAAATTTTGATCGTCAGCCGGATTGGTTCGTTGCCAAATAGACTTTGGCACCACCCCAAACATGGCCCCTCCATCCAACTTAAAATATCCAGTTTCTATTGAATGCAATTTCATTTTTATCGGTTATAATATCAAATTTAAATAAAATTATGCGAATTTGCTAAAACGATAAAATATAGTGAAAATCAGGCAATTGACTTAGTGTATTAAATACAATAAGTTGATTTTCAGGTCGTTTTGTTTGATGTAGCACAGATTAAATGGTTAGATTTGCCGAATCATTTAAAAAGGTACTTTTATGCAGGATGCGAATAACATACCAAATTTAAGCTATTTAGGTATTCAAACTTCAAAAGCCGTTCATTATCAAAAGTCAATTGCTGAATTGGTCGAAACAGCTATTCATCGTCAAGAAGGAGTGCTTTCTGACACCGGGGCATTGGCTGCTGACACCGGAAAATTTACGGGTCGATCGCCGAAAGATCGCTTTATCGTGGAGGATTCGATCACGAAAGATGCGGTTTGGTGGGGGAGCATTAACCAAGGAATTTCTCCAACTAATTTTGATCATTTATATCAGCAAGTTTGTACCTATCTGAATGGTAAAGAATTGTTTGTGAGAGATGCGATTGCGGGAGCGACTCCTAAACATCAGATTCGTCTAAGAGCCATCACTGAATCTGCATATCAAAGCATTTTTGTGAACAATATGTTCATTCGGCCTTCTAATGAAGAAACGTCTTCAACACCCGAGTGGACTATTTTGGCAGCTACTGGCTACACTTGCCCGGATCCGAGTTCATATGGCATCAAAAACCCCAATTTTGTGATTATTAATTTCACTAAAAAAATGATTTTAATCGCAGGAACCGGGTATACAGGAGAAATTAAAAAAGGAATTTTCACTGTCTTGAATTTCATTTTGCCGCATGATAAGAAAGTGTTGTCTATGCATTGCTCCGCAAATACGGACGAACGACAAGATTCTGCTTTGTATTTTGGTTTGTCAGGCACTGGAAAAACCACCTTATCGGCAGACCGCGAACGCAAATTAATCGGCGATGATGAACATGGATGGGACGATGAAGGAATTTTCAATTTTGAAGGGGGTTGCTACGCAAAGTGTGTAGGCTTGGATCCAGAAAAGGAACCTGAGATCTTTCAAGCGGTAAAATTTGGGGCGCTACTGGAAAATATTAATTTTCATCCAGGTACGAGGATTCCAGATTTTGACAATATTCAAAAAACAGAAAATACGCGCGTGGCGTATCCTATTCACCATATAGAAAATATTGCAGAGGGAAGTGTAGGCGGGGCGCCAAAAAACATCTTCTTTTTAACGGCTGATGCATTTGGTGTATTGCCACCTGTATCAAAGTTAAGTGTCACCCAGGCTATGTATCACTTTATATCCGGTTATACGGCGAAGGTTGCGGGAACAGAAGTGGGTGTAACCGAACCGAAAGCGGTTTTTTCCGCTTGTTTTGGTGAAGCATTTCTTCCATTGCATCCGTCTAAGTATGCGGAACTTTTGAGAGAAAAATTACAGCAAGGGGAAATTAATGTGTGGTTAATCAATACGGGTTGGGTGGCTGGACCTTATGGAGTGGGTAGAAGAATTAAGTTGGGTTATACTCGATCTATCATTAAAGCGGCATTAAGAGGGAATTTAAACGATGTTTCTTATCAAACGCATCCAATATTTGGGTTGAAGTATCCGACGAGTTGTCCTAATATTCCGGATGCAGTATTGGATCCAATAGCTATGTGGGATAATGAGGAAGCGTATTATGCTCAAGCAAATCAACTTGCTCAATTATTTATCGATAATTTCAAGAAATTTGAAAGTGGGGTGAGCAGCGATGTGTTATCGGTAGGTCCGGTACCCTTGTACCAAAAAATCGATTCTTAGGGATATTTTATAGTTAATAAATTGTGTTAAGAGAGGGGAAGCAAATTTATTTGCTTCCCCCTTATTTTTATAATCAGATTTCGGTGTTATTAAAATCCGCTGTCATCTAACACAAAGGTGTTTTTGGCGGTTTTCCATTTGCCCCGTGTGAAATCAGGTACAGGAAGTGTTTTATTGCCTTCTTCAATGGATTGTGTAGACAATGGGAATACGACACTCATAATGACCGAATCGTACACATCTATAGGCGTTTGTCTACGCTGTTTTACAGATTCTACGAACGCATTAAATACAAACCAGTCCATGCCTCCATGTCCAGCTCCACTCGCATCGTTTGCATATTTTGCCCACAATGGATGGTCGTATTTTTTTACCCATTCATCCACAGGATCCCAAGCATGCGGCTTTGAAACGCCTTCGATGTGAATGCCTTTTGCCACATCCATCCAAAGACCTTTTGTGCCCTGCACTCTAAAGCCTAAAGAATACGGACGTGGAAGATGCGTGTCATGGGTTAATAGGATGGTTTCTCCATTCGCACAATTTAACATGGTTTGGGTTATGTCCCCATTTTTGTAATTGATTTTTGCATTAGGATGCCCTGGAGATTTTTGCTCCACGTAAGCAGAAAGTCCGCGTGCTTTGCTGGAAAAGGTCACCAATTCTGTAATGCGATTGCCTTTGTTGATGTCCAAGAAGGGCATCACTGGACCCAAGCCATGCGTTGGATACAAGTCTCCATCTCGATCGATGTTGTGTTGCGTTCGCCATTGCGCTTCGCTAAAGGCATTTGGACCAAATTCCACTCCGCCGCCATACGGTTGCTTTCCATCATTAAATAGCACCTCTCTTAAATCATGCTGATATCCGCCTTCTACATGGAGTAATTCGCCGAAAAATCCTTGACGATGAATATTTAGCATTGCCAACACATCTCGACGATAACACACATTTTCTAACATCATATAAGGCATGCCCGTTTTTTCTGAAACTTCTACTACTTCCCAGTGATCTTCCAGGGTCAGTCCAGCAATGACTTCGCAGCCCACATACAACCCTGCTTTCATGGAATCCACAGCTTGGTCTTTATGGTATTCCCAAGGGGTTGAAATAATCACCGCATCCAGTGATTCTTTTTCTAATAAGTTTTTGTAAGCGTTTAAACCGCCCTCTTTATATTCTTTTGGTAAGGATTTTCCAGCCTTTTGGAACATGTCCCGACTCCTTTGTAAGGGTTCTTCTTGGATGTCACAAATCGCTACCACATCGATGTCGTCGCGTCGTAGCGCTAATGCAAGGTGATTTCTTCCTCTAAGTCCCACACCAATAAAACCCAGTTTAATTTTATCTTTTTTTTGAGCTGAAAATACATTTCCATGGGTAGCTGCTAATCCCGCTGCTGCCAATGATCCAACTCTTATAAAATTTCTTCTATCCATGCTATTAGTGGCCTATTTGAATTATAATTCTATGTTTATATATTGCGAAAGCAAGATAAACATTTCTGCTATTTTCACCATATTAAATGTAAATTCGACGCGGGTATATTCAATTAAACATGATTGTAAGTCAGCTTGAACCAGAAGAAAAAGAACAGCTTTTCGCTTTACTTAATGAATTTCAGTTAGTTTCGTCCCCTTCGGAAATAAAAGTCTTTGGGAATGGATTAATCAATTCGACCTTTAAGGTGGATGTGGAGTCACCCGAATTAGACGGTTATGTCTTGCAAAAAATTAATATTCACGTTTTCCCTTCGGCAAACGACTTGATGGATAATATTTTGTTAGTTCAAGAGAAATTTTCAGCCATGAAAAGGGCAGGAACATTTCCTTTTCAAGACGTGTTGACGTTTGTGCCAACAAAACAAGGAAATTATTATTTCAAAGACACATCAGGAAATCATTGGAGAGTTTCAAAATATATTAAAGACTCCATTTGTTTTCAACAAGTTGAATCTGTAGAACAGGCCAAATCTGCTGGATGGGCATTCGGACAATTTCATAAATTATTGGGGGATGTAAACCCTGCCACTTTAAAGCAAGTCATTCCAAACTTCCATCACATCGGAGTTCGATTGAAGCAATTGGAAGCCGCAAAACAAGGTGATCAAGCAAATAGATTGGAGACTTTGGACAAAGAAATAGCTTGGATAGCTGCCCGTACCGATGCGATGTGTACATTAATAAAATGGGGCGAAAGCGATCTGTTGCCTACGCGAATCCTTCATTATGATCCCAAAATAAATAATGTATTATTTGATGCCCAAAATAGGGTGCATAGTGTGATCGATTTGGATACGGTCATGCCCGGTTATCTTGCGTACGATTTTGGCGATGCCATTCGCTCCCTAATCAATACGGCTCCAGAAGACGAACCGGATTTAAATAAGATTCAACTGAATATTCCTCATTTTGAAGCTTACGCAAAAGGTTATTTATCTGCTACGCAAAATTGGATCACGCCAAAAGAAGTAGATTCATTGATTTTTGGCGTTTTACTATTGCCGTATATGCAAGCGGTACGCTTTTTAACTGATTATTTAAATGGGGATCAATACTATAAAATTGAGCATAAAACCCATAATTTACAGCGTGCTAAAGCGCAAATGAAACTCGTAGAATTGCTGGAAAGTCAAGAACGAAATTTAAGTTCGATCATTCAACAAATTTATCGTGCAAAAAACTAAAAGAAAATTGTTTGTTTATAATAAAAAAGCTATCTTTGCAACCTGAAAAGACGAATAATAAAGAAATGTAGGTATTAACGACCGAAATGGATCGTTGAAATGCCTGAAAGAAATAAATAATCGATATGAAAAAAGATTTGCATCCATCTAATTACCGTGCAGTTGTATTCAAAGACATGTCTAATGACTATGCATTTTTGACTAGATCTTGCATTGAAACTAAAGAAACTATTGTTTTTGAAGACGGTAACGAATATCCATTAGTCAAATTGGAGATCACGAATACTTCTCACCCGTTCTACACTGGTAAAATGAAGTTAGTTGATACTGCAGGACGTATTGATAAATTCCGTAGTCGTTATGGTAAAAAATAAGCGGATATAGTTTGCTATATTTGTTAAAAATGAATTTAAAGTCTCGGAAATCCCGAGACTTTTTTATTTTAGTACCTATCAAGTGAAATATAAAAATTAATTTTTTTTATGCGTTTAATATTTGTTGACAATGCGGGTTGGAGAAACAAATTGTTGCCATTAACATTTTTGCGTCCGGTCAGTGCATTGCGAATAGGAATATTGACCATAGAGGAAAAATGGAGCAAGTACCTTTCTGCTGATTTCACTCATTTAAGTGAAGATTATTTGTCGAAAAAGTTCCCGCTTGAGTTGGGGGAAGAACAAGCCTATTTATTCATAAGAGGGAATGTTTGTCCGTCCCATCCATTGCTCGCGCAAATTCATGATTTAAAAGTAGGACAGGGTTTAAAGGACGAAGATGGCTGGGTCGTAATGAAAGTGGATAGGGCGATGGTTCATCCATGCCTTCATGCACTATCCTCTTCTTCGCTTCGAAATGAATCATCATTTTCTTCGCTTCGAAATGAATCATCATTTTTAAATCCTTTGATTCAGTGGATAGAAATTGAAAAGTTGGCACTAAGCATTCGATATCCAGAAGATTTATTTTTAAATAACGGTCAAGAGATTTGGCATGATTATGCATTATTGACAGCAGGAAGGACATCTGCTCCTATTTCAAAGACTAATCAGATCTTAGGGGATCAGATTTTTGCAGAAGAAGGTGTGCAAGTGGAGTGCAGTGTGTTGAATTCTTTGCAGGGACCCATCTATTTAGGTCGTCAAGCAGAAATCTGGGAAAATTGTGCGATAAGAGGTCCTTTTGCACTCTGCGAAGGTGCTCAAGTAAAGATGGGGGCGAAAGTATATAGCAATGTAACGGTCGGCCCTTATTCACGCGTGGGAGGGGAATTAAATACCTGTGTAATTTTGGGATATTCATCCAAGGGACACGACGGATATTTAGGCAGTGCAGTTATGGGTGAGTGGTGTAATTGGGGCGCTGATACGAATAATTCTAATCTAAAGAATAACTACAAGTCAGTTAAAGTATATGACTATGAATTAGGTGAATACAGGCAGACTAATCAGCAATTTTATGGAGTGATTATGGGGGATCATGCTAAATGCGCCATTAATACCTCATTTAATACAGGGTCAGTAGTGGGGGTCGGTGCGAGCGTTTTTGGCGCTGGATTTCCACCTACTTTTATTCCAGACTTTTCATGGGGAGGAGCACATGGCATGGATGAATACGATTTGGAATCCTTTTTTGAAACGGCTGCTTTGGTATATGAACGTCGAAATCGTATCTTTGGAGAAGAAGACAAAGACATCTTAAGGTGGGTGTTTGAGCAGACTAAAGATTTAAGAAAAAAATGAGAAAAAAAATAGTTGCCGGTAATTGGAAGATGAATTTGGATCTAAATGAAGGGCATTCCTTGATTGCCGAAATTATTCCAATGGCACAAGATGAATTGAGAGGGGGACAACAGCTTGTTATTTGCGCGCCCGCCATTCATCTTACGAGTTTAGTTCAACTTGCAAAGCATCAATCTAATGTGGTCATAGGTGCTCAAAATTGTCACCATGAAAAAGCGGGGGCTTATACTGGAGAAATTTCAGCCAGTCAAGTGGCTTCTACGGGTGCCAAATATGTGATTATCGGTCATTCTGAACGTAGACAATACTTTAAGGAAGATGGCTTTCAATTAGAGAAGAAAATTATTTTGGCCATTGAAAATGGTTTAAAACCCATTTTTTGTGTTGGTGAAACCAAAGAGGAGAGAAGCAGTGGGAACTACTTTAAGGTGATCGGAAATCAATTGGAGGAGGTCTTAAAATCCCTTTCAAATGTGCAGTTTAATGAGGTTGTGTTAGCCTATGAGCCGGTTTGGGCCATCGGTACAGGTTTAACTGCCAGTCCGGAAGAAGCTCAAGAGGTCCATGCTTTTATCAGGGAGAAAATCGCCCAATTATTTGATGGTGAAGCGGCATTTAATGTGAGTATTTTATATGGGGGAAGTTGCAACCCAAGCAACGCTCCTCAATTATTTGCGCAAGCAGATATCGATGGAGGATTAATCGGTGGTGCATCTTTGAAATCAAGGGATTTTATAGATATCGCAAAGGTTTTTAACGAATCAGCATAATTTGCTAAAGAATTTACAATGCAGTATACAGAAGTTGATTTCTCCATACGTCAAGGGGAAGAATGGCAAAAAGATGTTTTTGTTCAAGAATTAGGAACCCTGGGTTTTGATTCATTTGAGGATAGGGAAGGGGGTTTTTTAGCCTATATTCCTTCTGCACAATTTGATTCTGAAACCTTGGATCAATTAATCTTCCAACAAGATGTTAGTTTTAGCGTAACGTATTTGGTAAAGGAAATTGAGGGTCAAAACTGGAATGAAGTTTGGGAAAGCAATTTTAATCCGATTAGCATCGATCAGACATGCTATGTGAGGGCCACTTTTCACGATCCTCAGCCAGAATATCCCATAGAAATCGTGGTGGATCCTAAGATGGCATTTGGAACAGGGCATCATCAGACGACTTCGATGATGATTCGGTACCTCTTGAAATT
>CAYTDM010000013.1:0-56482 GCA_964436635.1 uncultured Sphingobacteriaceae bacterium
TATACTATTCAAGGAGAAGGCGCGAATACAGGGACCGCAGCGTATTTCATTCGGTTAGGTGGATGCGATGTTGGTTGCCATTGGTGCGATGTGAAAGAAAGTTGGGATGCGTTGAAACATCCATTGGTTTCCATCTCTGAACTGGTTGAAAGGGCATTATCTACACCTGCAAAAACAGTGGTAATCACAGGAGGCGAACCATTAATGTATGATTTAAACCCGTTGACAGAGGCTTTAAAACAGGCAGGAATTCGCCTATTATTAGAAACTTCAGGAGCCTACCCCCTTTCTGGCATATGGGACTGGATTTGCGTTTCGCCAAAGAAATTTAAAGTTCCACTTCCCGAAGTCCTGGAAGTCGCTCACGAATTAAAAGTTGTCGTTTTTAATAAAACTGACTTTGAATGGGCAGAAAAACACGCTGTTTCGACCCACCAATCGTGTCAATTATTTTTACAGCCAGAATGGTCGAAAGTGGAATTAGTGACCCCCTTGATTGTAGAGTATGTAAAAGCGAATCCAGCTTGGAAAATCTCCTTACAAACACACAAATACATGGATATTCCATAACGGGACATCCTCATCGCACGCACCTTACCACTTTTTTACACCTCTGACAAAGCTTTTTTTAAGCCCCGTACTTAGTTTCTATTTAGCTGTAGCGTCTCTGTAAAATGCTATATAACTTTTGAACCGTTTCGGGTTTGGTTGCCCAAAGATTTTTCACGGAATAATTCGAAGTCAAAAACTCGTCCGCCTCTTCCATATTATCGTATCGATTCAAAATTTCGATTGCTTCACTGTAAGCTAAACTATATCCATTAAAAAGATCTTTAATAAATAGCAGCTTATCATTTAGACTAATTGCAGCCTTCAAATCATGGATCTTAGCCTGGTCATTACGATTTATAGCAGTTGAATGTCCAGTTGAATTGGATGTAGGTTGTCTTTGCTGCATTTGGGCCCCAAACAATTCATTCACGGACATCGGACGGGCTTCCTGTGAAGCAGTTGTTCCATATCCAGCAAACAAATCTTCGACGGGAGAAGCCGGTTGACTCACTACAGACTGCCCTTCATTCGAAACCTCTTTTGATTGGTCCGCGCCTACTGATTGATTCGCGTCTGCTGATTGATTCCCGCCTGCTGATTGGTCCGCGCCTGCTGGATAATTCTCTGGTGCTGATTCCGATTGAATGCGGTGATCCAGTCCTGTAGGCACTTCAAATCTTGGTGTAAACAACGGCAAATCTTCAACTATTTGATCCTCATCCTGAATTGACAATTCGTTTTCATCGTAATACAACTCCACTTCTTCATCTACCTCTTCTATAAGTTCATCCTCACTTTCTTCTGAAAATAACTTCTCATCTTCTTCACTAAAACTCAAGTAGCTTTTCTCTTCTACCTGTTCTTCGACTGTCTCTCTGCTAGCCGCAATGCCTTCTTGAGTTTCCATCTCGTGCCCAATCTGCATCTCCTCTTCCGACTCATCCAAATAAACGGTCGATTCTTCTATATCTAAGATTAAATCGTCGTCTTCATCATCCTCGTCATCTTCATCGTCATCTTCATCGTCGTCGTCATCATCCTCCTCGTCATCTTCATCATCCTCCTCGTCATCTTCATCATCCTCCTCGTCATCTTCATCACCTTCATAGATGTAGTCATCCTCTTCGTCATCGTCATCGTCATCGTAGAGCAGTTCGACCACCAATTCATCTTCTTCAAATTCCCCTGCTTCATCCTCCTCTTCCTCTTCTTCCTCTAAATTCAATTCATTCTCAACTTCCAGCTCACTTATTTCCTCTTCAGCTATTTGCAAAGCAGGAGCTTCTTGTTCGTTCGATGATTGGTTTATTAAAGGTTGAACGACATCCATTCCTGAAACTTCTCCCTTGGCAGAAGCTTCAATTAGGGCTCTTCTTAGAACAGACACATTAGCGGCCATAAATTGAACGGTCGCCTCCAACAACTCTAAATCCAGTGGATTTAGTTGATTTTTTGCACTATTTAATTGAATAAACTGCTCTTGGACATCCGTTAAAATGCTTCCAATGGTTGATAAATCCGGTCTGTTGGTCATGGTACTAATTCTAAGATATTACTTTTCAAATCTAATTAAAAATGCGTTTATTTGCAAAACAAATAAGTTTTTTAAGAATCAATTATCCATCATAAAATGCTCTTTTTCGAACAGCAACATTCACAAAATGACAGGAGGCCGGGAAGTATAGAAGTAATCTGTGGATCGATGTTTTCAGGAAAAACCGAAGAATTAATTCGAAGGATGAAGCGTGCGCAATATGCGAGAATGCAAGTTGAAATCTTTAAGCCTGCCGTGGATAAGCGTTATCATGAAGAGGACATTGTGTCTCATGACTTAAACAGTATACCCTCGACTCCGGTTGATCATTCATCTGCAATTTTATTGCTTAGCCAAAACACCCAAGTGGTTGGGATCGATGAAGCCCAATTTTTTGACGAAGGCTTAGTAGAGGTTTGTAATGAATTAGCAAACCGGGGGATCCGTGTGATTGTGGCCGGTCTTGATATGGATTATATGGGCCGACCTTTCGGGCCGATTCCTGCTTTAATGGCGACTGCTGAAGACGTCACAAAAGTCCATGCGATTTGCATGTGTTGTGGTGCTCCCGCAAACTACTCATTCCGAATAACGGAAAACAATAACACTTTATTATTGGGAGAAAAAGACCATTATGAACCGAGATGCAGGACCTGCTTTTACAAAGGGTTACAGGCCAAACACGATTAATCGCACTTGCCTGTCCCTGTTCATTTAGCTATAAATTCGACTATAACTTACTCGTCAATTCTTCAGATAGCGGCTCTACTTTAGAACGGAAACGGTGAACCAATTTCCCATTTTCATCGATCAGAAACTTTTCAAAATTCCAGTTTATATCCCCTTTAAAATCAGGGTTTTCGGCGGAAGTCAAATAGTCAAACAAAGGTGATATGGCATCTCCTTTAACTTCAGTCTTCTCAGATAAAAGAAAAGTCACGCCGTAATTCTCTTCGCAAAATTCTAAAATTTCATCGTTCGACTCGAATTCTTGCTCTCTAAAATTTCCTGAAGGAAATCCGATCACCACTAAGTCCTTCCCATACTTTTCAGAAAGCTCTTGCAAACCTGCGTACTGCTTCGTGTAACCACATTTAGAAGCCGTGTTTACAATCAATATTTTTTTACCTTTAAACTGAGATAAAGAAACTTGTTTGCCATCAATGCTCGTAAATTCAAAACGATGCACGCCTTCATTTGCGAAGCCAACAAATAAGGTGGCTACCAATAAACTTAATAAAATTTTCATAATTGTATTTCGTATTTTTTCTCCCGTTGAAACACAAAATCAAATAAGCGTTCAATAGGACTTTTTAAAACCATCCCCACTTGTACTCCGTATCGATTACATACATTACGCAAGTGAGTTTCAAAATGATAAGCAATAGACCCTACAAAATGACATGGATAGTCCATAAAGTCTTCATAAGGTACAATATCTGTTTCAATATACTCGCTAAAGCCCTTTAATAAAAGCTCCTCCATATAAGGATGTTCGATTTGATCTGAAATAAATGGAGCAAAGGAAGCGAGGTAGGTATTAGGCATGGGTTTTTGGTAGACATTTTTGATGACAGTTTCCTTATTAATGCGGTACTTCTCACCAAAGCGAAGGGATAATTCAGAAGGCATTCGGTCGTAGAGATAATCGGTAATTAATTGCTTTCCGAACCAAACCCCTGAACCTTCATCGCCGAGAACATAGCCTATTCCATGCCTTGAAGGTAAAATGGACGTTCCATCGAAAAACGTGATATCCGATCCGGTACCTAAGGTTGCGATAAAACCTTTGTTTGTCCCACAAGTTGCATACGCTGAACCAACCAAATCAATTTCAACATCCACAAATGCATGAATAAACAATCTTGAAAGTGCATTGGAAACTATTTCCCTTCGATCAGGGCTCGAACAGCCAGATCCAAAAAAATACACTTCACTCACCTCGTCGGCATATGGGATGATTTCAGGCACATTTTTCAAAACCCGTTCAATATCCTTCTCATTCACAAAAAAAGGATTTAATCCCTTCGTAGTAAACGAAAGAGGTTTGCTATCGGGCAAGGCCAACATCCAATCGGACCGAGAAGAACCACTATCTGCAACTAAAATCATATTTCTCTAAAATCCTAAAACACATTCGTTATTCAAATATAGAAAAAAAATCGCTTGCAGTCAATACGCACGCTAATCAAGCACCAGGGTTCCTGCAATCTGCTTTAAAGCGATTTCCGCCATTTTGGATTGATATAACGCGATGCTATAACGTGTACTCGCATCCACAAAATTACGCTGAGCTTCACGAAACTCTAAAGGCGCGATGCTTCCAAGTTTAAATTTTTCTAAGGTAATTTCTAAATTCTCTTGAGCAATTTCACGATTTGAAGCTTCCAACCTTACTAATTCCATATTGGTCGTATAAGTCCTGAAAGCCATTAAAAGACTGGCCTCAATTTCTTTGGTTAGCGCCTCTACTTGAATTTCCGCCGACTCGACTTGAATTTTCGCATTTCGCTCGTTTTTCTTTTGAATAAATCCATTAAAAATATTCATGCTGGCCGAGATTCCAAAATTCAAACCAATGTTTTGAGATTCCGTAGAAAAACCGATTGCATTCCTTGAATTGGATCGGGTGTACGCACTGGTTAAATTCACTTGAGGATACCGTTGCCCTTTTATTCTTTTTTCTTCGAGCTCCGCAAATCGCTGATCTAAAATCGCCACCTTTAAGGTTGGATTTAGTTGCAACGCAGCGTTCAAAAGTTCCTCAAAATTTAATACTTCATTCATAGAAAATTCTTGCGCAACTTCAAATTCAAGGTGCGGATCCCTTGCCATCAGCTCATTTAATCGCACTTGCGCATTCCGATATTGATCTCTTTGGCGCAGTAAATTAGTCGTATCCGTATTTAGATCTACACTTGCACTCAATACTTCAAGCTTGGATGCTCTACCGATTTGATAGCGATTTTCAGCTGTTTGATACCTAAACTGCGAAAGTTCTAAGGCGGTTTCTGTGGCCAAAATTAATTGCCTCTGCTGAATCAATTCATAATAGGTACTTAACACACCCGAGACTGTTTGCAATATAGCGCCTTTGAGTTGCGCCTCGCTCCGCAGTTCCAATTGTTGCAATTGCTCATAACGAGCAAACATTTGAAATCCATCAAAGATGGTCCAACGTAGATTCGCCCCATAAGAAGAGTTTCGGTTCCGAGCATTATCCATCTCCCGCACCTCCCCACTTAATAAGGTTTGACGGGTATTTTGGATAGACATGGCGGCGGCAGCATCGGCCGATACCACTGGCAACATACCAGCGTTGCCCAAACTCACATTGTTTTGAGCGATCGCCTGATCATTCGCGACAAGTTTAATAGAATAATTATTATTTAATGCAATGGAAATGGCATCTTCCAATCTCAGAATTTCCTGAGCTTGTACTGAAATGGTGCCAACGAATATCCCAAACAGGGCTAAAACTCCTGCTAACCTCATGCTTCTACTTGTTTTTGTTGTTCTAATGCTTCTAACTCAGGATTCACTTTTCGCTCCCTTGACCACATTCCATAAACTGCTGGAATTACATATAAGGTCAAAATCAGGGAGAACATGGTTCCGCCAACGATGACTACCCCCATTCCTATCCGGCTGGTTGCCGCTGCTCCAAAGGCGACAGCGATGGGCAATGCACCCAAGGCAATGGTCAAACTTGTCATCAAAATTGGACGCAAACGTGCCTCAGAAGCATGTACAATCGCCTCTTTCACGCTCATGCCTCGCTCTTTTAATTGATTGGCAAATTCAACAATTAATATCCCGTTCTTCGTGACCAGCCCTATGAGCATAATCGTTCCGATCTGGCTAAAGATATTCCAAGTTTGTCCCGTCAGCCATAAGGATAACAAGGCCCCTGCGACCGCCATAGGTACGGTAAGGATAATAATAAATGGATCTAAGAAACTTTCAAATTGCGCAGCTAAAATTAGATAAACCAATAATAAGGCAAGACCAAATGCAAACAAGGTGTTCGAGCTACTCTCTTGAAAATCCCGGGATTCTCCAGATAAATCAGTAGAGAAACTATCGTCCAATACTTCATCTGCAATGCGATCCATGGCGGCTATACCGTCTGAAATCGTCATATTAGGCGCTAATGAAGCCGAAACAGTCGCGGACATAAATCGGTTATTATGATACAATTGTGGCGGACTGCTACGCTCTTCCATTTTCACTAAATTATCCAATTGAATCAAGTTGCCATCGGCACCTCGAACGGTAATAGATGCCAAATCAAGCGGAGAACTACGGTCAGTTTGCATAAATTGACCGATGACTTGATATTGTTTGTCATTCATCAAAAAATACCCAAATCGCTGCCCACTTAATGAAAGTTGTAAGGTTTGTGCCACATCTAACACAGACACCCCTAAACTTTGTGCTTTTTCACGATCGATGCTAATATTCAGCTCAGGACGGTTAAATTTCAAATTCACATCTACATTCACAAAGGTTGGATCTTGTGTAGCCAAATCCATGAATTGAGGGATTTTCTCTTCCAATTTTTCAAAATTTGGCGCTTGAATGATGTATTGAATCGGCATGCCACCACGTCTACCGACTGAAATCGTCGGTTGCTGAGATATAAAAGTTCTTGCACCGGTATATTGACGGACATGACGAGTTAAATCATCTACGATCTCTTGTTGAGATCGATCGCGTTCGCTCGGGTCCACTAAACCAATGCGCATCCTACCAGAATTGGGCGACCCAGAACCTCCAAAACCAGGCGCGGTATTAATAATATTTACACGCTTTTCTGGCACAGAATCATTGATCAACCGGGTCATATCAGCCATATAGCGCTGCATATACTCATAGGTACTTCCTTCTGGCCCTGTAATGCTGGCACTCACTAAACTTCTATCCTCGTACGGTGCGGTTTCCTTTTTCAAGGTTACCCAGAAATACGCAATTAACCCAAAACAGATGGCCAAAATCGGGAAACTCATCCATTTTGCATGCATGAATTTTTTCAAAGAATTTGCGTAGCCGGTTGTCATTTTCACAAATAACGGCTCCGTCATTTCATAGAACTTGGAATGCTTAGGACCGCCTTTCCTCATCAAATAAGCATTCAACATTGGAGTTAAGGTCAAGGCGACAAAGGCGGAAATTAAAACGGCAGAAGCAATGACCACCCCAAATTCCCTAAATAATCGCCCCACAAAACCTTCCATAAACATAACCGGAAGGAATACTGCGGCTAAGGTCACTGAAATAGAAATTACTGCAAAGAAAATCTCATTCGACCCCTTAATCGCAGCCTCCATAGGGTTTAAACCTTCTTCAATCTTTTTATAAATATTTTCCGTGACGACAATTCCATCATCCACCACTAAACCAGTAGCTAACACAATCGCCAATAAGGTTAAGACGTTAATGGAAAACCCGAGCAGGTACATGATAAAAAACGTGGCTATCAACGATACAGGAATATCGATTAAGGGCCTAAACGCAATGCTCCAGTTTCTAAAGAAAAGATAGATAATCAAGATCACTAACACCAAAGCGATTAAAATCGTTTCAGCAACCTCGGTCACCGATCTCTTAATAAATAAGGTATTATCAATAGCGACATCCAATTCAATATCAGCCGGCACTTCATTTTTTAATTGTTCTAATCGTTCATAGAATATATTGGCGATTTCTATGTAATTCGTTCCAGGTTGAGGAATAATCGCCATGGCCACCATCGGCGTCCCAGACTCACTGATATCGGTTTCTAAGTTTTCTGGTGCCAAAACCGCTTCACCAATATCACTAAAACGAATGATTCTATCCCCTTCTGAACGGATAATTAATTGATTAAAATCTTGAACTGAAGTTAAGTTCCCAATCGTTTTAATGGTTAATTCTGTATTGGCTCCTGTAATTTTGCCGGAAGGCAACTCGACATTCTGACGATTTAATGCATTGCGAACGTCCAGTGGCGTTACCCCATAAGCTGCTAACTTCATTGGATCGATCCATAAACGCATTGCGTAGCGCTTTTGACCCCAAATTTGAATAGAACTGACGCCTGGTAAGGTTTGTATCCGCTGCGCAATCACATTATCTGCAATATCATTTAAATCAAGTGCATCGCGTGTATTACTTCTCACCGTTAAGGTAATAATCGGTTCAGAATCCGCATCTGCTTTAGAAACCACAGGTGGCGCATTAATATCTTGTGGAAGGCTCCTGGATGCTTGCGAGACTTTATCCCGGACGTCGTTTGCTGCTTCCTCTAAATCTTTCCCTAAATTAAATTCAATGTTAATCCGGCTAGATCCTTGGGAGGAAGTGGAAGATATGTTTCGTATACCATCGATTTGGTTGATCGCACGTTCTAAAGGTTCAGTAATTTGTGATTTTATAATATCGGGATTTGCGCCCGCATAACTCGTGCTCACGGAAATGATGGGCGGGTCGATGGAAGGAAATTCACGAATTCCCAAAAATGAGTAGCCGACAATCCCAAACAACACCAAAATCAGATTCATTACAATGGTAAGAACCGGGCGTTTTATACTCGTAGTAGATAAACTCATCCTATTTAATTATCAAAAATTTATGGCTAAATAATAATTGTAAAATCCTATTGTTGTTGTTCAACAATCCGGACACCGACAGCCATCCCATCACGAATGCTCATGATACCAGAAGTGATGACAGTATCTCCAGGCTGGAGCCCTTCTGTAACAAGCACATCAAATTGGGTTCTACTTTCAGTTTGAACATTTCTAAGGACGCTTTTCCCCTCTTTAAATAGATAAACTTGCTTACCATCCTGCACAGGAATGACTGCATAAGTTGGAACCATCATTGCGTTTTCTTGTTCATCTAAAGGTAAATTAATTCGGACAAATGCTCCGGGAACCAAAGCACCCGATTGATTATCGGCAATCGCACGAATACGAATGGTTCGGGTCGTTTCATCTACCCCTGGTTCAACCGCATAGACCTTCGCTACATATTCTTTATCTTGATTACTGGAGGTAAAAGAGAGGAGATGACCCGGATGAATTTGTCCACTGTATTTTTCTGGGATCGCAAATTGGATTTTCACCTGACCCACACTCATTAAATTAGCCACTATGGTCGTCGGAGTCAAATATTCGCCTACTGATACTGATCGCAATCCAATTTTACCCGCAAACGGAGCTAAAACACGTGTTTTTGCTAATTGTGCTTTAATTAGGGTTGTTTGTGCTTTTGCGGATTCGTAATCGGCGAACGCTACATCGTATTCCTGACTACTAATCGCTTCTTTTTCCAATAATAGTCGAGCCCGTTGTTCATTATCTGCCATTAATTTTTCGCGCGTCTGCGCTTGAATTAAATGTGCTTGCAATTCGGAGTCATCCATGCGAATTAACAACTGCCCCTTCTGCACCCAGGCCCCTTCTTGGAACGGTAATTCACGAACGATTCCTGAGATCTCACTGCGAATCTGAACCTGTTCGTCCGCTTCAATGGTCCCTGATACCGTTATAATATTCGCATAAGCCCGTGGTTTTACCACAATCGCATCGACGGTCAATGAACCACCGCGCCCACCCCCAGAAGGATTGCCTGCTGCTGCTGGATTATCATTTTTTTTCTCTCGCGTTGCCCAATAACTAATACCTGCAACGACTACTAAACTCAATAGAATGTATATATATTTCCGCTTCATAATTCAAATTAGCTAAAAATAGGATATTTTAAGTTAAAAATTTGCTAAAAGCGATAAATAAACCAGCTGTATCACATTTTTTACAGCATGAAGAACCTTGAAATTCCGTCTAAAAACTGCACAAAAACCTACTGAATGATGGGTTTTTAAGGTCAAAGATTATCAGAATTCAATTTCAATTTCCATTCCACCTCATCCCTTTAATAATTTTGGCCGATCGCCTCAAATACGATACATTTGTGGCGTAGGCTGAATACATCCAAGTCAGCGCACACATTAAACAAGGTTAAACACAAATAAATTATGCGATCAACACATTTTAAGCTTATTCCATTAATTCTATTATTTATGTCCATAATAAATCGAATGGATGCCCATGCATCGACTAGTATTTCTTTTGACGTTTCATTCACAGAACCCCAAGCGCATTATGCAGATGTAAAGATGACCGTAAAAGGGGTAAAAAGGGCATACATCGACTTAAAAATGCCGGTTTGGACGCCTGGTTCGTACTTAGTCAGGGAATACGCAAGACACCTGGAAAGTGCGTCAGCAAGAGATAAAAATGGTCGTGCTTTGGAAGTAAAAAAAATGAACAAAAATACATGGCGGGTGTTCTCGGAGAACAGCGATGAAATTCAGTTCAGTTATCGATTATATGGCTTTGAAGTTTCTGTTCGGACCAACTACATCGATGACTCTCACGCATTTTTATCCCCGGCGGGCACCTTTTTATATGTAGATGGCATGTTGGATCATCCTTCCACAGTAAGCATTCACTTACCTAAACATTGGTCCAAGGTATCTACTGGACTTGAAGCCGTTAAAGGAAAAGAATTCACGTATTACGCGCCTGATTTTGACATTTTGTTTGACTCCCCTATTGAGGTTGGAAATCAAGAAGTCTTCACCTTTGAAGCCAGTGGAGTTTTACACGAAGTAGCCATGGTGGGTGGCGGCAATTACAAAGTCGATCGATTAATTAAGGATTTCACGATTTTAATCGAAGAATGCACCCGAATTTTTGGTGTCAATCCAAATAAACGTTACGTATTTATAGTTCATCACTTCAAATCAGGTGGTGGTGGATTGGAACACTTAAATTCCACGGTATTGGGCGCGAGCCGGACCGTCTATACGAATCCAAGAATGTATAGCAACTTTTTAGGATTAGTCGCTCACGAATATTTCCACCTTTGGTTTGTGAAACGACTGAGACCAATAGAATTAGGTCCATTTGACTACGAAAACGAGAACTATACCACAGCCTTGTGGATCATGGAAGGCTTTACTTCTTATTACGACAATTTGATTTTACGTCGCACAGGTTTAGTAGATGAACGTGGATATTTACAACTTTTATTAAATGATTTTGAGGCCGTTGAAAATAAACCAGGAAACAAAATTCAACCGGTTGCTTTGGCGAGCATGGATACTTGGATTAAATACTATCGCCCAGATGAAAATTCAAATAACACCAGTATTTCCTATTATAATAAAGGAGCACTCTTAGCGATGTTGATGGATATTAAAATCATCGCCGAGACAAAAGGTAAACATAATTTGGATGATGTCCTTAAAGAAGCATACGAAGATTTTTATGTGAAAAAACAACGAGGATTTGAAGAACATGAGTTGGAATCGCTGATTCAGCAAGTAACCGGTGTTTCTGTGAAAGAAATCTTCAAAATGGCGCACACTGTAGAGGAAATCGATTATAATTCTTATTTAAACAAAGTTGGTTTTGAGCTGATAAACACCCAAGCGGATCATCAAGTTCCTTCTTTGGGCGCAAACACTTCCAATCAGAATGGAAAAATCATGGTGACAAGCGTTTTAAGAGGCTCAACAGCTTGGGACAGCGGATTGAATGTGAAAGATGAGATTATTGCCATTAACGGGGATCGCGTTGAAGTAGCAGGTGCTCCATTAAATGCTATTTTCCATCAACATAAGATTGGAGATCGTGTAAGCATGTTAATTTCCAGAGATGGCATCATCCGTGAATTAACCTTAGAACTAAAAAGGGACGAACAGGCAAGTTTTGAATTAATTAGATTAAAAAATGCTAGCCAAGAACAATTGGCATTGGGCGACCATTGGTTAAGCATTCAATAAACCACATTCTATACAAAAGGTCCGATTCAATAGAATTGGGACAAAATTAGAATAAGATTGGAATGTGATTGAATCATGCATCCCAATTAGGCATAAAAAATGGGCCGATTTCCATCGGCCCATTTTTAATATAACACTTGTAAATTTATTAAAAAAAGACTTTTAATTCGTGTTTGATTTCATTAGAAAGCAAATCTGACAGATAAGCCGAATCCATCAAATTTCATCCCTGGATTAGGAGACAATTCTAACATAGGCTTCCAATCAAGAGAAAGGTTAATTGGAGCTGTAGGTATTTTATAATCTAACCCGAGTACTCCATCTAAACTAAAGGCAACAGAGGTCGCATCCTCTTTTTTATCCGTATAAAAACCTACGCCTCCACCTGCACCATAATACCATAACCAACCTTCATAATCTGCGACTTTAATGACATCGTGAATTTCATAGAGTCCGACTACTTTAAATACACTGTAATTCCGATTGCCTTGAAAATTTAAAATTCCATCGATGGCATGATTACTGCCATTGATAAATTGCTTATAAGTGATTCCATTGGCCACTCCAAACCTGCCACCAATGGCACGATCGTACTTTTCATTTCGCTCTTGCGCGAGCGCGACACTGCCTGCTCCTATTAAACCCAGTAACAACACCACGGCTTTAAAACTTGTAAATAATCTACGCATACTGTTTAATTTTAACATCTCAAAATACATTTGGATTAACTTAATCAAAACAGATGCCAAGGGCTTCAAACCACAAAAATATTCTATTAATTTATTGTAAAATTATAATAAATCGTATCTTAGTCGCATGCGAACCCTTTAAACCTTAATCCTTTTTGTCATGAGTGAGAATACTAGAATATTTGATATATTAACAAACTACAAGAAAAAATTCGCTAAACCAACCATGGTTTCCGGCAAACGAAACGGCGGGTGGAAAAATTTTTCAACGGATGAGTTTAGCAGCATGGTGGACCAACTGAGTCGTGGATTAATTCGCCAAGAGCAAATACAAAAATCGGATAAAATAGGCTTAATGTCTGGAAACCGACCAGAATGGAACATCTGTGATTTTGCTGTAAATCAATTAGGTGCTGCTCTTGTTCCCTTATATCCAACTTTAGCGGATCAAGATTTAGTTCATATTTTAAAAGATGCGGAAGTCCGAGTGATATTTGTTAGTAATAGTGATTTATATCAAAAAATAGATCAAGCTATCCAAAAAAATGGTCTTCAGTTAGCGGTCTACTCATTTGAGGACATTCCTAATGTATCAAACTGGAACGTACTAATGGAACTTGGAAAAGATGAATCGGGCATCGATTTACAAGCTTATCGCGACCAAGTACACGAGGATGACTTATTGACACTCATTTATACGTCAGGCACCACTGGAAAACCAAAAGGCGTTCATTTGTCTCACAAAAACGTCATGAGCAATGTGAACGATTGTCAACAATTATTGCCATCCTACTATTCTAAAGCCATCAGTTTCCTACCTTTAAGTCACATCTTTGAACGGATGGTCATCTATTTATACTTATCCAGAGGAATTGAAATCCATTACGCAGAAAGTCTGGACACCATAGTCGCGGATATTAATGAAGTGAAACCAGACGGATTTACTACTGTACCAAGGGTCTTGGAAAAGGTGTACGACGGAATTATGGCCAAAGGCAAATTATTAACTGGCATTAAGAAAGCTTTGTTCTTTTGGGCAGTGGAATTGGGTCACCAATTTAAAGAACCAGAAAAAAATAGCGCCTGGTATAACTTCCGCTTAGGAATCGCACGCAAATTAATCTTTAGCAAATGGCAGGCAGCTTTAGGTGGAAACATTAAAGTGATTATTTCTGGGGGCGCTGCATTACAACCCCGTTTAGCGCGGATTTTTTGGGCAGCAAATATTCCAGTATTAGAAGGTTATGGTTTGACAGAAACTTCTCCGGTCATCGCAGTAAATAATTTACTTCCTGGAGGCCTTCATTTCGGTTCCGTCGGAAAAGTCATTCCAAGTGTGGAGGTGAAAATTGCAGCCGATGGTGAAATCTTATGTAAAGGCCCGAATGTTACCAAAGGTTATTACAAAAACGACGAAGCAACGGCGGAATTAATCGACCAAGATGGATATTTGCACACTGGTGATATTGGTGAATTAACCCCTGAAGGCTATTTGAGAATTACGGACCGTAAAAAAGAAATTTTCAAAACAGCTGGCGGTAAATATGTTGCTCCTCAAGTGTTGGAAAATAAATTTATGGAGTCCACTTTTATAGCCCAAGTGATGGTGATCGGTGAGAATCAACGCTTCCCTGCGGCATTAATAGTACCTGCATTCGAGGTGTTAGAAAAATGGTGCCAAATTAAAGGCATAGAATTTGGTAGTAAAGCTACTATAATTCAACATCCACAAGTAATTGATAAATACCAACGGGAATTGGATCGATTAAATGAGGGATTTGGACAATGGGAAAAAGTAAAGAAATTTGAATTACTTCCTAAAGAATGGACCATCGATGGGGGTGAATTAACGCCTAAATTAAGCTTAAAAAGAAAGGCTATTATGGCTAAATCTCAACAGGAAGTTAATGAAATTTATAATGTATAATCAAACATAAGCACATGGGGTTACGCTCGAAAACCTTTTTCAAAGACGTATTCCACTTATTATCGGAAAGTGGAAAAGGATTTTCGAACGATAAAGCCATGAAAATGAGCGCATCGCTCGCTTATTACGCCATGTTTTCAATTGCCCCACTATTGCTAATTATTATTTGGCTAGTGGGGTTTTTATTTGGGGAATATGTGGAAGGTCAGCAGGGTGCCCAGAATGAAGTTTTTGAAGAATTTACCGCCCTCTTTGGCACAGAAGTCGCTGCGCAAATCCATCAAACTATTCAAAAAATCAGTGTTGCCAATCGATCGGGAGTCGGCATCGCTGTGGGAATCGTCACCTTAATCATCGGTTCAACCACCATTTTTATAGAAATTCAAGATTCCATCAACATAATTTGGAAGGTGAAGGCAAAACCACAAAAGGGTTGGTTGAAAATGCTCTTAAATCGAGCCATTTCATTTTCTATGGTGGTAGGCTTAGGATTCCTCCTCATCGTCTCTCTTTTATTAAATGGGATAATTGGTGCTTTAAGCAATCAGATTACAAAATATTTTCCCGATTTCTCAGTTTACCTCATGAGTTGGATCAATGTAGGCGTTACTTTTTTCATCATTTCGGTGCTATTTGCAACTATTTTTAGTGTCCTCCCAGATGCACGAGTTCGCTTTCGTGATGTGTTAGGCGGTGCTCTTTTTACCGCTCTACTTTTTATGTTTGGAAGATTTTTAATCTCCATTTACATGCAATTTGCGGCTCCAGCATCCGCATACGGAGCTGCCGGTTCACTTATCGTCCTATTATTATGGGTCTATTACTCCTCCGCCATCTTATATTTTGGAGCTGAATTCACAAAGATTTATGCTGAAAAATATGGTCATGGAATTCGACCTAAATCCTTTGCAGTTAAAGTAATCCAGCAAGAAATAGAGCAAGAAGTAAAACCTCCTGCAGTCGATTCAAATTCGAATTAATTTTGTATAATTGCTTCAAAATCTCGATTTATTTCGTGATTTACTAACCATTATTAAATTTATATTTAATCAATTACTATTTATGCTGTACAAAAAATCGATTCAAAGCTTAATTGCCGAGGCAGAGGAAAGCGGCGAAGGCACCCTCAAACGAACCCTATCCAGCAGTGGTTTAATTGCATTAGGCATTGGGGCAATCATTGGAGCAGGACTATTTTCTTTAACAGGCATTGCGGCAGCGGAAAACGCTGGACCTGCAGTCACCTTATCATTTATAATTGCTGCTGTTGGATGCGCTTTTGCAGGCTTGTGTTATGCAGAGTTTGCAGCGATGATCCCTGTTGCTGGTTCCGCTTATACCTATTCTTATGCCACTATGGGAGAGTTTATGGCTTGGATTATTGGCTGGGATTTAGTCTTAGAATACGCCCTTGCTTCGGCCACGGTCGCTGCAAGTTGGTCTCAATATTTTAGCCAATTCTTGCTCATTTTTGGAGTTGAGCTCCCCAATCAGTTACTTTATGGACCTTGGGAAGGTGGAATCGTAAACTTACCCGCCATCATCATTGTATGTATATTATCCCTGGTTCTTGTCCAAGGAACGCAAGAATCTTCTTTCGTTAACAATATCTTAGTGGTCGTGAAAGTGGCCGTTGTGCTGATTTTTATCGCATTAGGCTGGAGCTTTATTAATCCCTCGAACCACACCCCTTTCATCCCTGTAAATGAAGGAGAAAACTTAGTTCGATCTGGGCAAATGGGCTTTTTTGAGTTCTTTAAAAGCGATTATTTTGGAGAATATGGCATCAGTGGAATCATGCGTGCTGCTGGCGTGGTATTCTTTGCTTTCATAGGATTTGATGCCGTCAGTACAGCAGCGCAGGAAGCGAAAAACCCACAGAAAGGCATGCCAATTGGCATCATAGGCTCACTAATCATCTGTACGATTTTATACGTATTGTTTGCTTATGTGCTAACGGGTCTTGAACATTACACGATGTTTGCGGGCGATGCAAAACCGGTTGCGACAGCGTTTGCAAAAACAGGCTACACCTTTTTAAATACCGCGTTAATTGTAGCGATTTTAGCAGGATATACCTCGGTAATTTTAGTGATGCTCTTAGGTCAAAGTCGTGTTTTCTACACCATGAGTAAAGATGGTTTGTTGCCAAAATTCTTTTCTGATTTAAATAAAAAGAGAACGCCCTATAAAACCAATTTGATTTTCATGGTCTTTGTCTCCTTGTTTGCAGGCTTTGTCCCAGTATCTGATTTAGGACATATGGTGAGCATTGGGACGATGTTCGCCTTTACATTGGTGTGCATAGGAATTTTAGTGCTTCGCAAAACCAATCCAGAAATTCCACGTCCATTTAGGACCCCACTTGTGCCTTTAATTCCTATTTTAGGCATCTTGGTTTGCGTCACTATGATGGCTTCCTTGCCATTAGAAAGTTGGGAACGCTTAGGAATTTGGATGGCCATTGGAGTAGCATTTTATTTTATTTATGGCATCAAGCATAGTAAAATAAGAAAAGCAGCAAAATCATCTAATTAAGAGATTTGACAAATAGAAAAAGGGTCGCAGATTTGAATTTGCGGCCCTTTTTTAGTTAAGATTTTCTGTCAAATAAAAATAAAAATTCCTTTCTAAACAGGACGAAACAATTACTTTATCCGAACTATTTATTTAAAGCTACCTCGATGAGTTCAGTATAAAAATCTTGTTCCTTCATACCTGCTGCACGCACTTGTTGAGGAATAAAACTTTGAGCGGTTTGACCTGGAACTGTATTAATCTCAATGAAGTAAAACTTATCTGATTGGTCCTCAAGGAAAAAATCTACACGAACCATGCCTTTACAATTTAATCGCGTATAAATTTCCTTTACCAATGCCTCCACCCGACTACGTTGTTCTTCATTCAAATCGGCAGGTGTAATTTCTTGCGTTAAGCCTGGCGTATATTTCGCTACATAATCAAAAAATTCGCGCGAGGTGATGACTTCCGAAGCCGGTAAAACATAGAGGCTTCCATCTCTTCTACGGAAAATTCCCACAGAAAATTCACGTCCCTTGACAAATTCTTCCACAATGACCTGTTTACCTGTATTCGCCGCATCGAAGGCAAGATTCAATGCGTCTGCTAACTCTTCCCACTGGTTCACTTTTGACATCCCAATGCTGCTCCCGCCTGCATTTGGCTTCACGAAACAAGGCAAACTTAAAGCACCTCGAACCATGCTTTCGGCTTTTGGTCTATGCACCTCAAAAAGTTGGACCGAATCAGCCATATATAAGTTTGGAATACCTTTCAACACCGCTTTCGTATAGGCCTTATTCATGGTTAAAGAGGCCGTTAACGCATCGCATGAAGTATAAGGCAGGCCAATTAAATCAAAATAACCTTGCAGGCGTCCATCCTCCCCTGGCGAACCATGTAACATCACAAAGGCGAGGTCAAACCTCAATTTTCCAGCAGGTAGATCCACAGTAAAATCGCTGATATTCAAGGGTAATTTTTCTCCATTTGGCAACAAACAGTGCCAATCACCTAAAGAAATAACCACTTTATACACATCAAAACGCTCGTGATCGAGCTGAGAATAGACAAAATCAGCACTTTTAAAGGAAATTTCTGCTTCGTCGGTATAACCACCGGTAATTAATGCTATTTTTGTCTTCATGGTATGGTCCAATTTTATGGAGCAAATATAATGAATGGATAATTATGAAAAAATTCTTCGAATATTTACGTACGGATACCTTCCGAAAAAACTTAATTAGAGCAGTTGTTGGGATTTTTACACTGATTTTAATTGTATTTTTCAGTTTGCAATTTTACACCCGTCACAATCAATCCTACTCAGTACCTGAATTAACAGGTCTGCATGTGGATGAAGCCATACGCGTGTTGAAATCCCAATCATTCGACTTTGAGTTGGATTCGGTCTATCAAGTAGATGCAACGCCAGGACTCGTGATCGATCAAGACCCATTGCCACAGGCCAAAGTAAAAAAAGATCGCACTCTCTATTTAACGATTATTACGCGTTCGGCGCCTGAAGTAGCATTCCCTGAATTAATAGAAAAAACGTTTATAGAGTCGAGGGCCCTATTAAATAGTTATGGTTTAAAATTAGGTGATACCATTTATCGTTCTGATATCGCTCGCGATGTGGTATTAGACGCGCTTTTCGGTGGCCAGCCAATTCAAGCTGGAAGAAATATCCCGAAAGGATCTATCATAGATCTTGTGTTAGGTAATGGTTTAGGGGGTGATCAAGTGCAGGTACCAGATCTATTTGGTTTGACTTTATTTGAAGTTCGATTTGCACTCCAAGGTTCATCGCTTAACTTAGGTGAAATCCATTATCAAGGGGTGATTACAGACAGTTTGTCTGCAAAAGTCATCCTACAATCGCCCATGGCTGGTCCTGCGCTGGTCAGTGTAGGCACTCCTATTGATTTATATTTATCCAATGAATAGGCAGCAGCCCATAATTAAATTCATCAATCTCGATCACCAAAATAAAAAACTGGATAGCGCGATATGGCAAAAAAAAGCCTGAAATCTCATAAAAACATACGAATCATTGGCATCTTTGCAGGCGTCCTGCTGATTATTGGAGGATATGTTGGTTACCAAGGTTATAGAATATTTTTTTCACCAAATATTACGGATGCCTCTCCCTATTTATATATTAAAACGGGCTGGAATTTCGAGCAAGTGGTGGATGAATTACAAAAAAACAATACACTGGAAGATGTTCAAACTTTTCGTCAAGCAGCGAAACAAATGGACTATCCTACCCGTGTAAAAGCTGGTAAATTCAAGTTACAAGCCGGAATGAGTAACCGTGCTTTAATTAACCGATTAGGTGGTGGATTACAAGAGCCGGTTCGAATTCAATTCCATAACCTTCGCATAAAAGAAGAATTAGCTGGACAAATTTCAAGGTCTTTGGAAGCCGATTCGACGTCGCTGATGCAAGTTTTTACAGACGATTCGCTCGCGCAATCTTTGGGCTTCACAAATGAGAATTTCTTCACGTTATTCATACCGAACACCTATGAGTTTTACTGGAACACTTCTGCAGAACAATTTGTAGATCGAATGAAAAAAGAATACGATCGATTTTGGACAACAGAACGATTAGAAAAGGCTAAAGAATTAAAAATGACCCCTCAAGAAGTAAGTATTTTAGCTTCTATCGTAAGGGGTGAAGCCTTACACAATAGCGAAATGCAAACGATCGCGGGCCTCTATATGAACCGTCTTAAGAAAGGAATGCGTCTTCAAGCGGATCCAACCGTAATTTTTGCGCATCAAGATTTTTCAATTAGAAGGGTTTTATATGCGCACCTAACAAAAGATTCTCCTTATAACACTTATTTATATGCGGGGTTACCTCCAGGGCCTATTAATTTGCCAAGTATAGCTGCCATTGATGCTGTTTTGAATTATGAAAAACACGCCTACATATACATGTGTGCGAAGGAAGATTTTTCTGGATTTCATCGATTTGCAGTCACACAAGCAGAGCACAATCGCAATGCAAGATTATTTCAACAAGCTTTAAATCAAAGAAATATAAAACGTTAATGTTTGTTCACGAAACAAAAATACGCGTAAGATACGCAGAAACAGACCAAATGGGATATGTCTATTACGGCAACTATCCGGCTTATTATGAAGTAGCAAGGGTGGAAATGTTGCGTAGTTTAGGAATGTCCTATAAAGCCATGGAAGATTCAGGGATCATGATGCCTGTCACAGAATTATCCATTCAGTACCATAAACCAGTGTTGTACGACGAGGAGATTACCATCCGAACTAAAATAAACACGCTGCCATCCGTGAGGATCTTATTTAATTACGAGGTATTTAAGGAGAATGGGGATTTAGCAAACACAGGTAATACGACTTTAGTTTTCGTTGACATGAAAAAAAATCGTCCCTGCAAAGCACCAGCAGCATTTTTATCCGCATTAACTTCCTATTTCGAGTGAAATTAAATTAAACGTATAAAATTAAATTAAACGGGTGAAATTAAATTAAGCGAGTGAAGGGATGATCTGGTTACACAAACAACTCATGCGAATCGGCATCTACCGATCTTTGATCGAATGGACGAAAGGGGTTATTTTGCCAGGTTTCGGTGATTTACCGCTCTATACGGTCGCTTCATTCTTTTTTCAGGAAATCGCTCGGGAATCTATTGTTAATAAAGCATCTTCCCTCGCCTATAATTTTATGCTGGCCATGTTTCCCGGCATCATTTTCTTATTTACTTTAATTCCATACATTCCTGTAGATAATTTCCAAGAACAACTGCTCGAATTCATGGAAGTGGTGATGCCTACAAATGCTTATTTGGCTGCTGAATCCACGTTGTTTGATATTATCAAGAATCAGCATGGAGGATTTCTTTCCATCGGTTTTATACTTGCGACCTTCTTTTCGACGAATGGTATGAGTGCGTTGATGCTATCCTTCAATAAATCATCCTTAATCATTGAATCTCGATCCTGGGGAAGGCAAAGATTAGTGGCGATTGGGTTAACGATGCTATTAATTATTGCATTGACATTAGGCATGGCTGTCTTTACCATGGCCTCATTTGTATTAAATTATTTAGAAAATCAGTTTGAATCGCAAGCAGGCTTGTGGAATTTTTTGATTAAGTCTTTTCGATGGGTCGTACTTTGTGGTATTTATTTTTTGACGGTGAGTATTTTATATAAATTTGGCCCCGCCACGACAAAAAAATGGAAATTTTTAAATCCTGGGGCGACCTTAGCTACCATATTAGCGATCTTAACCTTATCTGCATTTGCCTTCTACATCAATCAATTCGGTGCCTACAATAAATTATATGGGTCCATCGGAACCTTAATCGTCATTATGATTTGGATTTATATTAATTCTTTAATTCTTTTAATAGGCTTCGAATTAAATGCAAGCATTGCATTATCAAAACAAAGCATCAAAATCGTAAAGCCTCGAAACTACAATGCATTCAAGCCGACAGAAGAAGAAAATAAAGAAGAAATTAAAGAAGAACCCAATTGAAGAAGTAGCCAATTGAAGAAGTATCCAATTGAAGAAGTAGAAAGAATCCAATTGAAAAAGTATTCAATTTAGGTGAATAAAAAAACACCTGTCATAATCGTTGATTACAACAGGTGTTCGAATTTTTTTAGAATCTCAGTAAGGAAAATCCTTATGCTTCGTCAACTGGAAGTACTGAAACGTAAGATTTGTTGTTTGCTTTCTTACGGAATACTACTTGACCATCGATTAAGGCAAATAATGTGTGATCTTTACCAATCCCAACATTTAAATCTGGATGATGTTGCGTACCACGTTGACGTACGATGATGTTTCCTGCGATCGCTTTTTGACCTCCAAAAATCTTTACACCTAAACGTTTGCTATGTGACTCACGGCCGTTCTTGGAACTACCCGCACCTTTTTTATGTGCCATATCTTTGTATTTTTATTTTTAATACCTGGGATTACAATGATTATAAAGTAATACCTGTAATTTCAATCTTAGTAAATTGTTGTCTATGTCCGTTTTTCTTTTTGTAACCTTTACGGCGTTTCTTTTTGAAGACAATGACTTTGTCCCCTTTCAAATGCGACAGGATCTTAGCAGAAACTTTGGCTCCAGCTACTGTAGGGGTTCCCACTGTAAATTTGCCACCATCTTCAGCTAACAACACACTGTCAAATTCAATACTAGCGCCCTCTTCTCCTTGTAATCTGTGTACAAAGATTTTTTGGTCTTTTGCAACTTTGAATTGCTGTCCAGCTATATTTACTATTGCGTACATTGTTAATGAATTAAATAATTAATATTTTTTAAACGAAGTGCAAAGATAGAGTTAATTCTAATACCATCAAAATGTTTTTTTATTATATTCTTAAAACTTTTGGGATTATTTGATAATTAAAGAATTCCTTCGTACTTTTGCCACCCAAAGAAAAATAATTCAATTAAAATTATGCAACAGTACGAAAGTGTTATCATTCTTACCCCGTTGCTTTCTGAAGATGTAGTGAAAGAGGTGATTGCCAAATTCAAAAACATCCTTACCGAAGGCGGAGCCGAAATTGTCCACGAAGACAATTGGGGTTTGAGAAAATTAGCGTATCCAATTGAAAAGAAAACAACAGGATACTACCACCTAACAGAATTTAAGGCTCCGGGTGAATTAATCAGCAGTCTAGAAGTTCAGTTTAAACGCGACGAACGTGTTATGCGCTTTTTAACTGTTTCTCTTGACAAGCATGCAGTGGCTTACAACGAGAAAAAACGTAGTGGAGCTTTCAATAAAAAGAAGGAAGAAACTAAATCTGAGGAGGTAGCAAACTAATGGCTAAAGATCAAATTCAATACGTGACCGCTCCTAAAGTAGAGGACACTCGTAAAAAATACTGTCGTTTCAAAAAGAACGGTATTAAATACATCGATTACAAGGATGAAAAATTCTTGTTGAAATTTATCAATGAGCAAGGTAAAATTTTACCACGTCGTTTAACTGGTACTTCATTGAAGTTCCAACGTAAGATCGCTCAAGCCGTTAAACGTGCTCGTCACATCGGTTTGTTACCTTATGTTGCTGATTCATTAAAATAAGGAGGGACAAGAAATGGAAGTAATCTTAAAACAAGATATTAAAAACTTAGGCGAAACGGACGATATCGTAGTAGTAAAGCCTGGTTATGGCAGAAATTACCTGATCCCTCAAGGATTAGCTATTTTAGCAACTGAATCTGCAAAAAAAGTATTAGCCGAAAACAACAAACAAAGGCAATTCAAGCAAGAGAAAATTAAAAATGATGCATTAGCATTGGCTGCTAAATTGGAAAATGTAAAATTAACCATCGGAGCTAAAGCAGGTGAAACAGGTAAAATTTTCGGTTCTGTGAACAGCATTCAAATTGCTGACGCCTTGAAAAAAGAAGGATTTGATGTAGATCGTAGAAGAATTACCTTCGAAACAGATCCAAAAGTAATTGGCGAATACATTGCGAACTTGAATCTTCATAAAGAAGTAAAAGTTCAAGTACCTTTTGAAGTTATTGCTGAATAATTTCTAATTCAGTATCAAATAAAAAAACCCGATCTTCTCTACCAAGAGATCGGGTTTTTTTTGTTGTATTTTTCATTTTATTATTAGTAACTTTATCTGTGAATTAAGAAGTCGCAATTCAACTATTACTTAAGGAATAGGCAACAATCGTAATTAATATTATTTGCTGAAATCTACCATGCAAAGACTAATAATTCACCTGAATTAAACTGATATAAACGAATGATTGATTTGTTTCGAAAATATTCCCAGCGATTCGTGTCCAGATGGCTTATCCTATTTATGGATATCTGTGTGGCGGGATTTAGTTTTTTAGTAGCTACCTTTGTTCGCTTTAATTTTGACCTTACCTATGTTGACGACAATCTATTTAAATATCATTTATTTCTCACACTAGCGATTCGCGGTATTTTTTTCTTCGGCACAAAAGTACATCGCGGGATCGTACGGCATACCAGCATGGAAGACGCCAATTTGATCTTCAAAGCGGTATTTGCGTCCTCTATTGTCTTAATATTTCTAAACTATTTTGGGAATGAATACGACAACCCATATATAAGCATTCCCTTATCCATTATCATAATGGATTTTTTCACTTTGCTCGTTTCAATGATGGTTCTTCGTATTACAATTAAGATGGCATATCATTACTTAATACGATCTACTGGGACAGAAAGTAAAAAAGTGATCATCTATGGAGCTGGGTTATTGGGGATGATTGTAAAAAACTCCATCCAATCCTACAAATTCACGAAAAGTGAAATTCTTTGCTACATCGATGATAATCCAAATATGGTCGGAAAAACCATGGAAGGAATTCGAGTTTTTTCCAGAAAAGACGCTATAAATACCTTTTTATCGGATGATAAAACAAAAAAAGAAATCGATGTCATCTTTGCCATTGGCGCCATTAATACTGCTGATAAAAACGACATAGTGGATGACTTTTTAGAACTTGGAGTATCCCTTAAAAGCATCCCTCCTGCTGAACAATGGATTAATGGTGAACTCAGTATAAATCAAATTGAAAACATCAAAATTGAAGATTTATTAGAGCGTGAGCAAATTGAATTGAATAATTGTTTGATACACGAACACTTATCGGGCAAACGCATCTTTATTTCTGGAGCTGCAGGATCAATCGGCAGTGAAATAGTACGTCAACTCTTAAATTACAAACCGAAACAGCTAATTTTAATCGATCAGGCTGAATCTGCGTTGTATGATTTAGAAACGGATTTAAAGCGCCTATCTTCCTCTGTATTGGAACAGGAGACTGAACTCAGTATTGAAGTTTGCAATGTAAACGATGAGACCTTAATTCACCAAATATTCAAAAAGTATAAACCAGAAATCATTTTCCACGCTGCAGCTTATAAACACGTGCCTCTAATGGAAAAAAACCCATACAACGCCTTTAAAGTGAATGTATTGGGAACGAAAATGATGGCTGACCTCGCACACCAATATAGGGTGGAGAAATTTCTATTTGTTTCCACGGATAAGGCCGTGAATCCTACCAATGTGATGGGTGCCACGAAACGATTGGCAGAGGTGTACGTACAAAGCTTGAACGCGCAGGAAGGTAACATCACCCAATTCATAGTGACACGATTCGGAAATGTTCTGGGTTCAAACGGTTCAGTCATCCCTTTATTTAAAAAGCAAATTGAACAAGGCGGGCCTGTAACCGTAACACACCCGGAAATCATTCGGTATTTCATGACGATTCCAGAAGCGTGTCAACTCGTTTTAGAAGCAGTTTCAATGGGTAAAGGCGGAGAAATTTTTGTCTTTGATATGGGAAAGCCAGTTAAAATTGCAAATTTAGCGAAAAAAATGATTCGACTCTCTGGTTTTGAACCCGATGTAGATATAAAAATAGAGTTTACAGGACTTCGACAGGGAGAGAAACTATTTGAGGAATTATTAGGAAGTGGTGAAAATGAACTCCCTACTCATCACAACAAAATTAAGATTGCAAAATTACAAGCATACGATTATAATCGTTTAAAAGGTGATTTGGAAGCCTTCGTTACAGAAATTCATTCGAAAAGCCACATGGATATTGTTTCATTTTTAAAGCAAGAAATTCCAGAATATGTGAGCAATAACTCAATCTACGAACTTTTAGATAATAGTGAGATTCCTTCTTAACATAGGTGAATATCCCTCAATATTCTTCTGAGTATCTTTGTTAAAAATGGAGATTATTTATGGAATTAGGAATTAGCATGTTCGGTGATTTAGCTATAGACGCAAACACCGGTAAATTTCAATCACCTCAGCAACGCCTTACTGAAATCATTGAAGAGGTAAAATTGATGGATGAAGTAGGATTGGACTATTTTGGGATTGGCGAACATCACCGCCCAGATTATGCAGTCTCAAGCCCTGAAATCTTACTGGCTGCCGCTGCATCAGTCACCAAAAATATAAAATTAGGAAGCGCAGTCACGGTTCTAAGTTCTGCCGATCCTGTAAAAACTTATCAAAACTTCAGCATGATCGACGCCCTTTCAAATGGACGAGCAGAAATCATGGCTGGCCGAGGAAGCTTTATTGAATCATTCCCATTATTTGGATATGAGCTCCACGATTATGAAGCACTTTTTACAGAAAAATTAGACTTATTACTCACTTTAAATAATCATGAGAAAGTGTCCTGGAAGGGCCGCTTTAGACCAGCTTTGGACGAACAAGTCCTTTACCCAAGACCTACACAAGAGAAACTACCCATCTGGATCGCAGTAGGTGGCACACCCTCCTCAGTCATTCGCGCTGCAAGACTTGGTTTGCCACTCATGGTGGCGATTATAGGTGGTTCGCCAATGCAATTCAAACCTTTGGTCGACTTATATAGAAGAGAATATTTGGAGGCAGGACACGATCCGAAAGATATGCGCGTTGGAATTCATTCGCACGGATTATTCGGTGAGGATACGAAAACATTAAGCGACCAATACTTCCCTTTATATGCTGCGCAAATGGACCGAATTGGCAGAACAAGAGGATGGCAACCGTACCACCGCAGCCAATTTGAAATGGGCAAATCTGTCCAAGGCGCCTTGTTTATTGGGGAAGCGAATGAAATGGTTGATAAAATATTATATCTGCAAGATCACTTTGAATTAGATCGATTCGCCATTCATATGGACGTGGGAAGCCCAAATCATGCAACCATGATGAAATCCATTGAGATTTTTGGCAACGAAATCGCTCCACAGATTAGAAAAGCATTAAAAAAATAATATTTTTTAAAAATATTATTTTAGAATATTCTTGCACTTAATAGAAACATAGTTTACATTTGTCAAAGCAGTTTATGAATATATCCGTTGTAAATAACTATTGGTGGCACTACGATGAAATTCGTGGCAACCTCCTATAGTATACAATGTAAAGCATATTATTGAATAGAGTGGCTTGCCAAAAAGGTAAGCCACTTTTTTTTTGACAAAAATTATGAAACAAATCTTAGCACACTTATTCGAGTATAAAACGTTTAGTAGACAGGAAGCCTATACGATTTTAAACAACATCACAGCAGGAACATATAACTCTTCACAGATCGTAGCGTTTATGACAGCTTTTAGCATGAGAAGCATCCGTGTAGAGGAACTATTAGGCTTTCGAGAAGCCATGTATGATTTAGCGATTAAAGTAGATTTCGAAGGCAGGCCGTTAATCGATCTTTGTGGAACTGGTGGAGATGGGAAAAACACCTTTAACATATCTACCATCACTTCTTTTATCGTTGCGGGAGCGGGATATTCAGTAGCTAAACATGGAAATTATGGCGTGTCGTCGGGTTGCGGTTCATCGAATGTAATGGAATTTTTAGGGTATAGCTTTACGAATGATCAGCAGATTTTAAAGAAACAATTGGATCGCTCGAATATTTGTTTTTTACATGCTCCCTTATTTCACCCTGCGATGAAATCGGTGGCGCCCTTAAGAAAAGAGTTAGGTGTAAAAACTTTTTTTAATATGTTAGGACCTTTAACCAATCCGGCAAATCCATCGCATCAATTGGTGGGAGTATTTAGCTTAGAATTGGCGCGATTATATGGGTATTTATTGCAACAAACTAACAACCAATATACCATTCTGCATAGTTTAGATGGTTACGATGAAATATCGCTTACTGGTCCATTTAAAACCATTACAAATCAGGCAGAGCAGTTGCATACGCTATCGCAATATGGTATTCAATCCATCGACCCTTCGGAAATCCATGGTGGAGAAACGATAGCAGATGCTGCCAAGTTATTTATTTCCATTCTACAAGGTCAAGGAACGGAAATTCAACAAAAAGTCGTGTTATTTAACGCAGCCATGGCCATACAAACCATGCACCCAACACATTCCTTAGAGGATTGTATGGAAGAAGCAAGGGTATCTTTGCTAAGTGGAAACGCATATAGTTGTTTCAAGCGATTATTAGAAACGAATTAAGATGAATCGGGATTAAAATGGATAAAAATTTTGAAAATAAATTATTAATCAAAGTTTGCGGAATGAGTGATCTTTCAAACATTTTGGAACTCATCCCATTAAAACCTGATTTTATAGGATACATTTATGTGCCTGAATCGAAACGCTTCGTAGGGAGACAGCCTGAAAACCTACGGCCGATCGGGGAAATGATCAGGGCATATTCTATGAACACTGAAATCGTTGGGGTGTTTATGAATCAAGCTTTGGAAGTGGTATTGGAAGATGTGAAACACCTGGATATTCAAACCATACAATTACACGGGAACGAATCCACAGATTTTTGCAAAGAATTAAAAAAATTGGAGTATAAAATCATAAAAGCATTTGGCATTTCAGAAGAATTCGACTGGGAACAATTAAGGGATTACGAGGGCGTCGTCGACTATTTTCTTTTTGACACCCTGCACGCGGGTCAATCGGGCGGCACGGGCTTCACATTTAACTGGGATTTATTAGATGATTATCCGCTGAATGTTCCATTTTTGCTAAGCGGAGGCCTACACCCGATGCTAAATAGAAACGATTTTAACGAGATTCGGCATCCAAGCTTTTGTGGAATTGACCTCAACTCAAAATTTGAATTATCACCTGGAATTAAAAATATAGAATGCTTATCTGAATTTATTAAAGACATTAAAGATGAAGAATAATTTCAACTATCAAGTAGATCATCTTGGTTATTACGGCCCTTTTGGGGGTGCTTACATTCCAGAGATGCTCTATCCAAATGTTGCGGAGCTGCAAGCTAAGTACCTGCAAATCATGGAAGACCCCTCTTTTCAACTCGAAGTGAATGAGTTGTTGGAAGATTATGTAGGCCGTCCTTCTCCTTTGTATTTTGCGAAGCGATTATCAGAAAAATTCGGGGCCCAAATCTATTTAAAAAGAGAAGATTTAAATCATACTGGAGCTCATAAAATTAATAACACCATCGGTCAAATCGTGTTAGCCAAACGACTCGGTAAGAAACGGATCATTGCAGAAACTGGTGCCGGCCAACACGGGGTCGCGACGGCCACGGTCTGTGCGCTGATGGGATTAGAATGTGTGGTTTATATGGGAGCGGTGGATATTCAACGTCAAGCACCCAATGTGGCCAGAATGAAAATGATGGGCGCTCAGGTGGTCGCCGCCACGTCTGGGAGCCAAACACTGAAAGATGCGACTAACGAAGCTTTAAGAGATTGGATCGCGCATCCTATAGACACGCATTACATCATAGGTTCAGTGGTGGGGCCACACCCCTATCCAGATTTAGTCGCTCGTTTTCAGTCGATCATTTCGTTGGAGACCAAAAAACAGCTCAAGGATAAAACAGGAAAAGAACAACCGGATTATGTATTAGCTTGCGTGGGAGGAGGAAGCAACGCCATGGGTATGTTTTACCATTTCCTTGAAGATGGAGATGTAAAACTCATCGCGGTAGAAGCTGCCGGAAAAGGGGTCGATTCGGGTCAATCGGCAGCCACTACCCTACTCGGCAAGGAGGGCGTTTTGCATGGCAGCCGTTCCCTATTAATGCAAACAGCGGATGGACAGGTCATCGAGCCGCACTCCATTTCCGCAGGATTGGATTATCCTGGTATCGGCCCACAACATGCCTGGTTACACCAAACGAAACGAGCACAATACGTAGCCATTTCAGACGACGAAGCGATGCAGGCGGGCTTAACACTGACTCGGCTTGAAGGCATCATTCCAGCCATTGAAAGCGCCCATGCTTTGGCTTATTTAGAAAAAATGAATTTTAATGGCGATGAAGTGGTGGCGGTTTGTCTGTCTGGAAGGGGCGATAAAGATTTAAATAATTACATGGATTACTTTGGATTTTAAACATGAAAAAACGCTTATTATCTGTATATTTTACTGCTGGTTATCCTGAATTGGATAGCACCCTAAGCATTGCTGAGTCTTTACAAGCTGCAGGAGTCGATTTCTTAGAAATAGGGTTTCCTTATTCCGATCCGGTTGCCGATGGCCCCGTGATTCAACACAGCTCTTCAGAAGCCCTAAAAAATGGCATGAGCTTAGCGCTACTATTCGATCAGTTAGCTGATCTAAAAGACCGTATCCAAATCCCTGTTTATTTAATGGGGTATTTCAATCCTGTATTGCAATTCGGAGTCGAGCGTTTTTGCGAAGCCTGTAAAGAAGTAGGGATTAAAGGAGTGATCATCCCTGATTTACCTGTTTACGAATTTGAAAAGCATTACCAAGCCATGTTTGAAGCTGCAGGTGTTTCTTTTATTTTTATGGTAACTCCGCAAACCCCAACGGATAGAATTCATAAAATTGATGCCCTGAGTCGCGATTTCATCTACTTGTTATCTTCGCCATCTGTAACTGGCAACGCCTTAGCTATTACAGAGGAAACCATGGATTATTTTAAAAGAATCGATTCTTTGAATTTATCTTCCAAAAAGATAGTAGGCTTCGGTATTCGTGATTATGAAACGTTTACGGCAGCGACCACCTATACAGATGGTGCCATCGTAGGGACCGCCTTTGTCAAGTTATTAGAAAAAGAAAACCCACTACCTGAGATAGCGGGTTTTGTAAATGCTATACGGGGAAATTAGATGCACTAATTTCCCTTAAACCTCTTATCGAGAGATTTCTAAAATCTCTAATTCGATTTGACCTGCGGGCACCTGAATGGTTGCTTTGTCACCAACAGATTTCCCTAACAAGCCTTGGGCAATCGGTGATTTCACTGAGATTTTACCTGCCTTTAAATCGGCTTCTGTCTCTGACACCAATTGGTAGGTCATGACTGCATTGTTCTTTACGTTTTTAAGCTTAACAATGGAAAGTGCTAAGACTTTAGACGTATCTAAGGTGGATTCATCGATTACTCGAGCACTGGCTAATGTTTCTTCTAACTTGGCTATTTTCGCTTCGTGTAATCCTTGAGCTTCTTTAGCTGCGTCGTATTCGGCATTTTCTGAAAGATCCCCTTTATCTCTTGCTTCCGCAATTGCTTTGGCGATATTGGCTCTTCCTTCAGTTTTTAAATATTGAAGCTCTTCTTTTAATTTATCCAGTCCCTCCTGAGTATAATAAGTTACCTCTGCCATCTCTCAAAAATTTTTAAATTTATGTTTACTGTTTAGTCAAAAAAAGCAACAAGACCACCCCATCCTCATCGGTGAGTGGCCTTGCCATTTCTACGAAGGTAATAATTGTTTTTGATTAAAACAAATTATTCTTCCCCATCCACGAACTTGTATCCCATACCCCTAACTGTCTGTAAATAGGTGGGTTTGTCCGCGTTTAATTCTATTTTTTTACGCAAACGAACGATGTGCATATCCAATGTTCGAGTGTTTACATTTGAGCTATATCCCCATACCACCTGCATTAATTCATCGCGGCTAATGACGCGCCCTTTGTTCTGCAGAAAATATAAAAGAATGCGGTTTTCTAAAATAGTTAACTCGATTTTTTTACCTCCGCGAACTAATGAGTGAATGTTTGGATGGTGTTCTGTATCTCCAAAATTATATAATTCTGCGCTGTGCTTATTGACAAAATATTTAATCTTATTTTCGATCATTGCCACCAAGACATCCATATTAAAAGGCTTGGTTAAATAATCAGAAACCCCAAAACTGTATGCTTCGATTTTATCGACATCTTGTGATTTAGCAGTTAACATGATGATTAATCCATCATATCCTGCATCTTTTCTTAAGATATCACAAATTTCTGGCCCTTGTTTCTCTGGCAACATCCAATCTAATAATAATATATCAGGTTTATTTTCAGTAACCAAACGTACCGCATCGCCTCCACTTCCAGTTTGAACTACCAAGTAACCTTCAGATTCTAGTCTGTGGGCGATAAGAAACCGTAGATTCTCATCATCTTCTACTACCGCTATTTTAATATTCTTATACATAATGTTCGAATATAATAAGTATAATTGTTTTTTTTAGTCAATTGGCAAATTAATCGTAAACGTAGTCCCTTTCCCTACTTCGCTTTCAGCAAAAATTTTACCCCCCATAAAATTAACGAGTTCTCTACAAAATGCCAATCCCAACCCTACACTGCCCTGTTGATTGTATTGACTTTGCACCCTATAGAACTTTTTAAATATATGCTCCAGTTCTTTCTTTTCAATCCCTATACCTTTATCTTCAAAGGTCATCACAATGAATTTACGCTGCTCAAAAATATGAATTTTTAAGAAGCGTTGCGAAGGCTGAGAATATTTATAAGCATTATCGATCAAATTTTGAAAAACACTACCTAATAATACAGGATCTGTGTTTAAAGTTCCCTTATAATCAACCAAACACTCAAACTGAAGATCGGGAAATTTAAGCTTTGTAGCCGCCACAATTTTACTGCAAAACTCATGCAAATCTACCTGCTCCTTCTTCAGTTTAAACGATTTATTTTCTATTTGTGTGAACGACAACAAAGTGTTCATCAAATTATTCAACTTATCTGATTCTTGATCCAAAATCCGACCGTATAATTGGCGTTCTTGATCAGACAATTGCTTTGCACTGCTAATATTATTTCCCGCAATTTTGATTACACTAACCGGCGTTTTAAATTCATGTGTTAAATTATTAATGAAGTCATACTGTAATTTAAACATGCGCTGATTGACGAAGAGATTCCGATAAATCAGATACGCAAACATAATTAAAAACAGGTAGATAAGCAAAATTCCTCCCATAATTGGGTACAACCTGCCATTAATCTCTTTCGCGAGAAAAGCCCGGCTTGAAGTTAGTATAATTTTATGATCTCCCATCGCTCCCGGCAAGGGCGACTCCGTAACCATTAAATCAGAACTTAAATTCACATCGTCATAAACCAGTGGCAATATTTCTATATGCTGATATATCTCAGGAAATGGATTTTGTAATTGGATTTTATTGGGATCAATGTAAAAAGAAAATAAATCTTGATCATAAGAAGTGAGTTGTACTTTTGATCGATCCATTAACTCTTTAAAAGTTTTCAGATCCTCGTTTCTGGGAATATTCATATAAGAAATCTTCCCAGGTGTCACTGAATAAAATACCCTAAACAACTCATCCCCATACACGACACGATTCGTATCTACTCGTTCTAAAAAGGAAGAAAACTTCAAAGCCATGTTATTGAAATCATCCAGATCGATGTTAGAATGCTTTTTACGCTGGTGATCAAATTGAAGGCGAACATCTTGAATTTCATCCTCCCCTTCTTTTAGTGAAAACTCATAAATGCCTATGGGGTAAATGACAAGATTATTTGCAGAAAAACCATATTGTGTCGCCACATTATTATTAATCAACAGATCATAAAATAAGATGCGTTCGACAAAAGGATGATTTCTTAAAATCGTATCGGCTAAGGTAGAAGCCGTCGCAGAATCCAGGTATCCTTGATAAAAAGAGATTTCAGGAATTTTATTCTGAAAAAAGTCATTAAACTTTAATAAGTTATACTCGACCACCTCGCCCTTCCTGCTAGAAAACTCACCTTGAACATTGTTTCTGGTCAAGGTAATGGCCAAATTCATGGCCACGACAAGCGATACAGTTAGGACAAAAATAAACGCAAAAACTAAAAAATAATTTTTACGATAGGCATTTCGTTGGCTTTTCATTGCGCCCATGTTCATCACTTCTTCAAGTGCTCATCAAAAAACTTACCCAATTCTTCATAAAATTGTATCAAATTCTCTTCTTTCCTGAAAAACCTACCCTCTTCTTCTCTTAACATGTACTTAACAGGGATATTTCTATTTTGAAGTTTTTTGACAAATTGGTTTGTTTCGGTCACACTACTTTTAGAATCCTTTCCTCCTTGAGCGATAAACACCGGAATATTTACATTATCAGAATGAAAAACAGGTGACATCGCTTTGATCAAATCAGACTCCGTTTCTGGGTTTCCAATAATTTCATAATACATCTGCAAATGTGGTTTCAGATGTGGTGGAATTTCCTTTAATTGAGTAAATAAATTGGTAAACCCTCCATACGATGCTGCAGCAGCGTACAAAGAGGAATTAAAGCAAGCTGCATGTAATGCAGAATAGCCCCCAAAACCCATTCCAAAAATGCCAATCCGTTTAGGATCAGCTATTTTTTCATTAATTAACCATTCAACACCTTCTGTAATATCGTCTTGAATTTTGCCCCCCCATTCTTTAAAACCAGCTGAACGGAATGATTTACCATATCCGGCTGACCCCCTATAATTCAATTGGAACACTGCATAGCCTCGATTAGCAAAAAACTGAACTTCAGAACTATATCCCCAAGAATTACGATCACTTGGTCCCGGATGCGGATACACGATCACAGGTAAATTTTGGCTTGGAGCATTATTTGGCATGGTTAAATATCCATGTAAACGGATCCCATCCTTGGTCACAAAAGAGACCGGTCGCATCACAGCCAACTCCAATTCATTTAATTTAGGATTGGTCTCAGATAATTTAACAAGTTTATTTTGGACACCGTCGTAATAATAAAAAACGCCCGGATTTCTATCCGTAAACGCATTGATAATCAAGCGATGATTAGCCCAAGATTCGTCAATTACACGCACATCGTATCCTGGCAGGCGTTCTTCGATCCGCTCAAACATCATTCGCGCAGAATCATCTAAAAAATGTCGATCCCTTTTCCAGGTGAAGTAATACGCATAGGACATCGTGCCTTTATTACGAGCGTAGCCTCCTGATGCCACATCTACTTCCGTGTGACTGAATAAAAGATTGGTTTCTTTTTGGCTCTCCAAATCAAATTCCACTAAACTTATTTTATCTCTACCTAAGTTAGATAAGGCGAAAATGTGGTTCTTTTTTCCTTGCACAAACCCTAATGGGTTAATGGTCGTATGAAAGGAGTTACTTGAAATTACTTTAAATTGATCCTGTTCACTTGGTCTATATAAAATGGATTCTTGCACACTATCACTTGCGATCGCTAAACGCAATTTTCCATCTAAATCTGCGATCCAACGAATGATATTTCCCGGATTTTCACCTATGAGTTCCTTTTTACCCTGAGGCACATTTAAACGATACACATCAAACATGGATGAATCGCGTTCATTGGAAGTAATCAAAACTTCTTCATGATTGGAATACACGGAAGATAAAAATCGAACTCTTGATTTTGAAGGCGGCAATACAGGTTTTATCAAATGATTATCTAAATCGATCGCATAAAGCTGTGTCATGTCACTCGAAGGTGCATTGCTGGTAAATAATAATAAAGAATCGGTCGCCCAAAAATAAGAAAGGACATTTGTCGCACTATCACTCACTAATAGTGGAGTAGAATCGTCCAGCAACATGTCTTGCACATAGATTTTTCTGTTTTTATTATTTCCAACCTTTAAATAGGAAACATATCGACCATCTGGTGAGATCCGAAAGTTTGATTTTTCTACACTTGGGAAAAAGTCATCAACAGGAATCCGATTGGATTCTACGAATTGACAGCCCCAAAGCGTAAACAGTATGAGTGTACTGAGAAATAAAAGTTGAAAAATGAACTTAACTCTATATACCATTAAATCAAAGATGTAAAAATTTAGGCTAAATGATGGTTTGCAACCTATTTTTTACATGATATTCACGTATATTCGCACCATGTATCTTTATAACATCACCATCATTACAGAAGTTGATTTAGCTGTTGAAGTTACCAATCAAATTAAACATTTGCAAGATCATCATGCAAAATTATCTCCGAATGCTCCATTACATTTTTTGAAAATGTTGGATTCACCTCACGATGGAGAAACTTTTTGCATACAACTGCAAGTCCAAAGAAGGGAAGAATTGGAAAGCTTTCAATCGGCTTCATTAATGAGTTGGCAACAAAATTTGGCCCAGCTGCACCCAGGCAAGGTCCTGTTTTTTGAAAGTATTATGGAATATTTGAACGATTAAGATGAATATCAAAAAGGGACCCATTGACGGCATTTTAATGATCGAACACCAAGTTTGGAAAGACGATCGTGGAAGTTTTTTGGAAACTTTTAATGAATCATCCTTTGAAGCAAGTGGCTTACCTATCGATTTTGTGCAAGACAACCAATCCATTTCAAAGTTAGGTGTGATTCGTGGATTGCATGCCCAATCAGGAGCTCATGCACAAGGAAAACTTATTCGAGTCGTTAAGGGTCGTGTTTGGGACGTGGTCGTGGATATACGAAAAGACGCCCCAACCTTTGGTCAACATGCCGGTTTTTATCTGTCTGAGGAAGAGGCGGTATCCGTTTGGATTCCACCTGGATTTCTACATGGCTTTATCAGCTTAGCAGAGGGCACCCTATTCTCCTACAAAGTCACGGGAAAATATGACCCATCAAAAGAAATCGGGGTGCGTTATGACGACCCTCAGTTATCCATTCAATGGCCGACTTTGCCTACCCCCTACCTTTTATCTGAGAAAGATTTAAAATTACCCCTGTTCCGAGATTTAGATCTCCTCAATTCTTAAGATCACTATGATCTTAAGGGCTTCGAAATGATATAAATATTAAGGTCATCATATAGGCATTATAATCTTATAGCCATTAAGGTCACGTAGGAATTAAAATCTTTAAACGCCTAATTTTTTACCGGCTTATAAACGACTGAACGCGTATAAGATGACGGATAAGCACCTGCTTGCAATAAAGCTGGCCTTAGCACGAACTCCACCGTCATAGACGCGAGTTCCCCATTCTTGCCTTTTGTAAAATACACAAACTCTTCTCGCATGGCTGGATTTCTCCAAACCGCTCTAAAAGTATCATGATGCCAATGTTCTAAATCTGCCACAACTTCTTCATTGTCCCATAAAATCAATTCTAATTGATTTGCCTGATTTAGTCTCACTTCCGCAGATTCATAGGCTGGGTGTTCAAATTTTACCGCATAATGGCTTAAAGGTAAACTTGGAACCGTGTTGGGTACGCGTGCTGCATGAATGGCTTCTCTCTGTCTGGTAGCAGACTGAAGGCTTCTTTGGTACCCATCAAAATATCGTTGTTGCCAATCCACTGAGTTTTTACCTATGAATGCATCCATGACAGTATATGCAAGGGCATCACCTAATTGATTAAATGAATTTCCTACCACAATAATGCCAAGGTTCTGATCAGGCATTAAGTAAGCAGCTGTGTTAAAACCATCTGTGGCACCGCCATGCGTCAGTACTCGATGACCTTCATAATCTAAGATATTCCAGCCTAAGCCATAAGTCGTCTGGCTACCATATGGATTATTTGAAGGCCGAACTACTTGAGACTTATGAATCTCAGCCATTTGTGCCTTTGAAATATACGTTTTACCTTCATACACACCTGGCTCACCTAATTGTAAAATTAACCATTTCGCCACATCTTTCACCGAGGCGTTGATCCCGCCTGCTGGTCCTGCATTATCCCAATTTCTACGAGGAATAGGTACCACTTTACCTTCGATGTATTGGTGTGGCCAAGCGGCATTGGAGGCATCATTTAGGCTCAAAATACTCGTATTACTTTTCATGCCCAAGGGCTGAAAAATGCGTTCAGCCAAAAACTCATCCCAGGTTTTTCCAGAAACATATTCTATGACCTGTCCGGCAACAGAATACATCATATTGCTATACACATAGGAGGTCCTAAACGGTTGCTCAAAGTCCATATAGCGTAAGCGATAAATGAGTTCATCGCGCGATCTGCCACTCATAAACTGCAAACGATTTCCGATCATGCGGCCTAAGCCAACGCGATGTGTAAGCGCATCACGCACCGTCACTTGGCTGGTCACCCAAGGATCGCTTAATGCAAACCAAGGAATCACATCTACTATTTTTGTATCCCAGGTAATTTTGCCCTCGTCCACCAACATGGCTAATGCGGCTGCAGTAATATTCTTGCTGACGGATGCAATTCCAAACAGGGTTTCATCGTTCACAGGCTCGTTTGCCCCCAATTTTTTGACCCCAAAACCTTTCGAATAAAAGACTTTCCCATCCTTAACGATGGCAATGGCCAAACCAGGAATTTGCCAATCTTCCATTCCTTTTTTAATTGTTAATTCAAAATCTTGGGGAAGTGGGTGCTGTGCATTTGCTACTTGAATAGAAGCTAATTGAAAGCAAGCGAAAAAGATGATCGAAAAAACGAAGCGCAAAAAGCCATAATTCCTGTTCATAATGCCCTGTGTTTGGTCCTGGTTAAACCACCAAACCTACTAATTTTCCAAGGAAAATACAAGAATCACGTACTGCTAAGCAGTAAAATTAAGGTAAAAAGGGCTTATTTGTCTTTATTTTGCAGGGCAATGGCGTATAATTTCATTTGTTTTACCATTGACAAAAGTCCGTTTGCACGGGTAGGTGATAAATGCTCTTTTAAGCCAATTTGATCAATAAAGTACAAGTCGGCAGTGGCAATTTCAGCAGGAGTATGTCCAGATAATACCTTCACCATTAAACTAACTAACCCTTTCGTGATGATGGCATCGCTGTCTGCGGTGAAAAGAACTTTTCCGTCTACATAATCTGCGTGGAGCCATACTTTCGATTGGCATCCAGCTATGAGGCGGTCATCTGTTTTGTATTCTTCAGAAATAATAGGTAACTCCTTGCCTAATTGGATAATGTACTCATATTTTGACATCCAATCCTCATAGAATGAGAAATCTTCTATTAATTCGTCTTGAACTGCGTTAATATCCATGATCTTTGAATTGTTTACTGCAACATATCAGCGGCCTTTTGAACCCCTGCAACCAACACATCGATGTCTTCTTTCGTGTTATACATCGCGAAGGATGCGCGAACTGTGCCTGGAATATTCCATTTATCCATAATGGGTTGAGTACAATGATGTCCTGTTCGAACCGCAACCCCTAATTTATCCAAAATCACACCTACATCATAAGGATGCAAGTCGTTAATTAAAAAGGAAACTACGCCAGATTTATGGGGCGAAGTTCCAATAATTCTTAATCCTGGAATGGTTAATAATTGTTCAGTAGCATAATGAAGCAGGTTCTCTTCATAAGCATGGATCGCGGGCAATCCTACCTGTTGAATATAGTCCACCGCATACCCCAATACAATACCAGCTTCGATATTTGGTGTCCCTGCCTCAAACTTAAAGGGCAAATCATTATAGGTCGTTTTTTCAAAACTAACCTGTTTTATCATATCTCCACCACCTTGATAAGGTGGCATGGCATTTAACCAGTTTTCTTTGCCATAAAGAATCCCTACCCCCGTAGGCCCATACATTTTATGTCCTGAAAACACTAAAAAATCGACATCAAGGGCTTGAACATCGATTTGCATGTGATGCACGGCTTGCGCAGCATCCAATAATACAGGAACACCCAAAGCATGTGCTTCATTAATGATGGCTTCCACGGGATTAATGGTTCCAAGAGAATTCGACACATATGTGACGGCCACCAGCTTTGTACGCTCATTTAGCAATTTCTTATATGCATCCATGTCCAGCACGCCACGATCGTCCATTGGAATCACGCGCAAGGTAGCTTGCTTTTCCTCACATAACATTTGCCACGGCACGATGTTCGAATGATGTTCCATTTCAGAGATGATAATTTCATCTCCGGGATGCACAAACTGCTTTCCATAAGAATGGGCCACCAAATTGATACCTCCTGTGGTTCCAGACGTAAAAATGACTTCGTCATCCTTTTTTGCATTGATGAATTGGCGAATTTTACCTCTGGAGACTTCATAAGCATCCGTAGCAAGCTGACTTAAATGGTGCACGCCACGGTGAATATTGCTATTGTAATCGTAGTAGTAGTGGTTCATCGCGTCCAACACCATAGTAGGCTTTTGTGTAGTCGCACCATTGTCTAAATAAACCAATGGACGGCCATTCACTTCCCTCTTTAATAAAGGAAAATCCGCACGTATTTGATGAATTGGAAATTGATCTGCCATAAACTCCTACCTCTACCGCTTATTTACAAATAAATTATTTACGAATAAATTTAAAGGATTTACCCAAAAATTTAGCTTGGGATCCTAATTCTTCTTCAATTCTTAATAACTGATTATACTTAGCGATCCGATCCGATCTGGATGCTGATCCCGTTTTAATTTGCCCACAATTTAAAGCTACCGCCAAATCCGCAATGGTGGTGTCTTCCGTTTCACCTGAGCGGTGCGACATCACAGACGTATAGCCATTAGTTTGCGCCATGTTCACTGCATCGATGGTCTCTGAAAGAGATCCAATTTGGTTCACCTTCACCAAAATTGAATTCGCAGTATCTTGTTCTATTCCTTGTTGTAGTCGTTTTGTATTGGTCACAAACAAATCATCCCCTACTAATTGAACAAAATCCCCTATTTTATCGGTTAATAATTTCCAACCTGACCAATCGTCCTCGTGCATCCCATCTTCTATGGAAATAATTGGATATTTTTCAGCCAAATTTGCTAAATAGTTAGCTTGTTCTTCACTGCTGAGAACGGCTCCAGAAGCACCTTCAAATTTCGTATAATCGTATTGACCGTTTACATAAAATTCTGAGGCTGCGCAATCTAAGGCTAAGTAAATGTCTTCACCCGCTTTGTAGCCTGCCTTTTCAATGGCAGATAAAATGGTTTCAATGGCATCTTCTGTACCGGCAAAGGTTGGAGCAAAACCTCCTTCATCACCGACAGCCGTAGAAAGTCCGCGATCGTGCAAAATTTTCTTTAAGTTATGGAATACTTCCGTGCCCCAACGCAAAGCTTCTGAGAAACTTGGAGCGCCTGCAGGCATGATCATAAACTCTTGGAATGCGATCGGAGCATCTGAGTGTGCGCCGCCATTCACAATGTTCATCATCGGGATTGGTAGTGTGTTTGCATTTACACCACCTATATAACGATATAATGGTTGGCGGCTTTCTTGCGCGGCAGCTTTTGCGACAGCTAAAGAAACACCTAATATGGCATTCGCGCCAAATTTTCCTTTATTTTCAGTTCCGTCTAATTCAATTAACAAACGATCAATCCCGTTTTGCTCGAACACATCGATGCCTTCTAAGGCTTCTGCAATGGGACCATTCACGTGCTTAACTGCATTTAACACGCCTTTCCCAAGGTATGTTTCGGCGTCCCCATCCCTCAATTCGACAGCTTCATGGGCACCTGTCGAGGCACCAGAAGGGACTGCTGCACGGCCCACATAGCCGTTTTGCGTCGTTACTTCAACTTCAATCGTTGGGTTCCCACGCGAATCTAAAATTTGTCGCGCGTGTACATCTATAATTAAGCTCATAGTAGAATTTACTTATCTATCAAAAAGCCAAAAATACTTAAAATTTACTCCAAAAACAAATGATTCAGACAGGAAACAAGGCATTAATCTGCTAACATTCGTACAAATTGATCAAATAAATAATTGGCATCATTTGGTCCTGGAGAAGCTTCTGGGTGGTACTGTACAGAGAACGCTGGCTTTCCGATTACCCGAATACCTTCGATCGATTGATCGTTTAAGTTCACGTGTGTAATTTCTACCTTATCGGATGCATGTACGTCCTCAGCAACCACTCCGAAACCATGATTTTGACTGGTGATCTCACAGCTGTTTTCAATAATGTTTTTAACCGGATGGTTACAACCGCGGTGACCATTAAACATTTTCTCCGTACGAATGCCGTTTGCTAACGCCAATAATTGGTGACCCAGGCAAATGCCAAACATGGGAGCGTTCGCTGCTAATACTTTTTGAACCGTTGCAACGGCATAATCCATTGCAGACGGATCTCCAGGGCCATTAGAGATAAAGTATCCATCTGGATTCCATGCAGCCATTTCCTCGAAACTCGTTTTGGCTGGAAACACTTTCATGTACACATCGCGATTCGCAAAGTTTCTTAAAATATTCTCTTTCACACCTAAATCCAACACGGCAATTTTATATTTTGCATCCTCATTTCCATAAAAATAAGGTACTTTTGTAGACACAATAGAGGATAATTCCAAACCTGCCATAGAAGGTATGCCGGCTAATTTTTGTTTTAACGCGTCCAAATCCAGGATTTCTGAAGAAATGATTGCATTCATGGCACCTTTATTGCGGATGTGACGAACTAAAGAACGCGTATCAATATCAGAAATACCAACTACATTGCCTTCTTCGAAAAAATGCTGTAGGGATTCGTTGGACATTTTTCTGCTGTAATCGATGTTATAATTTTTACAAACTAAGCCAGCGATTTGAATCTGATTAGACTCCGACTCTTCTTGACGAATACCATAATTCCCAATATGTGCATTGGTGGTGATCATGATTTGACCATAATAAGAGGGATCAGTGAAAATTTCTTGATAACCCGTCATTCCGGTGTTAAAGCAAATTTCACCTGTAGTTGTACCAATTTTTCCTGCGGCTTTACCGTAGAAAACTGTACCATCTTCCAGCAACAAAATAGCGGGTAATTTACTGTAATAAGTCATTTGAGTGGGTAAATGTTAAAATCAAAAAAAAAGCCCTGAACGGGCTGACGAAATGTAATAAATAGTGAATCAGTGATGGCTTGAGGGCCCTCTTCGAACGATGCAGTTACCTGGTTCTGAGAAATCACATTTTTCACGCTACAAAGGTACATGATTTGTCAGGTATTTGAAAAGAAAAATTTAATTATTTTTAAACATGAATAGAAACTTTGCGCGATTAAACCACCCATTCTTTCTCCTTCTTTTCGCATCCATATTACTTACAAGTTGCGATCGAGGATCAAGTAGCAATGAAAATGAATTAAATAAAGAAGATTCTTTGCGCATGCATGCTGAAACCGTGGCCAGTGAATTAATTCGTGAACGATTACGACCAAAGACTGCAGCAGACATTAAGTTGAAAAAATCCATTCGTTTTGAAGCCTACACCTTGGAGGATCAGTATGATGTAGATGGGAAAATGCGACAATTTCAATGGGATAAAATAAAAGAAAAATTAGCCTGGATAGAAACTTTTCAGCTGCGCAAAAAACGCTATGCGGTTCTTCAAAATTATAAAAACATTAACGGTGAGGCGCCCCTGGTGAAAACCTTCGTGCGAAATGAATATACTCGAGTATCCGACACCTTAGGTACAGAACGCTATCAGTCCGTTCCTTTATACTTAGATAAGGTAGAAAGTTCGCCTGAAATTTACGGAAAAGATGGGTCTTTAGTTTCTGTGCTTGGCAGTGACAGTGCGTCCTTCATCCATATAGAGGGTCTTTCTTTTCCTGGGACTTGGTTCGTACCTAAGAATTATGTTAAGCTATTGAAGGAAACGAAATCCTTTCATAAAGTGGTGGTGGTAGACGTGACGAATCAACACATCTGTGCGCTGGAAAAAATTGATGATGAATGGCATATATTAAGCATGAATCCAGCGACCACCGGCATTCATAAACCACCCTATGCCCACGAAACACCTTTAGGGCAATTTGTCATCCAAGATAAAAAAGAGAAAATGTATTTTTTGAAAGACGGATCGAGGACGGAAATAGCGGGGTTCGCACCGTATGCAAGCCGCTTTACAAACGGAGGATACATTCATGGCGTACCTACGAATTACCCTGAGAAAAATATCATTGAATATAGTTGGTCCTTAGGCACGACACCACGTTCTCACATGTGTGTTAGAAATGCTTCCTCGCACGCCCAATTTATATACGATTGGAGCGATTCATGGTCCTCCTTGGTGGTAGTTATTGATTAGTTATGATCTATGTGTTTACACAGCTTTAATAAGCAATTTAACAATTTATAACACTTTCATTTTTAATACTATTAAATAAAATTCTGTACTTTTGTAAGTATGTTCAAAAGATTAGTGCCTGGAATCATTCTATTTTTCAGTATTTTAAGTTTTCCTTTTCTTATAGGTAATCGCGCTTCGATTACCCCTGGAATCGACGTGTTGCTTGCCGAAAACTTAGAAACCCAACAACTCTATCAACGCGTAGGCTTGGATTCGCTCCTTGATTACGCGGCGTTTGAGCAGGCCTATTTGGGATACAAACAAATCAGCCCTAAAAAGAAAGAACGGCTTTCCATTATTGATTTCACAAAACCTTCTACAGAAAAAAGACTTTTTGTAATCGATTTGGAAAATGAAGAATTATTATTTCATACGGTGGTCGCGCACGGACGCAACAGCGGCGAACAGTATGCAAGAGAATTTTCAAACCGCCATGGCTCTTTCCAAAGTTCTTTGGGTTTTTTCCTCACGGCAAACACCTATTATGGTTCCAATGGATACTCATTAGTCATTGACGGATTAGAAAAAGGGATTAACGACCAGGCAAAAGCCAGAGCTGTCGTCATTCATGGGGCAGATTATTGCAGTGAAGATTTCGTAAATCAACATGGACGGCTTGGACGCAGTTATGGCTGCCCTGCCCTACCTCATGAGGTCAATCGCGCTGTGATTGACGAAATTAAAGGCGGAAGCCTGCTGTACATTTATGCAGAAGATTCAGGGTACGAAACGAAAAGTGCTTGGTTAAAAAACAATCAACCAACCACTTCCTCTAAAAGTTTTTCATAGGCGCTGCGGGCACTTCCTCTAAAAGTTTTTCATAGGCTCTGCGGGCACTTCCTCGGAAATAAACTTCTCCACAGTATGAATATCCAAGCTTATTAAACAAATGCAGCATGGCTGCGTTGTCATAATTAGTGTCAGCTCTTAAAGACCGGATTCGATTTAATTTTGCATAATTTTCTGCTTCCAAAAGCAAGCGAGTGCCCACGCCTTTTCCTAAAAATTCATCACTGACTGCTACTCGGTGATATACGACAAAATCACCATCGCTTAACCATTTTCCTTCAATCGCTCCATAAGCGGGTTCGTCATTTATGGCCAAGACTATATATCCAGCGAGCCTATTCTCACACATAAGCACATAACCAATGCCCTTTCGAATGTCCTCTTGAACTACGCTTCTATTTGGGTATCCATCTTGCCATTGTTGACTTCCTTCTGCCTTTCGCCTTGCAATTCCTTGTGCCAACAAATCCCAGATGCCTTCCACATCTGATGGCATCGCTTGTCTAAATTCAAAATTCTCTTGTCTGCTCATTAATTTTGTCCGTTTAATGATCGTTCATTAATTTGGTATGCTGATTTTTTTAATTTGTAAACAATGTTCATTTTTGGTTCTTCGCCATAATACGCGATTGGGATCTCTGCCTCTTTTTCGGCCCCAATTTTTACAATCGATTTCTGGGATCGGAAATTTTTTGAACCAATATGGAATACCACGCTTTCAACAAACTGAAATGCATAGGCTAGCATTAATCGCTTTACTTCCATATTGTATCCATCCCCCCAAACCGATCTAGAAAAGAATGTATATCCAATCAAAATTTCATTTTGCTCGGCATCATAATCGTAAAATCGAGTGCATCCAATCAATTTCTTACTGGATAGATGAACGATTTTAAATGCACCTCCACTTCGCATAGCTCCTTCAAAAAAGCGCCTAAACACGGGTTCTTGCCATCGATCTGGATTGGGGTGCATTTCCCAAATTAACGGATCCTTTGCTACCTCATATAAGGCATTAAAATCATTTTCTTCCAACGGAAAGAGGCCTACTCGAGGCCCTATTAATGTGGGCTGAAAATCCATGTTCATTACGATTTAAGTATGATTATAAATTTAAAATATGATTATAAATTTAAACAAGATAAATATACAAGAATTTATGGAATGGTGAGTTCGTATTCGAGCAGCGAATAGGCACTAAAATATCCCAACGCATCTCCAGATATATTCGAAATGGGATTGGATGGCGAGGCTGCTGAGGGATGAGTAGCCGCATAACTGGCCCAGTACTGATAATTCGCTGCATCGATCATCCGACGACGAATACGTACGTAATCAGAAGATTCCAGTTCCAAATCAAAGTTTAACAGTTCATGCGTCACGTATTTTCCATCATTATAAAGGTCTTGAAACACCTGCATATGCTTCCATGTTGTACCGTTTAAGCTAATAAAATACTGATAAAAATTTCTTTCTCCCGGCGGATCCAAAAACTTCATGGTAATAAATTTATTTTGCTTATTAAAAAACGTTCCTATAGATATCCCAATGGAATCAATCGGAACTGGAGCTGGCATTTTTGAAATTGCTGAAAATGTTAGCTCACCTATTTGTACCTGCAATGTGTAGGTAGCACCGACCATGCCTCTAAAAACAGATGATCGATAGACCCCGTCCTTCTCCTGCCTATAATCCCAAGACCGTCCAAATTGATCCGTAACTCGAACCTTTGCATCATTTACAGGCTGGACCGAATCAGTAGCCTGAATGGGATGAGAATAATAAATGTGAACTTCTTGGCTTTGTTGACGATTTACAATTTCACCGACAATGACGACTTTTGGTGGCACGGCTGGAAAGATTAAATCAATTTTGTCTTCACATCCCATGCAAATGATCACTGTCAACCCTAAAACAAAATGCACAAGCAATCTAATCATCGTTTTAAAATTTAAAGTTCCAAGACACCGATGGTACCACACCGAATAAGGCAATTCTATAAATTTCAGTACGCCCTTGATCCAACTCTGATTCCCGAAAATCAAGCATAAATGCGTTTTTTCGATTATATAGATTATAGAAACCAATATTCCAATTAGAAGATTTATTATTTGACATAGCTTGGTGGTAGGTCAGGGAAAGATCAAAGCGATGATAGGAAGGCATCCGCTCTGCATTGCGCTGTGCGTAATAATACACCGTCTCCCCTTGAATGGAATATTTACTGCTGGGAATAGAAACGGCATTACCAGTTGCATAGATAAAATTACCTGACACACTCCATCGAGGAGCAATCGCATACATCGTTACGATCGATAAATCATGTGGGCGATCTTGCCTGGCATGAAATGAACGCCCTTGGTTAAGTGCATCAAATTGCCTGGTCGACTTCGACCAAGTATAGGCCACCCACCCCTGCCATTTTCCTGCACTTTTCTTTAATTGAAACTCTGCTCCGAATGCTTTTCCCTTTCCATGTGTGATGACTTGCTGGATTTGGGTGATTTGCTGTACCGATACGCCTTCTTTATACTCAATTTGATTATATAAACGTTTAAAAAAAGTTTCTATAGACCAGGAGTAGGCGTTTCCTGACCATGATTTAAAATATCCAAGGCTCCCTTGCAACGCGCGTTGCGGTTTAAGATCACGATCACTTAATACCCAATGATCTGTAGGCAAATGAGTCGTATTACTAAACAATTGATGAATAAATTGTGAATTAATATTCAAGGATGCATAAATAGTGGATTGTGGACGAAAGCTGAATGTCGCGGATAATCGAGGTTCTAAAGTCGGAGCCAAACCTTTCAAAAAACTACTTCTAAGTCCTGCACCTATTGATAAATGAGCACTCGGCTGCCATTCTTGAGACACGTACAGCGTAGTTTCATGCTGTTTTTGAACAGGTACATGGATCGTAGAAAACGCCTCCTTATCATCTGAATCAATTTGATTTGGCGACAGTTTGATCCTCGAAAATAACATCCCAAACTTAAATTCGAAGCTGTTTGATGGCTTCCAAACATAGTCTTGCCGAATCGTACTTTGCCCTATTTGAGAACCTATCTGATACTTTATGTTTGTGCTTTCTGTGTGAATGGAATAGTGATATTCACTGCCATTGATTCCCGTACGAACAGACCATTTATCATTCATCGCCACTTTCCATTCTGCGCGTAGCATTTTATTTCCCCAAGCAAAATCAAAAACATCCGAAAAGCCAAGTTGATCGGCCCCTTGATAGGCTGAAATAATTAGTTCCTGGCGATCATTGATTTTCCATTGGTTTTTCACATGCAAATCGTAAAAATAAAGCCGGCTTTGGTTTATGCTTGTATCCTTTGATAATTTTAAAAAGAGGTCTGCATAGGTCCTTCTTCCACTCAACATTATCGACGATTTACCCTGTTGAATGGGAGTTTTAAGCAATAATTTCGAAGAAATCAATCCTATACCACCTTCCAAACTTTTCGCATTCAAATCACCGGGATTCATTTCAACATCAATCACAGAAGAAATTCGACCGCCATATTCAGCTGGCATATTCCCTTTATAAAGATCAATTTTATTAATAGCGTCTTGATTAAATGTAGAAAAAAAACCAAACAAATGAGCAGGATTAAAGATGGTCACCCCATCCAACAACACGAGGTTTTGGTCCCCCATCCCACCTCGCACAAACAACTGATTACTGCCATCCCCTCCACCCGAAACCCCCGGCAAAAGCTGAAGACTTTTTAGGGCGTCGGCTTCGCCAAATAACACCGGAATTTTTTTCACTTCCGAAGTAAGTAGTTGGACTTTCCCTAATAGCAGATGCTTTTCAAGACTATGATTTCCATCGGTTTGCACGAGCACTTCTTCCAAATCTCCATTGGGCGACAAAGAAATTTGCATAACCGTATCTGCAGCTAAATGCAATTCAAATTCTTTGCGATTATAAGCAATATGTGAAAGGATGATTTGGTAAGTTCCTGACTTGACCGAAAGGTTAAATCGACCATTTTCATCCGATATTTCTTGATAATTAGCCGGTCCTGCCAAATAAATAGTCACTTGTGGAATCGGAGAATTTGTCTTTTCATGAACCACACGTCCTACAATTTTAACCTCGTTAGCTAATTGCGAAGCAAGAGCATTGGTATTTGAAGCATTCATCCATGCAAGTACGGCGAAGCATACAGCATTGTACAATATTACCTTTTTACGGATGAAGTGTTTCAAAATTGATTAAAATACTGTATTATTGAAGGTTGAATGTCTAACCAACAAATATAAACGAATATAATTCTATTTAACCAACAAATTAAACAGTTATGATAAAAAGAGCGAACATGGTACTTTTCGGTGCCCTTGCAATGACGCTAAATGCATGCAACAACACTCAAACAAACGATCAAGAGCAAACAGCTACTGCAGACACAGAATGGGTATCCCTATTCGATGGCAGCACCACAAATGGATGGCATACGTATTTAAGAGACACGGTAGCTTCAGGTTGGACGGCTGTCGATGGTGAATTGCGTTTTGACCCATCGGTTCCAGCAGAAGGTCGCGGCGACATCGTTACGGATGGTTCGTATGAGAATTTTGAGCTCGAATTAGAGTGGAAGATTTCAGCGGGAGGAAATAGTGGAATTTTTATTGGTGTACATGAAGATTCAGCTTACAGCAACACATATAGAACTGGATTAGAAATGCAAGTGCTCGACAATATCGATGGAAAGGATAATCAAATTGAAACCCATTTGGCGGGCACACTTTATGACATGATGGGAAATTCGGAAGTTTCTCAACCAAAGCCAGTAGGCGAATGGAATGAAGTTAAAATTGTCAAAAACAATGGCCACATTACCTTTTGGCTAAATGGCATTCAAACAGCTCATGTAGAGATCGGTAGTGATCAGTGGAATGAATTGTTAAATAACAGTAAATTTAAGGATTGGGAAGGCTTTGGCACTTATTCAAAAGGAAAAATTGGGTTACAAGACCATGGAGATGTGGTTGCTTACCGAAACATCCGAATTAAGGAATTGTAAAACTCTCCTTTTTTGCAATGCAGGAAAAGGGTGATGCGTTTATTCGCCGACGCAAATGTAGGACCTGAATAGTAAAACAGATAGAATAAACAGATAAGGAACAAGTTAAAGGCTTTTTGTACCTTTGCAAAAATATTTGAACAACATGTCATTATCTGCTTTAACTGCTATATCACCGATCGACGGAAGGTACCACGGTGCCACGAAGGAATTAGGAAATTATTTTTCAGAGTACGCATTAATCCGTTATCGAGTATTTATCGAAATAGAATATTTTATTGCCCTTTCAAAATCGGGCATCCCACAATTACAAGCACTTACAAATGCTAAAGAAGAAGAGCTACGTGCGATTTACCGTAGCTTTTCTTTGGAAGATGCAGAATGGATTAAGAACAAAGAAAAAGAAACCAATCACGATGTGAAAGCGGTGGAGTACTTTGTGAAAAACAAATTCCATGATTTAGGATTGGGCGATGCGCTTGAGTTTATCCACTTTGGTCTTACTTCACAGGACATCAATAATACAGCCATCCCTTACAGTTGGAAATTAGCGCTAAATGAAGTTTACATTCCTTTATTAACCCGTGTTATCGAAACATTGGAGCGCTTTGCAGAGGAGTGGAAGGAAGTGCCACTTTTGGCCAGAACGCACGGGCAACCTGCTTCTCCGACCCGTTTAGGAAAAGAAATTTATGTGTTTGTGGAACGTTTAAAACTGCAAGTTAACCAGTTAATTTCCATTCCATTTGCTGCGAAATTCGGCGGCGCGACTGGGAACTTTAACGCGCATCATGTCACGTATCCAGGCATTGACTGGGTGGCTTTTGGCAATGAATTTGTTAATGAACAATTAGGTTTATATCGTTCGCAAACGACTACTCAGATCGAGCATTATGATTTTTTTGCTGCGCACTGCGACGCATTAAAAAGAATAAATAACATTTTGATCGATTTAGCTCGGGATTGTTGGACGTATATTTCAATGGATTATTTCAAACAGAAAATTACAGCTGGTCAAATTGGTTCATCGGCTATGCCACATAAAGTGAATCCAATTGATTTTGAGAATGCAGAGGGTAATTTAGGCATTGCGAACGCAATTTTAGAGCATTTGGCTTCAAAACTTCCTATTTCCCGTTTGCAACGCGACTTAACTGACTCTACTGTTTTAAGAAATATTGGGGTTCCTTTAGGGCATAATGTAATCGCACTGAAGTCTTTGTTAAGAGGCTTAGACAAGTTAATTCTAAACGAAACTCAGTTAGAAAACGATTTAGAAAATAACTGGGCAGTGGTTGCGGAAGCGATTCAAACTATCTTAAGAAGAGAAGGATACGAAAAACCGTATGAGGCTTTAAAAGAGTTAACAAGAACGAATACTAAGGTAACGAAAGACACCATTGCTGTATTTGTGGATCAATTAAATGTGGATGATTCGGTAAAAGAGGAGTTGAAACAAATCACGCCTCAGAATTACACAGGAATTTGGAAATAAGGTTACATTAGCCTGATGGTACCGTCCATAATATTGATTATCTTTGAAAAAAAATAGTGCTATGTCAACAATTAATGTATATACAGAATACACGCCGAACCCGGCAACGATGAAGTTTTTAGTTAACAAACTGTTAATCAACGGTAGCTTAGATTTTCCAGATCCAGAAAAAGCGCAATCCTCCCCGTTTGCTAAGGAATTATTCAAATTTAATTTTGTGAATGGGGTGTTCTTTGCAAGCAACTTTGTAACTATTACCAAAGTGGACGATGTGCAATGGGAAGACGTGGAAGAAATCCTTAAAGCGTTTATAAAAGGTGCTGTAGAATCTGAGTTGAAAATCCAAGAGGTCGCGACTGATGAATCTGTAAACTTTGAAGGCACCGAAACAGAAATTAAAATTCAACAAATATTACACGATTATGTGCGCCCTGCCGTGGAACAAGATGGTGGAGCTATTAGCTATAAGTCGTACGAAAGTGGAAAAGTAACTGTTGAATTGAGAGGATCTTGTAGTGGATGTCCTTCCTCTACCATTACGTTAAAAGCTGGAATTGAAGGGCTTTTAAAACGGATGGTCCCAGAAGTAGAAGAAGTCGTGGCGGAGTCCCTATAATTAAAAATTACTGCTCATGAGGATTCTTTTCGTATTCCTTTTTTGTGTTGGGTTTTTTGTGAATTCTTTTGCAAACACATCCAATACAGTTATAAAAAATGGTTTACTTGACCTCAGAGAGTATGATTTTTCCCGCCCATTAAAACTTGATGGAGAATGGGAGTTTTACTGGATGGCTCTCTCTTCAGATACAGCCAATGTAAAAAAACACCTCGTCCAATTTCCTGTATTGTGGAATAACATGAAATTGGACGGGAAACCTTTAGGTGGAATCGGATATGGCACGTATCGATTAAGGATATTACTTCCTAAATACGATGTGCCGCTACGAGTCGAAATGCCGGAAGCCCTTACCGCTTATAGGATGTTTTTAAATGGGGAGGAAGTACTTAAAAACGGTCAGGTTTCCGATAACCCTGATACCTTCGAACCGCGCTGGCTGAATCAAGCATTCCCAATTAATCTTGGAATAGACACCGCTGAAATCGTTTTAGAAATAGCAAACTTTGTTCACTATAAAGGCGGAGTGAATGAATCCATCTTTCTTGGGAGTTCACGAGATTTAACTCTTAAACGCAGAAAAATAGAAGCGGTGGACCTTTTTTTAACGGGATGCCTATTCATGGGGGGCTTATTTTTTTTAGGCCTTTATCTTCTTGGAAATCGAGACAAAGCCATTTTACTTTTCTCCCTTTTTAGCATGGTTTATTCCTATAGAATTGTTGGAATAGAAAACTATGTCTTAAATAATTTAGTGCCCACGATGAGTTGGCACACCCTCATATATTTCGAGTATCTATCCTTATTTATTTCGATTGGGATTTTCGTGCTCTATACTCAATATCTGTATCCATTAGATATAAATAAATGGATAGCAAGGATTATTTTTTCTATCTGTGTTTTATTTTCCTTAATCACTTTAACATTTCCACCATATTATTTCACTCAATTAATAAATCCGTTTTTAGCGGTGACTATTTTTTGTATTTTGTATGCTCTGCACGCATATAACTCCGCCTATAGGAGTAAGCGTTCAGGATCAGAATATGCGTTACTTAGCACGATCGCTTTAATGATTTTGTTTGTGATGGCAATTTTGGATTATTGGGCGATTTGGCAAGACTTTCCATTAAGTCTCAACTTATTAGGCTACATCAGTTTCTTTTTCTTACAATCTTTAGTGTTATCTCAACGGGTTTCATTCCAATTAAAAGAATCGAAAAAGCAAGCTGAACTTGGGCTGATTGCGAAAAGTGAATTTTTAAGTAATATGAGTCATGAAATTCGTACACCTTTAAATTCTGTAATCGGAATAAGTCATGTGCTTAAAAAGTCGAACCCAAGGCCAGATCAAGAATCACAATTAAACACCTTGCTCTTTTCTGCCAGAAACTTATTGTCCATCGTTAACGACATTTTGGATTACAATAAGCTTGATGCCGGCAAATTGGTTTTTCATCAAACGGAAATGAACATAGATGAGACGATTAGAAATATCGTTGAAAGCATGCAAAATTTAGCCGATGAAAAAGGGATTTCACTTAATTATTCGGTGGATCCTAAGCTAAATTTTTCTGTGTTAGGAGACAAAACCCGGTTTTATCAAGTATTGAATAACTTAATCCATAACGCGATTAAATTTACGGCTGAAGGCTCCGTAAACATCAAAATTACTGTGACGGAAGAAACAGAAAGTCACGCATCTATTAAAGTGGAGGTGGCCGACACAGGTATTGGCATTCCAAAACAACAGCAGGAAGTTATTTTTGAGCGTTTTACTCAAGTGGATTCATCTGCCACGCGAAAATTTGGTGGCACAGGATTAGGCTTAGCCATCACAAAAAAAATTCTTGAGTTACAAGGATCCGCGTTAAGCATAGAAAGTGAAGTCAACAATGGTTCCACATTTTCTTTTATACAAACATTCGAAAAATGTACTAAATTAGAGGGAACTACTCCATTAAAATCGCATCTTGAAATGGAAGAAATACCTTTTAAAAATAAATCAATTTTATTGGTTGAAGACAATAAAATCAATGTACTGGTTGCAAAAAGCTTCCTTGAAAATTGGGGCGTGGAAATTGATGTGGCTGAAAATGGATTAGAAGCGATCGAATTATTAGATCCTGAAAAGCATGCATTGGTGCTAATGGACTTGCATATGCCCTTATTAGATGGTTACGAAGCCACTAAACGGATTCGTGCCAAAAACATCCAAACACCTATTATTGCGTTAACTGCCAACCTGCTTGACGACATAGAATTACGTGTGGAAAAAAATTACTTTAATGATGTAATTGTAAAACCATTTTTGCCGGAAGAGTTGTACAAAAAGGTAAGTCAATATCTCCACGTTTAAAGGGTTAAATTTCCCCAAAGTTCTTACCAAACTCCTTGTTATTTCATCGTAAATTTCCATATATTTACGAACAATTAACCACTCATATTATGAATATTAATCACTTTAAGAATGTGCGTATTTACGCAATCAGCATATTTTGCATGATGCTTTCACTAAATCTATTTGCCAACCACCCTTCAGAAGATCCCTCTAAAAATGAATGGGTGATTATGTTTGATGGCTCGACGTTTACAAATTGGAAAGGGTACAATCGCGCAGATGTACCTGGATGTTGGACCATCGAAGATGGGACCTTAAAAATCAACCGAAGAAATGCCGAATTTGAGGGGAACAAAGATCGTGGAGATATTGTATTCACACAAGCGTTCAAAAATTTTGAATTTGAATTCGAGTTCAAAGTATCCAAAGGCGCAAATAGCGGTATTTTTTATTTGGCACGGGAAATAAAAGGCATGCCCATTTATCGATCAGCACCAGAATATCAAGTCCTTGACAACGAACACCATCCCGATGCTAAAATGGGTGTAAATGGAAATCGTAAAGCTGCATCCCTCTATGATTTAATTCCGGCGGTTCCGCAAAACTCCAAGCCTTACGGCGAATGGAATACAGGTAAAATCACCGTAAATAATGGACAAGTGACCCATTACTTAAATGGAGAAAAAGTAGTCACCTATACCCTTTGGGGAAATGAATGGCTAAACATGATTGAGGGAAGTAAATTCAAAGGTTGGACGGAGATGATAGAGGCAGGCGGGACAGAAAGAACTGGACTCATAGGCCTACAAGATCACAGCGACGATGTTTGGTTTAAAAATTTACGAATTCGCTCATTAGATTGATTTTTCAGCAGGTATATTACCCGATAGATTGGGTAAAAATACGTACCTTTACAGACGATATTTTTAAAACAAGCCAAAAAAAATGAATATTAAAGACCTTGAACAGACCGCTTCACAAGTCAGACGCGACATCGTTCGTATGGTACATGCCTGTCAATCCGGACACCCGGGCGGATCATTAGGATGTACAGATTTGTTTGTTGCGTTATTTTTTGAAATCATGGATCGTAAACCTGGTTTTGATATGGACGGAAAAGATGAAGACTTATTCTTCTTATCAAACGGCCATATTTCGCCAGTATTTTATAGCACATTAGCCCGAACTGGCTATTTTGAAGTAAGTGAATTAGCCACTTTCAGAAAAATAAATTCCCGACTTCAAGGTCACCCAACTACGCACGAAGGATTGCCAGGCATTCGCATAGCTTCTGGTTCATTGGGCCAAGGGTTATCTGCAGCAATCGGTGCCGCATTGGCAAAAAAATTAAATAAAGACCCAAAATTAGTTTATGTATTAATGGGGGATGGCGAGTTGCAAGAGGGACAAGTTTGGGAAGCGGCTATGTTTGCCCCGCACCATAAAGTAAACAATTTAATCGCGATCGTAGATTACAATGGTCAGCAAATTGACGGGCCTACACAGGATGTCTTAAACTTAGGTGATTTAAGAGCGAAATGGGAATCCTTTGGCTGGAATGTGCTGGAGATGAATGGCAATGATATGACCGATGTGTTGAGAGGTTTAAATGAAGCGAAAAGCCTTACAAACCAAGAAAAACCAAATGTAATTTTAATGAGAACCGAAATGGGGAACGGAGTGGATTACATGATGGGTACGCACAAATGGCACGGTGTAGCACCGAATGATGATCAATTAGCAAGTGCGTTAAGTCAATTAGAAGAAACCTTAGGAGATTATTAAGATGAAAAAATATTCGTTCACTGAAAAGAAAGATACCCGCTCAGGTTTTGGGGCTGGGTTATTAGAAGCTGGAAAGAAAAATGACCAAGTAGTGGCACTTTGTGCTGATTTAATTGGGTCATTAAAAATGAATGATTTCATCGATGCTTTTCCTGAGCGTTTTTATCAGGTGGGTATTGCTGAAGCAAATATGATGGGAATCGCTGCTGGTTTAACCATTGGTGGGAAAATTCCTTTTACTGGGACCTTTGCGAATTTCTCAACAGGTCGTGTGTACGATCAAATCCGTCAATCCATCGCATACTCGGGTAAAAATGTAAAAATTTGCGCTTCGCACGCGGGTTTAACTTTAGGAGAAGATGGCGCGACACACCAAATCTTAGAAGATATTGGTTTAATGAAAATGTTGCCAGGCATGACCGTTATAAACCCTTGTGATTATAACCAAACAAAGGCAGCTACCATGGCCATTGCAGAATTTGAAGGACCGGTTTACCTACGATTTGGAAGACCTGCGGTTCCTGTATTTACCGATCCAGATCAAAAATTTGAAATCGGA
>CAYTDM010000013.1:56492-58424 GCA_964436635.1 uncultured Sphingobacteriaceae bacterium
TGAGGGAAAAGATGTGAGTATTTTTGCGACAGGACACTTAGTATGGGAAGCGATTCAAGCGGGTGAAAAGTTAGCAGAAATGGGCATTGATGCGGAGATCATTAATATCCATACCATCAAACCTTTGGACGAGGAAGCGGTATTAAAATCGGTGGCCAAAACAGGATGTGTAGTCACTGCTGAAGAACACAACCGTTTAGGTGGCTTAGGCGATAGCATTGCGCAGCTTTTAATTAGCAAATCCCCAGTTCCACAAGAATATGTGGCTGTGGATGACAGCTTTGGAGAAAGTGGTACGCCTGCACAATTAATGGAAAAATACGGCCTAAATGCAGACAATATTGTTGCTGCAGTACAACGGGTAATGAAAAGAAAGTAATTCTTAACGTAAAGAATTTACGATTTTAAAAAAGAGGATAACAATAGCAGCTGAAGGTAAATGGATGATTCATTAATCCTAAAAAAATTTGCGGAGCAAAATACTCGCGAAGAAGCGTTTCGGCTGCTATTGAAAAAATATCAGCAAAAGATCTATTGGCATGTTCGTCGCTTGGTCATAGATCACGATGATGCAGATGATATCGTTCAAGATGTATTTATAAAGGTTTGGAAAAATCTGGATACATTTAGAGAACATGCGCAGTTATACACATGGATTTATAGAATTGCGACGAATGAATCCATTACTTTTTTGAACAAAAAAAAACAACGAGCACAAGTTTCGTTGGAAGATGAAAGTTCAGCCTATTTGACGGATTCATTAGCAGACACCAGCCATTTTAACGGTAATAAAGCACAGCAAAAACTGCAGCAAGCTTTGTTAACATTACCCGAAAAACAGCGCTTAGTGTTTAATATGAAGTATTTTGACGACCTGAAATATGAAGAAATTTCTGATATTGTAGGGACATCTGTTGGAGCCTTAAAAGCTTCCTACCATTTGGCTGTAAAGAAAATTGAACAATATTTTCATGAGTCAGATTAAACCATTAGGTAAAAAAAGCATCAAAGGAATACGATGAAAGAGAAAAAGGATAATCTTGGGGCATTTCAACACGGAAAACTAAACTTAGAACTTCCGTCTGACCTGCCTTTTACTGTTCCTAATGATTATTTTGAATCATTGGAAGAAAAGATACTTTTCCGTGCTCAAATGGTAGAAGAATCGGGTGAATTACATGCAGGGTTTACGATTAAACCCGCATACTTCGAAGAATTAGAAGATTCAATATTAGCGCGAACCAAGGAGTTTGAATTAAAACAACAAGTAGATCGAGATGGCTATTCTGTTCCTGCGAACTATTTCGAAGAATTAGAAGCCAACATTTTAGAACGCACTGTCTCGAAATCTAAACAAAAAACTCTAATTCGTAGACTCATCGGAGAGAATGGAATGAAGTATGCAGCTGCTGCCTGTGTGCTCATCGCTTCTGTATTTTTGATTAGAAATTCTTTGCAAGAACAGCAACTTACCTTAGAGGATATACCAGATCAGGAGATCATTCAATACTTGCAAATGTACGGTAACACTCAAGATGGATATGTTTTAAGAGAATATGTGAACGCTGAATCGGACTTCAATGAAATTGGATCCGATTTTAGTGATGCGGACTTAGAATCGTATTTGAATAATACATTGTAACTGTAATATGAAAATTTTTGCTCACATATTATTCCTTTCGGTTTCATTGATTTTTTCAGTGCCAACAGTCTATGCTCAAGAAAGTAGACAAGCACGTTTTGATCGAATTGAGGCCGAAAAGATAGCATACATTACCAAGGAATTACAGCTTAACTCCAAAGAGGCGCAGGGATTTTTCCCAATTTACATGGAATACAGAAAAGAGATTAATGCGATTGTTCAGGAAAGAGGCCCTCAAAACCATCGAGAAAGAGACAAGCATCGATCGAACCGCATGGATGAATTGGCTG
>CAYTDM010000014.1:0-55738 GCA_964436635.1 uncultured Sphingobacteriaceae bacterium
CTTTTAGCACTTGAATTTGTGCCCAATGATCGCAAAGTGTACACAGCTATCTGTCTCTTCCCGATCATTGGGCACAAATTCAAGTGCTAAAAGAGGCAGGGCTTCGTTTTGAAATGGAACAGATCGAGGAGGTCAAATTAGGGGATCAATTAGCCGGGAAAACCTTTGTGATTTCCGGAACATTTTCACTATTCAGCCGAGAGGAATTGGCCACAAAAATCGAACAATACGGCGGGAAACTATTAAGCAGCATCTCTGCAAAGTTGGATTACCTGGTCGCTGGGGATAAAATGGGGCCTTCAAAATTGCAAAAAGCTGAAAAATTAGGCATTCCAATCATCTCAGAGGAAGCATTTTTGCAAATGCTTGGAACAGGTGAAACAAGTGCTTCCAGTGAGATTAGTTTCACAAACGAATCAAGTGGAGCAAATTTAGAAAGTGCGAGGAGCGAATCCGAAGAAACTAAAGATACAAGCAAAGCAGGTGGCAGCGGCCAACAACAATCGCTTTTTTAGCGAACTTGCATCGATAAGGTGGAACTTGCAAAAATAAGATGAAACTTGCATCGATAGGTTAGAAGTAAAAATATAAAAAATTAAATAAAAAAAGGCGCAGCGCAAACAGCTAATTAACTGTACGAAACGCATAGATACATGTAAAATATGAAAGCATTAATGGGCGCAGGGGTGGCCTTAGTCACTCCATTTGATACTAATGGGAATGTGGATTATGTGGGTTTGGAAAAATTAATTGAACACCAAATTCAAGGAGGGATGGATTATCTGGTGTCCATGGGCACTACGGGTGAAAGCGCGACCTTGAGTAAGGAAGAAAAGGAGAGCATCTGGAGATTTACGGCTGAAAAAGTCGCTGGGCGGGTGCCTTTGGTGGCCGGTATCGGAGGCAATGACACGAAAGCCGTGGCCAGCCAAATCAGTTCTTTTTCTATTCCAGGTTATCAGGCCATTTTGTCGGTCAGCCCATACTACAACAAGCCCACGCAAGAAGGCATTTATCAGCATTATAAGGCCTTGGCCGAAGCCAGTAAATTGCCTATTATTTTGTACAATGTGCCCGGAAGGACAGGCAGCAATATGGAGGCGAGTACGACTTTGCGATTAGCGCAAGATTTCAAAAACATCGTCGCGATTAAAGAAGCTTCAGCGAATTTTGATCAAATGAACGTTATTCTCAGGGACAAACCTGCAGATTTTTTATTGATTTCAGGGGATGATCCGATTACCTTGCCTATGATGGCTATGGGTGCAGTGGGGGTGATATCTGTAGTAGGAAATCTTTTACCGAAGGCGGTGCGGGATTTGGTTGAGCTGTGCGCAAAAGGGGATTTCGCAACTGCGCGGACTATTCATGAAAGTCTATTGAAGATTACTTCTTTGTGTTTTGTGGAAGGGAATCCTGCTGGCGCAAAAGCTGGCTTAGCGTGTTTGGGGATTTGCGAAGCAAACCTTCGCCTGCCATTAGTTCCAGTAAGCGCGAAAACGGCAACAGCCATTCAAGATGAAATTTCGAAATTTAAGTAAACGGAATAAATTAGATCGCAGTGGCGATGACCGACATAAGAACCTGTGATTCCACAGGTTTTTTTAGTTGGGCGTGGGTCTGAACGGGAATGGTCGCTAATTCTCCGCTTACGTTTTCGTAGGAAGACAAGACAATTATAGGAATGTCTTTACGAGCTCCCGATTCATGAATGGTGTGTAAAAACGTTTTTCCATCCATAATGGGCATGATCCAATCCATAATAATTAAATCAGGACGAGTGTTTTGTGCTAACCAATCAATCGCTTGTTTTCCATTTTCCACAATGGATACGTGGAAATCATTTGATAAAATATAATGAATCAAACGCTGATTGATTAACTCGTCTTCGAGAATTAAGATCTTTTTCTTCATTTTATTTTAGCTAAAAAATAATATAATTGTTAATATTAATTTTTCTGTTAAAAGTATTTTTTAGATCGTTGATTTATAAGTGACCCCAAAATTGTTTTTATTCTTGTAATCATCTAAACAAAATTGCACTTAAAATTTTTATAAATTTTATCTTTTTTGTATTATAAATTTACATGTAGTTATTATACTACAAGTTTTAGTCTTTCAGCTTATATTTATTACCTTGCCCTAAATTAGAATGCTGATGTATAGAGTTTTCATAGTTATAATATGTTGTTTTTTGCTCCAAGCGTGTAGCAAAGATCCGGTTGCGGAGCCCACTGCTGAAAAGGAAATCGTAGATGTTAAGATTGAAAATATGGCTTACGGGTCGGATGCTCGCCAAAAAATGGATGTCTATCTGCCAAAGTCAAGAAAAACTGGAAGTCCTTTGGTTATCATGATTCACGGGGGTTTTTGGCTTGAAGGAGATAAGAGCGGATTTTCTCAAATCCAACAGCAACTTTTTGCCATGGGAATTTCGTCTGTCAATTTGAACTATCGCTATGTGTCAGCCAATCATCATTATGACGGACTCATGCAAGATATTCGTTTAGCCATCGATAAAATTAAAAGCGAAGCGAATGAGTGGAGTTTATCCACGAACTCCATTCATTTAGCAGGATTCAGTGCTGGTGGGCATATGGCCTTATTGTACGGGTACAACGCAAAGCGTGCCAATGAAATTAAGTCGGTTATTTCCATCGCAGGACCTACGTTTTTTGATGAACATTATTTGAATAGTCCGCTTTTTCAACAACCGGCTACCTTATCGGCCATTACCTGGTTAACCGGTGCGCCACTTCCTACTTCGGTTACTGATCCAAATTATTTGATTTATCAACGGGTGAGCCCCTTAACGCATGTCAGTGCGGCTGTTCCTACGCTGTTATTACATGGAAGTGCAGATGAAATCGTTCCATTCTCTCAATCTGGTGTCTTAAAAAGTGTGTTGGACCAGCGAAACATCAGAGCCAAGCTCGTTACATTACAAGGGGCAGGTCACGATGTGAGTGCCTCCCCCTTGCATATGATCCAAATTTTATTGGAAGTACCTTCTTGGCTTGACGCCCAAAAATAGAAGGCGATTAAAGCTTTTTAATGCGAATATTCTTAAAGTGAACTTCAGAACCATGGCCTAAAAACCCAATGTGTCCTTTCGTTTCTTTTAGACCTGGATGATTCTTACCATCAAGGGTTCCGTTTTTAGTGGCTTCTTTCAAATTACCATCTACGATCACCACGCCATTTAAAGTCACGCGAATATGATCACCCTTTATATAGATCTCCTCTTCGTTCCACTCACCTACAGGTTTTAAGTGTCCAGTTTTCGCCGCAATAATTCCATATACCGATCCGTGATACTGCCAATCTTTTAAATTCTTATAGATCTCAGCCCCATCGTCTAACACCTGGATTTCCATACCCACGTAAGCAGCATCCCCTTCCATTGGGGTACGAATGCCTACCCCATTGTTTGCCCCCGGCGTTAAACGGAAAGAAAATCTGAATGAAAAATCACCATATTCTTCTTTCGTGTATAAATTTCCACCAGAACCTTCTTTCGGGAATACAGCTAATGTTTTTTCTTCGGTAATTACGTAATCTTTCGTGTTTCCGGTCCATTTATCCATGGAAGAACCATCAAATAGCACTTCAAAACCTTCTGCTTTTTCTTCAGCACTTAATTCGAAGTTGCCGGTTTCTGGCAATTCCTTAATATACACATCACGGTATGATACATGCGTCCCGTGGGCTTGTAATTCTATTTGTTCCATAGGGAAAATCGCTTTTGTTCGGTCCCAATAATTTTCTAACACTACATTGTCTGTGACCAAATGACCATTTAAATAAACCGTCACACGATCGTCTACCATGATAATTTTAAAGGAATTCCATTCACCAAGTGCGTTGTCTGCCACCAATAAAGGTTTACTTGGATGTTTTTGGTTGTTATACAAACCGCCTGAACCCACTTGCGCACCCACATTGACTCGGGAAGTGTCCCAAATTTGTACTTGAGGACTACCGCGTAGATACACCCCCGCATCTCCATCTTTTCCGTCTGCAGCCAGTTTCCAATCCACCAACATTTCAAAGTTTCTATAGTGCTTCACAGTAGCGATGTTGTCACCTTTGCCATTAAAGTGCAACTCACCGTCTGCTACATACCAACCGGCTCTCATTTCCTCATCTGCTTTCACTTGTGCTGCAGCCAGTTCATCAGAAGACATGGCGGCACGCTTAATCGGGTTAGCGACCAAACCTTTCCAACCGCTTAAATCTTGACCATTAAATAAGGATACAAATCCGGCATCCTTAGGCATGCTTGCAATGTGCTTCCGAATCGCTTCCCTTAAATAGCTGCTTTCACTACCGCTTAATAGGTTACTGACTTGTTCCAATAGGTCGATGACTTCTTTACCGTTATACTGTGGATTTTCAAGGGCAATTCCCATCACCGTATTCGCTGCTGTATTTTTCAAGCGATCGTGTGTTAAATAGTTGCCTGCGAAGCGCAAAGCTTGGTAAGTTTTTGTGGCTTCTAAAGCTCTCAAAATCTGGGTTTGTACCTCCACTTGATCTACACGGTCAAACAAATCACGTAGTAAAATCGTTTTTTGCTCGGCTGGAACTGTAGAAAGTCCAATCAGACGGATGAGCCCCCTGGTCACTTGCACCTGTGTCTCAGCTTGAGAGGAATTTGGAGCCTGACTTAATTTCCTTTGTAACTGAACTAAATACGGGATTGCATTTTCATTGGACCAATTTGCCAGTGCATGAATCGAAGCCATCGATAGGGTAGACCCCGACACAGTTTGGATTTCATTTGAAACAATTTGTAATAAAGAGTCATCCCCAATTGCAGCAAATACAGGTAATAATCTTACTTTTTGCGTAGCATCCCCTTGCTGATATTGAGCGATTAATTGTTTCACATAGGTGCCAGAATTCGAACTGTATTTGACAGCACGAATCAGGGCGTTTTTCAACGCTGTTTCCTTGTTTTCTTGCCTATCTTGCGCATTAAATAATGCCATTAAATCTTGAAACTGGTCTGAAGAGGCAATGCTGGAAAGAGCCTGAAAACTTGCTTCCCGTACCCCTTGATCAGGATGCTGTTTTGCAAGGTTAAGTACCGTTGTTCTTGCCGATTCTATGTGTCGAGCCTCAATAATAGAAAGCGTGTTCACCAGTGCAGATGCCGGCCGATCACCTTCCAATTCTTTGATTAATAGTGCATTTAAATTTCCAGCTGTGGTCGTTAATAAAACTTGCTTTATGGCCGCTTGTGTTTGAGACCCCTCAAGCGCTAAAAAAGGCACGATTTCCGAAACAGCTTCCGATCCTTTTGCTTGGTAATACGCCAGAATGGCTGCCGCCCGAACCGCATCAACATTCGAGGTTAACCCGTTTTTGATCATAGCCAGCCCCTTAGCATCTTGGATGCTTCCAAAGTAATTCAGCAAGCTGATTCGCACTGACTCACTGCCTTTTGCCCACATTCCTGTCAATGCCTCATGGACAGAAGAAAGGTTCTTTTCTTCAATAATGGCAAAGGCTGCAGCCCGATACACATCATCTTTCGATTGTGCAGCTTGAATTAATTGTTTATAATTTTTATCCCCTTCAGCATTCACCAATAAGCGTAAACTGGCCGCTTTAAACCCTGAAGAAATGGATTTATGATTGTGTATTTGCAGAGCAATTTTTTTCGCTCTTTCTCGGTCGCCTTGTGCCAAACGGTTATTTGCATAAAGCAATAAAGCACCGATTACACCAGAGGCTTCGTGTTGATAGCCTACTTTTTTTGCTGCATTGCTTAAAACACGTTCACTTTCCACTCCTCCAATCGAAGCCAGCGCATGATAAATGGTAGAATTTAAAGCCGATGCACTTAAATCCTTCGAGTTCGTGCCTTGCAGGGTTTTTAGTATTGGTTGCTCTGCTGGCGCAAATTTTAATACCCCTAATTTATTAATGAGTGCAATTTTAATCTCGTTGTTAGAGCTGGACGCCAATTCGTTCACTAATGCATTTCCAGCTGCAGCGGTTCCAATTTTACTTAGGACATCCGCAGCTGTTTGCGCAAACGCATCTTGTGTTAAAAACGGAGTAAGTCGCGGGATTTCCCGATCACCGGCAGTATAATGCAAATTTTGCAATAAAAAACGTTTAACAGCAGGATCCGAAACCTGTTCAACACCTTTCAAAACACCGTCGTTAAAGGTGTTCAGCTTATCCTTATCCCTTTTGGAGGCCAAGTGAAAAGCATAATGCTGTATCGCATATTTAATCGGACTGTTTCGTGAATGACCACTTGATTCGAGTTGTTGAATCAAAGCGGACAAATCTTCCGAAGTGAATTGTTCTAATTGAGTCATTGCGTTTAGCAGACGCTCCGGCTGATCGGCAGGTTGAACGGCTAATAAATCTGCAATTTTTGTAGCAGTGGTTCGTTGATTACTTAGCTGCGCAAACCCTGAAATCGCCCAGCAGATGCATGCAAGCCCAACGAAAATGATTTTACTTGATTGAATAAAGGTTTTATATGTTTTCATGCTATTTTTTCGATAATTAAATGCTCCAATTTCCTCGCATAGGTTGATTGATCAAAGCATTTGCTGCCGGATCATTCACAAATTGTTCTGTAATCGGGTCGAAATTTAAAGTTTTGCCTAATCGCAATGCGATCAATCCTAAATTTACCAAGGTGCAAGAACGATGGCCATTCAACTCATTTAATGCAAATTTTTGCCTTGTTTTGACAGAAGTTAGGAAGTCTGTGATTTGCGGAGCGGGTTCTGGGAACGCCTCTAATTTTCTTTCCATTTCAGGAATATCAGATACAAATCCTTTGTAAAGCTTTCCTTTTGGTCCTTCTATGTATGGTTTTCCTACTTCTTTGCCTTCTCCATCCAATATGATTTGACAACCGTCTGCATACGTGTAAACAATTTTCCTCCACGTACCGACTGCATCTGGATGTTGTTGCGGAGCATCTACTTCAATGCGGACTGGACTGTCGTTATCTTTGCCTAAAAAGTACTGCACAGGATCTAAATAATGTTGACCCATATCGCCTAAGCCGCCGCCATCGTAATCCCAATATCCTCTAAATGTGGTGTGAACACGATGCGGATGATAAGGTTTGTAGGGAGCAGGGCCTAACCAGTTTTCATAGTCTAAGGTCGTTGGAACAGTTTCTGGAGTCAGGTCTTCGCGTCCCACCCAATAAAACTTCCAATCAAATCCGGTATGTTTACTAATGGTGACTTTCAGCGGCCACCCTAACATCCCTGAATCCACTAATTTTTTAATCTTTTTAACCGGCACATTCATGCCATAAAAGTTCGCATCGAAACGAAACCAAGTATTTAATCTGAACATGTTGCCATGTTGTTTAATCGCTTCTACGACCTTTTTCCCTTCACCGATGGTGCGGGTCATGGGTTTTTCACACCAAATATCTTTTCCTGCTTTTGCGGCTTCTACTGCCATGATTCCGTGCCAATGCGGAGGGGTCGCAATGTGTACAATATCGACTTCAGGTAATTGAATCAGTTCTCTAAAATCATGAAACTGTTTCACGCCGGCATCGCCAAGTTGCCCTGCTGCGATGGCTAAATGACTTTTATCCACGTCGCAAATGGCCACCGTTTTCGTACCCGCATATTGAAAATGACCTCGGCCCATGGCTCCAACTCCAATGACTCCTTTCGTTAAATGGTCGCTGGGTGCGAGGTATCCTTGACCTCCCAACACATGTCTCGGCACTATACTAAACGTAGCGGCAGCTAATGCGGTCGATTTTAGAAATGATCTTCTTGACGTTGATTGTTTTCTCATAACTTAATTGTTGGTTTTGGTAAACGCAGTATAATTTAGATTGCTAGACATTTGTTTAGCAAAAAGGCTGTTACTTGTAGCCGAAATTAGTAATTAATGGTCACATTGTTATTTTTTTTGTGATTTTTGTGATAAGTTGCACATGTATTTTAGTATTTACCATTATTTAAAATTAATTATGAAATGTAATTTTAAGTTTCATGGAGTTTTGGCAATGTGTTTTGCCATAACCTTTGGAGCGTATGCACAGAAACCACCTCTCAACCATGATGTTTACGATGGTTGGCAGAGTTTGGGATCGGCCACCATTAGTAAGGATGGTAAGGTCGTTTATTATGTGGTCAGTCCACAAGAAGGCGATGGCGTTTTAACCATAATGGATGTGGTAAAAAACAGCACGATCGGTCAAGTTCCTCGTGCTACATCGGTCCAATTCTCGCCTGCTGGAAAGCATTTGGCCATGATCATCAAACCGAAGCATGCCGAAACAAGACAAGCTAGAATTGAAAAAAAACGGGGTGATGATATGCCGAAAGATACTTTAGGCATCTTTTCATTAGCGTCAGGAAACGTTGTGAAAGTTCCAGCCGCAAAAGGGTACAAGTTACCAGAAAAGCAAGGGAATTATATTGTGTATTTAGCAGACCAAGAGGTTAAAGAAGAAGCAAAACCAGCTGCTGAAACGACTGCTGCCTCTGAAGAAGCTCGCCCAGCAAGAGGGGGTGCACGTCCAGGTGCAGGAGCGCCACAAGGCGGAAATGGTGCAGCAAATGCCCGTAAAAAAACGGAAACCATGTTGTTTGTGTATCACTTTGAGAATGGAGTAGATACGGCATTCAATCGCGTTGATTCGTACTTTATTTCTAACAATGGTGAAGACTTGTTTTTTGTACGCAAACCAGCTGATAAAGACACTGTAGGAGCAGATGCAGGAATTGTACACTATCACATTCCTTCAAAAAGCGGAAAATTAATCAGCAGTGGAAAAGGTAGTTATAAGCAATTATCATTTTCAGATGATGAGTCACAGTTGATCTTTTTAGCCTATAAAGGTTCTGATAAAGTTCAAAACAAGATTCATCAAGTTTACCACTATAAAATGGGAGATGATTCCGCTCGATTGTTAATCAATGAGAAAACTGCTGGTATCCCTGCCGGTTGGCAAATCGGTGATGCGGGTTCGGTTCGTTTCACAAAAGATGGAAATCGCATTTTATTTGGAATCGCACCTGAGCCGCGCTTCAAAGACACTTCATTAGTCGAATTTGACCATGCAAAAGTAGATATTTGGCACTGGAATGAAGATTACCTTCAAACTCAACAATTGGTAAATTTAAGAAGAGACCAAAACCAAACTTACTTGGCATCGTTCGGGTTGAATGGAAATGGACGTGTAGTTCCTTTGGCGGACGATAAAATTTCAAGTTTACGCCTTGCGGATGAAGGGTCACAAGATTTAGCTTTGGGAACTTCTGACTTTGGAAGAAGAGTAGAAACCCAATGGATGACCGGTACCTTCCAAGATATTTACCTTGTAAACATTAATAACGGTCAACGTAAATTAGTGAAAGAAAGAGTCCGTGGAAGCATTTCTATGTCACCAACTGGGAAATACGTTTTATGGTTCGATCGCATGGACGGAAACTGGTATGTGTATGCCGTAGAATCAGGTAAAGAATGGCAATTGAACGCGGGCATGAGTGTTCCATTCGCAAACGAAGACAATGATTCACCGGATGAGCCAAATAGCTACGGCATTGTAGGATGGAGCAAAAACGACGATCACGTATTTATCAATGATAAATATGATATCTGGATGTTTGATTTAAATAAAGGGACTCATCGTTCGATCACCAATGGTTACGGTCGTGCGAATAATATCACCTTTCGTTACCAAAACATGACTGCTTCTTCTGGCGGTGGTTTTGGTGGTGGACGTTTTGGCGGCGGTGGCAGCGATCCGATTGATGCTTCTAAAGCCATGTGGTTATCCGCATTCCATAACGAAACCATGGAAAGCGGTTTCTTCAAAACGAACCCAAGAGATGGTCGTAATCCAGAGAAAGTAGTTTTAGGTCCTTATCGTTATGCGCAAGCAAAAGGTGCTGAAAATGCTGACGTATTTATTTACACCAAAGAAAACTATGAGTTATCTCCTAACTTATTTGTTTCAAAGGATTTTGTGAAAGAAACACAGTTGAGTAACACGAATCCTCAACAAGCTTCTTATAACTGGGGAACTGCTGAGTTATTTGAGTGGACGACTCCAAGAGGATTTAAAGGGAAAGGGGTTCTTTATAAACCGGAGGATTTTGATCCAAATAAAAAATATCCAGTTATTGCGTATTTCTACGAAATCGTATCCAACACCTTATATCAATACAATGCTCCAGGCCCGACTCCATCGCGCTTGAATATTAGTTACTTCGTGAGTAATGGATACATCGTTTTGGCACCAGATGTGCATTATGAAATTGGATATCCAGGACGTTCTGCTGAAGAATACATTAACTCTGGTATGAAAGCCTTAACTCAGTATCCATGGGTAGATGCGAAAGCATTAGGTATTCAAGGACAAAGCTGGGGTGGTTACCAGGTAGCTCATTTGATCACGCGTACAGATATGTATGCAGCAGCTTGGGCGGGTGCTCCTGTAGTGAATATGACTTCAGCATATGGTGGAATTCGTTGGACAACTGGTTTGAATAGACAGTTCCAATACGAGCGTACTCAAAGTCGTCTTGGTGCAACTTTATGGGAAAAACCAGAGTTATATATCGAGAACTCGCCATTATTCTACATGCCGAATGTAAAAACTCCAGTGGCGATTATGCACAATGATCAAGACGGAGCGGTGCCTTGGTACCAAGGTATTGAAATGTTTACAGCTTTACGTCGCTTAGGCAAACCAGCTTGGTTATTGAACTATAATGGTGACGATCATAATTTGGTTCAACGTCAAAACCGTAAGGACATTCAACGTAGACAACAACAATTCTTTGATCACTTCTTGAAAGGTAAACCTGCCGCACCATGGATCGAAACCGGTGTTCCAGCAGTGTTAAAAGGAATTGATTGGGGATTTGGTGACAATAAGTAATCATTATAATTTAAAAATGAAGATCAGCATGTTTTGCAAAACACACTTGTTGATCTTCTTTGATTAATGATCACAGATAAAATGAAAAGGCCTGTCAAACATTGTTTGACAGGCCTTTTTTAATGTATTGTAACTGCTAAATATGCAATTCCCAATCGCTCACTCAATTAGATTTGAGAATTCGATTTAGTTTCACTAATTGGAATAGGGAATACATATCTTGAGTCAGAAGGTTGAATCGTTGTACCTGCACCAAATGAACGAATTGGTTGGTTTCTACGAAGGATGTCGTTCGAACGGAAACCTTCTGCTAACAACTCAATTCTTCTTTCAGTAAGAATCGCCTCGATCAACTGTGCTTTGTTCATTGTTCCAAAATCATATGAAGGATCTGAACGATGGTGAACTGCTTCTAATAATGCTCTCGCTCTAGTTTGTGAACCTACTTCAGCCTCCGCCTCAGCTAAGTTTAACAAAACTTCTGCATAACGAATCATCGGCACGTAATCTACATAAGGAGATACACCCGAAAACTTCGTTGGATGTGGACCAATGCCTGAGTAAACAGCAGTTAATTGCGTTCTACGTGCATCGTTTGCACCCCATTGAGCATGAGCATAAATACCCGGAGAATTTGAGTTTAAGTAATACTCTAAGTTACCTGCATTGAAGTAGTAACCTAATTGGTTCTGAGTACCTGGAGCATTGGTAGTCGCCATTGGGAATGAGAAAATGGACTCACTCGTATTAAATGGCGGGTTAAATACCGCACGAATACTTGGATTTAAGGCAGATGCTACACCGCTTGTAGTGGTGAATGGAGCATTTGCAGAAACGATTTTATTTGCTTCAGTAATGACACCAGGGAAATCACCTTTTACTAACAAGATACGTGTTTTTAAAGCGATTGCTGTGTTTTTGTGAGCGCGAGTTAAATTCGCTTCACGGCTACCGCGATCGTTTGGTAAACCAGCAATGGCATCGTCGATGTCACTCAAGATTTGAGTGTACACCTGAGCAACGGTGCTTCTTGGCATGTCATTATTGTCTGGACCAATTTCTGGTTGTAAACGCAATGGTAAACCTGGTGATGCTCCGTTATCTGCTGCGAAAGGTTTCGCAAAAATTTGAACTAAACCAAAGTAATTCAAAGCACGAATGAATTTCGCTTCCGCAATCGCACGAGTTGCAAATGCCGCATCTAAACCTGCTTCATTTTTAGTTAAAGCGTCGATTGCGATGTTTGCTCTGTTAATCGTTAAATATGCAGTGCTCCAGAAACTAGCAATGTACGAGTCTCCAGCATCGTTGTTGTGTTGGTAAGTCGTGTATCCAGTTACGGTATTCGTTGTTCTGTTCACGAACTCTTCAGCACGGATGTCATTATAAATATGGTAACGACCTCCAAACAGAGCGCCTGATTTAGACGATGAGTACAATCCAGTAATTACAGTTTCGGCTTTATCTACAGAGGTAAACATGACTGCGTCCGATAAAGATGTTTCAGGCTCTTTAATCAGAAACTCCTCTTTACAAGCACTATTCAGCCCTGCCGCCAGCAACAATCCTGCTAACGCAAGTTTTGTTGTGTTTTTCTTTATATTAAATTTATTTGTTTTCATATCCTATTCGATTAAAAATTGACGTTAACTCCAAAAGTGAAAGAACGACCTTGAGGAATTGAGTTACGCTCAACACCAGAAGCCAAGTTCGAGTTACCATTCGTAGAAATTTCTGGGTCAACTCCAGTGTATTTTGTCCACAAGAACAAGTTGTTCGAAGAAACATAAACACGGATGGCCTTCCAGCTTGTTGATGAACTGCCTAACAATTCAGGAGTAATTCTGTATCCCAATGTAGCAGCTTGTAAACGTAAGAAATCACCTTTTTCGATGTTTGCATCGATAGCAAAAGAAGATCCATTTGACACGTTATCACCATAAACAGTACGTGGAATGTTTGTTTTGTCACCTGGGTTTTTCCAAGCATTTAAAACTTCAACACTGTTGTTCCAAATACGTTGGTCAAGCATACCTGCACGTGATCCATTGTAGATGTAATTCCCACCTGAGAACGTAAAGTTTAATCCAGCATCAAAATTTCCAAAATTCATCGTGTTGTTGAAACCACCAAACCAAGTAGGAAGTGTTCCGCCTAATACCACTTGGGAGGCACTTGGAGAGCTTGTAGGACGACCATCTAAATAGGTCCATGCATTTGCACCACCTAAGTGTTGGTATTGTACTTGCTCACCAGCTGCGTTGATGAAAATTCTTCTTCCATTTTCAGGATTCACACCAGCAGTTTTAACAGCATATAAACTTGCAGCAGGGTATCCTTCTGTAGTGATTGAAGTCATCTCTAATCCAGCAGTAGAAGCGATTAATGGTTGGTCTTCAACTAATTTGTCAACCATGTTTTTCACAAAGCCAACATTTAAGTTCGATGACCATCTGAATTTGTCATTGTCCACAATCATTGCGTTCACTGTGAAATCCCATCCTTTATTATGCATCGAACCAACGTTCGCTAAGATAGAGTTACCAGGGATACCTTTTGAAGGCGCTTGAGGAACTGCAAGAATCATGTTATCGATGTTTTTCTTGTACCAGTTTGCCTCTACGCTTAAGCGGTTATTGAAGAAACCTAAATCAACACCAATGTTGGTTTGTTGTGAAGTTTCCCATTTCAAGTCTTTATTACCTGAGTTGTTGAATGCCCAAAGAGGAGCAGAACCATAGATACCTGATCCGTAAGTTGAGTACTCGTTGTACGCACCTACACCACCATTACCTACACGACCCCAGCTCGCTTTAAAGCGCATCATGTTCATTGTTTCAGATAAAGCAGAGTTTTTGTAGAATCCTTCTTCTGAGATAGACCATCCAAAAGATGCTCCACCAAAGTTACCCCATTGGTTACCTCTTGCTAAACCTGAGTTACCGTCACGTCTAAAGTTACCACTTAAGAAATAACGATTATCATAGTTGTAGCTTGCCATGGCAATGTATGCTAAGTAAGCCACTTCACTAATACCAGATCCAGAAGCAACGTTAATGTTGTACGTTCCTTGGAATTGGTTGAAGAATGGATCGATCAAATCTTCTTTCGCAGCACCCCATGCATCAGAACGCGTAGTTTGAGCATCCGAACTTAACGATACGTTTAAGTTGTGTTTTTCTGCTACCGTAGTGTTATACTGTAATGTGTTAATCCAGTTCCAGTTTTCTGAACGTACGTTTCTGTTTGATGCACGTCCATTATAGCTCCATCCATCACCGTTGATTGGGTTCCAGAATACTTGGTCTTCAGTTAATCGCATGTCCCAAGTGTATGAAGTTCTGAAGATTAATCCTTTAGCCAAGTCGATTTGCGCACCTAAGTTTGCGAATAAACGGTTGGTTTCGGAAATGTTTTTATCTTCTTCGATTAATACCATTGGGTTCGGGAATTGTGAAGGAACTAAGTTGGCTCCTCTACCGATCGCTGAATTCAATACGTGGTATGAACCATCTGGATTGAAAGCAGGAACGCTTGGGATTTGCGCTACCGCAATACGACCTAAACCTGACGTAGCAAATGCACCACCGGCATAAGAACCACTATTCGGTGCTTTGTTAATTGAATTGGTGTAGTTAATATTACCCAATAATTTTAACCAGTTGTTTACCTTATGATCTACATTAAAGCGTCCTGATTTACGGCCGAAGCTGTTTGCTTTCAAGAAACCTTCTTGGTTAGATAAACCTGCAGAGAAGTAATAAACAGTTTTGTCAGAACCACCTGAAATAGTTAAGTTGTGGTTATGAGATAATGCTTGACGATACACTTCTGATTGCCAATCCATATCCACAAGATTGCCATTCGCATCGTAGCTTGGCTGGAATGGATTTGCTACAATCGCATTTGGATTTAATGCTCTTGCATTTGCAGCAGCAGCATTTTTAACATCCATGTATTGTTGAGCATTTAATACTTCTGGTAATCTTACTGCTTCGTTTACACCTACCCAAGCATCGTAGCTTACACGTGCATCACCAGCTTTACCACGTTTAGTAGTAATTAATAATACCCCAGAAGCAGCACGAGATCCATAGATCGCAGCAGAAGCCGCATCTTTTAAGATGTCGATGGTTTCAATGTCGTTCGGGTTAATGTCCGCAAGCGGGTTGTTTGTTGCAGCTGTTCCTGAAACGTCTCCAGTTGCGATTGGAATACCGTCAACTACGACTAATGGGAATGAGCTTAATGACAAAGAACTTAATCCGCGAACACGAATGACTGGAGGGTTGTTCAAAAGTCCGTTAGGAACCGTGATGTTTACCCCAGAAGCTTGTCCACTTAAACCTTGGCTAAAACTTTGGATAGGACGGTCTGCAACCACAGCTCCTGTGACACGAGCTGAAGATCCTGTAATATCAGCTCTTCTTTGTACACCGTAACCCGTTACAACCACTTCCCCGATGTCGGTTGCTGCAGTTTGTAATTCTGCGTTCACTGTGTTGCTTGATCCGATCTCTTTAGTTAAAGAGGCATACCCCACAAATGTGAATAATAGGGAACGAGCAGAAGAAGGCACACTTAACGTGTAGGTACCATTCGCATCGGTTTCGATCTTAATGCTTGTACCTACAACTGACACAGTTGCTCCTTGAAGAGGAACACCGGTGTCGGCAGCAGTCACACGACCACTGACCCTTCTTTCTTGAGCGTACGCTGATCCTATCAGCATAAACCCAAGCAAAAGATAACAAAGTAACTTTTGTTTCATGTGTTAAAAATTTAAGTTAATAATTGAATTGAATAAAAATAAAAATGTTTTTTTATTGGTTTTTCTACTTAAGCTCTTGTGGAGCGAAGGTAAAGTAATAGCAATAGTAGTAATATTTCATAAATATTACAAATGAAATAAAAAATAAATGTAACTTTATCTGAATAATACAGGAATGTTATTAAATTTAGCATTATTATGAATATGTTTGTCATATGAAACGTCTCTTTCAAATACTAAAGAACAAATATTTTATAGCTGCTTGTATTTTTTCAGTTTGGATGATTTTTTTTGATCGTCATGATGTAACCACCCAATACGAATATTATGAGCAGCTTAAAGCATTAGAAAGTGAAAAATCGTTCTATGAAAACGAAATTGAACGAATTAATCTAAGTATTCAGAATTTAGAGAGTAATTCGGTGGAAATTGAAAAATTAGCGCGCGAAAAATACCAAATGAAGAAAGATGGGGAAGATGTATATGTGTTAATTCATGAAAATGATTAATTCCTAAGCAATTTTTAAACTTCCTTCTGTAGGTATGAAAATTCAATTGATTTGTATTGGTAAAACGGATGAACCGTATATTATACAAGGAATAGACAAGTATTTGTCAAGACTAAAGCATTACATTTCTTTTAAAATGACCGTGATTCCGGATGTTAAAAATGCCAAGCATTTATCTACTACGGAACAAAAATCTCAAGAAGCCAAGCTTATTTTGAAACACATCACTTCGGCAGATTGGGTCGTGCTTTTGGATGAAAGGGGAGAACAGTATAGTTCAAAGAATTTTTCTAATTTTTTAAATAAGAAGGCCATTTCAAGTGTGCAACAAGTCATTTTTGTCATTGGAGGCCCTTATGGATTTGATGAGTCGGTTTATGCGCGCGCAAACCAGCAGATGTCCCTGTCTAAAATGACGTTTTCACATCAAATGGTACGACTTTTCTTTGTGGAACAAGTATATAGGGCGTATACAATTTTAAAAGGTGAACCGTATCACCATGAATAAAATCCAAATAACAGTCGGTAAATAAATTGAGAGTACATGAAAATTCCAAAAAGAGATTATCACTTCAAAAGCTCTGAAACTTCTAGTGAGAATAGAATGTTTTGGATCATGACCATTATTGGTTTAGCGATTGCTTTTGCACTTTATTATTTTTTAGGGTAAAAAAAATTGGATAGGAATTTTTATGAACTCCTATCCAATTTTTAAAAAACTCATTTCCTAATGTTTATGGATTTACCTGAAGAGGTTCCGGTTCTTCCTCCTCAAACAATGGAAGATCTTTAATGATATTGTACCAAGCGACCACCTTTTTGATATCAGAAGAATACACACGTGATTCATCATGATTTGGGACGATATCACGGAAAAAATTTCGAAGAGTGGTTCCATCCGCTTTGGTGTCCGGTAAAACCGCCGGATTTTCTTTGATTTTGTAAAACACATCAATCAATCGAATCTCTTCTTCCTCACCAAAAATAGTGATATCTTCTAAAGTGGCTAATTTAGTAGTCGATAGGTTCACTACATGGCGAATTGCTTGATTGTCTAAACTTTCAATGACAAACCCATTTTTGTTTTGCCCGATTAATCTAAATAAACCTGGTTTTCCTGTAACTGCAACTAATCCTCTTAAATTCATTATTTAATAATTTCAATTCCTAAAATTTTGTCTCCCTGGCGAATGTCATCGATGACATCAACATTTTCAATCACTTTCCCAAAACAGGTGTGGTTTCTGTCTAAATGTGCGGTGTTATTTCTGCTGTGGCAAATGAAAAATTGTGAACCACCTGTATCTCTTCCGCGATGCGCCATGGATAAAACACCGCGATCATGATACTGATTATTCCCATCAAGTTCACATTTAATGCTGTAGCCAGGCCCGCCTGCTCCTGTTCCTGTAGGATCGCCTCCCTGGATCACAAAGTCTGGAATGACACGGTGGAAAGTTACCCCATCGTAATATCCAGATTCAGCTAATTTTATGAAATTAGCCACTGTTCCTGGCGCATCCTCATCATAAAATTGGATGGTCATGTCGCCTTTTTCCGTTTTTAAAATCGCTTTACTCATTTATGAATTATTGTCGTGATTTAATAGTTGGATCCTATCCAAATTATTTCTTCCTAATATTCTTACTTAATGCAAATATAGAATTTCAAGCCCAAAATAAAAATGGTCGATTGATTATTCATCACTCTTTTTTGCGGAGCAAACAATAACTAAAAAGAAAATAAATTTCTTTATGTGATGTAAAAGTCTTAATTTTGAATCCTGCTTAGCTGACATGCAGGGGCAATAGTGTCAAGAGTGTAGTATTTATGTGATCATATTTTAAAGAGGAAGGAAATGAAGAATTGGGCAGAATTGGATAAGCCAAGAGAAAAATTAATCACTTATGGCAGGCGAAATCTTACGGATACGGAGCTTTTAGCTATACTTATCGGCAACGGTTCAAAAGAAGAGAATGTAGTGGAATTAGCACGTAAAATTTGGAATCATGTCGATCATGATCATCATAAGTTAGCGAAATTGAATTTGGATGAATTGTGTGAGTTTCACGGGATGGGTCCTGCAAAGGCTGTACGAGTGATTGCGGCTTTAGAATTAGGTAGAAGAAGAAGAGAGCAAAAACCCGCAGCTCGGACGGTTTTGGACAGTAGCCATAAAGTATATGAATATTTAAAACACGTGTACATGGATTTAAGTCATGAAGAGTCTTGGGCATTATATATTGATGGAGGCTCCTATTTGATCAAACATGAATTAATCGGGAAAGGGGGAGCGAATTATACCCCCATTGATGTGAAAGTGGTGTTATGGCATGCCTTGGACTGTCGAGCAAGTCACATTATTTTGTCACACAATCATCCCTCCGGTCGTCTTCAAGCGAGTAAATCCGATATTTACATGACAGACAAGCTGATCGCTGCGGCAGATTTTTTCGATATTACCTTGCAAGACCATATAATTTTTTCTGATCATGGATATTTAAGTTTTAGGGATCAAGGCCTCATCGATTAAGTAAAAATTCTATCTTTGCAAAAAAGAACGAAACATGAAAATTTCATATAACTGGCTCAAACAATTTATAGATATCACTGCCTCACCTCAGGAACTATCATTGGTTTTAACAGGGATTGGTTTAGAAGTTGAATCCTTAGATGTCGTTCAGGCCATTCCAGGAGGGCTTGAAGGCTTGGTGATCGGAGAAGTTAAAACATGTGTGCAACATCCGAATGCAGACCGCTTACGGGTTACTCAGGTGGATTTGGGAGAAGAGGAGTTAGTTCAAATTGTTTGCGGAGCGCCTAATGTGGCTGCTGGTCAGAAAGTGGTAGTTGCCACTGTAGGCAGCACGGTGTTTCCTACAGAAGGTGAGCCATTTAAAATAAATAAGTCGAAAATTAGAGGCGAAGTCTCTATGGGGATGATTTGTGCTGAAGATGAAATAGGCTTAGGTGCGTCCCATGCAGGAATTATGGTATTGTCAGAAGATGCTTCTGTGGGCCTTCCTGCTAAAGAGTATTTTAATTTAAACGATGATTATGTGTTCGAAATTGGTTTAACGCCAAATAGGGCGGATGCGGCGTCTCATTTAGGAGTAGCCCGCGATCTAGCCGCATATTATAAAACGGAGTTAAAACAACGTGCAAAGAGCGATTTGGCTAAAGCCGCAAATTCAGTTTCTTATCCAGTGGACATCCAAAGTCAAGATGCGCGTCGGTATGTGTCCTGTGTCATTGAGGGTGTGAAGGTGGAAGAGTCGCCTGCTTGGTTGAAAGAAAAGTTGGCGGTTATTGGATTGCGTCCTATTAATAATATCGTGGACATCACGAATTATATTTTGCATGGTTTTGGGCAACCATTGCATGCGTTTGATGCGGATAAAATTAAGGGCGATCAGGTCGTCGTGCGGAAGGCAAAGGCAGGGGAGAAGTTTGTGACTTTAGATGGGGTAGAACGCATTTTAGATGCGGACGATTTGATGATTTGTGACAAAGAAGCTCCCATGTGTTTAGCAGGCGTGTTTGGTGGCGCTCATTCAGGAGTAAGCGAAACGACCTCGCGTGTTTTCTTAGAAAGTGCTTGGTTTGATGCAGTTTCCATTCGTAAAAGCTCTAAACGCCACGGATTAAAAACCGATGCGTCTTTTAGATTTGAACGAGGAACCGATCCAAATATGCCACTTGAGGCTCTTTATGAGGCTGTGGAATTAATACAATCGGTGGCAGGTGGAAAATTAGCTACGCAAATTTCAGACATTTACCCAGTTCCAGCTGAACCATTTGAGTTTACGGTGAATTATAATCGCGTCCAACGGTTAATCGGTAAATCAATCGCTCCAACAGAAATCAAAGCGATTATTTGTGCGCTTGGAATTGAAGTTCGCGCAGAGGACGATGAACAATTAGAAGTGGCTGTCCCTCCATTTAAAGTAGATGTGACGCGAGAAGTGGATGTGATTGAAGAAGTGTTAAGGATTTATGGGTATAACAATATAGAAATTGGCACCCAGTTAAAAGCTTCCCTAAACCCATCTCCAAAACCAGATAAGGAATTACTGAAGAATACCGTGGCGGACACTTTAATAGCTAATGGCTATTATGAGATCATGAATAATTCATTGACGCACTTAGACACTGCGTTGGATCCATCGACTGCAGTACGGGTAGTCAATCCATTAAGTTCGGATTTGGATACCATGCGCCAAAACATGGTATACTCCATGCTTTCATCTATCGAATACAATCAAAAAAGAAAGTATTCAGATATTAAATTCTTTGAATTTGGTAAAACTTACCATTTAAATGGTGAGCAATACAGAGAGGAGAACCATTTGGCCATTGCTTTAGCAGGTAAATTTGTATCTAACCATTGGAAGGTGAAGGATGAAAACATTGGGTTTTATCACTTGAAAGCTATTATTGATGGGTTGTTTCAAAAATTGGGAATTCAAGATGTTGAAATTTCGGATGTGGAAGACGGAGCGTTTGCATATGGGTTGAATTATACTAAAAACAAGCAATTGTTAGTTTCATTCGGGTTGGTAAACCCGGCGATTGTTAAAAAATCCGATGTGAATGGTTCGGTTTACTTTGCTGATATCCATTGGGATATGGTGATGAAAGCGCTAAAAAAACATAAGGTCTTTTTTAAGGAGATTTCTAAATTCCCAGCGGTACGTCGTGACCTGGCTTTGTTAATGGATGATAACATTGAATTCAAACAGCTTAAAGATGTGGCGTTCCGTTCTGAAAGAAAATACTTGAAAGAAGTCAATGTTTTTGATGTATACAAAGGAGATAAGTTACCGGAAGGGAAAAAATCGTATGCTTTAAGTTTTATTCTACAAGACGAGGAAAAAACGATGGACGATAAGCGAATTGATGCAATTATTTCAAAATTTATTACTAATTTTGAAAAGGAAACGGGAGCGATTGTTCGTTCCTAATGATCGATATAACAAGATTGAATATGTCATCAACTGCTAATAAACTGAAAAATATTGTTCAAAACACACATCGTGTGATGGAGCAATACCGGTTTTTAAAAGTTGAGAATGATCATTTGAAATTAGAAAATCAATCATTGACGACTGCATTAGATGCAAGTATTGCTAAAACACAGCAGCTTGAAGAGAAATTAAAAGCGTTGACTGTAGCAAGAACCTTGGAAGCTCAAGAACCGACAAGGGCCTTGTCTGATGAAGCCATAAATGAAAAAATACTTGACACAAAACGAAAAATTAACGATTTTGTGCGAGAAATAGATCGATGTATTGAATTATTGAGGTAATTGCTTCATGATTTAATTCGCAGGGGGGATGGGGAATATTTAGTGAATAACCTGGTATGGGAGAGATTTCCATTAAAATAAATATTGCTGACCGCATCTATCCGTTAAGGGTAGCGATGGAAGAGGAAGAAATCATCCGATTGGCGGCAAAATTAATAAATGAGCGAATCAAGGAGTTTCAAGAAAACTACGCGGTTCGTGATAAACAAGATTTACTTTCAATGTGTGTGTTGCACTATGCGACAGGCATGATAAAAGCGGAAAGAAAATCTGGGGATGAGGGCCAAGAAATTTCTGACGGCATTCATGAATTGAATGCATTGTTGGAAAATTTTCTAAAGTCTTAATTTCCGAACTGGGAATTAAAAATTAACATAACAAGTTATATTAACGGATTTACCGCAGTTAAATTCGGGTTTCACTATTTTAAACTTAACGCTTCAATATCACAGCGTCAAAAAAGTATAATTCATCTGGCTGGTCCACCTGAATATAACTTAAGCGCTAATCGTGTTTATCGAAGTTTATAATACATGAAACCTGTTTATTTAATTGCGGTTTTTTTTTATTACTGTGTATATTTGTTATCATATAATGAAAACCGATTGTATCAACATAAAATTGAATAGAAATAAATGGATATTTTAACTATAATGTATATTGTATTAGCCTTGATCATCGGAGTGGTGATCGGGCGATATTTATTGAGGCAAGTATTTAAAAAACAAGAAATTGCTTCAATTAAAAAAGCGAAACAAATTCTTAAAGATGCTGAAAATGATGCGGAGCATTTGAAAAAGCAACGTTTGTTGGAAGCAAAAGAAAAGTTTTTGCAAATGAAAGCTGATCATGAAAAGGAAGTAAATCAGCGGAATAATGCGATCAATCAAAAAGAAAACAGCCTGAAGCAAAAAGAACAAACTTTAAATCAAAAGTTAGAGGTTGTGAATAGAGAACGGCAAGAAATAGAACAAAAATCAAAGAATCTTGAGCGTTTGACAGAGATTAATGAGCGCAAACAAGAGGAAGTCGATCAATTAAAATCACAACATGTAAAGCAATTGGAAACCATTGCAGGCCTTTCAGCTGAAGAAGCAAAAGAGCAATTGATCGAAAACTTAAAAAATGAAGCACGTTCTCAAGCTGCGATTCAGATTAAAGACGTGATTGATGAGGCTAAATTAACAGCTACAAAAGAAGCGAAGAAGGTGATCATTCAGACCATTCAACGTACCGCAGCTGAAAGTGCTATTGAAAATTCAGTCTCTATTTTCAATATTGAAAACGATGAAATTAAAGGTAGAATCATTGGACGCGAGGGTAGAAATATCCGTGCGTTAGAGGCTGCAACAGGTGTGGAGATCATTGTCGATGATACGCCAGAAGCGATCATCTTGTCTGGATTTGATCCGGTAAGACGTGAAATTGCACGTTTAGCTTTGCATCGTTTGGTAACAGACGGAAGAATACACCCGGCGAGAATTGAAGAAGTGGTGGCCAAAACAAAATCACAAATCGAAGACGAAATTGTAGAGATAGGGGAGCGTACGGCGATTGATTTGGGAATTCACGGGCTGCATCCAGAATTGATCCGTATGGTTGGTCGTATGCGTTACCGCTCATCATATGGACAAAATTTACTACAACACTCTCGTGAAGTTGCAAACTTCTGTGCGACCATGGCAGCCGAGTTAGGTCTAAACGTAAAACATGCGAAACGTGCAGGATTATTACACGATATTGGTAAAGTGCCAGATGACAATCCAGAATTGCCACATGCGATTTTAGGGATGCAATTGGCTGAAAAATATAAAGAACATCCAGATGTTTGCAACGCAATCGGTGCTCACCACGATGAAATTGAGATGACTGCTTTAATTTCTCCAATTGTACAAGCATGTGACGCTATTTCCGGTGCTCGTCCTGGTGCTCGTAGAGAAGTCGTTGAAAATTATATTAAACGTTTAAAAGAATTAGAAGAACTGGCACTTTCATATCCAGGTGTGGAAAAAACTTTTGCTATTCAAGCGGGTCGTGAACTCCGTGTAGTGGTAGAAAGTGAAAAAGTAACCGACGCACAAGCAGAATTATTAGCGGCAGATATTTCAACCAGAATTCAAACTGAAATGACGTATCCTGGTCAAATTAAAGTGACGGTGATCCGTGAAACGCGTTCTGTGTCATTTGCTAAGTAATAATGTTCTATAAATAGCTTTTTTAATTAGTATAAATAGCCTATTTAAACAGTTTAAAAAGTAATTAATTATCATACTAATGGCCAAAGAAGAAGAAAGGAAACCAGTTAAGTATTTTGATCAAATAGCAGGATGGGCAAAGCATCCAGGAAGTCGATCTTTATATTACTTGTTTCTTCCCGTCTTCTTTTTTGGCTTTTTAGGGACTATTTGGATGATTCCATTCCCTGAAATTGACTTTTTGAAGGAGAATGGATATCACATCTATTTAAATTGGGCCTCCTTTCTAATTGCTATTCTTATTTATTGCTACCTCAAAATTGTTCCCATGCTTTCCTATATGGTGCTATTAAGCATAGGAGCCATGAGTTATTTAATCGTGCAATTAGAGTATTACGAGCAAAATGGAGGGATCGCTGCCTGGATGATTTTCCTGGTGTTATTTATAATCAGCTTATTGATATTGTGGGTGGGTACTCGGGCGGAAGAAAATAAGCCATCCCTACAACAGTTTGTTGGCCCCCTTTGGGTTTGGCACTTAGTGTTTAAGTATTTTAAAATCAAGCATTAAAATCCCAATTACGGAATTCTTTTATAAGATTTATTTTGAGATTGTATCTTAATAGGGGAGGTGAACTGCCCGCTTCTTTTCTCTTAAGATGAGTGTCAAATCTTGGTAATTAACAATGCCTCCATATTGCATCAGCACATCACCACCGATCACACCGATCACAGGTTCCAAATTTAATTGAGAATAAGCAAAATTGATGGTCGATAAATCCATGGCTGCGACCTCAAAATTTTGTAAGATTAATTGGGGCTTAAATTTGCCTTGTCTCAATGAGTGTGAAATAGGCTTCGGCGTAACTCCTAAGGAAATTCGTTCAGTCTCAGGGATGCCTATTTGAAGTTTTGGAACGATTAGATGAAAACTTTCCATATTATTCGTGCCCAGCCCGGTAGATGGTAAATTGGTAGCCGCAAGTTTTGTAGAGTCAGGCAAACAGGCCTCGATAGTCTCTTTATCAAACACGGTATGAGAAGCGCCTGTATCTAAGACCGCGAGAAACGCACGTTCAAAAACAACGACTTCCACCAAAAGGTGGAAGCCGTGATCATGTAATTGGATAAGCCTGATGGGTATTTTAACCATATAGCGCTAATCTTATCATTTGAAATGGAATGAATGAAAAATGCGAATTTTTACAAAGCACCAATTTCTGTTAATACATTGTTCATGTTGCGAACTGCCTCTGCACTTTTTGCGAAAGCGGCTTTCTCCTCTTCATCTAATGGCATCTCAATAATGCGTTCCCATCCATTTTTACCTAAAATGACTGGAACACCCATGTTGATATCAGATTGACCGTATTCTCCTTCTAAATACACAGAAGCAGTGAATAATTTCTTTTGATCGCGTACAATGCTTTCCACTACAGCCGCACTCGAAGCGCCTGGAGCATACCATGCAGAAGTACCAATTAATTTAGTTAGCGTCGCTCCACCCACCATGGTGTCATTCACTACATTCGCCTGCTCATCTGCAGAAAGGAATTGGGAGACAGGAACTGAATTCCAAGTCGCATGTTTAATTAAAGGAATCATCGTGGTATCACCATGACCACCGATCACTATAGCATTTAAATCCGCAGGAGAAGCCCCTAAACGCTCGCTTAATTGAAATTTAAAGCGTGAAGAATCCAAGGTTCCACCCATGCCGATAATTCTATTTTTAGGAAGTCCCGTAGCTTTTAATGCTAAATAAGTCATCGTGTCCATAGGGTTTGAAACCACCACAATAATCACCTCTGGTGAATATTTTAATAGGTTGGTCGCCACATCCTTTACGATGTTAGCATTCGTGCCAATTAATTCTTCGCGGGTCATACCTGGTTTGCGTGGAATTCCAGAAGTAATGACTGCTACAGTAGATCCTGCAGTTTGACTATAGTCATTGGTCACGCCTTTGATTTTTGAATCAAAACCTAATAACGCTGCTGTTTGTGAAATATCTTGCGCTTTTCCTTCAGCCAGTCCTTCTTTAATATCTAAAAGAATGACTTCCTCAGCGAGTTCTTTACGAACAATGTTATCTGCAGTCGTCGCACCCACGGCACCTGCACCTACAACCGTAATTTTCATTATTTTATTTGCTTAAATGAATAATTTTTTGTATTTTAATAGATAGGCAAAATTAATCATTTTCTGACTTAAATCGAACGATTCCAAGCGATTTAATTTAGTTTGTTCAATGGATAAATGGAATCGTTCCTTAACTTATAGGATTAGAATGGATAACCAATAGCTAAATTAAAGATGAGGTTATGTCTTCGCCATTCTTTATCATTAAAATTGATTTCATTAAATACCCACCTGCTTCCTTCAGCCCGATATGGAACTCTTAAAGGAATCCCTACGTCCGTGCGCAAAACAAGAAAACTTAAATCAAATCGAAGCCCCAAACCAGTACTGACCGCCATTTCCTTTAAAAATGAAGAGCTAAATTGGGCACCGGCTTTGTTTGGATCTTCATGGAGTAGCCAAACATTTCCTGCATCCAAAAATACAGCCCCATGAACTAAGCTGTAGAGTTTGGCCCGAAACTCTGTATTTAACTCCAATTTTAGGTCCCCAGTCTGATCTGCATAAATATGATCTTTATCTAAATAGGTCGGCTCCATGGTTCCAGGCCCTACAGAACGCGCTCTAAATCCCTTCAAGCTATTGGGACCACCCGCAAAATATTGCTTCACATAAGGCAAAGCCGATGAATTTCCATAAGGCAACCCAATCCCCACAAAGGCACGGGACGCCCAGGTCAAATTCGTATTTAATTTTCGGTAATGCCTAAAATCTGCATCTAACTTTGCGTATTGCGAAAAATCAGCCCCAAATAACTGATATACATTTCCATTCTTATAATTTGAACCTTTAATTAATCCATAAATATTTGCCGACAAATCCATACCAGTCCTAAAATAGTATGTGTCTTGCCGATGGGCATCCATGGTATTCGTAAAAGTAAATGAATACGTGGGGCCAAAAGTAAACTGAGGTTCTACCGTATGACGAAGCGCGGGAATGGTGTCTATTTGTTCCTGATATGAAGCCGTAATATTTCTTGGTTGTACATAAGCTACATCAATTACCGATAACTCATGCTCTTTTTTAATCGTTTCTTTCCACTGGTAGCCGGCCGAAAACTTTAAAGAGTTCAAGCTGTATGCCGATCGTCGGTCCAAAAATTCATAGCCAGTTTTTATAAAGGTCCTGGGCACAAAATTTCTTGAAGGTTGCCAATTAAAAGGAGCGATCATCCTTGGGAAAAATAGGGATAGTTCAGCTCCGTAACGCCGAAACGAAGAATTCAAGCTGACATTTCCACCTGTTTGGGTTTCAAAACCTCCAAACACCGTTAAATTCAACACTTCACCGCTCCTGAAAAGGTTTCTATGGGCCCAGTTTACGTTGATTTCTGAACCATTATAGACAGAAGCCGTTTTTCCCAACATTTCAATTCTTAATCCGCGCTTAGGCATGGGAGTCAGGTAATAATAAACGTCTAATAAATTCTTCCCTGTATCTACGTCTACAAAATCGTTCTTCACTAAGCGGAATGCACCCATATTCACTAACTGATTTAAGGTTTGTGTGTGAGCAGTACGCGTATACACATCTCCCTTTTTAAAAAACATGGTTCGCGCTAGCGCAAATTTTCTAAACGTGTTTGCTGGATCCACAAAAAAATACTCGTTTTTATATAATTCAGCATTTCTTGGGATGCGGTTCCGCATCACAGCAGTTTGGTTTCCAAGATCATTTGGATAAATCACAATATTATTGATCCGGTATTTCTGTTTGGCTTTTTCAGGCGTTTCTCGTTTAACGGTCAGATACAGATCTACCTGGTGATCCTGTCCAGAACTATCTACTTCAACCAATAAATAATCAGCACTGAAATAGTAAAAGCCAAGATTTTTTAATTCATTATCTATACGCTCACGCTCTAAAATGATATTGTTCAAATTAAACGGCCTTCCGACGGTTAACAAACTTCCTGCTTTAGTCTCTTGAATCGCGCGTCCTAAATCGCTGCTATCCGTTTCAAATTCTAATTTATTTATACGATAAATAATTCCAGGAATGGCGGTGTATGTCACTTTAGCCAACTGTTTTTTCACTGTGGTGTCCGTCAAGACTTCGGCCTGGAAAAAGCCTAAATTTTCTAAGCGATTTCTTAAAAGGTTTTGGGTGTAATCAAGATTCACATCGCTCAGGTACACGGGAGCTTCCCCCACTTTATACTTCAACCATCCTTTAATGCTATTTTCCTTTTTTGGAGAATCAATGGCATTAAATAAGGCAAGTTGAGGCCGCATACCTAGAAAAGACGTATTAGGTTTTGGACGAACTAACTCTTGCAAATCATCTTTTAGCGGACCAATGTATTGGGCAGGAATTGTGTCCGATTCAATTTCTACCTCCCCCTTTATATACAGCGATTCTCCACTTGGTAAATTCTTCGTGCCTCTGCAACTGACCATAGCAGTAGCAAGGCCTACCAGAAGCACACACCAAAAACTCAACCCTTGCTTATTCATGTTCTTCATACCACCTCCCATTGGATAGATAAGCGTGTAGTTCCTTTTTCGGAACACGAGGAACTTGATTCGGAAATTGTTTAAAAATATCCCCACCCCGCATCGAATACGCTTGAACCTGTTCGTTTTTTTGAATGGAATCTACAGGTTGCCTTATTTCGTTACTTTGGAATCGATTCGTGTCTCTCGCCAAAGAATCTCGAATTACTTGTCGCACGCTATCACGATACATGGAATCCACTTGCATTCTTTCACGGTCAAATCGACGTTGAAAACTGCGATTATCTGTGTTAAATGCATCCGCCTCCACATTTCTATTCATAAATAATTCTCTGAAGTGATTGTAATCCATATTAATAATGAAGCCGAGTCCTGTTTCTACGTATTGCCCCTGTAAAGTAACCTGATATTGATTTTTTCTATAAACCCTTAACAAATACCGCCCATCCCTGGATAGCTGATAATCGATCGCTATATCTCCTGCAATGTTGGTGGTTTGTTCGCCTGGTCTTGCATTTCCTTCTAACTCAAAATTAGAGCCAATCGTCACTTTTAATCTGTCATCAAAGAGCATTTTAGAGACTCCAATATTCAAATCCGTTCGCGTTTGCATGGTTCCCGTAGAATAATCGTCTCCTGATTGCAAATCAAAATCAACGTCAATTCCTTTAATCAGGTCGCCTGCTAAGCGGTTTAATTGGGCGCTAAGTAGGGAGCTTACACTGTTACGAGCCATGGAGCCCACTCCACCTCCTGATACACTTTCGAACGGATTTGCGGCCATAAATTTACCCATCACAATTAAGGAAAAGACCTGCTTATTCATTTCTGATTCATTTTCTCTTAATTGGGTCAAAGCAGTATTGACTTTGCTCGTAACGTCTTGGGAAACCATGGAATTTTCTTCATCCAAATCGATCCAAAAGTTTAGTTCCGGACGGAGCATTTGCCCCGTAATCCCTAAATTCACATCGAATGGAATGCGCTGCTTATATAAATTAGCCTGTTGGCCTCCAATTTGGCTTTGAACCAATTCTAAAGTCGGGGCTTTCACATTATATACAGCCGTGATGTTTAACCGTGCATCTAAAGGATCGCCAGCCCAAGTGATGGTGCTGCCTTTCTTGAAATCAAACACCCTTTTCACAGGTTCAAAAGTGAATGAGTAATTACCCTCACTTACGGTGTAGGTTCCGGTCAACGTAATATTCCCAGAAGGGTCGATGCCAGCAGTTAAATCGGCTGATCCCTTAATGTTTAATGCATCTCCACTTCCTTCGTCAATGACGATTGAAAAGGCCGCATCTGGGTGAGTTTGTATGTTCATGGACAACCTCAATCCACCCAATTCGGTCGTCGTTAATGAATCAAGTTTTGCGAAAGCATTCACTTGACTCGTGTCGCTTCGGTCAACAAATTTGATAATGCCCTCTCTTTCTACCATCCCCGGATCATCGTTTGGCAACACAAAGGTCACGTTGGTGCCTTTATCGACATGGAGATTCCCATTAATTAAGGGCTGCGTTAAATTTCCTGTTATGCGTAAATTCGTTGAAACAAAGAGTTGACCATAAAAGATATCTAAATCTTGTCTGCTTGAATTCAATACTTGGAAATCATCTGCAGTTAAGGTAAGATTTGCTGCAAAATCCCGGTAATTACTTGTATTGATGATGCCGTTTAATCGTGCCAAATTGTTTTTGGTGTCTCGCAGTTCAAAACGATTAAAGCGCAAACCTTGCGGTTCAAATTGTATGCGTTGATTATCAATCGAAAAAGTGGCATTGATCATTCCCACATTCATTCTTGTATCTTCAAAAACCAACTCTCCATCTATTTTTGGAGTTTCAGTCGTGCCCTTTATGCTTAACTCGCCTGCCACCGTACCGGCAGTTTCTCTAAGGTAACCCAAACTAAACGCTTCTACCGTCTTCATGGTTAACGGCTGGAGCGCTAATTTAAAGTCTAATTGAGGCGTTTCGTTTGGTGGAGCGATGAAATCGCCGCTCAATAGCACTTCATTTCCATTTCCTGTGATGGAGATCGCCGCATTAAAAATATTTTCTTGCTGATTATGCACATTGATATCTACATTACCAATGGTGTCTTTGCCAAAATAGAACTGTTCGATCCCTAAATTTGACACAAAAAGAGGTTGCGAAGCCAATCGAGAAACAGTAGCTTGGCCATTTAATCCTCCCCCCATTTTTAAAAAGTCACTTTCCAGCATGTTGCTAAACGTTTCGATTCTAAAATTTTCAAACAATAGATCGATGGGAGCATTGAAAGTATCGGCTTGTGATTGCATCCGCATTTGTTGCCCAGCAAAAGAGAGCTCAAAATCATTGGCTTGAATGCCATTTGTCCCAAATACTATGCGATTACCAGGATTCACTTCCCACTGGTCGTAGTTTAGCATTAACCCATTTTCCAACAGACTTAAAACGAAATTTCGGGAATCCACAGCCATCTGCATGCCAAGGTGATACCGTTCTCGGTCCGATTTATCCTTAATCCATAATCCAAAATCCAATTGATTTTGCAAAACCGTTCCGCTTAATAAAGTGTTTCTCAACTCGATATTGGACACGATGATTTCTTTAATGAGTGCAGAATAGTACATGGTACTATCGAAGGTGTTGATGTCCAGCCCCACTTCTTCAATCGAGGTCCCGGCATACGTAATGCTGGGTGCTAATATTTTGGCGATCAAAAACTTATCTTCACTGTTAAAGGATCCGTCTAAGGTGACATCTTTCATCGCAGTTAAATCAGGCAAGAAATCTCGGATGAATCTTGATCGCGTTAATTTCGCACTGAAGTCAAATTGCTGGGGGGAATATTCGTAAACTTTTGCAACTGAATCTGGTTGATAATAGACTGCGATAATGTCTTGTATGGCTGGGGTTAGCTCAGTTAATTTGTAATTTCCGACCAAATGCGCCGTTAAAAATTCAGAAGTTAATTGAATTAAATTTGAATTTTCTTCTGCCTTGGCCACCAATTTTATGGATTCAAAAGTATAACGTTCCTGATTGTAGGCGATGGAAGAATTTTTAATTTCAACCACACCATTCAAATAATCGAGGTCCGCGGTTTGTAAATCTGCAACCAAATGACCCCGATAGCGAAATTCATCTTCCATAAAACCAAGGTTTTTTAGGTTGATGCTATCTACCATAAGGTCCATTTTTAGAATCGGGTGTGTAGGCTGAAGATTTAAATAAGCGGTTAAATCAAAGTCTAAATTTCGATCATCGCTGCCGGTGGTAGCTTGAATGATTCCTTCTGTGGCTTCGGCTTTAATCTCGATGTTTTTGTAGGGGTAGCCTAAATATTCCAAAGAGACTAATTCACCAGTTAATTCGGCGTTTAATTGTTTAGGATCCAATCCATTTCCTTCGATATCAGCCGTAAAGCTCAAGGCACCCAAAACAGAATCTTGTTTTAAAATTTTGCCTAATTGCAGGTCAGCGATCCGCAAATAAGCTTGGTAACTGGTGTCTGGTATACTGCCTGCACCCCCTTGATTCACGGTGTAGGTTCCCGCTAAATCTACTTGACCATCGGTCGTTCTTAATTCAAAATTTGTGGTAAATCCATTCCATCCACCGTTAAAATTACCAGATAGGAGCACTTCTTCTGGGAATTGAATATCCGTTGGAAGCAAGGATGGCGAGATTAATTTTTCGAGATTTGAACGACTGCTTGCGAAGGTTCCAATTTCTAGATCTGCCGACATTTGTTGAATGTTTGGCAATCCCATTATGTGTGCATTTACATGTAAAAGGGTTTCGTCCAAGACCGAAACATGGACATTGCGCAGCCTTAAATTCGCGACCCTCCCTTGAATTTGGCCCTCGATATGAATCACTTCATTCAGCAGGGGTTGCAGGGCGGTTATCGTATCGATATTTGGCACTAATAAAGAAACATCTTTCATGCCTAAGTAACTGCCCTTTAAGTCTGCATCGATTTCAATCAACGCGATGTCATCCGTAAGGGACGACAAGGAAGGATAGTGAACAGACAAACTGCGTCGAATCCTGGTGTGGGGAGTTTGTACATCCAAATTTTCTAACTGTACGCCTTGATCGGTGTATTCGAATTTGGCGGCCAATTGATTCAACTTAAATCCACTCTGGTCCTGGCCCTTTAACGCATGTAAATCTCCGCTAATGGTGTCAGATGAGAAATAAAAGTCGCGCATATCCATTTGGACATCCGTTAAGGCGAGGTTAGAATAATTCACGCCTTTATTTGTGGTTTTAACCGAAGTATCTACGTATTGAATCAATCCATCTTCAATGTTCAACGCCGCTATTTCTGCTTTTAATATGTTTAAATCCAAGGATTTAATTTCTGTGGAGAATGCTTTCCAAGCAAAACGAGTGTCTAAATTAAGGGAGGTGTTTTGATACACCAAATCCATTGTAGTAATTTGAATTTCACCTAAATCAATCTTTGGGAGCGGACCCGATGCGGTGGTGTCCGGGGGAATGCCCGAATCCCATTGAAGAATATTTCCTTGAAGTCCTGAGATCACTATGTTTGGCGTTGCAAAATGCATGCCTCCTTCCAGATCAAATTGCTTGAATTCAGTGGATAAAGTGCCTATTTCTACTTGTGTGGAAATCCCAACCACCTCGTCGTGGTACCTTAATTTGATGCGTTCTAAGGCAACTTGTTCTATGTTAAATACCAAAGCGGAGGTGGAATCCGAGGATTGATTTTTAGCTTCAATATGGGCTTCATTCTCTGTCTCTGATCCACTAAAGGCATCCAATATATAGGAAAAGTTAAATGTTTGATCCGGCAAGGTCCGTTGAATATTTGCAGCGATTCCGATTAAATCAATTTGCTTAATTTCGATCACATTTCTTAAGATTTTAAGCATGTTGATATCGACTCTTAAACGCTCGCCCGCGAGCAAGGTGTCGCCTGCACGGTCTTCTATATAGACATTTTCCAGTACGAGTTTTTTCGGGAAATCTATATCAATGCGCCCAATTTTAAAGGGTGTTTGTATTTTAGTTTCTAAGTATGCAGTTACTTTCTTGAGCGCAAATTGTTGAACACTAGGTAATTGTATTAAGGCAAATAGCGTTAGCATCAATGCAAGCAAAATGCCCATAGTCCATAGAACCACTTTCCCAATGACGATGCCTATTTTTTTCAAAATGTATAAATGCCCAATTTCAAAGATAAATCCCTTTAAATAATACCGTTAAAGTAATATTTTTTATGGTGTACTTCCAAATCTTTTTACTTCTATTTTTCTTTCTTGTACTTTTAATTCAAAGTCAGGCAACTCATTCATGCGTTCAGGAACCAATTTGATCGAATGTTTATTTAATTCCGTATAGATGTAAGGAGGGAATTCATTTTCGTTTAAAGAAATGGTGTATTCGCCTTCGGGTAGGAATAAAAGGAAATTTCCTTGGCTATCAGAACGCGTTTGTACGACATGCCCTTGTGCACTCCGGGCGGTAATGGTGTAGCCTTCTAAATCGGTGTCGGTAGACAAACTCAATCTTGGATCAAATTGAATGGTAATCCTCCCTTTTAGGGATCCAGATTTTTGTAGTGGGATATGCAGTATTTCCTCGTCTTTGCGAAGGTCAATTTCCCTTTCAGGCGCATACCAACCTTTTTCCATTGGGAACCTCAAGGAATAAGTATTGTAGGGTACGCGCTTGTAATTAATTTCCCCGTTTAGGTCTGTTAAGAATAGAATTTGATCGATCAGAACACTTTTGTCGATCGCAATTTCATCTTCTTCATCAAAGTATCCATTGGCATTGTAATCATAGAACAATTTTAGCGTTAAGTTAGTCGATTTCTTTTTTTCAATTTTGGTTGTTTTTTGCAAGGATTGACTGAAGCCTGCTTGAAAATTTATGAGGTCTTGGGTGCCAAACAAATAACTGTGGTACCGCAGTAGGTTTAAATTTCCAAACACGGCTGTTTTTGGCCCCACAGCCCATTCCAGGTTAGACACAGCAGAGTAATTTCTGCCTGAAAAGCTATCTTCAAACACCAATAATCCAGCTGTTGCTCTAATTTTTTTATTGGTGTAGTAATTGTAATTTAAAGAAGCACTTAAACGTTTGATTTTACGATTTGGATTACCAGCATAATTTGTTAAATCGTATACTGATTGTCCACCTAATTGATATTGAAAATTCGCATTGAAGTTTCTAAAGTTATAGGTAATATTAGTCCTATATGTTTGATCGTCATTGTGATCTATGGAGCTTTTAAAATATCCGCCTTCTTGTGATAGATTTCCGAAGTGCTTATTATTTCTACTTCTCCAACTTAAATATCCATTTACTTTTACGCTTTCGTAAGTAATCCATTGCGAATTAAAATTTGAGTTGGGTAATATCCCCATATTTTTTTCAGATGTAGCAGATGGGGTCAGGGTGAAATTCAAGAACGGCGTTAAATTCCATGTAAAATTTAAATCTAATCGTTGGGTTTTATATTCTGTTTGATAAATAGTTTGGAAATAGGATTTCGGTTTAAAATTATACATTTGATACCCTAACCACACACGGGTGGATCCCATAGTAAATCCAATGCGTTGATTTAAGTTCATTGTCCCTTTTCGGTTCCCAACATAATACGGCGAAGAATAGTAGTTGTTGCTGGAAATATAGAAGGACCTCTTCATAATTTGGAAATTCGTACCAATGGAAAATCCCGGTTGGTCTTCGAAAACGTTTAGCGTGTCCTTAATCGCTTTTTTCACACCTAAACCAAGGTCTAAATTCCAATACGCCCTAGAACCTAATGAAGGAGTAATGATCGGTATAGAACTGCTGAATAATATCCCTTCAGAATTTTCTAAAGGATCCTTGTCGAAAAGCAGGGTGCCAGAGAAGTTTTTTCTAGTTCCTGGTTTTAGTGCGCCAGATTGGAATTGGGAGAATATTGCAATCCCATTTCCTTCTTTAAAATTGCCATAATGGTTTAATAGATCATACGACTTGTCAGAAAATCCAGCTATTAAATAATAATTATCAGCTGAATCTGTATAATTCACTTTTAGACCACGGCCGTTAATGTGCTTATCAAAAGACTCTAATATGGATCCTACACGTACACCTAATTTATCTTTTTCGTAACCGATATACGTATTTGTAAAAATAGGTTGATTCTCAAAATACCCCCATTGATACATGGTCGAATTCAATTCGTATTTTGCGCCATTCGCAATGAACTGATAATTGCCATCTAGGGTAAACGTAGGATTATTATGCAAGGTATTCCTTGCCGCAAATCGAATTCTGTTCGAACGTTGTTCCCAATTATAACTCAATCCAGAATTGAAATCAAAATTTCGATTCGAAGAGGCATTTTGTACAAATAAGGTCGTATGTCCAAATACTTCTTGGTTTTCATACAGGCCGATCAAATGCAAAGAAAATTGATTTAAGTAGAATAATTCCTTGTCCACCAAATACTTTAAATGTATCGTGGTATCCTGTCCTGCTCGTAATGTAATTAATTGTCTTTCAAATTTCCTTGATCCGTAAGTCGTTGGGATGGAGGTCACCAATTGAATGATTTCAGTTTGGTTTCCCAAATTTTTTAATTGTGTATTGGCTTGAATGGAGTCATTTTCAAAACGAATTATCGCATAATTATTTTGTAAAAAAAGTTGTACGTTTCGTTTCTCAGGGATGATAATTTTTACGGTGGTTTTTCCTATGAATTGGTCCGCCAAATCATACAAATGTATGTCCAAATCATAAGATCCAGCACTAGCATCAGGGTGAATTTGAAGTTTGATGGGTAAGAATTTTTTATCCGAAGCATTCAATTCTATTTTTTGATTGGCATGTGAACTTAATATGCTAATTGCTCCAGGAATTGTGAAACGCAAATTTCCTTCGAAAGTTTCGTTTGATTTGTTTTCAAAATACAAACTAATTCCAGAAATTTCGTTCACATTGGCATATAACACACTGTCTTGCGCTTTAAATACAATATCTGCCCATGCCAATTTTGGGATAAAAAGCACAGCTAAGACTAAAAAACGAAATACGGCGGTAGACATGTATCGTTAATCGTTATTTAGGAAGGATTTCGTAAACTAAAACGTTTGTGTATTTTCCTGATTTTGCATTTAAAAGTCGCTCATCATTTCCATTTGCACTGTAAATAATATCCATAAACATAGGAGTATTTTTCCCAGTTTGCGAATACATGATTTGCTTTGCTTGTGTTGATACAGTCACATTTGGATAAGAAGCATTGGCTGGAGCTTGACTTCCTGCGACCAATTGCAATTTTAATATTTCAACCGGTAATAGATCTCCTGTAGTATTGGTAAAATGATTGAAACGACTCTTTACTGTCACTTCAAATGCTGTATTTGATGTGACTTTCAACGCATCAGGATAGGTGACACTGACCCCATTAATGTAACTCGCCAATGTATTAAATTCTAATGTCCCATCTTTTGCCATTCCAATGACTTCTATTCCGTATTGTGGGGAAGTGGGAGGAGTCCCAGTTAAGTTCTGAGGAATTTGAATACTATAAGTCACGTTGGTGGTGCCAATTTCAACTCCAGACCCGTTGTATAAGGTGTACGTAATTGGTACACTGTAAACTATGTGTTGATATTGGCTTCTATTTTTCATTTGATCTAAATAATCTCCACCTTCAATATGTATTTCAAATTTATACCGAAGCTGAAGGTAGCTTTCGTATTGGCTTTGCAAAAACAGTGGAGCATTCGAGTGAGGGATAATCGCAGCCTCAGTCGCGGTAGACAATGGGGTAGGAGTTAATGGTGCGCCAATTTGAAGTAGGGTAGGGCTGTCCCCATCATCACTATTCAATTGGATCTTAATTTTATTTTCAGGGAAGGGAACTCCCCCTATGTTTTGTGCGCCACTATTTGGCAGGATTGCTCCATTTACTCTCGCTTTTATGGACCAATTAGGGATATTAATGTAATTGCCATTTAATTGGATGTGAAAGGTATGGCTGCTATTTCCAGAACTATAACCAGCATAATCACTAACAGTATAATATCCTGAACTGTATACGTCAAACTTTACGTTTCCTCGCTGTTGTTGAGCACTCAAATGATTTGTATTTAACCATAGAAAGAACAGCAAGAACAAAGCTATTTCCTTTCTAACATGCGTCAAAATCAAATCTGTATTAATGCAAATTAAGGGTTTTACTTTCATGGGGTAGCTATTGAAAACGGTAATTATCCCTGTTTATTCATATTTAAACTCAAGTTCTGCGATTTTTACTGAAGAAGCATCTCCATAATTTACGATCGCTGTCGCAATGTAAGTCCCATTCGTCAACTCCTTTGGCAATGCGATCCTATGCTTTCTTTTATCTCCAGGCATCGTGAAGAATTCCATGGCATTTAGATTTGATTTTTCACCAGTACCTTGATTAAATAATTCTATAGTAATCACTCCATCTGCCCAAATTTTACCAATATTGTCAAAATGTAAATATAGATGACTTGCGGTAGAATCTTTATGAGCCGTAAAGTTCGTAATGTCGATTTCCGGAATTTGACGTATGGCAGGTCTTCTGTAAAGTTTAATGCCTGTTCTCACCGCAATTTGAATGTTGGCACCGTCTTTATCTACTCCGTCTCTTGGATTCAATTGAGTGACATACATCATGGCCGTTTGTACAGGTACTTCTCCATCAACTTGGCCAGCAGGAATGCTCATTGTCACATCTAATTCTTTCATTTCTCCTGGACCTAAAGTGAAAAAGGCTTCAGGTAGAGTAATCCAACTAATGCAAGACGTAGGAAAAGTGCCTGGAGCTGCAGTGATGTTTTCTCCAAACTCGCTGTATTTCCAGTCTTCAAAAGATACCCCTAATTCCAAAGTAAAATCTTTAGATGGGTTACTAACGATGATTTTTTCTGTTTGGCTTTGGCCTGGATTTATTGAATAATACACCCTAGGTGGGCCAATGGTAATGCCAGTTTGCGCTACCGCAAAAGAACTTATCACAGAAAAGCAAATTAGCATTAAAATATTTTTCAAGGTATTCATAGGAAGTAAATTAACGAATTACTTATAAAAAAACAAGCTGTACCCTTTAGTCAAAGGTACAGCTTTACATACAATATTTTCTAATTCTTTTGGATTAGTTTACTGTAATTGTATAAGTTACTTGTACCTTATATTGTGTAGTTGGCGCAGAGTTATCTACGTATCCACCTTCTGCTAATTGGAAGTTTTTAAAAACGTCTGTATTCGCAAAGTACTGAACGTTTACATCCTTGTTGAATTGTCCTTTAGTAGAAGAAACTACAGTTGCATTTTGTTCCAAAGTTACGTTGTCCGCGTATTGTGCATCAGTTAATGCTTTAGTTGCTGCAGTTGAAACAATTTTGATCGGGCTATTTGCATTGCCTAATGTTTTAGTTTCTCCATTAACCAATATTGTTCCAGCAGTAACGTTTTGAACGTTTACCGCAAAACCACCAGTTGAAGATACAGTTAAGTGACCTTCGATTACATCAGATGAAGATCCATTTTCGTAATCGTCTTGGTCAACGAAATCAATGTTTACTTCACTTTGGTTAATCGTTAAAGATTGGAATTTATGTAAGTTAATGTTTACAGTTACATTACCTGAAGTTTGAGCGTTTGCAACAAAAATGCTTGCGATAAATACTGCTGCAACGGTTAAGATCGATTTTTTCATAGTTTTAATTTTAAATTTTGTACCCAATTTATGTTTTTCTTTTTCGATGTTTTTAGAAATTTAATTCTTCTGCTTTCTTAAGTGACAGAATATTTAAAATTCTTTTTGATGGTACAAAGGTATAAGCTATTCAGGCTTAAAAAATATTAAAAACTACCAAAAGCATATGCGTTTATGCATTTTGAAAAGTTTTGTAGCAATTCAACTACAAAGCTATTGCGTTCCTAACTACAAAGCTATTGCGTTCCTAACTACAAAGCTGTTGTGCACTTTGACTACTTTGAATGGATTGTTGCTTTTTTCTGAACTGTAATGGGGAAATTTTCTCGTGTTTTTTGAAAAATGCACTAAAATTGTGCTCTTCAGAAAAGCCTAAATGTTGACTAATTTCACGTATACTATCTGTTTGATACGTTAATTTCCATCGAGCGATTTCCATAAGTTTGTTTGAAATAACATCTTTCGCAGTTTGACCTAAAGTTTTTTTAGTGGAATAACTTAATTGACGTTCAGATATGCCAAGTTTATCCGCATAATATTTTACACTGTTTTGCTCGGAGTACACTTCGTTTAATTCCTGTAGGAATTCCAGGGTGGTCGCTTGGTCTTTGTCAATCCTAAAATCTCTGGCAGCACTTTTTTTAGAATTAACAGTGCCCATAATTAAAATCTGCTCAATGATGTTGTGTGCCAAATCATTTCCAATCGCTTCTTTTTTGCTTATTTTTTTCGCTTCATATAGCAGATTGGTCAAAGTTTGGTAATAATGCAAACGTTCCTGAGGAGGAGTAAGAATTGGAATTTGATTTAAAATGCTGAATAAAGGACTGTTTAATAAAAAGTGGACATCTTTGGCCGTTCGATTGTAAAACAAAGAGCTAAAAATTAACACTTCTGTCTCATCAAATGGAATACTTGAAAATCGACTTTCCCTAAAAGGACTAATAAATAACGCTGAATATGGTGGAATATTGATTTGTTTTCCATTCAAAAAGTGAATGGCCCCAAACTGACCTGAGAATAGGATGATGTAATACTGACTTCGATTATCTTGGATGACACTTTCCCACTGAGCTTTGTTTACTTTCCCCGTGACAAGATCTTTGTGATTTAGAATGTCAAAATGAATGACAGTACTTTTCATTTTCCCCCTCCCAACTTCTCTTTGCTATTTAACTTCTATAGTATAAACTAGATTTGTTTGTTTTATGGTAAGTTCTTTTGATGCATCGATCAAATTCAAAAATGCATCGCCTCCCATGCCGTGGTATTCAATATCGAAACTTATTCCGAAATCTCCTTTGTCGCTTGAGATAATGCTTTGTTTGCTCTGCTGAATATATACTGAATTCAATTGAATACCGCCACTGCCACCATTCGGATTATTTGCTCGAACCATTAATGCATTATGGACCTCGGCTTGTTGATTTTCGTGAATATAGGACAACGGTTGGTCCGAAGAAACAAACACCTCGTATGCACCAGTACTAAATATTGTGAGGTGATTTTCCTGCAAAGAATTCACTCCGTCTTCATAATCATCCGGTTGTTTATAATCTAAATGAACCTCAGACTGAATTGGATTTACTTTAATGATTTGAACCCGATGCAAATTAATATTTACCATGACCCTGCCACTTTCTTGAGCGTTTACTGACATAAACGCGCAAAAAAATAAAACAATGAGGTATGTAATCCTTTGGGTCATATCTTTCATTTTCTTTTTGCAATTTACTGTTAATTAATTCAACCTACAAATATATTGCGCAGGATTTTCGTTACATTTGCATGATTTAAATCACATTTAGAAATGAGCAATAACATTGTGGAAAAGGTTCGCGTTACAAAAGAGTTTGTGTTTGATATGGGGCATGCCTTGTTTGGCTATGATGGTCCATGTAAAGATATTCATGGCCACACCTATCATTTGTCTGTCACAGTATTGGGTGTGCCTGTTTTTGATCCGCGAGGCGCAAAAGATGGAATGGTCGTAGATTTTAATGTCATTAAGGCTATAGTGAATGATCGCATCATTGCTCAATTTGATCACGCATTGGTTTTAAATCAAATTATTCCAGAAGAAAATAAGACAGCAATCGAACAGGTAACAAGTAAAATCGTGTATTTAAATGTTCAGCCTTCTTGTGAAAACTTGCTATTGCATTTTAAAAATCTAATCATTCAAGAATTTCAAGAAATTGGATTAGAATTACATTCTATGAAGCTTTATGAAACTCCGACTTCCTATGCTGAATGGTGTAAATCTGATAATTAATTAAAATAAAAAACGGAGCCCCGCAACTTTCGAATTGGAGACTCCGTTTTACCTTTTATGATAACCATAGCTACCATAGAAGTTCAAATAACATTTCTACTTAACATTTTTCAATTTATCCTTTTGAAAGGAAAAACTATTGGACCATTGTAAATGATTAATTTACGTCCATTATCCAAAACTTGAACCTTCCTCTTAAGGATGAGAACCAGTCTGGATATGACAACCAAAGATGCATTGTTTTTGAAGCCGTAGCCTCATTCAATTTACATAAACTTCTTCGCTCATCCCGTAGGTCGAGCAATTATTTTGTATGCCTATCTTTTTTACTTCCAAGTCACGCCTCGATCTTAAATTCCGGCGGAACCTTAGTTGGATAGTGGTTGTTTAAAATGTCAGAGAACTTGTTGTTATTTGTTAAGACTAATATCCAACATAAATAATTGATTGTCAAGTTTTTCTTTTCAACAAAGTTTTCCACATTATTAAAATTTGTAAAACTTTAAAAATAGGGGGTTTTAGCCTGTATGCTAAGATTAATGTGGTTGATAATAAGGTTATTAACATTTCAACATTGTCCTTTTTAAACATTTATACTCATTTCAATATGGGGAACTTCGGATAAATTCTTCCTAAAATTGATAAGTTTGAGAAAATTCAGTTGATGCTTAGGTGTTTATAAAAATAAAAATAGTGTATTTTTAACCATGCAAAATTTGAACTTAACCATGCAAAAATCGAACAATAAAGAGGTTCAAGGTTCTTCTAAAATATTTGTGCTGGATACTTCCGTAATTCTGTACGATCACAATGCCATTCATAACTTTGAAGAACACGATGTGGCCATTCCTTTACAAGTGTTAGAGGAATTAGATAATATGAAAACAGGCAACGAAACGAGGAATTTTGAGGCGAGAAGTTTTATAAGAATCATGGATGAACGTTCAAGAAATCAATTGATGAATGAATGGTTGCCTATCAATAAAACCACAAAAGGTCGATTCAAAGTGGTCATGTCGAATGTTCCGCTTCAACACAATGCAGTCGAATTATTCGCATCGGATAAATTTGATCACCATATCATTAATGCTGCCTTATCCTTAATGGAGGAATATCCCGATAGAAAGGTCGTACTGGTTTCAAAAGACATATGTCTACGCTTAAAAGCTCAGTCATTAAACCTGTATGCGGAAGATTACCAAACTGGAAAAATTACAAATTTGGGCGAATTATATATGGGCCATTCCATGTGTGAACAAGTCCCAGAAAATTTATTTAAACGTTTACTCCATGGTAAAACCGTCCCATTGGCCGAAAGCGAATTTGAAGTAAAATCTCCACAAGCTAACCATTATTATTTGTTTAAAAATGCTTCCACTTCGATTACGGCCTTTTATTCAGGGGGAGAGCGCTGTTTTCATCCCATTACCATTGATCACGTATTTGGCATACAACCGAAAAACCCAGAGCAACTTTTTGCCCTTCACGCCCTTTTAAACCCCGAAATTAAATTAGTCAGTATTCAAGGAAATGCGGGAACCGGTAAAACCTTGTTAGCCTTAGCGAGTGCCTTAGAGCAAAGGAAGAATTATCGCCAAATTTATATTACCAGACCGATTATTCCTTTAAGTAATCGGGAAATAGGATTTTTGCCCGGTGATGCAAAATCAAAAACAGACCCATTTCTTTCTCCTATTTGGGATAATCTAAGGTTTATAAAAGAACAATGGGCTGCAGAACCTTCCGTCGTTCAAAAAATCGACGAATTAGTAGAGAATGAAAAAATAGCCATCACCCCCTTAGCGTTTATTCGGGGAAGGACCCTTAGTAAGATATTTTTCATCGTGGACGAGGCTCAGAATTTGACCCCACATGAAATTAAAACGATCATTTCCAGGGCTGGAGAACACACGAAAATAGTCTTTACCGGTGATATTTATCAAATCGATACCCCGTATTTAGATGCAGAAAGCAATGGCCTGTCTTACCTAATCGAACAGTTAAAACACCACGCATTGGCTGCTCACATCACCCTGCAAAAAGGGGAGCGCAGTGAACTCGCGAATTTAGCCAATACCTTATTGTGACGAGCTATTGCTTTTACGCCGATCAATTTCTATATTTGCTCGCGCAATTGGGGGTTTAGCTCAGCTGGCTAGAGCGCTTGCCTGGCAGGCAAGAGGTCACCGGTTCGACTCCGGTAATCTCCACAATTTTGAAAACCCAACATTCGTTGGGTTTTTTTGTTTTTAGACCCTATGTGTTCACTACGAATAACAAGCAGAATTTCTATTTTTGTAAGCATATGAAAGCGATATTTGAAAACTTTGACCCGAATGCCCCTGCTCAGAGCGGTAATTGCAATATTTTTGGACTTCCTTCTACAGAAGAGAACTCCGATCTGGTGATCGTTCCAGTGCCTTGGGATGTGACCACCAGTTATCGACCAGGTACGGCTGAAGGGCCGGCGCTCGTATACGAGGCCTCCATGCAAGTGGATTTATACGATGCCGACCATCCAGGAGCATGGAAAAATGGCTTTTACATGCAGCCTCTATCCGAGCATATTCGGAATAAAAGCAATGAGATGCGTGTGGTAGCGGAAGAAATTATTTCCGCCATAGAGGATGGGGCAGATCCAAGCGAGCACGAGGGCTTAAGTCATCAACTTCAACAAGTCAACCAAGCATCCGAAGATTTAAATAATTGGGTGTATATGCAGACGAAGACGCTTTTAGAGAACGGCAAAAAAGTCGCACTATTGGGTGGAGATCACAGCACCCCATATGGATTTATAAAAGCCTTGTCGGAGCGCCATGATTATTTTGCTGTATTGCAAATCGATGCTCACATGGATTTGCGTGAAGCGTATGAAGATTTTAAATATTCCCATGCATCCATCATGTATAACGTCATTTCAGATTTTAAAAATGTGGAATTGGTGCAAGTGGGTATTCGAGATTATTGCGACGAGGAAGTGCAATTTATGAAGGCAAATCCAAATCGAATTAAAACATTTTTCGATCGCGACATTAAACGTCAACAATATGAAGGGAAAACTTGGAAAGATTTGGTGGAAAGCTTTGTTGATTCCCTACCTCAACACGTTTATATCAGTTTTGATATCGATGGATTAGATCCAAAACTATGTCCAAATACCGGCACGCCTGTTCCGGGTGGTTTCGAATTAGAACAAGTGTTTTATTTATTTGAGAAATTGAAGTCATCCGGAAAAATTCTTATCGGTTTTGATGTCAATGAGGTTTCTGGACAAGCCGATGGGGCAGATTCCATTGACCCGATCGTGGGAGCAAGGTTGTTATATAAGTTGTGTGGCTACCTGGTTTAATTCACATTATTTAACTTGTGTGCCTAATAATATTGGCCTTTCCATTGATTTCACATAAATATTACATAGCTTTGGGGTTGTGTAAGGTGTAATCTATTGCTTATCAATTAGCTGCCTTACTTGAACCATTAGTTTGAACCATTGAATTTTGATTATGAAAAATCTTCTTCGTACATCTTTAATGTCTTGTTGCGTATTTGCTTGCGCAATGACTATTCAGTTGCCAACTTCAAATGCTCAGTTATTAAGACGAGTCACTCAAAAAGTGACCGAGAAAATTGAAAATGAGGCTAATAAACGTGTAGATAAAAAAATAGATCAAGCTGTGAATAAAGGCTTTGATAAAATAGAACAATCGGCCGAAAAAGCATTAAAATCGAAGGCAGCAGATGCTGACGGCGAGAACTTTGCCAGCATGTTATCTCAATTATCCATGGGTGAACCCGCTAAAAAAGACGCATACACTTTCGATTTAGGTATTAATTACCAAATAGCGTCTGTGTCTGATGGGGAAAATTTCCAGAACGAAAGCTTAATATGGTATGGCAAAAATGGCTTGTTAGGCATAGAGGCAGAACAATCTGGAAATTTGATTACCACCGTCATGGACGAAGAACAATTGCTATTGTTTTTTGAAGCCGATAAAAGATACATGGCATTTGGCACAGGAAGCGCGGAAGGCATTATGGATGCGGTCGCAAACGAAGTGCAAACGGATGTAGAAACCGTTACCTCCACAGAGGAAGAGGATTTTAAATTGACACAATTAGGGAATGAAACTTTTTTAGGTTATTCCTGTAAAGTATTTCTGATTGAGTCCAATAATCAACAAGCCAAGGTTTGGGTCACGGAAGAACTGTCTTTAGATATGACAAAGTCTTTCCAAAATAAAATGGGGTCTTTTGGGCAATCTTCTGCCTATCAAATGATGCCAAAAGAATTAAAAAATTTGAATGGGGTTTTGTTGAAAATGGAGTCAAAAGACAAAACCACTCAAGATACAACCAGATTGGAGGCCACAAAAGTGATTGAAACGGGTAAAACCATTCAAACTTCTAAATACAATTATAGTGGAATGTAAGGATTTTTAATCCTTACATTTTTAATCCAATTTCTCTTAAACGTTCGTCTAAATATTGACCTGCCGTATAGTCTGCATACGCTTTAGGGTATTTTTCACTAATGCATGAATCTAAACTCGCCAGATTCATCGTAGGTTTTGGATGCAGGAAAAATGGCACAGAGAATCGAGAGGTTTTCATTAATTCCCTTGGTGCGTAGTCGATTTTAATTTGTTGTTTGTTAAGCGTTGCAACATATCGCCTACATTCACGACGATGTCTTTTCCTTTAGCTTTGATTGGGAACCAAGAACCATCTTTGGTCAGAACTTCTAAACCATCTGCACTGGCACCGATTAACAAGGTAATCAAATTTATGTCTTCATGAGCTCCTGCGCGAACGGCGTCAGCAGGCAGTGCGTCTGGATTTTCTATCGGGAAGTAGTGGATCGCTCTCAAAATAGAGTTTCCATTAAATACATGCTTTTCAAAATATCCTTCTTCTAAGCCTAAGTACAGGGCGATGGCTTTTAATAAATCTCTTCCCGTATCTTCTAATTTACGGTAAATTTCACCAGTAATCTGGTCAAAATCCTCTAATTCCGCAACTGCTGGGTTGTCTGGAAAGTCAGTTTTGCTGTATTCTTCGTCTCGAATGGTTTGTCCGCGTTGCCAAAATTCTTTTAAATCAGCAGCCATTGCACCCTTCGCTTTTTCCTTTCCTGGAGAAGTATATCCTCGTTGTCCTGCCAATTCTGGGAACTCGTACTTCGCCTTTACTTCAAGCGGTAAAGCAAAAAAAGCTTGGACCACTTCGTACAAGCGATCGATTAATTCATCCGAAAGACCGTGATTCGCGATGGTGACAAAACCAGTTTCATTGAAGGCGCGACCTATTTCATCCGAAAATTGTTTTCTCTGATCTGCGTCGCCATGGGTGAATTGCTTCAAATCTAAGCGAGGAATATTGACTGTACTCATGTTTATCGGGTTCTAATATGCGTTTTCTTTTACAACTTAAAAAGCGTTTAGCATGTGTGTAAATTAGGGTAAATATAAATTAAATACCAAAATAATGTAGAAAAATTTGTTTTGTAAAATTTAACACTTAAATTTGCTATGCAAGCATAGTAATTTATAACCATATTTAACCAATATTGCCCATTCGCATGTATAACGACAATACCATCGATTATTATTTGAAGTCTGCATGGCAATCGGCAGTCAATAAATACAATCAAATAGCGTCCAAGTTTGGCATCACCCAAGCGACCGGGTATGTATTAATTAATATTCATCGCGATGGAACACCTGTTTCGCAAATCGCAAATTTAATGGGGGTGAAAACCACCAGTTTATCAAGAATTCTAAATAATTTAGAAGAAATGGACTTGATTTATCGTAAAGTGAATGCTGCAGATAAGCGATCAGTCAAAGTGTTTTTAACGCCATATGGGGTTGAAAAACGAAAAATTGCGAAGCAAGTTGTAAAGGAGTTTAATGCATTTTTAGATGAACATCTGGGAGAGCAAGAGCGACAAAGCCTGATACAATCCTTGGCTAGAATTAATCAGTTAGCACAACAATATCAGCCAACCAGCGAGATAGTAGAAAACGAAAATGAATTTGCATCTTAAAATAGATTAGAAATGAATAGAAGCATAAAAAAAGTTGCCATATTGGGTTCCGGAGTCATGGGCTCAAGAATTGCCTGTCACTTTGCCAATATCGGTGTAGAAGTATTATTACTGGATATCGTGCCTGCTTCCCTTTTGCCTGCTGAAGAAGCAAAGGGCTTGACACTCGATCACCCAGCAGTTCGCAATAGAATTGTGAACCAATCCTTACAAACTGCCTTAACGACCAATCCATCCCCTATTTATAGTAAAAATAATGTCAAGTTAATCCGTACAGGAAACTTTACAGATAATATGAAGGATATCGCAGGAGTGGATTGGATCATTGAAGTGGTGGTGGAACGATTGGATATTAAAAAGTCTGTTTTTGAACAAGTAGAACAATATCGTAAACCAGGAACCTTAATCACTTCGAATACATCAGGAATTCCGATTCATATGATGGCAGAAGGACGGAGTGATGATTTTAAAGCACACTTCTGTGGCACCCACTTTTTTAACCCACCGAGGTACTTAAAGTTATTAGAAATCATTCCGACCGCAGATACAAAATCGGATATCGTGGACTTTTTAATGGAGTATGGAGATAAATATTTAGGTAAAACAACGGTTTTATGTAAAGACACTCCTGCCTTTATCGGAAACAGAATCGGGGTTTATTCCATGTTGGCACTGACCCATTTGGTTGAAAAAATGGACTTGACCGTCGAAGAGGTGGATAAATTTACAGGTCCAGCTATGGGGCATCCGAAATCTGCTACCTTCCGTACTGCCGATGTAGTAGGCTTAGATACCATGGTGAATGTGGCCAATGGCTTATATGAAAATGCTCCTAATGACGAAGCGAGAGAAGCCTTTAAATTACCGGCATACATTCAAAAAATGGCCGAGCAAAAATGGTTAGGCGAGAAAACTAAACAAGGTTTTTATAAAAAGGTAAAAGATGCCAGTGGAAAAAGCGAAATCTTAACTTTAGATCTAAAGACCTTAGAATACCGTTCTCAAAACAAGGTGAAATCTGCAACGTTGGAACAAACCAAAGGCGTAGACAACCTTAAGAAAAGAATGAAAGTGTTCGAATCGGGAAAAGACACAGCAGGAGCATTTTTCCGTGCGATGCATTATCCTTTATTTGAATACGTATCTAAACGTGTTCCTGAAATTACGGATGAGTTTTTCCGCATTGACGACGCGATGAGAGCGGGATTTGGATGGGAACTTGGACCGTTTGAAGTATGGGATGCATTGGGAGTGAAGGAAACGATTGAACGCATTCGCACAGAAGAAAAGCGCATTCCTGGACATACCGGTGATGTGGCTGCTTGGGTGCATGAAATGTTGGAAAATGGCTGCGAATCGTTCTACAAAGTTATCGACGGCGTTAAAAATTATTATGATATCTCGACCAAGGCTTACCGCCCAATTCCTGGCACTGAATCCTTAATTATTTTAGACAACCTGCGTGAAACCAAAACTGTTTGGAAAAACACAGGTGTTACCATAATTGATTTGGGTGATGGAATTTTGAATTGTGAGTTTCATACCAAAATGAATACCATCGGAGGCGATGTGATTCAGGGTATTAATAAAGCAATTGACTTGGCTGAAAAAGAGTACAGAGGATTAGTGATCAGTAATGATGGTGCTAATTTTTCTGCTGGCGCAAACATAGGCTTAATCTTTATGATGGCAGTGGAACAGGATTGGGACGAATTAAATATGGCGACCAAAATGTTCCAAAATACAGCTATGCGCATCCGTTATTCTTCGATTCCAGTGGTCATGGCTCCATTCAACTTGACTTTGGGCGGAGGATGTGAGTTCTCCATGCACGCCGATTGGGTACAAATGCACGCCGAAACCTATATGGGATTGGTAGAGTTTGGAGTGGGTGTGATTCCGGGTGGAGGAGGTTCGAAAGAATTTGCGCTTCGCGTATCCGACGAATTAAAAGAGGGACAGATCGCTCAAAATCTTTTAAGAGAACGATTCTTAACCATTGGGCAGGCTAAAGTCTCCACTTCTGCGATCGAAGCCTATGAATTAGGTTACATGCAAAAAGGAAAGTTTGGCATCACCATGAATCGCGCACGGTTGATCGCTGACGCAAAAGCAAAAGCTGTGGAATTAGCAGATGCTGGGTACACGCAACCGGCTCCAAGAAATGATATCAAGGTATTAGGTAAACAAGGGTTAGGCATCGTGTACGTGGGCGCAAATACCATGAAGTCAGGAAACTTTATTTCAGAACACGACCAAAAAATCTCAGAGAAATTAGGTTGGGTGATGTGTGGAGGTGACTTGTCTCAGATGACGGAGGTTTCGGAACAATACTTATTAGATATTGAGCGGGAGGCCTTTTTATCACTTTGTACGGAGAAGAAAACGCTGGAACGTATTCAGCACATGTTAACTACTGGTAAACCATTAAGAAATTAAGATCATGAATGCATATATAGTTGCTGGATACCGTACAGCAGTCGGTAAAGCACCAAGAGGAGTATTTCGTTTCACAAGAGCAGACGAATTAGCAGCAGAAGTTGTAAAGCATTTAGTGGCTTCTGTGCCAAATTTAGATAAAGAGCAGATTGATGATGTGATTGTGGGGAATGCCACACCAGAAGCAGAACAAGGATTAAACATCGGCCGGATGATCTCATTAATGGGATTGGACACAGATAAAGTTCCAGGTGTGACGGTGAATCGTTATTGCGCATCTGGATTGGAAACCATTGCGACAGCGGTAGCAAAAATTGAAGCCGGCATGGCGGATATTATTGTGGCTGGTGGGGTAGAAGTGATGTCAGGAATGCCTTTTGGAGGTTGGAAAATCGTTCCACATCCGGAAGTGGCAAAGAAACATCCTGATTGGTATTGGGGAATGGGTTTGACAGCGGAAGCAGTCGCCAAAGAATTTAACGTCTCTCGAGAAGATCAAGATGAGTTTGCATTTCATTCTCACAGAAAAGCGATCGAAGCACAAAAAAATGGGAGCTTGAACGCTGGGATCGTGCCGATTACAGTGCGTGAGAACTACTTAGAAAACGGTAAAAAAATTAAAACCAGAGAGTATACGGTAGATTCCGACGAAGGACCTCGTGCGGACACCAGCATTGAAGCATTGGCGAGATTGAGACCGGTGTTTGCGGCTGGGGGTTCGGTGACCGCTGGTAACTCTTCGCAAACTTCGGATGGAGCAGCCTTTGTATTAGTGGTTTCAGAACGAAAACTGAAAGAGTTAGGGGTAGATCCAATCGCACGTTTAGTAAGCTACCATGTGGCGGGTGTGCCACCAAGAATTATGGGAATTGGACCTGTTGAGGCTATTCCAGGCGCTTTGAAAAAGGCGGATTTGAAGTTGGATCAGATCGATTTAATTGAGTTAAATGAGGCTTTTGCTTCGCAATCACTCGCGATCGTACGTACATTAGGCATTAATCCAGATGTGTTAAATGTGAACGGAGGTGCGATTGCTTTGGGTCACCCACTTGGATGTAGTGGTGCCAAATTATCGGTCCAAATTTTTAATGAATTACAAAGAAGAAATAAAAAATACGGCATGGTGACCATGTGCGTAGGCACCGGACAAGGAGCTGCAGGTATTTTTGAAATGTTATAGGAATAGATATTTTAAATTTTTGAGTTATGGCTACTGAAAATAAAAAAACGATAAAAGGTGGAGAATTTGTGATCCGCGACACACACTACCAAGATGTTTTTATTCCGGAAGAGTTCGATGAAGAACAACAAATGATCAAACAGACTTGCCAGGATTTCTTGGAAGCTGAAGTGAGCCCAAATTTAGATCGCATCGACGCTTTAGAAGATGGATTGATGCCAAGTCTATTGGATAAGGCTGGGGAGTTAGGATTGTTAAGTGTTTCGATACCCGAGCAATATGGTGGATTTGGGAAGAATTTTAACACGTCCATGTTGGTGGCCGATGTGATTGGTGCTGGGCACTCGTTTGCGGTAGCGCTTTCTGCACACACAGGAATCGGTACGCTGCCAATTTTATATTATGGAAATGAAGAGCAGAAGCAAAAATACATTCCAAAATTAGCGACCGGTGAATGGAAAGCGGCTTACTGTTTGACAGAGCCAAATTCCGGTTCAGATGCGAATTCAGGTCGTACTGCTGCTAAATTGAATGAGGCGGGCACCCATTACATTATTAATGGGCAAAAGATGTGGATTACAAACGGTGGGTTTGCAGACATCTTTATCGTATTTGCTAAGATTGACGATGACAAAAATTTAACTGCGTTTATTGTGGAGCGTGATTTTGGAGGCATTACTATGAATCCAGAAGAGCATAAATTAGGTATTAAAGGTTCTTCAACGCGCCAAATTTTCTTTAATGATTGTGCGGTTCCCGTAGAGAACATGTTGTCTGAACGTGAAAATGGGTTTAAAATCGCGGTGAATATTTTAAATATTGGTCGGATTAAGTTAGGTGCTTCTGCGATTGGGTCTTCCAGAGCGGTGATTAATCAAGCGATTAATTATTCGAATGAGCGCGTGCAATTTAATCTTCCAATTTCTAAATTCGGTGCGATTCGCTACAAGATCGCTGAAATGGCGGTGCGTAATTTTGCATTAGAATCAGCAGCCTATCGTGCGGGTCAGAATATTGACGATGCGTACGATGCATTAGTGGCAGGGGGCATGGATGAAGGGAAAGCGAAGTTAAAATCGACCGAGCAATTTGCGATCGAATGTGCGATCATTAAAGTTTGGGGATCAGAAATGTTGGATTATGTGGTGGATGAAGGGGTTCAGATTTATGGAGGTATGGGCTACTCAGCCGATGCTCCTATGGAAAGAGCTTACCGGGATTCCCGCATTAATCGAATCTTCGAAGGAACGAATGAAGTGAATCGTTTGCTGATCGTAGACATGTTATTAAAACGTGCGTTAAAAGGCGAATTGGACTTAATGGGTCCTGCTCAAGCCGTAGCGGGTGAGTTGATGGCGATTCCTGATTTTGGAGAAGAGGACGATGCACCTTTTGCTTACGAAAAGAAAATTCTTAAAAATCTTAAGAAAGCAGGTTTATTAGTAGCAGGTGCTGCGGTGCAAAAATTAATGATGACCTTGTCGAAAGAACAAGAAATATTAATGAATATCGCAGATATCATTGGTTATGTATATGTGGCGGAATCTACGTTGCTAAGAGCAGAAAAACTGTATCATCAACGGGGTGCTGAGGCAGTGGAAGGTGAATTAGATATCGCAAGAATTTACTTACACACAGCGATTGATAAAGTTCATATGGCTGGAAAAGAAGCGTTAAATTCATTCGCTGAAGGCGACGAATTGAAAATGATGATGGTGGGCTTAAGAAGATTTACGAAAGCGGAGCCATTTAACATAAAAGATGCTCGTCAAAGAATTGCTAAACGTTTAATCGAAGCAAATCGTTACGACTTTTAATCAACCTAAAAAACTGCTTTGCAAACACATGAAAAGCAGGCCGGCCCATGAAAATGGGCCGGTTTTTTTTTTAGTTAATCAAATGCTTATTTGTCTTCCCAATAATCGGCATTTTTAATGCCTAATTCTTTGGAGTTGAAAACAGGATCTTTTCCTTGTTTTTTCTGCGCTCTATAGTCTTTTAATGCTTTTAATGCTGGTTTTTGAAGCAACAAGATCGCGATTAGGTTTAACCAAGCCATGCTACCCACGCCAATATCGCCTAAAGTCCATGCAAAGGATGCAGAACGTACGGCTCCAAAATAAGTGGAACCCAAGAAAAGGATGATGATGATCCATTTACCATATTTAAATAAGTTACCCTTTTTATCTAAGTAAGTTAGATTTGTCTCAGCCATATAATAATAGGCAATGAGGGTCGTAAATGCAAACATGGCTAATGAAACCGCCACAAAGGCACTTCCTAAACTTGGAAATAATTGAGCAACCGCAAATTGTGTATAGGCTGGCCCTAATTCTACACCTGGTAAATTTTCGACTATGTATCCTCCATCTGGACCATATACGTTGTATTGACCCGTGATCAAGATCATAAAGGCGGTGGCTGAACACGTTAATAGAGTATCTACGTACACTGAAAATGCTTGTACCAATCCCTGTTTAGCAGGGTGGCTAACGGCGGCAGCTGCTGCTGCGTGTGGAGCAGTACCCTGACCTGCTTCATTTGAATAGATGCCTCGTTTAACACCCCAAGCAATGGCCGAACCGATAATACCTCCAAATGCAGGTTCTAAATTAAATGCAGATTTAAATATGAGCGAGAACATTGCTGGAACTTGATCGTAGTTCACTGCAATAATTAATAATGCAACAAAAATATAGAATACACTCATAATAGGCACAACTAATTCTGCAAAACGACTGATTCGTTTCACTCCCCCCACCACAATTAAAAAGCATAAAACAATTAATGTTATACCGGTATATTCAAGTGGAATGTTGAAGGCTGTTTCAATACTTTTGGAGATGCTGTTACTTTGAACGCCTGTTAAGAAGAATGCGGTACTGGCGATGGTTACAAGTGCAAACAACACCGCATACCATTTCATCCCCAATCCTTTTTCAATGTAATATGATGGACCACCACGGTATTGACCGCCTTTAACTTCTTTGTAAATTTGCCCTAAGGTCGCTTCAATAAAAGCGGAAGCGCTTCCTAAAATGGCGATTGTCCACATCCAAAAAATGGCTCCTGGACCTCCCATAGCGATTGCGGTAGCAACCCCTGCAATATTTCCAGTACCGATTCGCCCACATAAGGCCATGGCAAAAGCCTGGAATGAAGATACGCCTTTCTCGGTGGACCCCCCGGAAAACAATAAGCGCACCATGTCTCTAAAATTCGAAATTTGTAAAAAGCCTGTCCGAATTGAAAAGTACAATCCAGCACCTACGCAGAGTATTATCAGCGCGTTACTCCAAATAACTGCGTTGATTTCATTCACTATTTGTTCAAACATAATTAGGGTTTTGGTAATCAAAGTAAGCTGCGAAAATAGGGATTATTCAGAAAGTTTCGCATATATTCTATAAAAATAATGAAAATGATAAAATTGATTGAATGGCAAGATAGATTAAATTGAATGGCAAGATTGATTAAAATGATGAAATTGATTTTACAATAAAACTTGCTGGATCGCAGATTTAATTTCTTTTTCCAGTACGTTAAGTAAGCTTTCCTTAATGAAATGTCGGTAGGTTATCATGCCAATTTCTCTGGCTGGCACGGGGTCCGCAAAGGGTCGCACACCATTTTTTCTTTTCTCCGAGAAAGCTAAAGTCGCCAATTCGGGGATAATCGTAATACCTTTCATCATTTCTACTAAATTAATGAGGGTTTCTATGCTGCCGGCTTCAAATTTTAATGGATCTTTTTCGGCGCTTTTTTGTTTTAGTGAACACAAATCCATGACTTGAGATCGAAGACAGTGCTCTTCTTCTAATAGCCACAGCTTATTTACGTCTATTTCATTTGACAAAATGAAGTTTTTATTTGCGATAGCAGGGTAATCAGGAGCGTATACAAATAATTTTTCGTTGAATAAATGCCTGGTTTTAAATTCTTTTGATTCGTTTTCCAGCGCAATGATTCCAACGTCTATTAAGTCCTTCCTTAAGTATTCTTTTACTTGAAATGTTCGTAATTCTTTTAGTTGTATGCGAATTCCAGGATATTTTTGAAGGATGTTTGGTAAAAAATGATGCAATAAATAGGGGCCTAACGTAGGAATAATACCGATTCTAAGCTCACCTTGGATGAATTGGTCCTCTACAGGATACTTGACATCATAATGCATTTTGTCCACAGCAGCTAAAATTTCACGCGCATTTTCGATGATTAACTTTCCTTGTTCCGTTGGGATAATGGGGTACTTGCTGCGATCAAAAATCACCACACCTAACTCTTCTTCTAATTTTTTCAACATGATGCTTAATGTGGCTGGTGTCACAAAACAAGCTTCTGCAGCTTTTTGAAAATGACGTTTTTCATCTACCGCGATGACGTATTGGAGTTGCTGAATGTTCATAATGCGTTGAATATGCGTTTACAAATATATTAGATGCTGTCTAATTAGTGGTAAATAATTTTAATTTTGTTTAATAGAAAATTTTTTAGTATTTTGTAAGTAACTTAGAGGTATTTTGTAAGAACAAACATTTATTAGAATATACAATTTAATCGACTTTAAATAATAGATAAAATGGAGAACATTTCAGGAGACATTAGTAAATGTCCATTTCATAATGGAGAATTGTCCGTTGTGAATCATGGGGGCAAAGGAACACAGAACAAGGATTGGTGGCCCGAGCAATTAACCTTGGATATTTTGCGTCAGCATTCATCGTTGACTGATCCTTACGATCCCAATTTTAATTATAAGGAAGCATTTGAGGCTTTGGATTACGAAGCCTTAAAA
>CAYTDM010000015.1:0-3289 GCA_964436635.1 uncultured Sphingobacteriaceae bacterium
TAGCTTTTTCATAAGGTTAATGCTGGCTCTTGTTTAACCTATACTATTGGATCAAGCACATCTATTTAGAGCTTATCCTGTTTTAAATCTAACCCAATATTATATGCATATGCTTGTAGGTGGAGTAGTTTTATCTTTTTTTAATGAATAGTATACTGGTTAACTTGCATGCAGATGGTTTCCTGCGGCAGCCTGTTTTTAGTTCGGTTTAAGGAAAAGGTTCTATTAATAAATATACCCCTGCAGGATATCTCTGCAGGGGTTACTATGACTAAAGAATCAAAATGTTATTAACTCTATTATTATAGTAAAGCATTAATTTGTCTTAACTGGTCGTAGGACGATTCTATCTAATGAGTTCGATCCTCCTGCTTTTTCACTAACAAATTGTGCTTCACGAATGGATTTATCTGCATTTAGGATAAAAGTTAAGAAAGGTCCATCACCTCGATTGGCATCGTCATAGATTAATCTAAATAAATCCCCATGGAAATGTGTTAACTTACCTGAATAAAACTTCGCATTTTTGAATAATAGATGCAATGTTTGTTCATCTACCTTCGTGATTTCCATTTCTCCAATAAAGCCATCTCTATATAGACCGGCATATTTTTCTATTGGGAGGCTTTTTGCTAAACTCGGATCTGGTGGTACTGGTACGTAGGCATTCATCGTTGAATCTGACCGTGCATTTGAGCTATCCCATGCTTTTTTATATCCACCCACCCAATCGAAAGGTTCTGCGCCCATATAATGGTCGGTGATGTGGTGGATGATGGACCAATAGGCTCCGGTGGCTGCCTGATTTGTTAGTACCACGATACCTAAATCTAATTGGGGAATCATAGCGATTTGAGACACAAAACCAGTTAGTAATCCTCCATGACCGACCACTTGTAATCCTCGGTAATCATAGGTTCGGAAACCTAATGCATAATTATAAAAATGTTTCTGGGCAGGTTTTAACCATTCAGGTTCTTTGGAAATCGGCATAATAACGACTGGTTTCCATAATTGGCTGGTCGTGGATGGTTTGAAAAGACGTTTTTCACTATCAATTCTTCCAGAATCTAAATGCATTTTGACCCATTTCGCCATATCCCCTGCTGATGTAACGACACCCCCTGCAGGATTACCAGAATCCCCAATATTCAGATCAAAAAAAGTATCCATCACTTTTACTTTTCCCCCTCGACGAGCATGCGACCAGGCGATATTGGATTGATTTCTCATTTCTGAGAAACGGCTTAAGCTTCGATTCATTTCAAGGGGTTTGAAAATGTTTTCTTTTACAAAATCTTCCCATGTAACTCCCGATATTGCTTCCACAATTTCACCAACAGCAAGATATAAGATGTTATCGTAGGCATATACAGACCTAAAATCATGCTCCAATGGTACATCCTTTAACTTCATTAATAATTCTTTTCGACTCATTTGAGCAGGCGGAAAATTAAGCATATCGTTTGCGTAAGCAGGTAATCCACTGTGATGAACCAGTAAGTCTCTCACGGTTAAGTGCTGGGTCACATAATCATCGGATAATTCGAACCAAGGCAGGTGCTTCACCACCCGATCTTCCCATTTTAATTTACCTTGCTCCACCAACAGGGCTAAGGAAGTCGCTGCGAATGCTTTACTATTTGAAGCAATGCTAAAAAGAGTGTTTTCATCCACTTTTTCAGGACTCCCAAGCCGCCTAATTCCATATCCTTTTGTCAGTACGATTTCCCCGTTTTTTACAACCGCCACCCCTACGCCAGGGACATCAAACGCTTTTAAAACGTTTTCTATATAGCTGTCCAAATCTTTTGGCAACTCATTTTTTGAGTTATTTGGATTTTTTTGCTGCGCAAATACAAAAATCGGTAAGCATAAACAAGCTAGGAAAAGGTATTTCATACAGCTTGCATCGGTGCGAAAATTAAGTTGATAGTTCATAACAATATCTTAAACATCCTGTATTATTTAATGACTGCTCGCGTTTCCAAATCGATCCACTGCAACTACTTTGACTGCATTTAAACTGGTTTCTGTGCCCTCTTTTTGAATCGGTAATGCGATACTTTTTGTGTTTTTTGGCAAAATTTGGTGTTCCCAAAGTTCGCCGTATTGGGCGTAAACTACCCAATTAAATATAGCGGATTCGTTCGGGTGCGACCAATCCAAATTCACATGCGTCTTCGTTTTCCGCTCATTTACTTTTGGTGCACTCGGTGGAACATTGCTTAACCATGGACTCGCAGGGATTAAGGCAGGTTTTTTATAAGGTCCTTTGATTAGCCCTTCCGGCAAACGTGGATTTCTTGTCAAAGAGGATATGCTCCAGTGCACCGCTCCTTTGCTTTGTGGAACCATGCCTCTTGTAATCATAATTTGATTATTTACCTCGATTACATTCGCCTCATCACCACCTTTGGCCACACTCATGCCAGGCCACAAATGGCGCTGCAAAGTGTTTTCAGATTGCCACCAGCCTAATAAAACAGGGAAACTTTGTTCAATTTTAGAAATCGGCCAATACAATTGCGGAGTGAAATAATCAATCCAACCTTTATTTAACCATAGTTTTGCATCTGCATATAAACTATTGTATTGATCTAATCCTTGTATGCTTTCTGGATAACCTGGACGCCAAATACCAAAAGGACTTAACCCGAATTTTACGTGTTTTTTCTCTGCTTTGATTTCATTATATACACGTTCAATAAACGTATTGACATGCGATCTTCTCCAGTCAGCACGAGAAAGTTTACCGCCACTTTCTAAGTAGGCAGCCCAACTTTTATCATCTGGAAAATCTTTCCCATTATTATAAGAATCGTATGGATAAAAATAATCATCAAAATGAACGCCATCAATATCATATCGTTTTACTAAATCCCTTACTACTGCCGCTGAATGGTCTTGCGTGCTTTTGAGAGAAGGGTCGAACCACCAAAATCCTTGCTCAAGGAACACCACAGATTCCGGCATGGTTTTAACGACGGAATGCTCCGTTACATCGCTTCCAGCGGTATGATGTGCTCGGTAAGGATTTAACCAAACGTGTAATTCCAAACCTCTTTTATGCGCTTCTTCCACCCAAAACTCTAATGGATCGTAGAATGGTGAGGGAGGAACACCTTGTTTTCCACTTAAATAATACGACCAGGGTTCCAATTTGCTATCATATAAGGCGTCTCCCTGAGGGCGCACTTGGAAAATGACCGCGTTAAAATTATGATTTTTCAAAAAATCCAATAACTCAATGGCTTCTTTCTTTTGGGCGTCCGTAGACAAACCCGGC
>CAYTDM010000015.1:3299-53358 GCA_964436635.1 uncultured Sphingobacteriaceae bacterium
TACCCAAGCGGCTCTAAATTCTCTCATGACTTCTTGAGTCGCTGGAATGGGCGTACTCGACGTTTGCGTCAATGCTTTTTTGCTGGTGCAACTGCTTAATGTGCCTGCAGCGAATACAATTGCTATCAGCCACAAACCTAATTTTGATGGGATATTCATGCTTTTATTTATATATTTATTTATATATTTTGTTTGATCCTCTTATTTGTTTGATCCTCTTATTTATTTGATCTTTTTAACTGAAAACTTGTCTATTTATCTTAATTCCTATCGTTTATAAACTTTTTTACACCCGTGACAATGCTTTTGATCATGTCGTCTTGAAAAGCAGGGTCTAATAATTTTTCTTCATCAGAAGGATTTGACATAAATGCCACCTCCACCAAAACAGAAGGGAATTCGGTAGGGGAATTCAATGTAAAATTAAAACCGCCCACATTTCCAAAATCTTCTAAATCCAATTTCAGCATTTCTTTATAGATGTATTGAGTAATCGGACGGAAAGCTTGGTGCCTGTAGTAAGTGGACGCGCCTGCCACCATAGGATTCCCTGCAGCATTACAGTGAATACTAATCAATAAATCAGGATCGTGTTCTTTTAAGAAACTTAATCGTTGGGTATTTGTGGTATACCGATCGTTACTACGGGTCATAATGACACTGGCACCTTCTTTTACCAAGGCTGCCTCAAGTTTTTTGGCCATGGAAAGATTTAAATCTTTTTCAAGCACACCGGACATGCCTACTGCACCATTATTACTTCCGCCGTGCCCAGCATCTACTGCTATGCGCAAATTTTTAAGGGCTAATTGTTTTGGTTTCGGTTTTACTCGAATAGATAGCGAGTTTCCTCTGTACGAAATTTCATGTCCCCAATGTTCTTCATCTTGCAACTCAATGACTGCTCTAAAAATATCTTTACTCACCTGCTCGTACCAAACATTTTTAATCGCCACTAAGCCTTCCTTCTGCGTAATCCAATTACTATTCGAAACGCCCCCATAAATATCGACCACTAATCGCGCAGGATGCTCTTCCATCCGAGAAACATAAGGTAATCGCTTAGATAATCCTATATTCACACGGTCATGTTTTCCATCGCTTTGAATGGTCCAACTTCCTGTCAAGGATGTGGGTTTAAATCCTACACCATCTAACAGGTCAATATCGTTTTGATCCACATAAGCCTGTACCTGTTCTGCTAATTGCACACGATACATTCCTTGCATTTTACCTGTAATTTGGAACTGAATTAAACTATCGACAAATCCCATTTTGGCTCCTCCTAATCGGTCAGCGCCTAAACCATATGATAGGGGTGTGCGCGATTTATTGCTGTGGCCAATGATCACACCAGGTTCAGTAAGAAATGTGAGCTTTTGCGTGCTTGCTGTTTGCGTTTGTTGCTGATTATTTGGGTGGATTAAATGAAACGTTATGGCTTCATTTTTAATTTTATCAGTGTTTTTTACAAGATAAGAACCTCGGTAAATCCCAGCGACACCCGCTTGAGAAACGGGCACTTCTACCATCGGGATGTTGTTGAAAAAACTCGCCTTCATGCCTGGAGTTGCTTTCATTTCTACCTCCAGGAGGTCTCCTTCTTGTAGCCAAATCTCTGATCCATCTACATTTAGTTTGACGGATTCAATCGCAAAACCTTCTGTAGGTTTTGGTGCTTCAGGAGCCACACGGTGAATTATTAACATGCGTGTTGACGTGTCTTTACCCACCCCATATTTTAAAATCACTTCATTTTGTCCCATGCTTAAAGGGATTGCCGCAGCAAACACTCCAGTGGAATATATTTTGATCGCTTGGCCATTCATCATCAAAAAGTGCGTAGGATCACCCGTACCTTTCAAGTAGACGGTGCCCTGTTGAACAGTGCTGATTTCTTGTGCAGGCGATACGATTTTTAGCTGTTTTTTTTGCTGCGCAAAACCAGGGAAAGAACCAAGATTCAGCACCATAATACCAGCTGCTGCAATTAAGGATTTAAAATTTTTCTTGATCGGACTTAAATTCATAGTGTTTTATCTTCAATATAATTGTACTTCATTATTCTTGCAGTGTAGCATTATTTTTGCAGTGTAGCATTTCCATTCGCAGAATTCACACTTTTATTCGGATCGATTTTTTCCCCAGCCATTCCGCTATTTTCACAATGGCGAATGCCACCAGGAAGGACCGGAGAATCCCACCAATGCCTTCGTTGAAAAATGCCGGCCATTGAAAACCTGCCATCCTTAATGCTGCATACCAAATATATGGGAGTAAATAACAAGTAAGTGTATTCGTTCCTGCCGCTGATATCCATTTAAAATAGGAGGATTTATTTTTCAAATCAATAAAGTAGACGGAAGCAGCATACACGCATAAACTAATACCTATGCAAAGATGCACCCATCCGGGAGTTGCCCTAATTTTGTTGATTCCATCAATGTATTGCGCAGCAAATCCTCCAATGATTAAAAATACTACAGCTGCGATGATAAAATGCAAACACAATGTTGGGATGGTAAAGGCGCGATGACGCATATAGTAGAGCGTGGTTAAGACCCCAGCACCTACTAAAACAGCATGTGCAGTATCTCCGATGACGAGGTCAGGGAGTGAGAATAAGTCTAAATGCACGCCAAAATTGATGAGTATTAATAGGATAAAATACGTTAAAAATGCTAATATATTCCCCTTTGTAATTAGATAGCCAAGGCCTATAAACCAATACGACCAGCCTATTAATCCCAGAATTCCCCACCAATGGAATTTCATCCACGAAATTTCTTCTAATGTACCGCTTTTAAACACGGCAGCAAGGCCGATTAGTGCCAGCCATCCTATGATTTGTAAGCCAATTTGCCATTTTTTTGCTACTTGTTTCGAATAGTCTAACCAAACAAGGAAAAAACTGATGGTGCATAAAACGATATAGAGGGAGCGCGAAATCCCGACCAATTCTGCATTGAAATAAGAAAAATTGACGTGAAATAAACCCATCACGATCAGGGCAAAAGCACGGATACTAATGTGCTGAAATAATGCCCAGGGGGAAGCACCTTGACTTATTTTTCTTTGCAAGGCCAAGGGCATGGATAAGCCCACTATAAATAGGAATGCAGGAAAAATAACATCCGCGAACCCCAGCCCACTCTCATCCATTCCGACGTGTTTAATCCATTGCGGGATGTTTTTAACGCCGTCCACGTCATTTACAAAGATCATAAAGAACATGGTCAAGGCCCTAAACACATCAATTGACGGAATACGCATACTTACTTTCATTGTATTTCACCATTAAATAGTACATGCTCCAGCTCAAAGTCGTCGTTAAAAATGCAAATATTTGCGCGAGCGCCAGACGTAAATGCGCCAATGCTATGGTCGCCAATCAGTTTTGCTGGGTACCAAGTCGCCATACGGATCGCTTCATCTATAGGAATTCCGGCATGCATCACACAATTTTTAATGCCTACTAATTGGGTCAGAGCCGAGCCGGATAAGGTGCCGTCTGGCAGGGTAAAGTGGTCCCCATTTCGTTTATGAATATACACGCCTTCACTCGTTTCTTCTACGGCATCCGTGATTAAAAATAAGCGTTCGCCCAATAATTTCTTACTCACCTTCAGGGCTTCGTAACTGACATGTATTCCATCTGCAATCACGCTCGCGCAAACACGAGAATGTTGGAAAGTCGCTCCGGGCAATCCAATGTCCCTATGATGGAAACTGGACATGGCGTTGTACAAATGGGTAACGGCTTGAATGCCTAAATTAAATCCTGAAGTCGCTTGTTCGTAGCTTGCATTGCTATGCCCAGCGGATAGTAAAATGTTCGCTTCTAAAAGTAATTTTATCGTGGATTCGTCAAACAATTCTGGCGCGATCGTCAACATTTTTAATTTGCCGTCGGCTCGTGCGAGTAGTTTTTGAATGCGTTCATTGGTGGGTTGTTCTAAGCATGCAGACGGGTGCGCGCCTTTTTTTAACTCGTTTAAAAACGGGCCTTCAAAATGCAACCCCAAGCAAGCAGATGGATGATATTCTTTCAGCACCTCGATGGATGCGTTGAAAATTTCTTCTGTATTGGTTGCAAGCGTTAAATAAAAGCTGGTTGTGCCGGTGTGAATTAGCGCTTCGGTCATGGTTGCTAAACTCTCTTTGGTCGGTCGTTCAGCAAATAGCACACCTCCGCCACCATAGATTTGTAAATCTATAAAACCTGGCGTTACGTGCTTTCCACCAGCATCAAAAGGTCGATAGTCGGGTGGAAGTTGATCCATCTTTACGATGTCCACAATCTGCGCTCCTCGTATCAATAAAGCGTGATCTCTAAAAACATCTCTTTCAGTATAAATGATTCCGTTTGTGATGGCAATTTTTGAGGTCATGACGGGCAGCAAGCTTGGTTAGTTCACAGGACACTTATGCAAGTATACTGATTTTTAAAATAAAAATGCGTTTTTGTGCGTGATTAACTTTAGTCTCCGGCAAAAACCGGTCATCCATAAAGATCATGCACACAAAAACGCATTTTTTAGCCATTTTGGCTATTTGATAGGCCGATCATTCGATGATCTCCTACCAGTTTGCTTCGATTAGGAACCTCCTAAATTTTCGATTAGGAGCCTTCTAAAATTTTCGATTAGAAACCTCCTAAACGTCTTGGTGAACGGATTTGAGGCCATTGTTGTGGATTGCCATCGCGGCCTGGAGGCAAGATACGTTGCGTTCTATCCACTAAAGTTGGCTCTTCACTTGCTTTGTAGGCTAAAGTAGCGATCAAAATAGCGTTGTTTTTCAAATCATCGAACACTAATTTATCGTATGTATCTAAGTTTGTGTGCCAAGTGATGGTGCCGTAACCCCATGATAAGGAACTTAACATGTAAGCAGGAACACCAGCAGCGATAAATGCCGCATGGTCAGAACTACCTCCAGTAGGCATGCCCGGGAAATCAGTCACGATATGACGTTGAACACTCATAGGAGCAGCAGATAACCAACGACCCATGAAATCATAAGAATGCAAGAATCCTGAACCATTGATGTTTGCAACCCGACCCGTACCGTTATCTTGATTTAAAACCACTTGAGTTTTTGCAATAATATCTGGATGGTCAATGACAAATGCACGAGATCCATTCAAACCTTGTTCTTCACTTCCCCAAAGACCGATTAAAATAGTCCGTTTTGGATTTGGATATAATTTTTTCAAGATACGCGCCACTTCCATCATCGTAATGGTACCCGTACCGTTATCTGTTGCACCTGAACCACCTTCCCAAGAATCTAAGTGAGCAGATAAAATCACGTACTCATCAGGGAATTCAGTACCTTTAATTTCTGCGATTGTATTGAACGCAGGAACTTTACCTAATTCTTTAGACTCAGTGTGTACACGGATTCTTGGTTTTTGGCCACTCTCAGCTAAACGGAAAATCACTCCATAATCTTCTACAGATAAATCCACGGTAGGAACGATTTTAGTGCTCGCACCAAAGATTTTGTTTGAACCAAATTCATTTGACCAATAGCTCATAACAATACCAGCCGCGCCAGCTTCTTCTAAAACACTTGGAAGCATCGCTGAAGATACACCTGTTTTTCGGATGCGCTCCGCCCATTCGCGCGCTGCATTTGTACGAGATTCTTGCATCTTTTTCAATGATTCTTCTGTCGCAAATTCTCTCCAGTTGTACTCTGGTCTTCCAGTTGGTTGCAACATGGAAATCATTACATATTTACCTTTTACTGATGGCAACCATTTTTTAAATGCTACAGAATCCGCTACATCTGCTAAAACAATCACTTCTCCTTCAACAGGTCTGTTATTTGCAGGGCTCCATGCTAATTGTGTGCCGTATAGGGTTTTAACACGTGGGTAAACTAAGTCAATATGAGAAATACCTCTTTCCCATCCGCGCCATTCACCCCATTGTTGGTTTTGCGCAGAAATTCCCCATTTTTTAAAGGTATTCACTGCCCAGTCGTGTGCATTTAGCATTTGTGGCGTTCCTACTAAACGAGGGCCTACAACGTCTAAAAGTTCGTGTGCTAATTGTTCTAACTGTGAGTTTTCATTGACTTCTTTCACAATTTTTTCCACCATTGGATCTAAAGGTGGAGCTTGGAAATTACCGCCTCTTGGTTGTGCAAATGATGCTGTGCTCATAAAGAACACAAAAGCTAGCGTAAGGACGACAAAGCTCTTCCTTTCCATTTTTGTAATGTAGATTGATAACCTGTTCATGATTGTTGATTAGTTTTAAACAAATTGAGTAACTAATGTGCGGATTTTATTTTATTTCACAGCATTTATCTCATAAAAATTACTTACTATCCGTATCTTTGCTCATTCCGAATAAGATTAAACATTAAAAAAAAGCATGATGAGTGATCACTCGCCCTTGAATGAATACGAATTAGCAAGATATCCTGACTTGGACCGGTATCATCCGGACCGAATCGCCAGAATTGCATCTAGTTTTCCTGCAATTTTAAAGGATCTTGGAGAAGACCCAAGCAGGGAAGGTTTGCAGAAAACCCCAGAAAGGGTGGCAAAGGCCTTACAATTTCTTACCCACGGGTACGATTTAAATCCGGCAGAGGTGTTAAAATCGGCTATGTTTGAAGAAGATTATAGCCAGATGGTGGTAGTTAAAGACATTGAGGTTTTTTCTATGTGTGAACACCATATGTTGCCTTTTTTTGGAAAAGCTCACATCGCCTATATACCGAATGGACGAATCGTCGGCTTGAGCAAAATCCCAAGGGTGGTCGATATTTTCGCGCGACGTTTACAAGTGCAAGAGCGTTTGACCAATGAAATAAAGGACTGCATACAAGATACCTTGGATCCAGCTGGAGTAGCGGTGGTCATCGAATGTAAGCATTTGTGTATGGCGATGCGTGGAGTACAAAAACAAAATTCCGTTACCACCACTTCTGCGTTTACTGGAAAATTTGTGAATGACCGAACTCGTTCTGAATTTTTGAGGTTAATCAGCGCAAATTTATCTTAATAATAAGTATAAAAGGCCATCTTGAGCATCAAGAGCTATGAGAAGAAATAAAATGTTAAAAGTCCGTCCTAAAATTGATGGACTTTCTTTGTTTGATATTGCCGAAGATGGCAAAGGGGTCGGAAGGCACGAGGACTTAGTAATCTTTGTAGAGAAAGGTGTACCCGGTGATTTAGTGGATGTAGAGCTTGTCAGAAAGAAGAAAAATTTTGGCGAAGCTACGATTTCACGTTTAATCGAACCATCCGTTCATCGAACAACCCCATTTTGCCCGCACTTTGGAGTTTGTGGTGGATGCAAATGGCAACATATGACTTATGAAGCGCAATTAACCTATAAACAACAATCGGTATTAAATGCATTGACTCGGATTGGGAAAATTGATGCATCGGGCATAGAGCCGATTTTGCCTTCAGCAAACACTCAATATTACCGAAATAAATTAGAATTCACTTTTTCAAATAAGAGGTGGTTAACATCGATGGACGAGCCTGTAGACGACCAAGATATGGACGCTTTAGGGTTTCATGTGCCGGGACGCTTTGATAAAATTCTACAAATTCAACATTGTTATTTACAAGGTGGCTTGTCCAACGAAATTCGAATTGCCATCTATGAATTTGCGAAGCGAAATGGCCTGTCGTTCTATGACCTAAAGCAACACGAAGGTGCGCTGCGTAATTTAATCATTCGAACTTCATCGACTGGAGAGTTAATGGTGATCGTGGTATTTGCGCATGTTTCTGAAGACGAAATTGAAGCTACCATGGAATTTGTGAAGCGAGAATTTCCACAAATTCATTCGCTATTATATGTGGTGAACCAAAAAAGAAACGACACGATTTTTGATCAAGACGTTCACTGCTATGCAGGAAGGGATCATATATTTGAAGAAATGGAAGGACTGCGATTTAAAGTTGGCCCGAAATCTTTTTATCAAACAAACTCGGAACAGGCCTATGAATTATATAAAATAACCAGAGAATTTGCGCAGCTGAAGGGCGATGAACGGGTATATGACTTGTATACAGGGGCAGGAACTATTGCAAATTTTGTGGCTCGGCAAGCAAAAGAAGTGATTGGCATAGAATATGTGCCTACTGCTATCGAAGATGCGAAAATCAATTCGGATTTAAATAACATCCAGAATACGAAATTCTTTGCTGGAGACATGAAGGATGTGCTAACTGCGGAATTCTTTCATGAACACGGCCGTCCAGATTTAGTTATTACAGATCCTCCTCGCGCCGGGATGCATCCAGATGTTGTAAATCGCTTGCTTGAAATGGAAGCGCCTCGAATCGTTTACGTCAGTTGCAACGCAGCCACGCAAGCCCGGGACATCGAATTATTAAAAGAGAAATATCAGGTAGAGCGGATTAAACCGGTAGACATGTTTCCGCAAACCCAACATGTTGAAAATGTAGTTTCTTTGATTTTAAAATAAGGTTGTTATATAAAGTTGATATAAAATAAAGATCATGGAAGTTGGAGATTTATTATTTGGACCAGTAGCGGGCGACGATGGGCAGGAGAAAAAAACCAGTCCGCTGATCAGTTTGCAAAAGGACTTAGATTTTTATGCTCCTTCCATTCAGGAAGTTGCAGACGAAATTATAGCGGCTGAATTGTCCCAATATCCCATTTTTGTAGCGCACCAACATGTGGTTCAATTAGGAGAGAAAATTCTTGATAAGGACGAACTCGGCACCAATTGGACCATTCACGCGGCCACGTTAGAAGAATTTGTAGCGAGAGAAATCATTAAGCCTGAAAAAAAGGATCGTTTTATCAAGTTTTATAAGAATCCTAAAACACATATGTGTTTATTTGTTATTGTGCCGGCTGGCGCAAATTTTGTTTTTTATCCATATAAAAATGAAGAAAACTAATGTCATCGTCATTATTTTAAGTTGTTTTTTCTGCTTTTTAGGTCAATGGACTCTTTTGGCACAAGAAACGGCTGAAATTAATGGAATGGTATTAGAAAAGGGCACCTCGGTTCGCATTGCGCAAGTAAATGTTCGAAATGAGCGAACAAAGAAAGTGGTGAATACAGATATAATGGGCGCTTTTAAATTGCCCGTTCAAATTGGGGACACCATCACCCTATCAAAGATTGGGTATGAGACCATCCGTGCAGAAATCAAAACCTTTAGTGATATTTTATTAGATCTTGTCCCTTCTTCCATTCGAATTGAGGACGTTTCCATTCAAGCAAAGTCCCGCGAGCAAGAGTTGAGAGAAAGTATGGATAGTTATCGTAGGCAAGGCGTTTATTCAGAAGGGAAACCCTCAGTGCTTGCCCATATTTTTAGCCCACTCACCTCCTTGTATGAGCGATTTAGTCGAACTGGAAAGAACGCACGGCGCTTTCGAAATTACATGGATCGGGAAATGGAGGAACTACACGTAGATCGACTTTTTAGTAAATATAAGGTGAAGGAACTTACCCAATTGGATGAAAAGGACTTGCAAAACTTTATGTTTTGGTATCGACCGACCTTCGAAGAAAGCCAAAATTGGACAGAGTATGATCTCACAAACCATGTCTTAAAATCATTCAAAAAATTTGAGGCCGGTGGCCGACCTGCGAAGCCCTCCTTGATGGATTTATAAATTCACAATTCTGCTTTCCTTTGGATAATAATTGTTAATTCGGCCAGGCATTACTTTCGCCCAACCCAGGGCGGCACCCTCATACGTCACCACATTCCAGCCTAACTGAAGGTTTTCTTGTTCATCGATCGAGAAGGTGTTTTTTCGTAGAAATTCTAAAGCTGTTTTGTAATCAACCGATAATCTTGGCACCTTGGGGTGTAAGTGGATGCTCATCGCCAAGGCATGATCAGGAATTAAAATCTCTCCTTTATGTAATTTCCCCACCCTTAATCCAGCCGATTTAAGATATAAATTTTGTTGAGCGATGGCTAAAGTCGAACGATGAATTTCTGGAATTAAGTGTACCTGTTCACCCACCAAAAAAGCATGAAAAGATTGGGTTGATTCTACCCAATTCGCATAGGTTTTTTCAGAGATTTTTACCTGATCATGTGTCGAATTCTTGCCGTTTTTACCTTTTGAATTCTTCCCAGCAGTTGATACGGAAGGATGGTCGCCGCTGTATTCACCCTTCTTTTTCAAAACGGTTAAAAAGAAACCTTCACCTTTTACAAGATGAGGATAAAAACGATATCCAGGACAATGGTGTTTTTTAGAATGGCTCACCGATATGCCCCAATTAGGTGAAATAGATAGTTCTACTGATTCAAAATCATTTGTATTCATTAACCAATCCGCCATTTCTTCATTCTCTTCTTCAGAATATGAACAAGTAGAATAGATGAGATACCCTCCAGGTTTTAAGCAGTCTATACTCGTGGCTAAAATTCGCTGTTGGCGTTCGCTGCATAACTTCACCGCTGATTCAGACCATTCACTAATGGCTTCTTGATCCTTTCTAAACATCCCCGAGCCAGAACAAGGGGCGTCCACGACTAATACATCCACCCAATCTTCAAATTTCCCAAATGCAGATGGATCACTATGGGCGATTAAGGTAGAAGCATGCCCCCAACGCGTTAAGTTTTCTTCTAATATTTGGACCCTTGATTTAATTAGTTCGTTTGCAATCAATAAACTTTCGGGATGTAAATACGATTGAAGCAGAGTGCTTTTGCCTCCAGGTGCTGCGCAAAGGTCCACGACCACCCCTGGTTTCTTATCAAAACCAAGCTCTTTGATGGCATGGGCTAAAAACATAGAAGAAGCTTCTTGTACGTAATAACAACCCGCATGAAAAAAAGGGTCCAATGTAAATTTTGGCCGGTTAGCCAAATAGAGCCCTTGTGCACACCAGGGCACGATTACTTCTTGATTGGATAACCAAGTAGGCGCTTTTTTGAAAGGATTCAACCGAATGGATGTAACCGCAGTGTCTACCTCATGGATTTCCAAAAATGATGCGGCATCAAAAAGCGGATTTTCTCCTAATTTTTTTACCAGTTGTGGAGGAAACTTATTGCTCATCTACACAAAAGTATAGGATTTTATTGTATGTTTGATCTTGGAAATAAAAAAAATTGAATAGTGATTCTCGTTACTGGAGGTACAGGTTTTTTAGGTTCAGTATTAATCGAACAATTAATCGCTGCTGGAGCGAAAATTCGAGCGATTTATCGATCGCCAAAACGCATTCCATCATCTTTAGTAAATCACCCACAAGTTGAGTGGGCGCAAGGAGATGTCCTTGATTACCATTCCTTAGAAGATGCTTTTAAGGACGTGTCGCGCGTTTATCATTGCGCAGCAAAAGTTTCCTACCATCCAGCGCACCGTACATCCATGATGCAAATTAATGTAGAAGGAACCGCAAACGTAGTCAATCTTTGCCTGTTACAGGGCATCCGAATGGTTCATGTCAGTTCCATCGCAGCATTGGGGGAAGGTAAAAGTGGCATGCCCACTACAGAAGCCGATGTGTGGGAATATGGTGCGCATCAATCCGCTTACGGAGTGGCCAAGTACGAGTCCGAGATGGAAGTGTGGCGTGGGTTTTCAGAAGGTTTGAAAGGAGTTATAGTGAATCCTTCCCTGATCATCGGTCAACAGGCTGGGACAAAGGGCAGCGGCGCCATCTTTTCATTATTAAATAAAGGCTTAAAATATTATCCAACGGGTTCCGTCGGAATCATCGATGTGGAAGATGTGGCAAAGGCCATGATTCTATTGATGAATAAGACTGAAATAACAGGTGAGCGCTTCATTTTGAATAACCAAAACATGACGCATCAGGAAATGTTAACACGCTTTAGTCAGCACTTAGGTACCACAGCGCCGAAAGCAAAAGCCTCCCCATTTTTATTAGAAATAGCATGGAGGGTGGCTGGTTTTTTAGCGTGGACAAAAGGCAAAAAAGCAGCCTTAACGAAAGAATCTGCGCGCATTTCAAGTAAGAAATTACACTATTCTAACCAAAAATTAATCGCCACCATACCCCTAAATTTTAAACCCATAGCTCAAACTTTTCAAGAGATTGCAAATCGTATTAAACAATCGTGAAACCAAGATATATTATAGATTTTGATAGCACCTTTACCCAAGTAGAGGCGCTCGATGAATTGGCAAAAATTTCGCTAAATCAGCATCCAAACCGAGCAAGCATTTTAAAGGAAATTGAAGACTTGACCAACTTAGCTATGGAGGGAAAGCTTTCCTTTAATGAAAGCTTAAGTAAACGTGTACAATTATTGCACGCAAATCGCGCTCACCTCATCCAATTAGTTCAGGTCTTGAAAAAACGTGTTTCTGCGTCTTTTAAACGAAACAAAGCGTTTTTTAAATCGAATTCCGAGCAAGTTTATATTGTTTCCGGTGGATTTAAGGAGTTTATTGCCCCCGTGGTTATCCCATACGCTATTCAGAGTAAAAACATTTATGCGAATGAGTTTAGGTTTGACGAACACGGAAATATTATCGGTTATGACGATCAAAATCCATTGTCTGAAGAGGGAGGAAAGGTTAAATTGCTCGCGCAATTACAATTGCCAGGAGAATTAATTGGCATCGGTGATGGATACTCGGACTTTCAGCTCAAAGAGTCGGGACTCATCAGTCGTTTCTTTGCTTTTACTGAAAACATTGAACGCAAATCGGTATCCGAAAAGGCCGACCATGTCACACCAAGTTTTGATGAGTTTCTCTATTATAATGATTTGCCAATGGCCATCTCCTATCCGAAAAATAGGATTTTGTGTTTAATCGTCGGTGAAGTGCCCGCCATTGCACACGAAATTTTAAAAAAGGATGGGTTCTCTATTCGAATCAAGGATGAACTGGAAGATAAATATGTCAAAGATGTGGGCATGTTATTATTAGGTGCAGGCACGCAGCTGGATGATGCTAAACTACAACTTGCAGACAATTTAAAAACGATAGGGTACCTGGGAGACAGCAAAGGAAAAATTAATCGTTCATTATGTTCGGCAAAAGGCATTGTGCTGTTCGATGATAAAAAGTCCAAAAAAAGAAACGGCGAATTTATTTCTCGACGCATGGCGAACTTTATCAATACCGGAGATACCTCCATGAGCCGAAATTTTCCAAATTTACCTTTGCCAAAAGTGGCCAATGCCCATCGATTACTACATATTCATCAAAATGTTCCTGGTGTAATGGCCAAAATTAATCAAGTGTTCGCGGATCACGATATTAATATCGTAAGTCAATTTTTGATGACTAAAGGCGAGCTCGGTTATGTAGTGACGGACGTTTCTGCCACCTACGATGAGCCTTTGTTAGGCGACCTGAAGAAGATCCCAAATACCATTAAGTTTCGGATAATTTATTAAACCAAATGGTTTCGGTGGGCGTGACGCAAAGGTCTAGCGGAATATCTGTGGGCAAAATGGGTATTTCTTGGTCAGTGAGATCGAACATTGAAATCCCAATTTTAATCGTATCGGGTCTGCATTTTATTAAAAAGCGGTCATAAAACCCTTTTCCATAACCCACTCGATGACCTCGACGGTCAGCGACCAGTAAGGGGACAAAAACTACATCAATTAATGCTTCTTCTATTCGTATCCCACCTATTGGCTCTGGGATGCCCCATGCATTTTCTTCTATCAATGTATCCGATTCCCATAAAAAATGATACAATTCAGCAGTTTCCCGATCTGATTTACTAATTACCCATTGTATGCCAGGAAATTTTAAAGTTAGCAAGTCTGCCAAAGCATGGGTGTTCGGTTCCCGATTTTTCTGAATGGCTAAAAAAGTGTGTACGAAGGGAGAAGGTTTTTTCAAAGCGGGTAAATCCAACATTTCGAACTGTTCGAGTATTCCCGTATTTAAACGTTCCCATTCGGACAGTTGCATTTCCTTTCTTAAAGATAGATACTGTTTTCGCAGCGCAACTTTTCTGTTAGCGTCATCAAATTCTTGCATAATTCAAAAATTAGAAAAGTGAAAATACAAATTTTTATATAAGTTTGAAAGATGAGACTAAAGCCTTTGTTATTAATGTGTTTATGTTGCACCTTTTTAGGTGTTAATTTCGGGTTCGCACAATTGCAACAACGTGACCGTTCGAGTGCCGAAATTGTGGCAGATTTGGAAAAACTAAATGTGTTAGGGTCCGTGTTGTATTTTGCAGCGCATCCGGACGATGAAAACACGCGGTTGATCGCTTGGTCTGCCCTAGAAATGAAATATAGAACTGCGTATTTATCCTTAACCCGTGGTGATGGAGGACAAAATTTAATCGGCACAGAATTGGCCGAGGAATTAGGACTAATTCGCACGCAAGAATTATTAGCGGCGAGAAGAATTGATGGAGGCGAGCAATATTTTTCGCGTGCCAATGATTTTGGATTTTCAAAAACTTCGGATGAAACGTTAGCCTTTTGGGGTGAAGAAGCCATTTTAGCGGATGCAGTTTGGGTAATCCGCAAACATCAACCAGATATTATCATTACCCGTTTTCCACCGGATCCTCGTGCTGGTCACGGGCATCATCAGGCCGCTACCATCCTAGCCATTGAAGCGTTTAAAGCAGCGGCCGATCCGTCGCGCTTTCCGGAACAGCTTAAAGAAGTGAAACCTTGGCAAGCGAAGCGTTTATTTTGGAATGCGGCTAATTTTGGTGGACAAAATAATACAACCGAAGCACAATTAGTCATGGATGTCGGCGCATACAATCCCTTATTAGGCCAATCCTATGGGGAGATTTCCGCAGAAAGTCGCTCGAGTCATAAAAGCCAAGGATTTGGTGCCGCTCGCCAGCGCGGTGCTGTAAAAGAATACTTTGAATTGCTTGCAGGAACTCCCGCTTCTTCACATATTATGGATGGGATCGATGTTTCATGGAATCGCGTACAGGGCGGCAATAAAATCACGGCTCAAATTCAAAAAATTATTAATGACTTTGAGTATCAGCGGCCAGAACGCGCCTTGCCTGCGTTAATCGAGGTGATGAACGCCATAGAAAAATTAGAAGAGGGCTATTGGAAACGACAAAAGTTGTCTGAAATAAAGGATATTATCATGGCTTGTGCAGGTGTTTGGGTGGAAAGTTATGCTACTTCAGCAAAGGCCGCTTTAGGTCAGCCCCTATCCATTCGCACAGACGCCATTGTTCGTAGACCTGGAGTCGAGGTGGAGATAAAAAAGGTGAATCACACAGAGGCTTCTTCAAAATTGACATTTAATAAGCTTGCTTCTGTGCAAACTCCTTTCGTTGCTTACCAAACGACCCAGCCCTACTGGTTAAGAAACCAAAAAGTTCAAGAACGTTTTGGAGTGGATGATTTGGGTCAAATTGGTTTGCCGGAAAATCCCGATGCACCTCGGACACACATCACTATTTCTGTCCAAGGAAAGGAAATTTCCATTGAACGACCGATTGCATTTAAATTTACGCATCCTGTTCATGGAGAAATTCATCAGCCTTTAGTCATTGCGCCAGCCATCACAGCGAATGCGCCGCTTCAAACCCTCGTGTTTTCAACTCAACAGCGTCAAAAAGGCTTAGATGTCGTATTTACTTCACATGCAGATCAACCATTTACCGCGACGGTAACCCCAAAAGTGCCAGCCGGATGGGCCATTTCACCAAATAGGCTAACTGTAAACTTTGAACGTAAAGATCAAGAAATAATTGGGAAATTTACCTTGACCTATCAGCCAATTCAAGGTCAGGAAGATGCTGCTGGGACAGATAAAACAAATCCGCCCAGCTTAGATTTTGAAGTAGCTTATGAAGACCCGTATACGAATCATCCTGTTCACCAATTAGCGAGTAGCATTCGTACCATTGATTATCTGCACATTCCATTAATTACCCATTTTCCTTCGGCCAGCATCGGCTTGACTTATGTGGAAACGGGGGTTTCTGCGCAGCGAATCGCTTACATCGTTGGGGCAGGGGATTTGGTTCCTGAGGCGTTAAGGCAAGTAGGCTTAACGGTGGATTTGCTCACCGAACAAGATTTCATGGACCGGGATCTTTCTCAGTACGATGCCATTATTTCAGGCATTCGTAGCTATAATGTAAACCGCAGAATGGGTGTGATGCAATCAAAACTGATGCAATATGTAGAAAACGGCGGCACCTATTTAATGCAATATAATGTGAATTCTGGTTTATTCCACAGTGATTTTGGGCCGTTTCCATTTAAGTTATCGAGGCTGCGAGTGACCGATGAAACAGCAGAAGTAAAGTTCTTATTGCCAGATCATGCAGCCGTCAATTTTCCAAATCGCCTTTCGAACAAAGATTTCAATGGTTGGGTACAAGAAAGAGGCTTATATTTTGCAGCAGATATTGATCCAAGATATGAATTGCCGTTTTCCATGCACGATCCGGGAGAACCTGCACTGGATGGCTCCGTCGTCATCGGCAAACACGGTAAAGGTAAATTTGTCTACACGTCTTTAGCATTTTTCAGGCAATTGCCAGCTGGCGTACCAGGGGCTTATCGATTATTTATTAATTTAATAGCAAAACCTACGGAATAATTTTGCATTTTGGAATCGCAACTCGCATAAACACCTAAAAAATGAAAGTAGATAAAGGTTTACCCTCATTCATTCGCACCTGGAAACGATTTTATTGGCTTGTAGTCATAACATTGGTGGTGTTAATCGCTTTGTTTTACTGGTTTACAATTTATTTCAGATGAGTTTAATCGATTGGTTAGTCTTAGCGATTACATTATTATCTATAGTAGGATACGGCGTTTATCGAAGTCGAGGCATTCAAAATATTGATGGCTACTTGTTGGGCAATCGCTCTTTGTCTTGGTACCATGTAGGTTTTTCGGTCATGGCTACTCAAGCCAGTGCCATCACATTTCTTTCGGCACCTGGATTAGCCTATACATCGGGCATGAGTTTCGTCCAATTTTATTTTGGATTGCCGCTCGCCATGATTGTGTTAAGCATCACCTTTGTTCCCATTTTCCACCGATTAAAGGTGTTTACTGCGTACGAATTCTTAGAAAAGCGATTCGATGTACGCACCAGGGTGTTTACGGCATTTTTGTTCCTTATCCAACGAGGGGTGTCTACAGGGATTACCATTTACGCTCCCGCAATCATTTTATCCAGCATTTTGCAAATAAATATTACCTACACGACGTTATTTATTGGCACCATTGTCGTGTTGTATACAGCTTATGGAGGCACCAAAGCGGTTTCCTATTCCCAATTACTGCAAATGAGCATCATATTTGGAGGATTATTAGCCGCTGGGTTTATGGTCATACATTTGCTGCCTGAAAGCATTGGTTTTAAAGAAGCTTTGCACATAGCCGGCAAGTCAGGTAAAACGAATGCCATAGACTTTACCTTTGATTTAAATAATCAATATACGGTCTGGACAGGGATCATTGGGGGCTTCTTTTTGCAATTATCTTATTTTGGTACCGACCAAAGTCAGGTGGGCAGGTATTTAACAGGCTCTTCCATTCGGGAAAGTAGAATGGGCTTGTTGATGAATGGTTTATTAAAAGTGCCTATGCAATTTGCCATCTTACTGATTGGTATTTTGGTCTTTTCTTATTACCAATACAATGCGCCGCCCATCTTTTTCAATAAATTAGAGTTGAATAAAATAGAGGCCAGCGCGTTCCAACCACAGGTTGATGAGTTAAAGGCGACCCATGCATCTGTCTTTGAACAAAAGAAAGCCACCATTCATCAGTTGACGGAAGCCATCGAACAAAAGGATGAAGCCCAAATCGATCTTTTAAGAGAAGAATTACAAGCTTCTGATCAAGAAACAAAGGCCATCCGTGCAGAATTGGTCGAACTAATGAAGAAAAACGATCAAAAAGCCGACACGAACGATAATAACTACATCTTTCTATCCTTTGTGACAGAAAGTTTCCCAAAAGGCATGATCGGCTTGTTAATTGCCATTGTTTTTATGGCGTCCATGGGGGCAACTGCTTCAGCCATTAATTCCTTAGCTTCCACCACTTCTATAGACATTTATAAACGTTTCATCAACAAATCGGGGAACGACAAAAGCTATTTGTCAGCTTCCAGAATCTTTACCATAGGATGGGGCGTATTTTGTATCATCATCGCCTTATATGCGAATCGTCTTGGGAACTTATTAGAAGCGGTGAATATTTTAGGCTCCCTATTTTATGGAACCATTCTGGGCATTTTTGTGGTCGCTTTTTATGTAAGAAGTGCAGGTGGACGGGCCGTTTTATGGGCAGCCATTCTCACAGAAATCATAGTTGTAACTATTTGGCAACTCGACCGGATGGCCTTTTTATGGCTGAACTTGGTAGGGTGTGTAGGCGTGGTCCTATTTTCTCTTTTGTTCCAACAACTTTTTGGCGACAAAGCGAAACCCATTAAATAACCGGTCTGGTCGGAATTTAATAACCGGTCTGGTTGGAATTTAATAACTCGATTATAATCAAATTAAATTATTCCAAATTCAGCAGGCTTAACTTAGTGCTTTTGGTATAAATTATACAACTTTTGGAGGGTTTCCAGCGTTAATTGGGGACTTAAATCATGCTGTACATATCTTCGCTTGAACGCAATAATTGCAGCATTTAAATTCGTCAAATCATACCCAATAATTCTCAAGGCATCGTAAGGGTTAAAATCATCTGGAGGAGAAACTAATTCATCATCCGGCCAAATCCCAAATCCGTGCTCTGCTAATTTTTTCCAAGGAAAATACGCACTTGGATCTTGTTTTCGAGTAGGAGCAGTATCCGAATGAGCGAGGAAGTTCATCGTAGGGATGCGGTGCCTATTTTTCAAGGTGTCCAATAAAACGATTAAACTATTTATTTGCTCCTCAGGAAAAGGTTCAAACCCATTATTATCCAACTCTATACCGATAGTCACAGCATTTAGATCGGTAATGCTTCCCCATTTTCCTGCACCGGCATGCCAACCACGTAAGTAATCGTTCACCATCTGGACCACCGTTCCTTCCCTTCCGATTACGTAATGCGAACTCACTTTTGCTGGCGAAACGGTAAAAGTATTAATGGTTTGTTCTATGCTGTTCTGCGCGGTATGGTGAATCATTACATGGGTTGGCTTCCGCAAATTAAAATGGTAAGATCCCACCCAGTCTTCCACTACAGGCTCCAAACCTTCATTTGGCTGATACGGCTTGTCCAAAGGTGCTTGTAATTGCTTGGCCATTGCTTTTGCATTGGCCTTGTATAATTTATTTGTCTTGCTGTATGGATTCGTGCTACAGGCCGTAAAAATGAAAGACCCCGCAAGCAGGCAAAGAATACCATGTTTACCGAGGGATTTTATAGAGGAGGCCAAGCGCGAGGGTTTGGCTGGCTTGCATTTTTGCATCGACAGTCGTATCATATATTAGAATTCCATTAAAAGTCACATTGATTAATCGGGTCACTCGCGCCGTAATCGTAGCATCTAAACGATGTGCAGGGTCACCGATTTTTTTATAATTGGCAAATAAATTATAACGGCTTTTCAAGTTAATCGTTTCTGTAAGGTTTTTGTCCAAATTTGCGGTTAGCTGAAACGCTAAATCATTTTTAAACGTCTCGCCTGGTGCCACCCCAAATCGAGGCCCCGTGGCTTCTGTCGGTGCCAAACGTTTGTCTAAAATAAAGGTTTGACGAGCTGTACCCGTGCCGATACGCAAAGAAAACGTTTTATCACGTTTATACTCGACCCCAAAAGATTCCGTTAAATAACCGGGAGCCATAAAATTCGAAATCAAGATTAGCGAATCGCTGCCATCCTTTTTTTTATCGTATTTAAAACCGTTGTCAAACTGAGTTTCGAATGTTAAGGAGGTAAATAGGGACCAGTTTTTCGCGATTTTTAAGGATAATTTATTATCCCAAAATAAGCGATCATTGCTTTTTCGCGCTGATTGATCTTTGTTTTTAATTTTCCCGTATTGCAGCGCAAGTTCGGTGACAAAGGTGGTGTTATTCTTGGTGAAATCCGATTTGTGATTAATAATCCCTCCCACAGAAATGGAATTCACCCCTCCCGCGTTCCAGTTGTCACTGAAGGACGCCTGATTTGCGTTCACGCCAAAAGAAGACCAATGTCTCCAATAAATGACATTTAAATCTAAGGAAGACACGGCCAAGGCGATCGGTTCTAATTGAGCGACTGGTTTTACAATGCCTAAGGTTGTCGAGTCTGGCTTATGCCTTAGAGCTTTCAAATCCAAGGATGTTTGTGCCATTCCACTTGAGAAAACCATGGATAGGACTAAAATCGATAAAAGTCGTAAAATACCTTTCATATGCGAGGCTAAGTTAGTAAAATTTTTAAATACAACTTGGATTAGAGCATAATAATGCCTTAATTTAACCCATCCAAAAAAAAGGCCAATTAATCAACTTTCGATTTAATCGTTTTAAAATCATGCAAAAAAGATTTTTATTGCTCGCAGCTTTCTTATTATTAGGGTGCCAATTTGTAGTGTTCGCACAAACTAAAAGTCCAAAAGAATTTTTAGGGTACGAAATCGGTGAACGCTTTACACCGCACCACCGTTTGGTGGCGTATGTAGAGCACGTAGCCGAAACCAATCCGCAGGTGTCTTTGACCTATTATGGTGAGACCTATGAACACCGGCCTTTATTAGCGCTTTTCGTTTCTTCAAAAAAGAACATCGATCAATTAGAGCAAATTCGCACAGATAATTTACGAAGAGCAGGATTATTAGATGGGAAACCATCTACAGAAGTGCCCATTATTTGGATGAGTTATAATGTGCATGGAAATGAAGCGGTGGCTTCAGAAACGGCCATCATGACCTTGTGGGCATTAATTGATCCTGCAAATGCTGAGAGCAAAAAATGGTTGGATCAATCGTTAGTCGTTATTGACCCTTGTTTGAATCCAGATGGACATAGTCGTTATGTCAATTGGTATCAGCAAAAAGCAAATAAAATCTTGCAACCTGACCCGCTGTCTACAGAGCATTATGAGCCATGGCCAGGCGGTCGCCCAAACCACTATTTGTATGATTTGAATCGGGATTGGGCTTGGCAAGTTCAAAAAGAATCACAAGAAAGAAGTAAACTATATAATGACTGGTTGCCGCATGTGCACGTGGATTTTCACGAGCAAGGAGTGAATTCTCCGTATTTTTTTGCGCCAGCTGCTGAACCAGTACACGAATATGTGACGCCTTTTCAACGCGAATTTCAATCGATTATTGGAAAAAATAACGCAAAATATTTCGATAAAGAAGCTTGGTTATATTTTACTCGCGAAGTGTTTGACCTTTTCTACCCGAGTTATGGAGATACTTGGCCGACCTTTAATGGGGCGATCGGTATGACCTACGAACAAGCGGGCTCAGGTCGCGCAGGTTTAGGGATTTTGACTGCCTTAGGAGACACGTTGACCTTATACGATCGCATTATTCACCACCATACTTCGGGCATGTCTTCGATTGAGATGACTCAAGAGCACGGAAAACGTTTATTAAACGAGTTTGAGAAGTTTTTCAAAGGGCACGCACAAAATCCTAAGGGTAAATACAAGTCTTACGTAGTTAAAGCAGGGCACAGTGAAGCGCGTTTAAATGCTTTAAAAACACTTTTAGATCGAAACGGAATTCAATACGAGCAGGCTAAATCGAAATCTGGCCTTTCTGGCTACGCCTATTTTTCAGGAAAAAACGAGACCTTTAATGTGACCGAAAAGGATTTGATCGTCTCTGCTTACCAGCCAAAATCCGTGTTGGTTCAAACTTTATTTGATCCGAATCCTGCTTTGGTGGATTCCATGACCTACGACATTACGAGCTGGGCACTTCCGTACGCTTACGGACTGGAAGGCTTTGCTTTAGAGGGCAAATTAGAGGGCGTAAAAGCAAATCAAGCAACGAAAATCACAAATCAACTTGATCCTCAAGCCTTGGCTTATGTGGCTCCTTGGAATGCAGCGGTCCATGCGCGTTTGCTTTCAGAATTATTGAAAGAAAAAATTCGTGTTCGCTATGCTACAGAAGAATTTGTCGTGTCAGGCCAAACCTTTCTTCCAGGCTCTTTAATCATTGGACGAGAAGGAAATCAAACGCATAAAAATCTAGCCGCTAAATTAAAAGAAGTGGGCGATCGATTAGGTGTGCAAATCGCTTCAGTTAGTACAGGGTTTGTGGATAAAGGAAACGATTTTGGTTCGTCGGGCGTTCGGGCGATTACTGCACCCAAAGTTGCTTTAATTGGGGGCAGTGGTGTGTCATCCTTGAATCTCGGGGAAATCTGGCACTATTTCGAACAAGAATTAAACTATCCATTGACGATGTTAGATCTTCAACAATTTAATGGAGCCGATTTGAATCAATATAATGTGATCATCTTGCCCTCTGGCAGCTACCAATCCTTAGGTGAAAACGGATTTCAAAAATTAACTTCTTGGGTCAGTGCTGGCGGTAAATTAATCGCATTTGAATCGGCAGTAGCATCTTTGGTTGGCAAAGGAGGGCTGGGAATCGCACGCTATTTAAGCGAGGATGAAAAGAGAGCCGCGGATCGTCAAAATGAAAAAGATGCATCAGATCAATTGTTGGCACCTTTTGCAGAAAGGGAACGTTCAAGGATTTCAAGCACCATTTCAGGAGCTATTTTTGAGGTCAAAGTGGATGCCACCCACCCGCTTGGATTTGGCACAAACGGACGTTACTTTACCCTTAAAAACAGTTCAAGCCGATATGGATATTTGAAAAGCGGAGTGAATGTGGGGGTAATTCCTAATCCATCCATGTTAAGAAGTGGTTTTGTTGGGTATAAAGCGAAGCGCGGAGTAGGCGAATCATTAGTGTTTGGTGTCGAACAACGTGGACGTGGATCAGTTGTTTATTTTCCAGACAATCCTATTTTCAGAGGCTTTTGGGAAAGCGGTAAACAGTTAGTTAACAACGCGTTATTTTTAGTTGGTCAATAAGGGTATTTTCCTTATTGTAATAAAATTCGTATCTTTACCGAGAATTTAATCGATGCATTTGGAATGAGTTTAAAGGAACGAGTAGAACAGGCACTTAATACGATCAGGCCCTATTTAGAAGCGGATGGTGGGAACGTTGATATTGAAGAAATTACCGCTGATAATGTAGTGAAATTGCGTTTATTGGGGTCGTGCGCGTCCTGTGCCATGAGCATTATGACATTTAAGGCAGGCTTAGAGCAGGCCATTAAAAAGGCGGTGCCCGAAGTGACTGCTGTAATTGCGCTTAACATTACGGATATAAATGATCCGAATGCGACGATGCCTCAGTAATTTAACACTATTTAACGGGAGCTAAATGCTCTTTTGTGTACATTTGTGATATGAGATCCGCTATCTTATTCTTGTCCACTTTGTGTTTGATCTTCGTAGGTTCGATGTCAATAGTCTTTGCCCAAGAAAGAAAGCTGGTGCAATTCAGTGGCGTGATACGAAATGCGAATTCGGAAGGAGCCGTTCCTTATGTAACTGTAACGAATGAGTCGTTTCGATCCCAAACGTATTTAGCGAACCACCAAGGATATTTTTCCTTCGTCGCTCATGAGGGGGACAGTATTCGCTTCAGTTCATTAGGGTATTCTTCCGTAACGGTTGTCATCCCGAGGGGCTTAAACGAACCGAGATATTCAGTGGAATTGGAGATGGAAACGGACATCATAGAGTTGGACGTAGTAGAGCCCTATCCATGGGCCAGTGTGGACGAGTTTAACATGGCATTTATGGCTTTAGAGCTGGCAGACGACGATATTATGGTTGCTAAACGCAATTTGTCTCCAGAGTCTTTGGCCTCTATGGCGGCGGTTACTCCAAGAAATGCACAGGAAATGCAAACCTATTCTGCGAATCAAAACCATTTTAATTTGTCGAATAAAGCAACGAATCAGCGCATGGCAAATCCACTTTTAAGTCCGTTTGCCTGGGGAAATTTTATTCGTCAAATCACGGAAGGGAATAAGAGCAGAAACAGAAACAATTGGTAATAAAAAAAATATCCACAAATTTTATTGCGTAATCAAAAAGAATTTTGGATATTTGCAAACTCTTTGAGAAAAGACAAAAGGAAGTACAATAAATAGCATCATCATGTCAAGAATTTGTGATTTAACCGGAAAGGCTGCGATGAACGGATATAACGTTTCGAACTCCAACAGAAAAACGAAACGTAAGTTTTATCCTAACCTTCAGACCAAGCGTTTCTATATCCCGGAAGAAGACCGTTGGATTACGCTGAAAGTCAGCACATCGGCTATCAAAACAATTAACAAGCTGGGAATTACAGCAGTTATCGATAGGTTTATTGAAAAAGGCCGTATTTAATTTAGGTAACAGCTCTAAAATATAGAAGAAAATGGCAAAAAAAGGAAACAGGGTACAGGTGATCCTAGAATGTACGGAGCATAAGGAAAGCGGTATGCCAGGAATGTCCCGTTATATCACCACGAAGAATAAAAAAAATACGACTGAGCGTTTGGAGATGAAAAAATTCAATCCAGTGTTACGTAAAGTTACAGTTCATAAAGAAATTAAATAATTAAGACATGGCAAAGAAAGCGGTTGCATCATTGAAGACCGGTAAAGGTAAAGATTACACTAAAGTAATTACTGCGGTAAGATCTCCTAAAACAGGCGCTTACACTTTCAAAGAAATCATTTCTCATAATGATCATATCAAAGAAGCGATCGAAGTAGCTAAAGCTGCGGTTGTTGAAGGGTAATAATCTTACTTTAACCATACGATATTGAAAAGCCGTTTCGGAAAAGACCGAAAGGGCTTTTTTTATGATATGAAAAATTTGTAATTTTACACGAATGGGATTATTTGATTTTTTCAAAAAGAAAAGTGCGTCTCCCGAACAAGAAGAAGCACTTGAAAAAGGTTTAGAAAAAACTAAAACAGACTTTTTTTCTAAAATCACCAAAGCCGTGGTGGGAAAATCCACTGTGGATGAGGAGGTCTTAGATGAGTTGGAAGAAATTTTAGTGACCTCGGATGTTGGAGTAACGACTACCTTGAAGATCATTCAGCGTATAGAAGAGCGGGTGGCCCGGGACAAGTACGTCAATACTTCAGAGCTAAATGAAATCCTTAAACATGAAATACAAGCTTTATTAGCCGAAAATAACAGTGCTGACTTCCAAAATTTTGAATACGGGAATCATAAACCGTATGTAATCATGGTGGTCGGGGTGAATGGGGTAGGAAAAACTACGACCATCGGTAAATTGGCCCATCAGCTTAAACAAGCAGGTAATAAAGTTGTCCTTGGAGCTGCTGATACGTTTAGAGCCGCAGCAGTCGATCAAATTAAATTATGGGGTGAACGGGTAGGCGTGCGTGTTGTAGCTCAACCCATGGGCTCAGACCCGGCTTCAGTGGCTTTTGATACCGTAAAATCTGCTGTCGCAAATGGAGACGATGTAGCCATTATCGATACTGCAGGGAGGCTGCATAATAAAGTAGCCTTAATGAATGAGTTAACAAAAATTAAAAAGGTCATGGATCGTGTCGTTCCTGGCGCGCCTCATGAAATTTTATTAGTTTTAGACGCATCCACTGGTCAAAATGCCATAGAACAATGTACTCAATTCACGCAAGCTACTAATGTAAATGCACTGGCATTGACAAAATTAGATGGTACAGCGAAAGGGGGGGTGGTCATTGGGATATCCGACCAATTTAAAATTCCTGTAAAATACATTGGAATAGGAGAAAAAATGGAAGATCTTCAATTGTTTAATAAAAGAGCATTTGTGGATTCCTTATTTAAATCCTGATTTTGAATCAGGAACACAAACGTAGAGGGATAGCAAGCGAATTAGAATAGCAAGCGAAGAAGCATAGCAAGCGTAGAAGAATAGATGAAGACAAAACAGGATCCAATTCCAAGCATTTCGACCCAAAAACCTAGAGTAAACGTGGTAACATTAGGTTGTTCGAAAAACATTCACGATAGCGAAGTTTTAATGGGGCAACTTCGGGGGAATGCGATGCAAGTCGTACACGAAGCGGAAGATGTACAAGCCAACGATATCGTGGTAATTAATACTTGCGGTTTTATAGATAACGCTAAGCAAGAATCCATCGATACGATTTTACAATATGCAGCACTGAAAGACGAAGGTCGAGTAGGAAAGGTGATCGTTACAGGATGTCTTTCTGAGCGGTATAAACCAGAATTGGAAGCCGAGATTACGAGTGTAGACGCTTATTTTGGCACCAATGACCTCCAAAATCTATTGCAAACGGTAGGAGCAGATTATAAATATGAATTATTGGGCGAACGGATGCTAACGACTCCATCCCATTTTTCATATTTTAAAATTGCCGAAGGTTGTAATCGCCCATGCTCTTTTTGTGCGATTCCGCTCATGCGTGGAAAGCATCAATCCAAACCCATGGAGGATTTGGTGAAAGAAGCCCAATTTTTAGCAGCTCAAGGCACCAAAGAATTAATATTAATCGCTCAAGATCTGACCTATTACGGCCTAGACTTATATAATAAAAGAAATTTAGCTGATTTGCTTAGACGACTGTCTGACGTGAATGGCATTGAGTGGATTCGCCTTCAATACGCTTATCCTTCCGGTTTCCCAATGGAAATTCTGGATGTCATGAACGAACGCGAAAACGTGTGTAATTATTTAGACATGCCTTTGCAACACATCAGCGATCCTATGTTGAAATCCATGCGTAGAGGCATCACCAAACAAAAAACCATTGATTTGGTGAACTCTATCCGTGATAAAGTGCCATCCATCGCGCTAAGGACTACCTTAATTTGCGGGTACCCAGGTGAAACAGAGGCGGACTTTGAAGAATTACAACGTTGGGTGGAAGAAACGAAATTCGATCGATTAGGCTGTTTTACCTATTCGCACGAAGAAAACACCCACGCCTACCAATTGATAGACGACGTTCCTTCAGAAGTAAAAGAATTCAGAGTGGAAGAGATTATGGGCATCCAACAGGGGATTTCACTTCAAAAAAATCAAGAAAAAGTAGGTAAAACATATAAAGTTATGATTGACCGAATGGACGATCAATACTTTATAGGTCGCACGGAATACGATTCTCCAGAAGTCGATAATGAAGTGTTAATTCCTATCCAAGATGGCGATTATGCGGGCATTGGAAGATTTGTCAACGTGGAGATCCTTCGAGCAGAAGAATTCGATTTATACGGTCGTTTAATCAAGTGATTATGATAGCCAGCAATATTGACTACAAGGATACAGGAAGTTTTTCAAAGATTCTTTTGGATTATATCGAACGGGACTCGAAATTAGCCTCTTTTATCACTGATTGGCCTACTTTACCTGCCTTTGAACGTCAAATTGCTGCAAAAAAATCACATTACACCCCATTACAGCGCACGCAATTAGCCGAAGTTCTTCACACCCAATACGGCGAATTGTCTAATGGAGTGGTCGCTGCGCAAATTCAATTGTTATCAAAGGAAAACACCTTTACCGTCACCACCGGGCACCAACTCAATCTATTTACAGGGCCCTTATATTTTCTATTTAAAATTGCGAGCACGATTAAATTGGCTCGTCAACTTAAATCTACGTATCCAGCATTTGATTTTGTGCCAGTTTTTTGGATGGCGACAGAAGATCATGATTTTGCAGAAATCAACCATACCTATTTGCACGGCGAAAAGATTTCATGGAACCGACCAGCAGGTCCAGCAGCAGGTAGAATTTCGACGGAAGGTATTGAAGCCGCGGTGCAAAAATATTTGGCAGGACTCGGCCTTAGCGGTTACGCGAAAGAGCTGGGTGACATGGTCAGATCGGCATATTTAGCAGGAGACTCATTATCGAATGCCACCCGGAGATTTGTTCATGAATTATTTGGGGAAGAGGGTTTGGTGATTGTGGACGCAGACCATCCCGTTTTAAAGCAGCAATTCGCTCCCATCATCGAAGCCGACATCTTGCATCAACACAGTTTCCACTCCATCGAACGTGCAAACAAGGAATTGGAAGCTCACGGATATCCGGTCCAAGTGAATGGACGAGAAATTAATTTCTTCTACTTAAGCGAAGAATCCAGAGAGCGCATCGTATACCAAGACGGTAAATACCGCGTATTGCACGGAGAAAAAGTGTGGACCGCTGATCAACTAAAAGAAGAAATTCAGCAATCTCCCCTTAACTTTAGCCCAAATGTAGTCATGCGTCCTGTCTATCAGGAGGTTGTCTTGCCTAATTTGGCTTATATTGGTGGCGCAGCAGAAGTCGCCTATTGGCTTCAATTAAAGGGGGTTTTTGACCAGTACCAAATCCCTTACCCACTGATCATTCCTCGAAATTCAGCCATCATTACGGATTCAACCGTGCTCGATAAAATGACGCGTTTGGGACTGAATTTGGCACAACTATTCCAAGCCACAGAACAAATACAGAAACAATATGTAGCCTCCCATACCGCACACACCCTTCATTTAGAAGAAGAATGGGAAGCATTTCAAAAAATATTTGATCAAATAAAATCCCGATCCGTCGCCATCGATCCAACCTTGGGCCCGAGCACCGCTGCCGTAGAAGCCCGATTAAGAAGGGCGCTGCAAAATCTGGAAAAGAAACTTTTAAAAGCAGATCTTAGAAATCATCAAGACGCTGTCCAACAAATCGAGCGATTAAAAGAAAAATTATTCCCTGGCGGTAGCCTACAGGAACGTAAGGAGAATTTCGGATTGTTTTATGTGAAACACGGGAATCAATTGATCAAAGAACTGATTGAACAATTTGATCCATTAGCGTTTAAATTCACTATTCTTCATTAATTTTATAAAGAAATGCTGATCCACACACGCGGCATCGTCTTGAAATTAACGAACTACGGCGACACGAGCATAGTCGTCAGCATGTTTACCGAACAATTAGGGGTGCAAACTTTTTTAGTTAAAGGAGCGAAAAGGCCCAAAGCCAAACTTCCTGTCAACATATTTCAACCCTTGCAGCTGCTGGAGCTGGTTGTGAAATTTAAAGAAAACGCGAATCTTCAACACCTCGTTGAATGCAAACTTTCACCGCCTTATTTGACGATTCCATACGACATTCCGAAAACCTCGGTGGTATTGTTTTTGAACGAAGTACTTTACAAATCATTAAAGCATCAGCAGCCGGACGCACCCCTCTTCCAATTTTTATATAACGCATTGTCCTGGCTGGATTCTATCGAGCACATGCCGCCAGATTTCCATCTTTATTTCTTAGTACGACTGACTCGATTCCTTGGATTTCATCCACAACCATATCGCACAAATGATCGTTATTTTGACTTAAAAAATGGCGTGTTTTCTGGATTTGCCCCTTCACATCCCCTCTTTTTAGAAGAGCCGTCGGTTTCTTTGCTCGCGCAATTAATTGGCAGTCCCTTGGAGGAACTAATTCAGCATAAAATGGGCAGAACGGAAAGACGCAAACTGCTTGCCGAAGTGTTGGATTATTACCGATTACATGTAGACCAATTGGGCGAAATTAAATCGCTCAGCATCTTAGAAGAAGTCTTAGGATAAGGATTTCGATTTTTCCTGGCCACTTCTGTCAGCAGCTGCGCAACTACACCCTTTCCCACAGCCTTCCTTTTTGTTTACGGGCCATACTTGGCGGTATAAATAGCCGATCGCCACGATAAACAAGAGGAATATGATGAGATATTGAATCCACTCAGCCATTTGTTAAACATTTAAAAGCATAAAACTTAAATATTTATATTTTTAAAGTTACGCATTTATTTAATTATAAACAACTTGCATTTATTTAAGCAATTGGTACGCAATAAACGAAACCAAATACGCCAACCCAGTCATAAAGAATAATTGGATTAAAGTCCACTTCCAGGATCCTGTTTCTTTTTTAACGATCGCGATCGTCGCCATGCATTGCATCGCAAACGCATAAAATAATAACAAGGAAATTCCTGAAGCGAATTGGTAAGCGGGCTGTCCCGTGGATCGGTTTATTTCGCTTTTCATTCGAATTAATAGACTGTTTTTTTGTTCCTGATCTTCAATGTCCACCTCGTCTCCTAAACTATAAACCACGGCCATGGTAGCGACAAACACTTCTCGCGCTGCAAAAGAGGCAATTAATCCAATGCCCATTTTCCAATCGTAACCCAATGGAGCGATAATCGGCTCAATACCTCTTCCCATATACCCTAAGAAAGAATGTTCTAACTGAAAAGCGCTAATTTCCTGTGTTAAATCTTCTGGAGCTATGTTTGGATGTTCACTCATTACATACTGTTCAGCGTTCGAAAATTTATCGTTTGGCCCAAAATTTCCCAACACCCATAACACCACCGCCATGGCTAAAATTATTTTTCCTGCACCGATTAAGAAACCCATGGATTTTTCCCAAACATGAATCCCTACGTTTTTCCAGTCAGGGATTTTATAGGTGGGCAACTCAAATATTAAGTAAGTACTGCGGATGCTTTTTATGATTTTATTTAGTAGCCAAGCAGAGAACAGCGCTCCTATTAAGCCTATCACATACATGGCGAATAAGGCCAATCCTTGGTAGCCCAACCCGAAAACTTCTCCTTCCGGAATCACTAAAGCGATGATCACGATATAGATGGGCAGCCTGGCAGAACAGGTCATAAAAGGCGTTACCAAAATAGTTAACAAGCGCTCTTTTGGATTTTCAATGTTTCTCGCAGACATGACGGCCGGAATGGCACAAGCTGCGCCCGACATTAACGGGATGACTGATTTCCCGTTTAAGCCATAAGGCTTTAACCAGCGATCCATTAAAAACACCACTCGACTCATGTACCCTGACTCCTCCATGATGGACAAAAACAGAAATAGGATGACGATTTGCGGCAAGAAAATGACGATTCCTCCCACTCCAGTGATTAAACCATCGATTAACAAGGAAGTTAATGGCCCTTCAGGCATGGTTTCGTGTAAATAACTCGTCAAGCCTCCAAACAACGCATCGATGCCGTCCATAAAAGGAGCCGACCAAGCGAATATTGCTTGGAAAATAAGAATAAGTAAACCGAAAAATATAAAATACCCAAACACGGGATGCAATAATAAACGGTCAATGGCGTTGGTATTTGATAAAGTTTTATTCTCTTTTTTCTTAAAAAAACTAGGTAAAGCTTCCTGAATAATACGCCCGCGAATCACCGCTTCTTGCTTTTGCAAATCTTGCGCAGTGAAACCGTGTTGTTCACGAATGGTGCTGAGTCCTTTTTGTTGATCGGCCGAAGTGCTCGCCACGTCATCTTGAGCTAAGAGCTGCCAAGTTTTATACTCGGTAGAGAGCGGAAAAAGTTTTTTGGCTTCTTCCATTGCAGGAAGGAGGTCGTCCGGAATGGGAAAAGAATTAAAATAAGCTTGTGGTCGGGTGTTTAAATGCCTTAATAATGTTTTGACTCCTTCTCCAGACCGCGAATTGGTTAAGAATACGGTGGTTTTTAGGTACTTTTCCAGCTGCGCAACATCTATCTCAATTCCTTTTTGAATCGATTCGTCCATCATGTTCAGCACGAAATACGCGGGAAGCCCCATTTCTCTTACCTGTTGGTACAGTAAGATGCCTCGCTTAATCGTGGCAGGTTCAGTCACCACAAGTACTAAATCAGGGTGCAGCTCATTTTTCGGATTACTTAAGGTGTCAAACACGATTTCTTCATCCAAGGAGGTGGGGTAGATCGAATAAGTACCAGGCAGATCAACGATTTGATAATTTGTGCCTTCAATTTTCACGGATCCCACGCGTTTTTCCACAGTCACGCCAGGGTAATTCCCTACTTTGTGATTTAACTTTGTAATTCTATTAAATAAAGAGGTTTTCCCTACGTTTGGATTCCCAACGAGTGCAATGACTGGATGCTTCATATTGCTTTCCGTATAATAATAATTGAACGAGCCTCAGATTTCCTTATTGCTATTAAAGTGTCATTTTCAAGCACTTGAATGCATATTGGACCATTAAATGGTGCTTTATGTTGCAACATGATTTTTGCGCCAGGCTGTAAACCTAATTCATAGAATTTAGCCGGCAATAATTCAGACGTATAATGAGATATTTCTGCCAATTCGCCACAATGTAGGCCATTCAGGTCATCTAATTCATGCATATTTTAGCGGGTTCTATAGCGTTAAAGATTGCTCACACAAACATAAATAAAATTATTCTGCTATCTTTGTTCATTCAGGTGAATTTCGAAAATTCATTAAAAGATAAGCGTGACCGACCCTTTAGAAATCCAAACTGACAACGAAGCATTTAAGTATGCCGTTTCATTCGTAAATCAATCTAACAGTTTGCTTTTTTTGACTGGAAAAGCAGGGACGGGTAAAACCACTTTTCTTCGATATATCCGCCATCACACCCATAAAAAATTAGTCGTAGCTGCCCCAACCGGAGTAGCGGCCATGAACGCAGGGGGCATGACCTTGCATTCGCTGTTTTGGCTGCCGTTCGGACTATATGTCCCGGAAGAGTGGCCACATTTTTCACTCGATTCAGAAGCGTCTATATATGACAAAAAGCGTTTGTTTGGCAAACTAAAATTAACCACCAAAAAGCGCGCATTATTAAGAGAAATCGAACTATTAATCATCGATGAAGTGTCCATGGTGCGCGCAGACCTGTTGGATGCGATCGATGTCATTCTAAAATCCGTTCGTAGAGATGCTCGACCTTTTGGCGGCTTGCAAGTGGTGTTCATAGGCGATTTGAATCAATTGCCTCCTGTAGTTCGGGATTCTGAATGGAAGATCATGTCTTCTTATTATGCCAGTCCGTACTTTTTCGAAGCAAAGGCCTTAAAGCAACAGCCACTCATCTCGATTTCTTTGGACAAAGTGTATAGACAAAGCGACGCAACATTCATTGAGTTGCTTAACAGCATTCGGAATAATACTTGCGACGCGCAGCAATTAGAGCAGTTGAATGCCTATTATCAACCTGATTTTGTCCCACCCGAAAACGAACACTTTATCACATTGACTACCCACAATGCACGTGCCGACGAAATCAATAAAAAGGCCCTGGAAGCATTGCCTGGAAAATTAGAAGTTTTAAAAGCCAAGATTAAAGGGGATTTCAGCGCTTCGCAATATCCCGTCGAGACCGAACTGGCCTTAAAAGTCGGCGCACAAGTCATGTTTATTCGGAACGATAGTGGAGAAGACCGGAAATATTACAATGGAAAAATTGGTCAAGTGATGCACATCGATTCTTCGGGTGATTCCTTAATCATCGGTTTCCCAAAATCCACAGGATTTACAGAGAAGGCGAATTTTGGCGCGGGCGCATACGAGGAAATTCGGAAAAAGGCAACGGAAATTGGTGATACGATCGAAGTAAAACGGGAAGTTTGGGAGAATATCCACTATAATTATAATCAAGACAAAGACGAGATTGCAGAAGATGTTTTAGGCACTTTTTCTCAATTTCCATTGCGCCTCGCATGGGCGATTACCATTCATAAAAGTCAAGGCCTCACATTTGATCGAGCGATCGTGGATGCGGGAGCCTCTTTTGCCCCTGGCCAAGTATATGTGGCCTTAAGCCGATTGACCTCATTGGAAGGATTGGTGTTAAAAAGTAAAATTGCTCCTTTTAATATTCATGTGGAATCAGCGATCGAGCAGTTTTCCCAGCAATTTCTTCGATCTGAAGAGTACGAAGGGGCGCTTACTTCTTCCCAACAATCCTATTTAAGTCAATTATTATTGGAATCTTTCCAATGGCATGCCTTAACAGAAGCGATGCGGGAGGAGTTGGAACGGCTAAAAACTCGAAACATTCCTCAGCTTTCTGATGCTGAACTGGTATTACAGTCGGTGTATGATAAATTGGTAGCCCAAGAAACAGTCGCGATAAAGTTCAGTAGACAATTGCAGTTGCTTCAAAAAGAAGGCGATCAAGGGTATGTGCAGATCTTTGAACGTGTGCAAAAAGCAGTAGAATGGTTTTTGCCCGACTTAAAACAAGAAGTCTTGGAACCTTTGAATCAACACATCGAAGTTTGGGGGACCAAAAAACGCACAAAAAAATACCTGCAAGATTTACAAGCCATCGAACTACTCATAAGCAGAAAAAAAACTCAATTAGAACAATGCGAGGGAATTGCAAGAAATTTGGCAAAAACAGTATCTTTGCAGGCATGAAACAAAAGGAGACCAGCCTACTTGGCTTCTTCATCGCATTTACCGGATATGCTACACTTTTGGGTGGACTGGCCTCATTTCTTCAATCTTGGTTCGCACCCACTCAAATATTAAGCCCGAACTTTTGGTTGTTACTTATCTTTCTATATTTTTTAACAATCATTGTCTATTTTTTGTCAGTTTTAGGCCTTAAAAAAGGGGCAGAGGCGGGTGTAATTTCTATTCTTGGGGGCATTGTAATCAAGTTTTTATTGGCTGCATCCCTGTTTTTAGTCATCTTAATGAAAAGCAGTGAAAATCAAACAGTTCTGGGTTTAAACTTTTTTTCATTATATTTAGCGTTTACGGTCTTTGAAGTTATCATTTTGTTGCGTAAATTGCGCCACCAAAATAAAAAGTAAAAAATACGTATTAAATGGAATTTAGGCTCTTTTCTTCTTCAATAAAAGTCATCTCATCTCTAATTTTTGCACTTTTTGTTGGTTTTTCGACCGTGAAGGCTGCAGAATCTCCTGTATCGAAGGAAGGAGAGAAAGAATTTGATATCACTGGATTTATCTTCCACCACATTGCCGATGCCCATGAATTTACCATTTTTGGGAAGGATGACAGCTGGTTTGGATTGCATTTGCCAGTAATTTTATGGACCGACCAAGGTCTTGTGTCTTTTTCTTCTAAAGAATTTAAGTTAGATGGAGAAGCAAAGAAAGTCGTAGAGAAAAACGGACAGCGTTTTACACGTTATCATGGAAAAATCTACTACGCAAATCCTCAGGCAGCTGCAGACGGCAAGTACATTACTTACGATTCAGATCACAAAGTAACCAATGTTCGTCCAATGGATTTTTCGATTACTAAAAATGTATTCACCATTTTATTATCGGTTGTTTCATTGTTAATGATCTTTATTAGCGTGGCAAATTCTTACAAAAAACGCGCAGGTAAATCTCCAAAAGGCTTGCAATCATTTATAGAACCGATTATTTTATTTGTGCGCGATGAAATCGCAAAACCAAATTTGGGACACAAATATGAGCGTTACATGCCGTATTTATTGACCGTGTTTTTCTTTATCTGGTTCAATAACATGTTGGGCTTGGTGCCATTTTTTCCTGGCTCCGCAAACGTGACTGGAAACATCGCCGTGACCATGGTCTTGGCAGCAATTACCTTGTTGATTATTTTGTTCAGCGGGAATAAAAATTATTGGGGTCACATTTTCAATCCTCCGGTGCCTTGGTGGTTAAAACCATTGATGATCCCTGTAGAGATTGTAGGGGTGTTCACCAAACCTTTTGCGTTAATGATTCGTTTGTTTGCAAACATTACCGCAGGACACATCTTGGTATTATCCTTATTGTGTTTAATATTTATCTTTAACTCCTTAGCGATTGCGCCAGCATCGATTATTTTTGTGATTTTCATCGGATTAATCGAATTGTTAGTAGCCTTTATTCAAGCCTTTATCTTTACGATTTTATCGGCCTTGTTTATCGGAATGGCGATTGAAGATCATCACTAAAATGTGTTAGAATTAGAGGAGTATTAGAATTAGAACAGTATTGTTAAATTATATATAAATTAAATTAAAATGGAACCAGTAGATCCAATTTCATTAGCAGCTATCGGAGCAGGTTTAGCTGCGATCGGCGCAGGTTTAGGTATCGGTAAAATCGGTGGATCAGCGATGGAATCTATCGCTCGTCAGCCAGAGGCTGCCTCTAAAATTCAAACTGCGATGTTAATCGCTGCAGCCTTTATCGAGGCGGTTGCGTTATTCGCGGTGGTTGTTTCTTTGATCGCGTAATTCGCTTTCAATTACAATCAAAAATTAAAAGGAATCCGATTTTTGGGATTGCCAACTATCGGATTCTTTTAATCAAATTTTGTAAATTATCTTAGGTTAACTATATATGGATTTACTTATCCCAGAAATTGGCTTAATTGTTTGGCATTCCATTGCCTTTTTATTGTTGATGTTTCTTTTAGCAAAATTTGCTTGGAAACCGGTCTTGAAATCAATTAAAGAACGCGAAGATTCTATTGACAATGCCTTGGCATCAGCAGAGAAAGCTAAAATTGAAATGGCTCGTTTGACTAGTGAGAACGAGGAGTTATTAAAAGCCGCTCGAATTGAACGCGATGCTATTTTAGCTGAAGCAAAAACATTAAAAGACCAAATTTTATCCGACGCAAAAGTTCAAGCACAAACAGAAGGTGCAAAATTAATTGAACAAGCTAAGAAAGAAATTGACGATCAAAAGAAACGTGCAATGGCTGAAGTGAAAAATCAGGTATCTGAATTATCCTTAGTAATTGCTAAAAAAGTATTAGAACGTGAATTTGCGGATGAATCTAAACAAGAAGCCTTGGTTGCAGACTTGTTAAAAGATATCCGTTTAAACTAATTTTAGACGTTTATTAATATGTCAGAATTTAAAGTAGCTTCACGATATGCCAAAGCCCTCATCGATTTATCGATAGAGCAAGGAAATTTAGAAAACGTAAAGCAAGATATGGAGCAATTCATTGGCGTTTTAAGAGCGAACAAAGAATTGCAGGCGGTGTTGAAAAATCCGATCATGAAGCAAGATAAGAAATTAGGAATCCTGTCTGCTTTATTCAAGGATAAAATTCACCCATCTATCATGGGCTTTTTTACCATTATGACTCGCAAAGGTCGTAGCGGCATTTTGTACGGAACGGCACAAGAATTCGTTCGTGAATATAATGAGTACAAAGGAATTGTTAAAGCAACTGTCACCTCTGCGAAAGCATTGACTGCAGAAAATTTTGATGCGATTAAATCCATTATATCCAAGGAATTAAACGCAGAGATTATCTTAGAAAATGCCGTGAATCCAAATTTAATCGGAGGATTCGTTGTAAAGGTTGGTGACCGTCAGATCGACGCAAGCATTGCAGGCAAATTACATAAGCTTGAAAAGCATTTTGCTGCGCAAGTAAATTAAATTTTGCGACGCGCAGAACCATAAAGAATTAGAATAATAAGAATAAGCAAAACCACTAATAATAAAATAATATGATAGAGGTAAGACCAGATGAAGTTTCGGCAATCTTAAGAGAGCAATTGTCGGGCTTTAAATCAGAAGCCGAACTAGAAGAAGTAGGTACCGTGTTGCAGGTGGGTGACGGTATCGCTCGTATTTACGGTTTGACTAAAGTACAATCCGGTGAACTTGTTGAATTTGACAACGGGTTACAAGGGATTGTGTTGAACTTAGAAGAAGACAACGTTGGGGTTGTATTATTGGGTTCATCTGATGAAATCAAAGAAGGTGATACGATTAAACGTACTCGTAGAATTGCCTCTATTCGTGTAGGTGAAGGCATGTTAGGACGTGTAGTAAACACCTTAGGACAGCCGATTGACGGAAAAGGTCCGATTTTAGGTGATACGTACGAAATGCCGATTGAGCGTAAAGCTCCAGGTGTAATCTACCGTCAACCAGTAAACGAACCATTACAAACAGGTATCAAAGCGATCGACGCGATGATTCCAATCGGTCGTGGTCAGCGGGAGTTGGTGATTGGTGACCGTCAAACAGGTAAAACAGCTGTTTGTATCGACACCATCATTAATCAAAAAGAATTTTACGATGCAGGAAATCCAGTTTTCTGTATTTATGTAGCTGTAGGACAAAAAAACTCTACAGTAGCGAATATCGTTAGAACTCTGGAAGAAAATGGAGCTATGCCTTACACCATCGTAGTGGCTGCTTCTGCTGCTGATCCAGCGCCAATGCAATTCTACGCGCCAATGGCGGGTGCTGCGATCGGAGAATTCTTCCGTGATACAGGTCGTCCAGCGTTAATCGTTTATGATGACTTGTCTAAACAAGCTGTGGCTTACCGTGAGGTGTCTTTATTATTACGTCGTCCTCCTGGACGTGAGGCGTATCCTGGAGACGTTTTCTACCTACACAGCCGTTTATTAGAGCGTGCCGCAAAAATCCACAGTTCGGATGAGATCGCTGCTTCTATGAATGATCTACCTGAATCCATCAAAGGAATCGTGAAAGGTGGTGGTTCATTAACAGCTCTTCCTATCATTGAAACGCAAGCTGGAGACGTTTCTGCATACATTCCAACCAACGTAATTTCCATTACCGATGGTCAGATCTTCTTAGAGTCGAACTTATTCAACGCGGGTGTACGTCCTGCCATTAACGTAGGTATTTCGGTATCTCGTGTAGGTGGTAACGCGCAAATTAAGTCGATGAAGAAAGTAGCAGGTACCTTGAAATTAGATCAAGCTCAGTATCGCGAATTAGAGGCGTTCTCTAAATTCGGATCGGATTTGGACGCAGCGACTAAAGCAACCTTAGATAAAGGGGTGCGTAACGTTGAGATCTTGAAACAAGGACAATTCTCACCTGTTTCTGTAGAGAAACAAGTAGCGATTATATATGCCGGAACAAAAGGTTTATTTAGCCGTGTTCCAGTAAATATGGTAAAACAATTCGAAGCTGAATATTTACAACAATTAGAACAACGTCATCCTGAAGTTTTAAAGGGATTAAAAGCGGGTCAATTTAATGATGAATTGACAGGTGTTCTGGATAAAGTTGCTCGTGAATTGGCAGCTAAATATTAATGTTTTTTTAAACAAAATATGGCAAACTTAAAGGAAGTCAGAAATCGTATTTCGTCCGTATCTTCTACACAGCAGATCACAAAAGCCATGAAAATGGTTTCTGCTGCTAAATTGAAGCGGGCGACTGGAGCGATCGTCCAGTTGAGGCCATACGCCAATAAATTACGCGATATTTTAGCGAATGTGTCTGCTAGCGTTGAACAAGGTACTTCTCCTTTTACAGTAGATCGTACACCTACCAACGTCTTAGTAGTCGTCGTAACCTCAAATCGTGGTTTGGCGGGTGCTTTTAACGCGAATGCGATTAAGACTGCTGTTCAATTAATTCAAACTACCTACGCTTCTCAATATCAAGCGGGCAATGTTTCCTTAATTACCATTGGTAAAAAAGGATACGATTTCTTTTCAAGAAGAGGATATACCATTGCAGCGAATCATTCAGAAGTATTCGGGAACCTTAATTTCGAAAATGTATCTGAGATTACGAACGAAATTATGGATGCATTTGTGGCAGGAACGTACGATCGCGTAGAATTGGTGTATAACCAATTTAAAAACGCGGCAGTACAAATTTTAACGACAGAACAATTATTGCCGTTACTTCCACCTGCAAATACCGAGCAAGTAGCAGAAACAGATTACATCATTGAGCCATCCAACGAGACCATCGTGGAGAACTTAATACCCAAAGCTGTAAAAACGCAATTATACAAAGCAGTTTTAGACTCACATGCTTCTGAGCACGGAGCCAGAATGACGGCGATGGATAAAGCGACTGATAATGCCGGTGAATTATTGAAATCGTTAAAATTGTCGTATAACCAAGCACGTCAAGCAGCGATTACGACAGAATTAACTGAAATTGTCAGTGGGGCAGCAGCCTTATCTGCAGGATAATTCTTCAAACAGAAATAACCTTTTTAGCTTCCGAAATGCGCAGGTGTTTCGGAAGTTTTTTTTTTTGCTACCCCGTCCAATCTTTGTACGAAAGGCCTATTTTTATTAAAACTGAATTATTTCTTGAAAATACACGAACTTTGGAAGATGAATTGGGTAATATTAGTCATTGCAGGTCTATTTGAAGTGGCCTTCGCCTTTTGTTTAGGGAAAGCAAAAGATACCATTGGAAAGGAAGCTTATATGTGGTATGCGCTGTTTTTAGTCGCTTTGGCCATCAGCATGTCTTTATTAGTGAAAGCCACCCAATCCTTGCCTATTGGCACGGCTTACGCAGTCTGGACGGGCATAGGGGCTGTGGGCACCGTATTACTGGGAATCTTAGTGTTTAAAGAGCCCGCTACGTTTCTGAGATTATTCTTTATCACGACCTTAATCGCTTCGATCATCGGATTGAAAGCAGTCTCTTAAGTCAGCTGCGCAAAAACATTCAAACAGTTACTCACCATCTTATGTAAATACAAAAGGAGAACAAACCGTTCTCCTTTTGTATTTATTGTAGCCTCGACAGGGATCGAACCTGTATCTAAAGTTTAGGAAACTTCTATTCTATCCATTGAACTACGAGGCCAAAATGGCTCATTTTTAAACCGATTGCAAAGTTAGGGTTTTGCCCACATTTAAAAAATAGAATTTTCAATAGTCCATTAAAAAAACGTATACGTGCTTAGGCCCATGAGCCCCTAACACGAGGGTTTTTTCAATATCAGCCGTTCGACTCGGTCCCGTTATAAAAGAAATGCTTGAAGGCAGAATGCTTCCATATTTTTTCTGCATGCCCGCTAATCCATCGTTTAATTCAGCCACTAATTGTCTACTATGAGCGATGACAATATGTGTTTCCGGAAAACTACTTAAACGCCGACCCGCGCTGTTGGCACTACTCACCATCACAGTCCCATGTCGCGCGATTAAAGCCTCGCAGGTAGTAATCCCAGCATCCATTTCTAAAACCTCTTGGTCCTGTTGGTAAAAAGGTAATTCGTATCGGTTGAAAATTTCTTGTAATGCCGGCTCCCAAACATGAATTTTGCGCAGCCCCTTCTCGTCGATTAAAGCCAACACATTCTCCATTAACTGAAGTTCGCTTTCGCAATACACAAAATTTCCCCCTTGTGCATTTAAGTTCTCCGCAAAGGTAATGGCTAAAGAATCTTCCAGTTTTTTATAAAGTGGAGCCTCTTCAAAATTTGGATATGGGTTCTCCCTTTTATGAAGAAGCGCATGCCGAATCTTCTTCAACATGCGTTCCTTAGATGTTATGTTCTTAGTGGGTTTACTCATTTTTCGAATCTTCAGCCTTTATAGCGCCACTTCCTTCGATTAAAGCATCACTTCCTTCTATTTTTTCAGTATGATCGCCTACTCGCTCGTGTTGCAAGCCTTCAGCAGCTGGTTTCTGGTTCGCTGATTCCATATCGTTTCCATTCACGAATTCGTCGTAAGTGGTTCTGGTATCAAAAGGACGTTTACCCAAAATTTCCTCTAAATCAGATTGGAATAAAATTTCCTTTTCTAATAATTTTTCTGCAAGCGCAATCAATCCCTCCTTATTCTTCAACAACAACTCTTTCGTGCGCTCATAAATATTCGCGATGCCATTTCGCACTTCCTCATCAATCAATTCCGCAGTTTTATCCGAATACGGCTTTTGGAATTGAGATTCCTGAGGATCATTAAATGACACATTTCCTACGCGTTCATTCATCCCGTATACGGTCACCATCGCATAGGCTAATTTGGTAATGCGTTCCAAATCATTTTGCGCACCGGTAGATATTTTACCAAACATAATATCTTCCGCCACACGCCCCCCCATGGTCATACACATACCGTCAATTAATTGCTCGGTCGTGTATAAGAATTGTTCCTTCGGAAGATATTGCGCATAGCCTAAAGCTGCCACACCTCTTGGAACGATGGAAACCTTCACCAATGGATCCGCATGTTCTAAGAACCAACCCGCGATCGCGTGACCTGCTTCGTGGTAAGCAACAATGCGTTTCTCTTCTGGAGAAATGATTTTGTTTTTCTTCTCTAACCCTCCAATTACCCGGTCGATCGCATCGTGAAAATCTTGCATATCGATCGAGGATTTATTTCTTCTCGCAGCGATTAAGGCCGCCTCATTACACACATTTGCGATTTCTGCTCCCGCAAATCCTGGTGTCTGTGCAGATAGCTTCTTCGGGTCCACTTCCTCTGCTAATTTTAGCGGTTTTAAGTGCACTTTGAAAATTTGCTCACGACCTACCAAATCTGGTTTATCGATCGAGATTTGACGGTCGAAACGTCCTGGACGCAATAACGCCGAATCCAAGACATCCGGTCTGTTCGTTGCAGCCATGATGATAATACCCGAATCCGTACCAAACCCATCCATCTCCACTAATAACTGATTCAAGGTGTTTTCTCGCTCGTCATTACCACCCATCACTGAGTTTTTGCCACGCGCCCGACCGATCGCATCGATCTCATCAATAAAGATAATACATGGGGCTTTATCCTTCGCTTGACGGAATAAATCCCGCACACGTGATGCACCTACACCGACAAACATTTCAACGAAATCTGAACCGGAAAGCGAGAAGAAGGGTACTTGCGCTTCTCCTGCTACCGCTTTCGCCAATAAAGTTTTACCTGTACCAGGCGAGCCAACTAATAAGGCGCCTTTAGGGATTTTACCTCCCAGATTCGTGTATTTTTTTGGGTTTTTAAGGAAATCTACGATTTCCATGACCTCTTGCTTCGCTTCTTCTAAACCTGCCACATCATCAAAGGTGATTGCGATTTGTGCTTCTTTATCGAATAGGGTTGCTTTGGATTTTCCAATATTAAAGATTTGGCCGCCGCCGCCTCCACCGCCCATTCTTCTCATCACAAACATCCAGAAAAATAAGATAAGGATCAGTGGTAACATTAAAGAGAAAATCCATCCGGTCCATGCGTTCGTACGGTCTTCTAATTTAACAGGAATACGTTCGTTTTTAGGAACTTCCTCTTGCGCAGCATTTAACTTTCTTTCTAAGGCATCAAACGATCCGTCAGTAAACGTGTACTGAGGACCTGTGCTCGGAGTTAAACTCAGGGCATTGCTGGAAGGACGCACTTCTTGGTATTTCTCGTCTTCCAAGCGTTCTTTTTTAATAAACACTTCGACGAATAGGAGGTCGTTCCGTTTATAAGCGACTAAATTTTCCACGTCGCCACTTGGTAATAGATTTTGTTCAAACTCTTGGTAGGTAATTTGTTTCGATTTTTCTTCTCCGAAAAAGAAGTTTAAAGAAATAAAACCCAATATCATGGCGAACCAAATCCACATGATGTTAAATCGAGGGGGTTTTGGTGTTATTTTTTGCGTTGGCACTTTTTTCATGCTGCTCTATCTAATATATACTTGGATGTAAAATGTTGTGAATTGTTTCGGGAGTTTAAGCACTTTGGTAATAGGCTGCTTCAGCATCCCCCCATAGATCTTCGATGCCATAGTGCTTTCTTTTTTCTGTTCTGAAAATATGAACCACTACATCGACAAAATCCAATAGTACCCATTCTCCCTGATCCAACCCTTCTACTCGCCATGGGTGTTGTTTAAATGTTTTATATACTTCTGCTTCTACACTTTTTGCGATCGCACTGACTTGTGCAGCAGAATCGGCATGACAAATTACAAAGTAATCGGTCACAGCACCTTTGATCGGCTTCAAATCCAGTCTTACAATTTCATTTCCCTTCTTTTCCTGCATTCCGAATACAATGACATCAGTTAACTTTGCAGAAATGCTTTCAATTTTGTTTTTTAACATTAAAATTTATTATAGTTTTGAAGCGTACTAATCTCGCTAAATTAATAATAGTTTGCAAAAAATCACATTATCCGATGGATTTGTAGGAAGAAATCTTGTTACACTTCCACACGTTGCATCCACGAATGATTATCTAAAAGAGAAATTGTCAAATTCTGAGCCATTTCCTGAAGGCACTGTTATTATGGCAGTTCATCAGTCGCAGGGCAAAGGGCAGCAAGGTACAGTTTGGACCAGCGCACCAGGTGAAAACTTGACCTTTAGTCTTTTGTTACAGCCCGTTTTTTTGCATCCTATGGAGCAATTTTCTCTTACGATGGCTATTAGTTTAGCTGTGGTAATGTATTTGAAAACGTGTTTGCCAGATACCGAGCAGGTTTCCGTAAAATGGCCAAATGATATTTATGTAAATGATCGAAAAATCGCCGGCATATTAATAGAAAACGTGTTTTCAGGCGCGCATTGGAAGCATGCTGTTGTGGGAATTGGATTGAATGTGAATCAACAAGATTTCCCGGAAAGCATTCGAGATGAAGTTACTTCCATGCAATTAATCGCAAAACAGCCCTTTGATTTATTAAAGGTCCTATCCGGCTTGTCCCGTTCAATCGAAACGTATTATTTAAAATTAAAAAAACATGAAAGCGCTGACTTATTCGGACAATATGTCAAAAATCTTTATCGATTTGGCGTAATTTCAGATTTTTACGTGGACGATGTATTGGTGCAGGGGAAAATTTGTGGAGTCAGCCCGCAGGGCAAATTGCAAATTGATTTTAATTCCCATGTCGTCGAATTCGATCTTAAAGAGGTTCGTTTCGGTCGATCCTCAAACCCACCTCAGTAACGTGTTCAAGCGGATTATCCCGCATAAATTGCTCCAGGCGTAGGACAAATTTTCCCGTATCCGGAAAGTAATAATTCTTTAGTATTGGCTTTTGAAGGGTATATAAATTCCCCTGTTGTTTGCCCAGCCAACGCCCATCATTTTCTGCTAATCGCAATTGAATCCGTTTGATTTCTTTCGCTGGCAAATGGACTTCACCACTGTCTGAAGCCGAAAATACATGCATCCTCAAATGGATGTTGGCATACCGATACTGATGGGTATGCCGCAAATTTACATAAATCGTATGAGGAACTTTATTGTCGGAAACGTGCACGGTCATTTCAGGCTGATGCGCTGTCTCCCATGCACGATTTGGAATGGGCTCAAATCGGTCCAGAATTCGATGTTGATCCCTGCAAGAAATAAAAATCAATAGGATGGCGCATAAAATAGGCACCTTCCTATGTGCCATTCTTATCATGATTCTTCCGATGGTTTTTGCTTTCCTTTATTCGAAGACGGACGTTTGCGGTTCCTGTTCTGCCGATTGCCCTGTGGGCGATTTGCCGCACCTTGTTCACCTTGAGGTCGATTTGCACCTTCATTTCCTACGCTTCCTTGAACATTGGCCCCATCTTTAGCTTGAGGTGCGGGTTTAGCCCCTTGTTTTTTGGGCTTCGCTTGTCCAGGTCGTGCTGGCTGATCTCCCTTAGCTGCTTTCGCAGGAGCGTTTCCATTCTGAGGACCATTATTCCCGGTTTGACTGGGAGCCTTTCCGTTTTGAGCTGGCTTGTTCGCCGCGGCTGCAGGGCTACTCCCGTTTTTATTAACCTTTTTCTTCTTCCTCTTTTTCTTGTTCTTATCGTCTAACCGAGTTAAGCTTTCTTGACCGACCACATTTTCATAATCGAAGGCCGCGTTTTTATCTGTTACCGGCTCTTCGATGGTCATGCCCGTTTCTTCCGGCTTTTGACCAGATTCATTGAGCTTTTTAATCTCTTTAACACGATCCACAGGAATCGCCATCCAACTTTCTTCACCCGGATGACTAAACCACATGATTTTCTTAAAGATATCTGTCTTTTGAAGATACGCCACGCCGCGTTGAGTTTCAATCCTGTCCACATTGGAAGGAATGTCTTTTAACGCGTCCATATAACTGTCTAATTCATAGTTTAAACAGCATTTTAATTTGCCACACTGACCCGCTAACTTCAAGGTATTTAAGGACAAGTTTTGATAGCGAGCAGCCGATGTAGACACCGTCTTAAAGTCAGTTAACCAGGTAGAACAACATAATTCCCTGCCGCAGGCACCAATACCCCCCAAACGACTTGCTTCCTGCCGCATGCCGATTTGACGCATTTCAATACGAATACGGAATGCTTCCGCCATTTTCTTAATTAATTCCCTGAAATCTACACGACCTTCAGCGGTATAGTAGAAGGTAGCCTTGGTTTTATCCCCTTGGTAATCTACATCGCTTATTTTCATGGAAAGCCCAAGTTCAAGTGCCAAGGTGCGAGCCCGGTGCATGGTTTCCCATTCTAAATCCTTCGCTGCTCTCCATTTGATAACATCGTTTTCGTTCGCTTTTCTATAAATCTTTTTAAGAATATCTTCTTGTCTGGTTTTGCTCTTCTTAATTTGCAGCCGCACTAATTCACCTGTTAAAGAGACGTGGCCCACATCGTATCCCCCAGTTGGAGACTCCACGACCACCATTTCACCCATTTCAAGGTAGATGTTTTCTTCATTGATAAAAAAATCCTTACGCGAACCTTTAAATCTAACTTCTACTATATTAAAAGGTGTATAATTAGTTGGCATATCCATGTGGCTAAGCCAATCGTAAACGTCTAATTTATTACATCCGCTGGTCATGCAGGAGCCATTGTTCTGGCAACCATTTGGTATAGAACTAGTTCCACAACCACCACCGGATGCGCATCCATTGCATCCCATAATCTTATGTTTATATAGTTGAGTCCGCTTTTTTGCGGAACGTATTGTATTTAAATAGTAAAACTAAACGCAAAGATAAATCTAAAAACAATAACTTGGCGTTAGCATTCCGTTCTATATGAAAAATAGCTTCTTCAACGACCCTACTCATCTCTTCGATTTGTTCCACCGCATAGCGCGCCGCAAATTTGCCCACAAACGATTTAGCTTCCGGCTGCATGCTCTGCAAATCCCCCGCACCCACTTGTTCCAACATCACCGAACGCATCATAGAAAGGGTATATTTTAAAAAGCTCTTTTGGTTTTCTCGTCCCAAAATGGCCAGATTATTTTCACAAAATGGTATCAGGGCATTCCCTGCGTCGGTGACACAATAACGAAGCCACTGCACCATAGTCTCAAAAAAAGGTTCAGCCAGCTCATCCACATAACTTCTGGCTCTGGTCAAACTCCCTTCACTCATCAGCGAAATTTCTTCGATTTGTTCATGAGAAAGTTGTGGCGCATAGGCTTCCAAGTAATGCACTACTTGTTCGCGATCATACGCTTTAATCTTAACTAACTGCGTTCTCGAAAGGATGGTATTTAAGATAAGGTCCGAATTTTCGGCCACCAGAATAAATAAGGTATTCTCAGGCGGTTCCTCAATAAGTTTTAGCAGCGCATTTCCTTGTTTATCTAAATACTCAGGCAGCCACATAATTAACACCTTGTATTTCGACTCAAAGGACTTTAAGCTAAGTTTCTTTATAATATCATGCGCTTCCGCAATGTTAATATTGGCTTGTTTATTCTCCGCTTCAAAATATCCTCTCCAATCCTCCATCCCTAAATACGGGTTTTTTAAAAACGCTTCCCTCCAGGATTGTATAAAAGTAGTCGCTGTATCTTCCTTATGCTTCGCAAAAAACGGATAGGAAAAGTGTAAATCTGGATGAATGAGCTTTTGATATTTCCGACAATGTCCACAGGTACCACAACTGTCATCTGCAGTAGGCGCTTCACAATTGATGTATTGCGCATAAGCAATCGCCAGGGCTAACCCTCCATTACCTTGAGGCCCCAAAAACAATTGAGCATGACTGACTCGTTGCTCTTGGACCGTCTTGATGAGTTGACTTTTGATGTGTTTGTGACCTTGAATCTCTTTAAATTGCATGTCAATTTTTTAAAGCTGATTTAGCAAATATAGCAGGATTGCATTAAAATCCGTACTTCTACTACAATTGGAATTTTTTATTAGATACTTTGTGATTTTTCTTTGCTTAATGTCTAAGATTTTTTTATCTTTAGCCAGCCAATTGTTTTAACCTGAATTACCCGCTGGTAAGTTGTATTTGTTAAAAAATAACGGGACATTTTTTGCCATTTTGGAGAAGTCCTTTGCTTGTTTGGCATTATACACAAGAGGGTGTGCAAAATTTTTTTTGACAGGTTTATAAACGGATAAAAACCGCTAATTTACATTGTAAATTGCATAAAATCAGTGTGGTAAGCATTATTTTGCTTTTTTATTTTTTAGGTGATTTTTTTTTGTCATCTTCGTTTTTAGAAAAAGTTATCCACATTTTTTGAATCAATCATTGGGAATCAATTTATTAAGAAATTACGAATGGAAAAAACGAGTGTCAGTGTTTGGAATAGTTGTCTTCAGATCATAAAAGATAATATTCCTGCACAAAGTTTTAAGACATGGTTTGAGCCTGTGAAGGCTGTGAGATTGGAAGGCAACGTTTTGACTATTCAAGTACCAAGTTTGTTTTTTTACGAGTGGTTGGAAGAGCATTATGTGGGGCTCTTAAGAAAGACCATTAAAAAGCAACTTGGAGAGAATGGTCGCCTGGAATATAATATTGTAGTAGAAAAATCTTCTACCAACCATCCTTATACCACGAACATGCCTTCAAATGGAAATGGTGCGGAAGCAAAAAAGCAATCCATGCCTATTCCTATTTCCTTAAATAAGGATATTAAAAATCCATTCGTGATCCCTGGGTTGAAAAAACTTCAGGTGGATCCACAATTAAATCAGAATTACAGCTTTGATAATTTTATAGAAGGCGAATGTAATCGCCTTGCTCGCTCTGCCGGTTATGCCGTAGCCGAACGACCAGGAGGTACATCGTTCAATCCTTTGATGGTGTATGGTGGTGTTGGTTTAGGTAAAACCCACTTGGTTCAAGCCATCGGAAATGAAATCAAGCAGCGCTATCCAGATAAGCTGGTCATTTATGTAGCCTGCGAAAAGTTTTGTCAACAATTTGTCGACTCGGTAAAGAAAAATACCGTAAATGACTTCGTGAACTTTTATCAAGCCATGGATGTAATCATCATGGATGACATTCACAATTTTGCGGGCAAAGAAAAGACACAAGATATTTTCTTCCATATTTTTAATCACCTCCATCAGTCAAGCAAGCAAATCATTTTGACAGCAGACAAACCGCCTAAAGATTTAGCTGGATTGGAAGAGCGATTATTAAGCCGTTTCAAGTGGGGCTTATCTGCGGATATACAAGCGCCCGATTTGGAAACCCGCATGGCCATTTTGCAAAAGAAAATGTACAGCGATGGCATCGAACTTCCAGAAGATGTGATTGAATATGTGGCGGAGCAAATCGATAATAGCGTGCGTGAATTAGAAGGAGCCATGGTTTCCTTGCTTGCGCAAGCCACCCTAAATAAAAAGGAAGTCGATTTAAATTTGGCCAAAACCATGTTGAAGAACTTTGTTAAAAATTCTTCAAAGGAGATTTCCATGGATTATATCCAAAAATTAGTCTGCGATTATTTTGAAGTGCCAGTGGAAATGGTCAAGTCGAAGATCAGAAAGCGTGAAATCGTTCAAGCGCGTCAGATTTCTATGTACTTAGCCAAAAACCATACTAAAACGTCACTTAAATCCATCGGTGAGTTTTTCGGAGGCAGGGATCACTCAACAGTGATTTATGCGTGCCAAACTGTAGAGGATTTAATCGAGACTGATAAGAAATTCAAGAGCTACGTGCAAGATATTTTAAAACGTTTAAAAACAGTTTAATTTATTTTTTCGCGGCCAGACTGATTGGGTTGTTGGAGTTGGGCTTTAAGGCTAAAGACTCCAACAATAATACGTCTTTTACATCCCCCGGATTCCGAAGCAGATTTAGAATAAATGCTTGTGGATTTTTAGCATAACCTTCCCAAAGCTTTTCTACATGCTCAGCACTCGTTTTGATTGCTGCGGTTTGCTTAGCCCTGTTCGCCAAATTGATCTCCGATTCGGAATCTATACCCTGGCTAATCGTTTCCATTTGTTCAAATGCGCTTAGGTTATAGGAAATGTGACCTTTTGAGTCCGAAGCATGGACTATTAAACCAGGAAGACCGTTCAAGTGCCAAGGGCCAGCCCGGAATGGAATATCTGGACAAAACTAAACATTCCACTTCCTGCCTTCAAAAAATGTTTGCGCCTTCATCCTTGGATTTGGTAGTATCTATAAAATGCGCGTAATCATAATGCGCTACCGCAATTATTTTTTCATTCTTCTGGGCTAAAACCACTTGGCAGACCAATGAAAAAACGAATAATGCGATCATTCTAATTGATTTGACTTCTTTTCTCATATTAATCAGATTTTCTCATTTAATTCAGCAGTCTATTCACTTCAATTATACTACATGTTAAGTTACATTCTTAGTGTTTCATTAATTATCAAATCATTAGG